>NZ_PVBK01000005.1:0-348017 GCF_002968535.1 Neorhizobium sp. T7_12 | reverse complement strand
GAAGCATGTCTAAAGGCGGCGTACCGGGCTCGGGCACGGTCTCTCAGACCAAGGATGACGAAGGTACGCCGCCAGCCTGCTCAGATTCAACTCAAAGCAAAACCAACGCAACAGATAAGGATGACGACGGAAGGGTATGCTATCCCCGTCTGCCTAAGAGGCGGTCCGCCTAAGTGGAGCCTGGTCATCGGTGACGACCCGCCCTGGCCGCAGAGCAAATTCATCGCCACCTCCCGCCCCTCGCAACACATCCCTAACCTTCCGCCTCACGCCGCGGCCGTCGCCAGCCGTTCGCCGACCATGCGATACGAAATCGCCTCAGCGAGATGAATGCGGCCGACCGTATCCTTGCCGTCGAGATCGGCGAGTGTGCGGGCGACTTTCAATATCCGATGGTATCCGCGGGCCGAGAACTTGAGCTTTTCGGCCGCGTCCCTCAGCAACTGGAGACCACCGGGATCGGGTTCGGCGATCTTCTCGATCAGGGCCGTCGAGCAGCGGGCATTGGTGAGCACACGCGGATAACCGGCCTGTTCGAACCGCTCCCGCTGTCTGTCACGCGCAGCCGCCACGCGCTTGGCGACATCCGCGCTGCTTTCCGCCGGCCTCGGGCGAATGAGATCGGCGGCCGAGACTGCCGGCACGTCGATGCGGATATCGATACGGTCCATCAGCGGCCCTGAAATGCGCCCCTGGTAGTCCGACATGCATTTTGGCCCACGTGCGCAGGAATGGCCGGGTTCGCCCGCCATGCCGCAGCGGCAGGGGTTCATGGCGGCAACCAGTTGGATGCTGGCGGGATAGGAAACCCGATGATTGGCGCGGGCGATAATGCACTCGCCGGTCTCCAGCGGCTGACGGAGCGCGTCCAGCGCCTGTGGCGAGAATTCCGGGAATTCGTCGAGGAACAGCACGCCATGATGGGCAAGCGATGCCTCCCCCGGCCTTGCGCGCAGGCCACCGCCCACCAGCGCTGCCATGGTGGCCGAATGATGCGGCGTGCGGTAAGGCCGGCGGTCGGAGAGCTTGCCGCCCGAAAGCTGGCCGGCGATCGAATGGATCATCGAAACTTCCAGCAGTTCGGCGGCTGAAAGCGGCGGCAGGATGGACGGCAGCCGGGCGGCAAGCATGGATTTGCCGGAGCCGGGAGGGCCGACCATCAGAAGATTATGGCCACCGGCGGCGGCGGCTTCCAGTGCACGCTTGGCCGATTCCTGGCCTTTGATGTCAACGAGGTCGGGCAGATTGGCAGGCAAGGCCCGGATTGCCGGCTGCGGACGCGAGATGACCTGGGTGCCGCGGAAATGGTTTGCGAGCGCGATCAGGCTGCGCGGCGCGACGATATCGATTTCGGCCCCTGCCCAGGCGGCTTCCGCGCCGCTGTCGGCCGGGCAGATCAGGCCTTTTCCCAGAGCGTTGGCGGCAATTGCCGCCGGAAGTGCGCCGGCCACGGGCGCAAGCGTGCCGTCAAGGTTCAGTTCCCCAAGCACCACATAACCGGTGAGTGCATCTCCGGGAACGGCGCCCAACGCCGCCATCAGGGCCAGTGCGATCGGCAGGTCGAAATGCGATCCTTCTTTCGGAAGGTCGGCCGGCGCCAGATTGACGGTGATCTTCTTCGGCGGCATGGCAAGACCGGAGGCGTGCAATGCCGCCTGCACCCGCTCGCGGCTCTCGGCCACCGCCTTGTCCGGCAGGCCGACGATATGCATGTTGATCTTGCCCGGCCCGACCATGACCTGAACGTCGACCGGAACGCCTTCTATGCCCTGGAATGCGACTGTGCTGACGCGCGAAACCATATCCACCCCGCCCCTAACTTCATGTCCGGGACGCCAGCGATACACGCTTTCTGTGCCAGGGATTGCAATCTGGCATAGAAATTGGAATGAAACAAGAACATTAATCGAACAATTTCACGCATCCGCTGCAAACGGGTTGCGTTCGGTTGTATCGCGAGAACAAAGGCGATCCGTATCCGAAACGCCTTGCCTTCATCAGGCGCGTTTTGCCTCGATCGCATCCCAGAGGAGGCTTGCGACGTCGGCGCCGCCGAACTTCTTGACTTCGCGGATGCCCGTCGGGGATGTGACGTTGATCTCGGTCATGTAATCGCCGATGACATCGATGCCGACGAAGATGAAGCCGCGCTCGCGCAGGGCGGGTCCGATGCGCGAGCAGATTTCCTTCTCGCGCGGCGTAATCTCGGTCGCCTCGGCGCGGCCGCCGACATGCATGTTGGAGCGGCTGTCGTGTTCGGCGGGAACCCGGTTGATCGCGCCGACCGGCTCGCCGTCCACCAGCAGGATGCGCTTGTCGCCCTTGCGCACGGCCGGCAGATAAGCCTGGGCGATATAGGGCTCGCCGCGATACATCTGGCCGAACATTTCGAGCAGCGACGTGAAATTGCGGTCATCGCGGGCGGAATGGAAAACCCCGGCGCCGCCATTGCCGTAGAGCGGCTTCAGGATGATGTCGCCCATCTCTTCCCGGAAACGGGCGATTTCACCGGGATCGCGGCTGATCAGCGTTGCCGGCATCAGATCAGCGAATTCGGTGACGAAAATCTTCTCCGGCGAGTTGCGCACCCAGGCGGGGTCGTTGACGACAAGCGTCTTCGGGTGGATGCGCTCGAGCAGATGGGTCGAGGTGATATAGCCCATGTCGAAGGGCGGATCCTGGCGCAGATGAACGACGTCCATCTCCGACAGATCGACGCGTTCCTTCTCCCCCAGCGTGAAGTGATCGCCCTTGACGTCGCGAACCTGCAGCGGCTCGACGGCGGCGAAAATCTTGCCGTCGCGCATGGTCAGGCGGTCGGGAGTGTAGTGAAACAGCTCGAAGCCACGCGCCTGCGCTTCGAGCGCCATGGCGAAGGTGGAGTCGCCGGCAATGCTGATGCCGGAGATATGGTCCATCTGAAACGCGACCTTGCGGATTTTCGCCATGACTTCAGCCCCCTAGGATTGGCCCGCCTGATGTAGGATGGCGGGCCTCCAAAGGCAACTGCAATCGGGCCGATATCACGCGGAGATGCCGACCTGTGTCTTCGCCCGCAACATGTTGCGCAGGCGGAAAAGCATGGCGATCGGCTTCGGGAAAGGCCGGCGGATGAAGGCGACCTTCTTCAGATATTTGTCGATGCGCCAGGTGGCCCAGGTCCGTCCCTTGAAATAGGCGACATCGCCCGCCTGGAGAACGCGCTGCGTGCCGTCTTCGGCAGTCACATGCACTTCGCCCTCAAGGATCACCACCGTTTCGTCCCAGTGGAAGTACCAGCGGAACTCGCCCGCCGTGCATTCCCATACGCCGGTCGTGGCGCAATCGTCCTCGGCGGTGGAATGAGAACCGGCACGCGCCTGCGGATCGCCGGCGATGACCCAGGTGGGCTCGATCGGCATCGGCTTCATTTCGAGAGAATGCGGACAAGCGCCGATAAACGGCTTTACCTTCGGCTTCTCAGGTGCGTAGGACTTGGACCGAAATGCAATTGCCGCTGCGGTCGCGGCGAGGACGTGCCAACTCATGTTTCCCCCGGAAGCTGTCAATTCCGGGAGATGCTAGCGGCAAAGAGTAAGCCCGCTCTTCAGGCCGATGTTAGAATTTTAACGATCGGCCTCAATTCCGGATTGGGCCCTCAGATAACCGGCTCGACCGGCGCGAGCTTTGCCTCTGCCGGAACGTTGCCCGGCAGGCGCTTGCCCGTTTCGATTGAGAAGAAGTGCAGGCGTTTGGCATCGACGGCAATGCGCATTTCCGGCGATAGCGCAATCTCCGGAGAAACGGCGGCGGTGATCTGCTGGTCGCCCACCGTGCCGTGGATCAGGCGCTGGGCGCCAAGCTCCTCAGTGTATTCGAGACGGAAGGGCAGAGCCTCCTCGTCGTCGCGGGCGATACGCAGATCCTCGGCGCGGACGCCGACGGTGACGGCACCGGAGGTCGGCGCGAAACCGTTGAGGGCGATCATTGCCGGGCCGATCGCCAGCTTGTCGCCATGCAGCTCGCCCTTGACGAGGTTCATGGCCGGCGAGCCGATGAAGCTTGCAACGAAGGTGGAGGCCGGCGCGTGGTAGACTTCCAGCGGTGCGCCGATCTGCTCGATCTGGCCGCCGTTCAGAACGACGAGGCGGTCGGCCAGCGTCATCGCTTCGAGCTGGTCGTGGGTCACGTAGATCGACGTGGTACCAAGGCGGCGCTGCAGGCGCTTGATCTCGCCGCGCATGGAAACACGCAGCTTGGCGTCGAGGTTGGAGAGCGGCTCGTCGAACAGGAAGGCTGCCGGCTTGCGGACGATGGCGCGGCCCATGGCGACACGCTGGCGCTGGCCGCCGGAAAGCTGGCGGGGCTTGCGTTCCAGATACTGGGTGATCTCCAGCATGCGGGCGGCCTCGGCGACACGGGTGTCGATCTCGGCCTTCGGCGTGCCGCGGTTCTTCAGACCGTAGGCGAGGTTGTTATAGACCGTCATATGCGGATAGAGCGCATAGTTCTGGAACACCATGGCGATATCGCGCTCGGCCGGCTCGATCTGGTTGACGACCCGTCCGGCGATCTTCACCTCGCCTGCGGAAATGGCTTCCAGCCCTGCAACCATGCGCAGCAGCGTGGACTTGCCGCAGCCCGAAGGACCGACGAGGACGATGAACTCGCCGTCGACGATATCGATGGAGACGGAGCTTACCGCCTTCACGCCGCCCGTATAAATCTTCGAAACTTCTGAAATGTGAATTCCAGCCATGTTATTTCTCCGTTTCAGTGAGCCCGCGGATGAACAACCGCTGCATGAAAACCACGACGAGGATGGGGGGAAGCATGGCGAGAACGGAACCTGCCATGACCAGCTGCCACTCGATGACACCGTCCTGTACGGTGACCATGCGCTTCATCCCCATCATCAGCGTGTAATAGCCGGGGTCGGTGGTCACCAGGAGCGGCCAGAGGTACTGAACCCAGCCATAGATGAAGAGGATGACGCATAGCGCGCCGATATTGGTGCGCGAGAGCGGCAGCAGGATGTCCCGGAAGAACTTCATAGGGCCTGCCCCGTCCACCCGGGCCGCTTCCAGAAGCTCGTCGGGGACCGTCATGAAGAACTGGCGGAACAGGAAGGTCGCCGTGGCCGATGCGATCAGCGGGACGGTCAGACCGGCCCACGAATTCAGCATGCCGAGGTCGGCGACGATCTTGTATGTCGGCATGATGCGCACCTCGACCGGCAGCATCAGGGTCACGAAGATGATCCAGAAGGCCAGCAGCCGGAACGGAAACCGGAAGTAGACGATGGCGAAGGCGGAAAGGATCGAGATCGAGATTTTTCCGACCGTGATCGCCAACGCCATGATCAGAGAGTTCAGCGCCATATGCGAATAATTTGGCAGGCCGTGAGCCGCAGCGGCACTCGTCAGGATGGTCGAATAATTCTCGATGAGATGCGATCCCGGCAGAAGCGGGACAGGCCCGCTCATCAGCGTCGAGACGTCATGGGTCGATGCCACGATCGCGACATAGACCGGCAGCGCGACCATCAGAAATCCGAGGATCAGGAAAGCGTGGGTGAGGAAGGTCAGGAAGGGGCGATTTTCAACCATGATCGTTCCTCAATACTGGACGCGGCGTTCGACGAAGCGGAACTGAACGAAGGTCAGCAGCATCACGATCAACATCAGCAATACCGACTGCGCCGAGGACGAACCGATGTTGAGACCAACGTAGCCGTCCTGGTAGACCTTGTAGACGAGCGTGGTCGTCGCCTGGGCAGGCCCGCCGCCCGTCGTGGCATCCACGATCGGGAAGGTGTCGAACATCGTGTAGTTCACGTTGATGATGAACAGAAAAAATGTCGTTGGCGACAGAAGCGGCAGAGAGATGGTGAAGAAGCGCCTCACCGGGCCCGAACCGTCGATGGCGGCTGCCTCGATCAGCGATTGCGGCACCGACTGCAACCCGGCCAGGAAGAAAAGGAAGTTGTAGGAGATCTGCTTCCAGGCTGCCGCGATGATGATCAGGATCATGGCATGCGTGCCATTGAGATCATGGTCCCAGCGAATGCCCAGGCGCTCCAGGAAGAAGGGCAGCAGGCCGGTGGAGGTATTGAAGAGAAACCACCACAGGACACCCGCCACGACAGGTGCGACGGCATAAGGCCAGACAAGCAGGGTGGTATAGACTTTTGCGGACCGCGCCAGGCGATCGACCGCAGCCGCGAATGCGAGGCCGAGCATCATCGAAAGAACGGTGACGGATACCGCGAATACGGCGGTGCGCCAGAGAGCATCCAGATAATTCGGGTCCGCAAACAACTGCCGATAGTGGGTCAACCCTACGAAAACGGTCGAGAAGCCAAAAGGATCTTCCCGCTCGAAGGAGGATTTCACTGCCTGCGCTGCAGGCCAGATGAAGAAGACGAGCGTGATAGCGAGCTGGGGCGCGAGCAGCAGATAGGGCAGCAGGCGGTTGTTGAAGGTTGTTCTTTTGGTATCCACCGGTCCCTCACCACAACGTAACAAGCAAGCAAGGGAGGGCCGGCGACAGCCGGTCCTCCCTGCAGCAATCGGAACAATCAGTTCGAGTTGGCAGCTTCGAATTCACGCAGAAGCGCATTGCCGCGCTGCACTGCGCTGTCGAGCGCCTGCTTGGCGTCCTTCTTGTTGGCGAGAAGTGCCTGGAACTCTTCGTCGACAATAGTGCGGACCTGGGTGAAGTTGCCGAACCGCACGCCCTTCGAATTTTCCGAGGGAGTACCGCGGGTGATCTGCTTGATGGCGATGTCGGAACCCGGGTTCTTTGCGTAGTAGCCCTGCTTCTGGCCGAGATCGTACGCCGCATTGGTGATCGGCAGGTAGCCGGTGAACTGGTGCCAATCTGCCTGGACTTCAGGCTTGGAGAGATAGCTGAAGAACTTGGCTACGCCCTTGTAGGTCGCCTTTTCCTTGCCGTTCAGCACCCAGAGGGTGGCGCCGCCAATGATGGAGTTCTTCGGCTCCTTGATCTCGTCGTCGTAGTAAGGCAGCGGGGCGAAGCCCGGTGTGAAGGTCTTGGCGTTGTTGATGACGCCTGCGCGACCTGCGGAGGAGTTCATCGTGATGGCGCATTCCTGGGAATAGAACATGGTCGCCGCCTGGTCGCCGCCGACCGGACCGCCATACTTGAACAGGCCTTCGTCCTGCCACTTCTTCAGGTTTGCCCAGTGCTTGGTCTGCAGAGGACCGTTGAAGCTGAATTCAGACTTCACACCGCCGAAACCGTTCTGCAGGGTGCCGAAAGGCTTGTCATGCAGCGCCGAAAGGTTTTCGGTCTGGACCCAGGTGATCCAGGCCGAGGTGAGGCCACACTTGGCAGCGCCGGACGAAACGATCTTCCTCGAGAATTCCTCGACTTCCTTCCAGGTCTTCGGGGCAATCTCGGGATCAAGGCCGGCCTTTTTGAAGACGTCCTTGTTGTAGTACATGATCGGGGTGGAGGAGTTGAAAGGCAGCGACAGGATGTTGCCCTTCGTATCGGAATAGTAGCCGGTAACCGGAGACAGGAATGTCTTGGTGTCGAAGGGTTCGCCTTCATCGGCCATCAGCTTGTAGACCGGGTAGACGGCGCCCTTGGCGGCCATCATCGTGCCGGTGCCAACTTCGAAGACCTGGACGATGGCCGGCTGCTGGCCGGCACGGAACGCGGCGATCGCGGCGGTCAACGTTTCCGGATAGCTTCCCTTGTAGACCGGGACGACCTTGTAGTCGCTCTGGCTCTCATTGAACTTCTGAGCGATCTCTTCGAGCTTCTTGCCGAGCTCGCCGCCCATGGCATGCCACCAGGTGACCTCGGTCGCAGCAAGCGACGAGGTCGCAGACAGTGCGACCGCGATCGCGGCCATCGAAAGCTTTTTGAACATTTTAAGGTCCTCTCCACCTTTGTTGGGGTGAGGACCGCAATAGGGCCAGGCTGTGACAGGCCCTTAACAGTTTTATGTCAGAAATGTTACATTGCACACCTATGCAATAATTTCACATCAGCGTCAGAAAGCGTTCGCAAAATGCCGCGGCAGACGGCCGGGAAGCACCGCGATCACGTCGTAACGCCGAGACAATCTCGCGGCATCCTGCCGCTTTGAAAGCCAGACGTCGCTTGCGGCTCGAATTCGGCTCTGGGTGACGTAACCGACGGCGTCGATCGCCTCCTGTTCGCCGACCCGCGCCTTGACCTCGACAAAGGCCACCAGATCGCCTTTGCGGACGATCAGATCGATCTCCCCGAGCTTGGTACGGTAACGGATCGCCAGAACTCGATAGCCCTTGACCAGGAGATAAAGCGCAGCGAGATATTCCGAGACATGGCCCCATCGCTGAGCCTTTTGCCGCTGAGCTTTCTGCCGCTCGACCTTGCGGCGCCTTAAGCCTGGGTCAATCTCCGCCACCCGCCTCGCCTTTCAGGTTCAGAAGCCGCTGATAAAGATCCTTGCGCGGAAGTCCGGTGACGCGGGCAGCTTCGGCGGCAGCCTTGGCGGCTGGCATGGAGGTTGAAAGCTCGCGCAGCAGCGCGTCCACCTCGATTTCTCCGGGCGGTTCCTCAGCTTCAGGCGGCGCCAGGAGCAGCACGATCTCGCCCTTCACGACGCGGTCGTCATTGTAATAGGCGGCAAGCTCCTCCAACGTGCCGCGGCGAAACTCCTCGAACGTCTTCGTCAATTCGCGGCAGACCGCAGCGCGTCGGCCCGCCCCGAGCACTTCGGCGGCAGCGCCAAGCGTTGCGCCGATGCGATGCGGCGATTCAAAGAAGATCAAAGTCGCCGGCACTTTCGAAAGCTCGGCCAGCCGGTCCCGCCGGCCCTTGTCCTTGACCGGCAGGAAGCCGGCAAACAGGAACGCATCGGACGGCATGCCGGAGCCGACGAGGGCTGCAAGCGGCGCCGAGGCGCCGGGGATCGGCACGACCTTATGGCCGGCCTCGATCGCCATCTGACCGAGCCGGTAACCGGGATCGGAGACGAGCGGCGTGCCGGCATCGGAGACCAGCGCCACCGATTTCCCCTCCTGCAGCGCCGCGATGAGCTTCGGCCCGACCTCGTCGGAATTGTGCTCGTGATAGGCGTAGGGCCGGTTGACGATGCCGTAGCGGTCGAGCAGCACGCGGGTTACCCGGGTATCCTCGCACGCGAGCACATCGGCACCTGAGAGCGTTTCGAGCGCCCGCAGCGTGATGTCGCCGAGATTGCCGATCGGGGTTGCAACCAGATAAAGCGCCGGCTCCAGCGGCCGCGCGGGCACGAAAGTATTGGCGACGCGATAGCCGCGCTGGCTGCTCTTCGGTTCATCGGTCAAGGGGTGTCACGCGCAGATGGATGGTCATGAGCCTTTATGGGCAAGCCGACCGGCTTCGGCAAGTAACGGGCAAGCTGTTGAGAACGCATATTTTCTGTGTGCAGTGCGTGAGACAGATGTGAAATGACTTGCTAACGCCTTGTTCACCTCTTGCTTTTCGAACGGGTTGTCTGCCATTTTGCCGGTCCACATCATCCGGCTGGTCCAAAGCCGGCAGAATATCAGGGGTCCGGCCCTGCCGGATCGCCACGGTCGAAAGCGATTGCGTCCATGCGTATTACTCTTGAGCGGTCCAACCTTCTGAAGTCGCTGAACCACGTGCATCGCGTGGTGGAGCGGCGGAACACGATCCCGATCCTTTCCAACGTGCTGATGCGCGCGTCGGGCGCCAGCCTCGATCTGAAGGCGACCGACCTCGATCTCGAAATCACCGAGGTCCTGCCGGCCATGGTCGAGACTGCCGGAGCCACGACGGTTCCGGCGCACCTGCTTTATGAAATCGTCCGCAAGCTGCCGGACGGTTCCGAGGTGCTGCTCGCCACCAACCCGGACGGCGGCTCGATGACAGTGCAATCCGGCCGCTCGAAGTTCTCTCTGCAGTGCCTGCCGGAATCGGACTTCCCGGACCTTACCGCCGGCAGCTTCACGCATACGTTCAAGCTGAAGGCGACCGATCTGAAAATGCTGATCGACCGCACCCAGTTCGCGATCTCCACCGAGGAGACCCGCTATTACCTGAACGGCATCTTCTTCCACACGATCGAAGCCGACGGGGACCTGAAGCTTCGCGCGGTCGCGACCGACGGTCACCGTCTGGCGCGCGCCGATGTGCAGGCACCGTCGGGCTCGGAAGGAATGCCGGGCATCATCATTCCTCGCAAGACTGTCGGCGAGCTGCAGAAACTGGTCGACGATCCGGAAGCGGCTGTCACGATCGAGGTTTCGGACGCCAAGATCCGAGTCACAATGGGCTCGGTCGTGATGACCTCGAAGCTGATCGACGGCACTTTCCCGGATTACCAGCGGGTCATTCCGACAGGCAACGACAAGGAAATGCGCGTCGATTGCCAGAGCTTTACCAGGGCCGTCGACCGCGTCTCGACCATTTCCTCCGAGCGCGGCCGCGCCGTGAAACTGTCGCTGACCGACGGCCAGCTGATGCTGACCGTCAACAATCCGGATTCGGGCAGCGCCACGGAAGAGGTCGCGGTCGGTTACGACAACGACCCGATGGAAATCGGCTTCAACGCCAAATACCTGCTCGACATTACCGCCCAGCTTTCGGGCGACGACGCGATCTTCATGCTGGCGGATGCCGGTTCCCCGACATTGGTGCGCGACACGGCGGGCGACGACGCGCTCTATGTGTTGATGCCGATGCGCGTTTAAATCATGAAGGCGGCCGGAAACTCCGGCCGCCTTTTTCATACGAGTTTCCCAAGTGCGACATTTTTCCTTGCTTTTGCGGCATTGGGGTTCCACATGGGGCAAAATGGGAGAGGATAAGAAAATGGAACTGCGCTTGAAGGAGCGGCTCGGCCGCAAGTTCGATGATGAGATCCGGTTCTTCAAGGGTTGGATCGATGGCCCGAAACGGGTCGGCGCGATCTGCCCCACCTCCTCCGTCACCGCCAAACGCATGGCAAGCGTCATCGACACGGCCTCCGGCCTGCCCGTCCTGGAACTCGGGCCCGGCACCGGCATCATTACCAAGGCGATCCTGAAGCACGGCGTCTCGCCGGAAAACCTGGTCTCCATCGAATATTCGACCGATTTCTTCCAGCATCTCGTCCGCACCTATCCAGGGGTCAAGTTCGTCAACGGCGATGCTTTCGATCTCAACCGCACGCTCGGCGCCTTGAAGGACAAGACCTTCGACAGCGTTATTTCGGCAATCCCGCTTTTGAGCTTCCCGATGGAGCGCCGCATCGCGCTGCTCGAAGACCTGCTCAACCGCATTCCGGCCGGCCGGCCGGTGATGCAGATCACCTACGGTCCCGTCTCGCCGATCATCGCCCAGCCCGACCGTTACCGGATCAAGCACTACGATTTCGTCGTCAGGAACATCCCGCCGGCGCAGCTCTGGACCTACAGCCGCGGCTGACCATGACGTTCGGCCTCTACATCACTCATCCGCAGGTCCGTATCGATCCCGACATTCCAGTGCCCCGTTGGGGACTTTCGGATCTCGGCGCCGCCCGCGCCCGCGAGGCCGCCAAATCCGATTGGGCGAGGAAACTGGGCCGGATCGTCTCCAGCGACGAGGTGAAGGCGATCGAGACTGCGGAAATCCTTAGCCTCGCCTCGGGCATTTCGATCGAGATCGCTGAAGATACCCACGAGAACGACCGGTCGGCGACAGGCTTTCTGCCGCCGCCGCAGTTCGAGGATGCGGCCAACTGGTTCTTCGCCCACCCGGAAGAGAGCTTCAAAGGCTGGGAGCGCGCCGTGGACGCGCAGAGACGCATCGTTTCGGCGGTCGCCAGAATTCTCGCCGATCACGATCCAAGCGTGCCGATCGCCTTCGTCGGCCATGGCGGTGTTGGAACGCTGTTGAAATGCCACCTCACCGGCTCGCCGATCGCCCGCGACCGGGACCAGCCGGGGGGCGGCGGAAATCTCTTCTGCTTCACCCTTGCGGATCGGACTGTCTCATGCGACTGGACGCCCATCGAAAAATGGGAAGGGTTCCAGGCATGAACGCTCGTGATCGCCTCATCGTAGGCCTCGATATTCCGACCATCGGCGAAGCCGAAAAGATGGTCGCCGCGCTCGGTGACACCGTTTCCTTCTATAAGATCGGCTATCAGCTCGTATTCGCCGGCGGTCTCGAACTTGCACGCGATCTCGCAAAGGATGGCAAAAAAGTCTTCCTCGACATGAAGCTGCTCGACATCGACAACACGGTCGCGAAGGGCGTCGAGAACATCGTCAAGATGGGCATGACCATGCTCACCCTGCACGCCTATCCGAAGGCGATGCGCGCCGCGGTCGAGGCAGCAAAAGGTTCTGATCTCTGCCTGCTCGCGGTAACCGTCCTGACCTCGATGGACGAGACGGACCTCGTCGATGCCGGTTACGAATACGATCCTCATACGCTGGTTCTGCGACGCTCCGAACAGGCGCTGGCCGCTGGCATGGGCGGCATCGTCTGCTCGGCAGAGGAATCGGCTGCGGTGCGCAAGATCGTCGGCCCCGACATGGCGATCGTCACGCCCGGCATCCGCCCTGCGGGTTCGGAAGCGGGCGACCAAAAGCGGGTCATGACGCCTTCGGACGCGTTGCGGGCCGGATCGAGCCACCTCGTCGTCGCCCGCCCGATCGTCAAGGCGCCGGATCCGAAGGCTGCGGCACAGGCAATTCTCGCCGAGATGCAGGGCGTGCTCTGACCACCATTCGTTGCCGGAGACGATTTCTCCCTGCCGTGATCCGAGATGAGTTCCGACGGACCGCAGGATAGGGCGCAAAGCCTGTCATATTGACTCGCTCCGGAATTTGCCTGAAGTCATCGCAACCGAAAACACGCTGGAGGAAATACCATGGCCAAGGGATACTGGGTCGCTCGCGTCGATGTCCGCGATCCGGAACGCTACAAGGACTATATCGCAGCCGCCACGCCCGCTTTCGAAAAATACGGCGCCAATTTCCTCGCCCGCGGCGGCGCGATGGCAGCGATGGAGGGCAAGTCCCGCGCCCGCAACGTCATCATCGAATTCCCGTCGATGCAGGCCGCCATCGACTGCTACAACTCGCCCGAATATGCGATCGCCATCAAGATCCGCCAGGAAGTTGCGGATGGCGAAATCGTCGTCCTCGACGGCCTTTAAGAACCGGTTGTCGCGGTCGGTGCGGCAGTGGAGACACTTCCACCCGTGCCGCGATTCGGTTAAACAGCACTCATCTCGTCCCACAGGCTCCCGGAGCACACCATGACCATCAACAACCTTCCGCCGCTCGTCACCGTTTTCGGAGGATCGGGCTTCGTCGGCAGGCATGTGGTGCGTACGCTGGCCAAGCGCGGTTATCGCGTCCGGGTTGCCGTCCGCCGCCCGGATCTCGCAGGCTTCCTGCTGCCGGCCGGCTATGTCGGGCAGATCTCGCTGGTCCAGGCGAACCTTCGCTACCGCCAGTCGGTCCTGAAGGCGGTCGAAGGTGCTTCGCATGTGGTCAACTGCGTCGGCATCATGTTCGAGAGCGGCCGCAACACGTTCGATGCGGTCCAGGATTTTGGTGCTCGCGCGGTCGTCGATGCGGCACGTGCGGCCGGCGCCAAGCTTACCCATATTTCCGCGATCGGCGCCGATGCCAACTCGGAATCGTCCTATGCCCGCAGCAAGGGCCGCGCCGAGGCGACGATCCTTTCGACGCTGCCGGATGCCGTGATCCTGCGGCCGTCGATCATGTTCGGGCCGGAAGACAGCTTCTTCAACAAGTTCGCCTCCATGGCCCGCACCTTCCCCGCCCTGCCGCTGATCGGCGGCGGCAAGACGAAGTTCCAGCCGATCTATGTGGAGGACGTCGCCGAAACCGTCGCACGCTCCGTCGACGGCACGATCGCTACGGGGAAAATCTATGAGCTGGGCGGTGGCGAGGTCATGACCTTCCGCCAGTGTCTCGAGACGATGTTGCGCGTCACCAATCGCAGCAATGCGCTCGTCTCGCTGCCCTTCGGCATCGCATCGCTGATCGGCAGCATCGCGTCTCTGATCCCCTTCGTCCAGCCGCCGATCACCAGCGACCAGGTGAAGCTGCTGAAGATCGACAACGTGGTTTCCGATGCCGCCGTCACGGAAGGGCGCACGCTGCAGGGGATAGGCATCCGCCCGACGCTCGCCTCCTCCATCCTGCCATCCTACCTTGTGCAGTACCGCCCGCAGGGGCAGTACACCGGTTCCGGCCGCGCCGCCTGACATTCGTTAACCATATCCGGCAATTGATTTCGCTCCGACATGCCGGTAGTGCCCGCTGAAAATTCGGGCACCCCTTTGTTGTCGCTCATGTTTCGGGCAAGGATTGTGGCACAAAGGTCGCAGTGGCCGATGCAGTCGCGTTAACGGCCGGTTCAGCAAAATCCTTTATTGAATTCTTCTAATCCAACCCATAGATCCTCCCTCACCAAACAAGCGGCGCAACCGTGACGATAAAATCTTCCATCGAAAGGCATTCCTCCATGGGCAAGCCCATCGCCCTCTTTTTTGCATGCGCAGCGCTGATCATCCTCGCGGGCTCCTTCATGGCCCCGACGACGGGCGCAGCCGGCAAGAGCGAATGCACGCCCGCATACGGCGTCGACCCGTGCAGCACGGCATCCATCCATCACTGACATGATCGGGAAGTCGGCGGCCTTTTGAGCCGCCTTCTTTTTACGCTCCCAGCAGCAGGGCGATCAGGCCCGCGGCGCCGATGACGATTCGCCAGTAGGCGAACGGCGCATAGCCCCGGCTCGATACGAAATCGAGCAGCGATCGCACCACCACGATGGCGGTGACGAAGGCAGCGACGAAACCGACAGCGATCAGGGCGCCGTCGTCGAAACTCAACACATTGCGGTTTTTATAAAGATCGAGCACGAAGGCGCCGAGCATGGTCGGCATGGCGAGGAAGAACGAAAATTCCGCCGCCGAGCGCTTGTCAGCGCCGAGCAGCAGCGCGCCGACGATCGTCGCGCCGGATCGCGACGTGCCGGGGATCATCGCCACGCATTGGAACAGCCCGATCTTGAACGCGAGCGACGGCGGATAATCCATCACGTCGTGGTATTTGGGCTGGAACTTGATCCTGTCGACCACAAGCAGCACGAAGCCGCCGAGGATCAGCATGACACAGATCAGCATGGGTGTTTCGAACAGCACGGCCTTAATGAAGCTGTGGGCCAAAGCGCCGATCACCGCCGCGGGCAGGAATGCGATCAGCACCGTTGCCACGAACCTGCGCGCCTTGGGACTGGTCGGCAGATCGGCCGCGATCTGCAGCAGCTTGCGGGCATAAACGAGCAGGATGGCGAGGATCGCACCGAGCTGAATCAGGACCGCGAAAGTGTTGCCGGGGGATTGGAAACCGAGGAAATGACCAGCCAAAAGAACGTGGGCGGTCGAGGAAACGGGAAGAAATTCAGTGAGCCCCTCGATCAAACCGAGGATGAGCGCACTGATGATGGACTGATCCGCCATTCTTAATCCTTTATTGAGCAGATAAGGGCAGTTTTAAGCAGTTTATGAGCCGTTGCTTGTCTTGGGACTACCAAATCCATATAGCTGCCATATGTCAGGCGGGCGCGCGAGGCGCCCCTGCCCCTCCTATACGAAGTTCGTGAAGTTCAAGTATCCATGCCCACGCTCTATCATCATTCCATGTCTTCGGCCTCCCGGTTCGTCCGGCTGATTCTCGCCGAATACGGCTTTCAGGCGGACTTGCTCGAGGAGCAGCCGTGGGAAAAGCGGCGGGAATTCCTGACGCTCAATCCTGCGGGCACGCTCCCGGTCTATGTCGACGACAGCATGAGAGTGCTTTGTGGCCCTTCCGTGCTCCTGGAATTCCTCGACGAAACCCATGGCGTGCTGAAGCGCGACCGCCGGCTGCTTGCCGAAGACCCGTGGCAACGCGCCGAGATCCGGCGCCTGACGGAATGGTTCCTGCAGAAGATGGAGCAGGATGTCACCCGGCCGCTGACCCGGGAGCGGGTCTACAAGCTGCAGATGACAACCGCCCAGGGTGGTGGCGCGCCGGACTCGAAGGTGCTGCGCACATCCCGCGCCAACATCCGCCAGCATATGAAATATCTCTCCTGGCTTGCCGGATCACGGCCCTGGCTTGCGGGCGACCGCCTGAGCTATGCCGATCTTGCCGCCGCTGCTTCGATTTCGATCCTCGATTATCTTGGCGAGATCGACTGGTCGGAGACGCCGGTCGCCAAGGACTGGTATCAGCGGCTGAAATCGCGACCCTCCTTCCGGCCGATGCTTGCCGAACGCATCCGCGGCCTCACCCCGGTATCTCATTATGCGGACCTTGATTTCTGACGCGACCTCGCGGGAGGAAGAAAAGGCGCTCCGGCGGCGGGAGAAGCTGACCGCCTTCATCCGCGAGAAAGCGGCGGCGCATGGCTTCGATCTTTGCCGGATTACAGGCCCGGACGGCATCCCGCGGGCGCCGGAGCGGCTGGAGATTTTCCTGACCGACGGGCATCACGGCAGCATGGACTGGATGGCGGAGACGAGGCTGCGCCGCGCCGACCCGAAGGTGCTATGGGATCAGGTGCGTTCGATCGTGATGTTCGGGCTGAACTACGGGCCGGACGAAGACCCGCGCGGCGTTCTCGAAAAGCACGACAAGGCGGCGATCTCGGTCTATGCGCGCAACCGCGATTATCACGACGTCATTAAGGGCCGGCTGAAGGAGATCGCCACGCGCTTTGCGGCGCGGGCCGGCGAGGACGTTAAGGTCTTCGTCGATACCGCACCGGTGATGGAAAAGCCGCTGGCGGAGGCGGCCGGGCTCGGCTGGCAGGGCAAGCATACCAATCTCGTCAGCCGCACCCATGGCTCCTGGCTGTTCCTCGGCAGCCTGTTCACCACCGCAGACCTTGTTATGGACGCGCCCGAGACAGACCATTGCGGCTCCTGCCGGGCCTGTCTCGACGCCTGTCCTACGGCGGCGTTTCCGGCTCCCTATCGGCTCGACGCGCGCCGCTGTATTTCATACCTCACGATCGAACACAAAGGTCCGATCGTTCCGGAATTCCGGCCACTGATCGGCAACCGCATCTATGGTTGCGACGACTGTCTTGCCGCCTGTCCCTGGAACAAGTTTGCGGCGAGCGCCTCGGAGATGAAGCTGCAGGCGCGCGAAGACCTGAAGGAGCCGTCGATCGCGTTTCTGCTGACCTTGGACGATGCGGCCTTCCGGACCTTCTTCAGCGGTTCGCCGGTCAAACGCATCGGCCGCGACCGGTTCATTCGCAACGTGCTGATCGCCGCCGGCAATTCCGGCGATGCCAGCCTCATCGCACAATGTCTCGAACTTGCAGGCGACCCCTCGCCCACGGTGCGCGGTATGGCTATATGGGCCCTGAAGCACCTTATGACGGATATGGACTTCGCGCAGTTTGCCGAGGCACGCGGCGCCGAAGAGGATCCGGAAGTGCTGGAAGAATGGCGATTGGCGGGAGCGGGCTGATGGATGTGATGATCTTCGGATGCGGCTATTCGGGCCAAGCAATCGCCGAGGCTTTCAAATCCGAAGGCCATCGGGTCTCCGGCACGGTCAGAACGGCCCACAAGGCACTGGAACTCGCTGCCCGTGACATCAAGGCCTTCGTGTTCGACGGCAGCCCGTTCAGCGAAGAACTGCTGACAGAGCTTCGGGAGACGACACATCTGGTACAGTCGATCCCGCCCGGCACCGAGGGCGATCCGCTGCTGAAGCTCGTGTCCGGACGGCTGCGCGCGCTTTGCCCGAAACTCGAATGGGTGGGTTATCTCTCGACCGTCGGCGTTTATGGCGATCATGGCGGCGGCTGGGTCACCGAGGAGACCCCCGGCAGCCCGATCCACGGCCGGTCGATCGAACGGGGCGATACGGAAGATGCCTGGGCTGCCGAAGGGCGGGCCGCCGGCCTGCCTGTGGCGAGCCTGCGCCTCGCTGGCATCTACGGGCCAGGCCGCAACGCCTTCGTCAATCTCGCACGGGGTACGGCGCGACGTATCATAAAGAAAGAGCAGGTCTTCAATCGCATCCGCGTCGAGGACATCGGCCGCGCGGCGCTCTTCCTCGCCAAGGGCAATATGGGCGGCCTATATAATGTCACCGACGACGAACCCGGTCCGCCGCAGGATGTCATCGTCGAGGCGGCACGGCTGATGGGTGTCAAACCGCCGCCGGAACAGGATTTCGAGACTGCCGACATGACGTCAATGGCGCGCTCCTTCTATGGCGCCAACAAGCGGGTTTCGAATGCCAAAATCCGCGCTGCAGGGTTCCAATTCCGCTTCCCGAATTACCGGATGTCGCTCGCCGAAATGTGGACTTCGGGCCATTGGCGAGGATAAAATTCCCATTTTGAAACGGTTGAAATTTCCATCTTCTGGCGCCTTTCCGGTTATAATTTCTTAATACCTGAGGCTTGATGTCACAAAATTTGCCCAAATGAGGCAAGGAATCTCGCAAAACAACAAATTTTTTTCTGCGATTTACGTGATCGCAGACTCTCTCCGAGTCTTACCGGAACCATATTCCTCTTTCTGACTGTTTTTAAAGGTTTTCTTCCGGAGAAGCTTAGCTGGCTTCTTAAAAAGATCGACGGCAATCTAATCACAAATGTTACATACTGTAATGTTCCGTGATCGATAGCCCCACTTTTTCGCCACTTTTCGCCCCGCTTAGCCATTTTGCACGCAACGTGCAGGGACAAAACGAACGGGGACGACCGACTTGACAACAATTCGACGCTCGACTTTCGCCGCGGCCTCCATTGCTGCTTTTGCAACTCTCGGCGCCGCGCAAGCCAATGCTGCGCCTGGATGCGGTCACGCATCCTGGTATGCCCTCGGATCCAAGACCGCATCCGGGGAGCGAATGAACCCTTCTCTGATGACAGCGGCCCATCGGACGCTGCCATTCGGCACCAAGGTTGTCGTGACGAACAAGCGCAACGGCAAAAGTGTTGTCGTTCGCATCAACGACCGCGGGCCATTCATCCGCGGCCGGGTGATCGACGTTTCCAAGGCCGCCGCCAAGAACATCGGCATGATCAGCTCCGGCACCGCCCAGGTCTGTTACCAGATCGTCGACGCCGGCGATCAGAAGGTCCCGGGCAAGGGCCTGAAAGCGATCGAAGGCTGAGGCTGGCCGGAGAGACGGTTTAGACCGGCCTATTGCCCTATCGCGCGATCACGGTTACGACCCGTGCCACACGGGTGCAACCGATACGGAGAGCGACATGCGATTGGGCGGACGAATTGCCGGAGCCATTGAGGTGCTGGCCGATATCGAGACGCGCAGGCGCCCTGTCGCCGATGCTCTCAAGGACTGGGGCCTCGCCCATCGTTTCGCCGGTTCCGGCGATCGTGCCGCAATAGGCAACATCGTCTACGACGCATTGCGCATGCGGCTGTCGCATGCCTGGCTCATGGACGACGAAAGCCCGGCGGCCCTCGCCTACGCGGTCCTGATCCGGCAATGGGGCTTCACACCCGAGGCACTCCAGGCCGAGTTTACCGACGACCGCTTCGCGCCGCCGGCTCTGACCGAGGCGAACCTCTCGTCGCTCGCCTCCCGCAATCTCGAGGATGCACCCCTGCATGTGCAGGGCGACATACCTGACTGGATCCAGCCGTCCTTCGAAGCCAATTTCGGCGAGGACTGGCTCGTTGAGGCCAAGGCACTGGCCGACCGCCCGACCCTCGATCTGCGCGCCAACACGCTGAAGGCGTCTCGCGAGAAGGTCGTCAAGGCGTTGGAACGCTCGAACGCCAAGGCTTCGCGCATCGCCCGCAACGGCATCCGGATTGCCGCCGGCGAAGGAGCGTCCCGCCTGCCCAACATCACCGCCGAGCTTTCGTTCCAGAAAGGCTGGTTTGAGGTTCAGGACGAAGGCTCGCAGATCGTCGCCGAGCTCGTGCAGCCGGGCGAACACGACCAGGTTCTCGATTATTGCGCCGGCGGCGGCGGCAAGACGCTCGCCATGGCGGCCGCCATGCACAACAAGGGCCAGATCCACGCCTATGACGCCGACCGCAAGCGGCTGGCGCCGATCATCGAGCGGCTGCGGCGCGCGGGCACCCGCAATGTGCAGGTGCACGACGACGCGCGCCAGCTCAACGCCCTGAAAGGCAAGCTCGATGCGGTCCTGGTCGATGCGCCCTGCACCGGCACCGGCACCTGGCGCCGCCGCCCGGACACCAAATGGCGGCTCACGCCCAAAAACCTCGACGAGCGCATTACCCAGCAGCAGGAAGCGCTTTCCGAAGCCGCCGTATTCGTGAAGCCGGGCGGTGCACTTCTCTATGTTACCTGCTCCATCCTGCCGGAGGAGAACGATGCCCAAGTCTCGCGCTTCTGCGCCGAAAACCCGGAGTTTTCCATCGCGCCCGCAGCGGTGCATTGGGACGGCATTTTCGGAAAGGACGCGCCGCGGCCTCGCTCGAAAGATGCACTGACCGTAACCTTGACGCCCGCAAGTACCGATACGGACGGATTCTTTTTCTGCCGCATGCAACGCAAAGTTTGAGTGGGACAGGATCAAAGTCAAAGTCGAGTTCTACTTTCAAATTATTCTAAACTAGATAGTTTGACACCAGTTTCCAATTGCGCGATGAACCCTTTGACGGCCGGGGAGAGATCCGGGCCGTGAAGGAGAGGGACATGATCCGCAAGACCGTTCTCGGCGCCGCCCTGGCGCTTTTCGCCGCCTCTGCGGCGTTCGTCGTGACAGAGGCGCAGGCCGCCACCACATCCGCTGCCGTCCTCAAGCATTATGCCGAGCTGGCGCATGCGAAATACGAGGACTCGCTGACAACAGCGCAGGCCCTCGACAAGGCAATCAACGCATTCCTCGCCAAGCCCGGCGAAGAGACGCTGAAGGCTGCCAAGGACGCATGGATCGCCGCCCGCGTTCCCTACCAGCAGACAGAAGTCTATCGTTTCGGCAACTCGATCGTCGACGATTGGGAAGGCAAGGTGAATGCCTGGCCGCTCGATGAAGGCCTGATCGACTATGTCGACGCCTCCTACGGCAAGGAAAGCGACGAGAATGCACTCTATACCGCTAACGTCATTGCCAACCCGAAGATCAAGGTCAACGGCAAGACGCTCAACCTTTCGAAGTTCGACGCCAAGACGCTGCGCAGCCTGAACGAGGCCGGCGAGATCGAGGCGAACGTCGCGACCGGCTACCATGTCATCGAATTCCTGCTCTGGGGCCAGGATCTGAACGGCACCGGGCCGGGTGCCGGCAAGCGTCCCTATACGGACTACGACAAGGCCAATTGCACCAACGGACATTGCGATCGGCGCGGCGAATACCTGAAGGCAGCGTCGGCCCTTCTCGTCGCCGACCTGAAGGACATGGTCACCGCCTGGGCCCCGAAGGGCAAGGCGGCCAAGAACGTCGAGGCCAATTCCAAGAAGGGCCTGACCGCCATCCTGACGGGCATGGGCTCGCTCTCCTACGGCGAGCTTGCCGGCGAGCGCATGAAGCTCGGCCTGCTGCTGCACGACCCGGAAGAAGAGCATGATTGCTTCTCCGACAACACCTACAACTCGCATCTCTACGATGCGATCGGCATCAAGTCGGCCTATACGGGCGAATATATCCGCGTCGACGGCACCAAGATGACCGGCCCGTCGCTCTCCGAGCTGGTTGCGGCAACCGACAAGGGGCTCGATACCGAAATGCTTGGCAAGCTGGACGCGACGCTCGCGGCCATGAACGCCATGGCCGACCGGGCGAAGAAGGTCGAGGCCTACGACCAGATGATCGGCGAAAGCAATGTCGAGGGCAATGCGGTCGTCCAGAAGGCGATCGATGGCCTGATCGACCAGAGCAAGAGCATCGAGCGCGTCATTGCGTCGCTGAAGCTAGGCAAAGTAGAGCTTGAAGGTTCCGACAGCCTCGATAATCCTGACGCCGTCTTCAAATAAGCAATGAAAAGGCGGGCCGCGGCTGACCTTCAGCCTGCGGCCCGGTATCCCTATGAGAACGCCCAAGCCTTTCGTCTTCCTGCTGCCGATCCTTTCGGGCGCTCTCTTTCTCATGCCGCTGATCGCGACCGGCGGCGACGCGCTTTTTCCGACCGTCCGCACGGATCTCAATCCGAAGGACCAGAAACGCGTCGAGAGCGTCACGCGCCCGACGACGGATTTTTCCAAGCCCGAGCAGTTCGAGACCATGTCGGGCGGGGCCGCGACCAGCCGCGCCGATGTCAATGGCGATGCCTTCTCGCATTTCTCCGCCAACATCACCTTCGAGGAAGAAGGGACGTTCAAGCTCGGCAATGCGCTGTTCACCAAACTCTGGGTCTCGGCGCCGTCCTCGACACAGGCGTCCGACGGGTTGGGGCCGCTGTTCAACGCGCGCGCCTGCCAGAGCTGCCATCTGAAGGACGGCCGCGGCCATCCTCCGGAAGGCGGCGCCGACGCGACCTCGATGTTCTTCCGGCTCGCTCGTCCGGCGCGCACCGACGAGGAACGCGAAGCGGTCGCCGATTACAGGAAGCTCAATTTCCCCGACGCGATCTATGGCGAGCAGTTGCAGGACCTCGCCGTGTCCGGCCTCGCCTCCGAAGGCCGGATGCAGGTTTCCTACGAGGAAATCCCGGTCAGGCTCGGCGACGGCGAAGTTATCAACCTGCGCAAGCCGACCTATTCGGTCACGGACCTCGGCTACGGTGCGATGGAAGGCGACGTGACGCTTTCGCCGCGGATCGCGCCGCCGATGATCGGCATGGGGCTGATCCAGGCTATCCACGATGCTGACATTCTCGGCCTGGTGGACCCGGACGACAAGGACGGCGACGGGATTTCCGGCAAGCCGGCCATGGTGCGCGACCACAAGACCGGCGAACTGAAGCTCGGCCGTTTCGGCTTCAAGGCGCAGAATGCCTCGGTCCGCGACCAGAGCTCGTCCGCCTTTGCCGGTGACCTCGGCATCTCGACCCCCGACGATCCGTTCGACCACGGCGACTGCACGAAGGCGGAGGCTGCGTGCCTCGCCATGCCGACCGGTGTGCAGCAACGGCTCGGGCCGGTCGAGGCACCCGATCCTGTCCTGCCACTGGTTACCTTCTATTCCGAAAACCTTGCGGTACCGGCCCGCCGCGATATCGGCGACAAGGCGGTTCTGAAGGGCAAGGAATTGTTCTACCAGACCGGCTGCACCGCCTGCCACACGCCAAAATTCGTGACCAGCCGCGATGCCGGCAACAAGGCGCAGGCTTTCCAGCTGATCTGGCCCTATTCGGATTTCCTGCTGCACGACATGGGTGAAGGCCTTGCCGACAGCCAGCCGGTGGGCGTTGCCACCGGCAGCGAGTGGCGCACCCAGCCGCTCTGGGGAATCGGCCTGACTGAAACCGTCAATGCCCACACGTTCTTCCTTCATGACGGCCGGGCGAGAAACCTGACCGAGGCTGTCCTCTGGCATGGCGGCGAGGCGCAGAAGGCCCGCGATGCCTTCGCCGCGCTCGGAAGACAAGACCGTGCCGCCCTCCTCAAATTCCTGGAGTCGCTCTGATGCGCAAGATCCTTTTTGCCGGACTCGTCTCGCTGCTTCCCGCCGCTGCTGTCGCACAGGAAGGTGAACCTGCTCCCTCGGTGGATCTGCCGATGGCTGACGTCACCAGGGTGATGACGGCGGCGGTGGACGGGTTCATCCGACCCGGATACGACGCCTTCCACGAGTCCGCGGGCAAGATGACGACGGCGATGAAGGCGCTCTGCGAGGCACCCTCCAAGACGAACTACGATGCCGCGAAAGGCGCCTTCCGCGATGCGGCGGTCAGCTGGGCGCATATCGAGGTGGTGCGTGTCGGTCCCGTCATCGAGCAGAACCGCTTCGAGCGCATCCTGTTTTATCCCGACCGCAAGAGCACCGGGTTGAAGCAGGTCCAATCGGTCCTCTCCAAGGTCGACGAGACCGCCACCGATCCCGCCACGCTTGGCACCAAGAGCGTCGCCATGCAGGGTTTCGGGGCGCTGGAATACGTGCTTGCGGGCAAGGGCTCCGACGAGCTTCTGAACGCGAAGGACAGTTATCGCTGCCGCTACGGCGCGGCCATCGCCGGCAATATCACCAATGTCGCCAAGGAGCTTTCCGATATCTGGGACGCGCCCGACGGCATACAGAAGACGTGGGAACAGCCTGGAGCCGACAACCTCAATTTCCGCACCGGCGGCGAGGCAATCACGGCGCTGCTCGGCATTCTCGTGCATGGCGCGGAAGCGGTGCGCGACCAGCGGATCGAAACCTTCTACAAGGGCGCCGACAAGGCGAAATTCCCGAAACAGGCCCTGTTCTGGCGCTCGGAGAACACCTGGCCGGCCATCAAGGCCAATCTCGAAGGTCTTTCGATCCTGCTCGAAAAATCCGGTATGGTGGAACTGCTGAAGGAAAAGGACCGGCCGATCGTCGCCGCCACGCAGGCGAAGCTGAAGTCGATGATCGAGCTCTCGGCGAAGATCACGCCGGATCTCGAAAAGGCGGTCGAGAATGCCGCCGAGCGCAAGAAGCTCGATACGCTGCTGGCGGACGGAAAGGACGTGATCACCAAGCTGAACGACGGTTATGGCGGCGCGATCGGGCTCAGTTCCGGCTTCTCGTTTGCGGACGGCGACTAGGACCATGTGGCGCGGCGAGGCCATCGACCGGCGGGGCTTCCTGAGGGCGGCGGGGATCACCTTCACCACCGCGCTAGCGCCCCGCTCGCTGATGGCCCTCGAACGTACCGATGCGGTCTATGCCTCAGGTTTTCGCGCGCCGGACGGCTCGTTCGGCGTCGCCACCGTTTCGGAACGCGGCGAGATCATCGACCGCGTCGCCCTTCCTGCCCGCGCCCACGGCATGGCCTATAGCACCGCCACCGGCCGCACCGTCGCCTTCGCCCGCCGTCCCGGCACGTTTGCCATGGTGTTCGATCCGTCGCGGCAGACGGAACCGGTGATGATCACCTCCCCGGAAGGCCGGCATTTCTACGGGCACGGCCATTTCTCGCCGGACGGGACGCGGCTTTATGCCAGCGAGAACGATTTCGACGGCAATCGCGGCATGATCGGCGTCTACGACGCGCGAGACAAATTCCGCCGCATCGCAGAGTTCGACGCGCACGGCATCGGCACCCACGACATGACCGTCTCCGACGATGGCAAGCTGCTGGTCATCGCCAATGGCGGCATCGAGACTCATCCGGATTTCGGGCGCACCAAGCTCAATGTCGACCGCATGGAACCGTCGCTGGTTCTGCTCGATGCCACATCCGGCGCCCTCATCCAGCGGCACCGCCTGCCCGCTTTGCTCAAACAGCTCTCCACCCGCCATCTCGACATCGCGGAAAACGGCCGGATCTGGTTCGCCTGCCAATGGGAAGGCCCGCGCAACGCGCTGCCGCCGCTCGCCGGCTGGTTTGCCAAGGGCGAGGACCTGTCCTTCGTCTCGCTGCCGGAGGAAACAACGGTCCGCCTTGGCAACTACGTCGGCGCCATCGCCGTCAACCGTCGCGACAACGTCGTTGGCCTCACCTCCCCGGTCGGCGGGGCCGCGGTCACGCTCGACGCGAAAACCGGGGCCGTGGTGAAGGAAGAGACCGTCCGCGAGGCCGCCGGCGTCGCCCCCGCCATCCACGGTATTGCGGTTTCCTCCTATGACGGGCAGTTCAACGAGACACGCAGCCAAGTCGCCTGGGATCAGCACATAGTGAGGCTGGGCTGACCTTTCCCCGTTGCGGAAGCGCCCTAGTTGCGGCCGCATGAACAAAACAGTCGTTATGATCCTCTTCATCGTCGCCTGCGTCGCACTCGGCGCCTTGAGCGGCGCAAGCAACCAACCTGGCGAGTGGTACCAGTCGCTCGACAAACCGTCCTTCAATCCGCCGGGCTGGATTTTTGCGCCCGTCTGGACGGTCCTTTACGTCCTGATCGGCGTCGCACTTTCCGAGACATGGTATGACCAGAACAACGGCCGCCGCCTCGTTCTCTTTGCCGTCCAGGCCGCGCTCAACCTTCTGTGGTCGCCGGCCTTCTTCGGCCTCCAGAGCCCTGCTCTCGGCCTCGTCGTCATCGTGCCGCTGCTGGTCTCGATCCTGCTGTTCATCGTCGCCAGCTGGCGAGAAAACCGTAGGGCTGCATGGCTTTTCGTGCCCTATGCGCTCTGGGTCGCGTTCGCCACGCTCCTCAACCTGTCAATCGTCCTCATGAATTAAGCACGCTCCATCGTACGGCTTGCCGAACATCGCCCGCCATGCCAATTTCGCATCTGCGAAAGGGGCGGGACATGGACGGGAGAGACACGGGCGATTTCCGCGAACGGGTGCGCCAGAGCTTTGGTCGACAGGGCGCGATGGCGATGCTGGGTGCCGAGCTGACACGCGTCGAACAGGCTATAGTCGAGATCGAGCTGCCTTTCGACATCAAGCTTACCCAACAGCACGGTTTTCTGCATGCCGGCGTGATTTCCGCGGCACTTGATGCCGCCTGCGGTTATGCCGCCTATACCGTCATCGAACCGGAAGCCTCGATCCTCACCATCGAGTTCAAGGTGAATCTGATGTCGCCCGGCCGCGGCGATCGTTTTCTGTTCCGTGGCGAAATCACCAAGCCGGGCTCGACGATAATAGTCGCCGACGGCCGCGCCTATGCGATCGGCGACGGCCCCGCCAAACTCATCGCTTCCATGACCGGCACCATGATGGTGATACGGGGCCGAGAGGACGTAACTGGATGACTTCTCCCCTTCCCCTCGGCGAGCCGAGCCTTGCCGGCGGTAAATCCATTCTCTTCGTGATGGCGGTCGATGCCGAGTACGGCCCGGCGCTGAAATCCCGCATCAAGCCGCTGATGACCGGCGTCGGCCCGGTCGAGGCAGCCGTCCTGCTGTCCCATGCGCTGACACGCCTGGAGGCGACGGACGACCTGCCCGATCTCGTCGTTTCGCTCGGCTCGGCCGGTTCCCGCAATCTTGAGCAGACCGAAATCTATCAGGCCTCGTCGGTTGCCTATCGCGACATGGACGCCTCGCCGCTCGGGTTCGAGAAGGGCCGCACGCCCTTCCTCGACCATCCGGCGATCATGCCGCTCCCCTTGCGTATTCCCGGCGTCAGGGAAGCCTCGCTATCGACCGGGGGCAATATCGTCTCCGGTGCCGCCTACGATCTCGTCGGCGCCGACATGGTCGACATGGAAACGTTCGCGGTGCTGCGCTGTTGCCAACTTTTCGGCCTGCCGCTGATCGGCCTGCGCGGCATTTCGGACGGCAAGGAAGAGCTGAAGCATGTCGGCGACTGGACCGAATACCTGCATGTGATCGACAAAAAGTTGGCGGATGCGGTCGACAGCCTGTTCGAGGGATTGGAGGATGGCGCTATCGTCCTCTGAAGGCGCGATTTTCGCCGCGTTCCCCGTTGCCAGAAAGGCGAAGTTTCTTTAAAGGCTCGCCATGACCCAGATAGCTCATCCCGACAGCATCCTCATCATCGATTTCGGCAGCCAGGTGACGCAGCTCATCGCGCGTCGCATCCGTGAAGCGGGCGTCTACTGCGAAATCCACCCTTTCCAGCATGCAGGCGCAGCATTCGAGAAACTTCAGCCCAAGGGTGTGATCTTCTCCGGTGGCCCGGCATCGGTCACCACCGAAGGCAGCCCCCGCGCACCGCAGGCGGTGTTCGACAGCGGGGTTCCGATCCTCGGCATCTGTTACGGCCAACAGACGCTCGCAACCCAGCTCGGCGGTGTCGTCGAAGGCGGGCATGCAGCTGAATTCGGCCGCGCCGACGTGGAGATCAAGGCGAAGAGCCCGCTGTTCGAAGGTTTCTGGGAAGTCGGCGGCCGCTATCCCGTCTGGATGAGCCATGGCGACCGCGTCACGCAGCTTCCGGACGGTTTCGAAGTCATCGCGACTTCGGAGAATGCGCCTTTCGCCATCGCGGCCAACGAAAGCCGGCACTACTACACCACCATGTTCCACCCGGAAGTGGTGCATACGCCCGACGGCGCCAAGCTGCTCTCCAATTTCGTGCACAAGATCGTCGGGCTGAAGTCTGACTGGACGATGTCTGCCTATCGCGCCGAGATGATCCGCAAGATCCGCGAACAGGTCGGCAAGGAACGGGTCATCTGCGGCCTCTCCGGCGGCGTCGATTCCTCGGTTGCGGCGGTGCTGATCCACGAGGCGGTCGGCGACCAGCTGACCTGCATCTATGTCGACCACGGCCTGATGCGCCAGGGCGAGACCGAGCAGGTCGTCGGCATGTTCCGCGACAACTACAATATCCCGCTCGTGCATGTGGATGCGTCCGACCTGTTCCTGACCCAGCTTGCTGGCGTTTCCGATCCGGAAGTGAAGCGCAAGACGATCGGCCGCCTGTTCATCGAAGTCTTCGAGGCGGAAGCCGCAAAGATCGCCGCCGACGGCAAGGGTTCCCCGGCATTTCTGGCCCAGGGCACGCTCTATCCGGACGTGATCGAAAGCGTCTCCTTCTCGGGCGGGCCTTCGGTAACGATCAAGAGCCACCACAATGTCGGCGGCCTTCCCGAACGCATGAACATGAAGCTGGTCGAGCCGCTGCGCGAGCTCTTCAAGGACGAAGTGCGCGCACTCGGCCGCGAACTTGGCCTGCCGGAGAGCTTCATCGGCCGCCATCCCTTCCCGGGTCCGGGCCTTGCGATCCGCTGCCCAGGCGGCGTCACCCGCGAAAAGCTCGATATCCTGCGCAAGGCCGATGCGATCTACCTCGACGAAATCCGCAAGGCTGGCCTCTATGACACGATCTGGCAGGCCTTCGCCGTACTTCTGCCGGTGCAGACGGTCGGCGTCATGGGTGACTACCGCACCTACGACTTCGTCTGCGCGCTACGCGCCGTCACCTCGGTCGACGGCATGACTGCGGACTTCTATCCCTACGACATGAACTTCCTCGGCCGCACAGCCACCCGCATCATCAACGAAGTCCGCGGCATCAACCGCGTCGTTTATGACGTGACCAGCAAGCCGCCCGGCACGATCGAGTGGGAGTGAAGGGGATACAAACGGCGGCAATAGCGTAGTTTCGTCGGTGGTTTTCGCTGTCGCGTAATTGTCCTTCGTCCGTATTTCACTGCCATTGAGCTGGCGTTCTCCATTCTGCTTCGCACGTCCGATCTGCGCGTACTTCCAGGATGACGTAAAGTGGATCTAGAGGGCCGGAGTGCAGTTTGGCGTGCAGAAGGGCTTGCGCCCTCAATTCGGCCGTTGGGCGCTTTGGTTGATAATCCCGAAACTTGCCGTTCATTCATCTTGGTCAGCGCTGCGTCTGGAAGCTCTGACTTGAGGACCTACCTGCAGTTCGCAGCGATCACCGCCCCGGCTCAGCCACCAGCGATTTTGTAAGGCGCGCCGCCAGCTGTTCTCCCGCTTGCTTGGCGGCGGCGTGCGCCTGCTTAAGATTGGATGCCGCGAGGTCCCGCAGAGAGGCCATAGCGGGATTAACATCAGCGAGGGTCAGCTCGACATCGATGAGTTGGAGGTCCAATCCCCAGCTGTCTTCGAAGATGCGCCTAAGCCAGGGCGTCGCGTGGTCCCAGCCTTCCTTAGGCATGCCAGGGCCGTACGCGCCTCCACGCGCTGAGATCAGAAAGGCGGGACGCTTCGAGATCGGCGACGGCACCTTAACGGTGAAACGCGGTTCGGTGACCAGAAGGTCAATCCACGCCTTAGCGTGTTGCGAAACAGCGTAATTGTAGAGCGGAACCGAAAAAATGAAGGCATCTGCTGCCAGCATCTCATCGGCCAATTTGGTTGCCAGCGCTGCCGCCTCCACCTCCTCCGTCGTGCGTTCGCTGAGGGCCTTTGGACCAGCCTGCACGGCACGGCCCCAAGCTGTTGCAGGCAGGGGTGAAAGGCCAACGTCCCGCCTCACGACATCCAGCTCCGCCAGTTGCGTTCGGATAGAGTCCTCGAGCGTTGAAGCTAGCGCGCGGCTTTGAGAGCCGACGGCACGAATGCTTGCATCCAAACGAAAAATCGTCGTCACGGCTCAAGCCTTCCTCGTGTTGAGAAAGGCGACCAGCGCCTCATTCACTGCCTCAGACGCCTCGAGCTGTGGCCAGTGCCCGACGCCCTCAAGTGGTAGGAACCCCTGGAGGTTTGGCACGGCTGGCTTGAGATCTTCCTCGTTCAGAGCTCGCATCTTAACCATGCTGTCTGCTGTGCCATACGCAAAGAAGGCTGGCTGTTGGATCTTCGCCCCGGCAAATGCTTTTGCTTGGTCGAAATAGGGCTGCATGCCGCGATAGATATTCAGTGGGCCGTGGAAGCCATCACGCTGGAAGCCTGCGATCATCGTCTCGGCGTCCTCGCGGTCAGCGAAGGGCGGGATGCCGATCGGGGATGGCCGGTGCATATCTTTGCTTGGATCCATCGGACCCCATGCTTCGGAGGCATCGGGCAACCCCGACATCCAATAGAGAGCACCCGGAAAAGTCGTGGCCGCATCCGCCCACTCCTGGTCGGCCTCCGGCTTCATGTGGCGGAACATATAAAAGGCGCCCTCCTTGCCGGCGGCCTTCAGCATTTCGAGCATGCTGGGCCCCGCACCCGGTAGCACCGGAGGGACACTGAGGCCGAAGACCGCGTCAAACAGATCCGGACGCATCACCGCCGCGTTCCAGCTCACCGTCGCACCGAAGTCGTGGCCGACCAGGGTAGCGCGCTCGATCCCGAGTTTTGCGAGGATGCCGACAAGGTCCCCTACATGGTAGAGAACCGTGTAAAGCGCGGCGTCTTCAGGTTTGGAGCTATCGCCGTAGCCACGCGTATCGAACGATATCGCGCGGTAACCCGCGGCCGCGACTGCCGCCATCTGCCGGCGCCAGCCCCGCCATCCGTCAGGAAAGCCGTGGACGAACAGCACAGCCGGGCCCTCGCCTTGCTCGACAACGTTCAGCTTGACGCCATTGGCTTCTACAAAGGTCTGCTTCAGCGATTTATTCCGATCCACGAAAGTCATCTTTCATGCTCCATTTGAATTGTGAAATTGACCCACGCGATGCGGCGACCGCTGAGATCGATCTGTGAAGTACACAGTTCGATAATAGTTCGCGTGCGATCGAGATGGGGTTCGGCTTTACTTTGAACTCTCTATCATCCGTCTCTGAGTCAGGTCGCAGACTAGCCGCTGCCTGACTCCGAGAATTGATGTCAGCGCCGGATCGAGTTACTTCCCTGCGAATTGGATCTTCGGAATCGGCTCATGTTTGCGCACAGCCGCGACCGCAATGGCCATTCCCTCTGCGCCATCCTTGGTGTCGAGGACGCCAGCGCCGAGCTGGGTGGAGATTATGTCGGCAGCCGCAACGCCGCCGGTGGCCCAGGTGCGGATGAGTGTGCGCGCCTTGCCGTACGCGAGGGTCGGCCCTGTCGCGAGATGCCGCACGAGTTCGTCGGAGACCTCCTCCAACTTGCCGTCAGGCGCTGAATGGGTTGCGATACCCAGATCGACTGCGATCTTTCCGAAAATTGGCTCCGAAAGCAGGACGAAGCGAGTAGCGAGTGTTTTGCCGACGCGGTCGGCGAGCCGCTGCACCCCGCCTGCCATTGGAATGCCGCCGACCGACACTTCCGGGAGGACGAGCATCGCCGACTCTGCGACGACCAGAAAATCGAACGCCAGGAGCAGTTCGAAACCGCCGCCCAAGGCCATCCCTGCTACCGAAGCAACCGTGGGGACGGGCAGTTCCTCGATGAGGCGGATCGAAGCCAGGATGTCGGCCGCAAACGCTTCGAGAAATTTCGAGCCCTTGTCACCGATGGCGCCCAGATCGTCTGCCACGGCGATGTTGCCGGACGCGGACGTCAAGTGAAGGACGCGGATGTCGCTTACATATGCCTGGCGAACGGCGGCCCGCAGCGACGAGGGAAAGTCGGACCCTGGCTCGCTGTCTGCATCACCGAGCAAGATCAGTTTGCCCACCGCACCGTGTTGCTCGAAGCGGAACGAACTCATGTTTTACCTCCTGGTTTGCTGACTATCTAGCCAGGCAGGCCTAACACCTGCTACAAAATGGCCCGCGTCTCACGTCACGATTGGCGGATGACCAAAGCCTGTTATGTTATGTACGTTACAGAATGGAGTGCTGTCAATGGCCCGCCCCCGCGCGTTCGAAGAAAGCGAAGTGCTAGATCGCGCGGCGGACGTATTCGGTCGCCGGGGCTACGACGGCTCAACCATGGCGGAACTGACGGCAGCAATGGGTTTGAACTCTCCCAGCATCTACGCGGCTTTCGGAAGCAAGCGCGGGCTTTTCGACGCTGTTCTCGGCCGCTGTAGTGCGCGCGAGGACGAGCACTGGGAGTGGGCGCTCACAGCCCCCACGGCCGAAGAAGTTGTCAAGCGCTTGCTCACGACCTCGCCAGCGCAGGAGTCCAGCCGCATACTCGTTCATGCGGGCTTGGCAATGGGCAGTGAGAATGCCGACATTCCCGCTGCCCTGCTTCATCGCCGCCAATTGGCAGAACTGAAACTGCGAGACCGGTTCGAAGAAGCCAAACGGAGTGGCGAACTCCCTGTGGACGCTGATGCCTCAGGGCTGGCGAGCTATGTGACGTCAGTTCTCGGAGGTCTCGCCGTGAAAGCCGCCGGCGGCGCGCCGCACGACGACTTGCGAGAGGGTGCCGAACAGGCGATGGCGGCCTGGCGGGCGATCAGCGACGTTGCGGCCGCCGCGAGCGCTTCAACGAGGGGGGCGGCGCCGGCAGGCGAGTTAGGCCGCGACCCGCGAAGGTTCAGCGCCGACACAGCGCTCGATGCAGCCATGAAGGTCTTTTGGACCAAGGGTTTCGCGGGCGCATCGTTGAATGATCTCACTGAGGCGATGGGAATCACTCGACCCAGTCTCTACGCCGCATTCGGCAACAAAGAAGCCTTGTTTTTCAAGGCCCTCGATCTCTATCAGTCACTTCGTAAAGACTACCTAACTGAAGCGCTCCAGGCTCCGACGGCGCGAGGCGTTTTCGAAGCGCTGCTCAGGGGAGCGCTACGCGATCAACAGGCAGAGGGGCAACCGCGCGGCTGCCTCATGGTTCTTAACGCAATGCAAGGCGGTGATGAGGCGCAGCCCATTCGCAACGAAGTTCTCAGGCGCCAGGCCATCGGGCGCGACTTGCTCGCGGCCCGGTTTGAGCGGGCCAAGCGCGACGGCGACCTGTTGCCGACCATCAATGTCGAAGGTCTCGTGCGCTTTGTCCAATCCCTGATGCACGGCATCCTCACGCAGGGAGGGGCCGGCGCAAGCCAACGTGAGCTTGAGGCGTTGGTTGAGAGCAGCTTGGCTATGTGGACCGCATCCGCCCAATTACCGATCGGTAAAGATTAGGTATAGCTAATCTGTCGATATCTTTACCGATCGGTAGATTGCCCTTTGCTGTCTGGGGCCTGCCGGGGTGGGAGCAGCCATCGCGGACGCCACAATTCCCGAAGACGACCACTCGCTACGCTCACGATTTCCGTGAACCAAGCACGCGCGGCGATTGGTTCAACGACAATGTAACCGTCCTATGTGTACGCCATAGCCCGCTAATTCCCGATTGGTCGTCGTGAGGGCTTCCACCTTGGCTGTAGTGCAGCAGAAGACGGCCGACCGGTCCAATTCGAATTGACCTCCGATGTGCGCTCCAAACGTGAGAGATGACTTGCTCCCAGTGGTGTTATGAATCTGCCGCGGAGGACGTGGTGTCGCCACAGCAACCGGGAAACGATGGTAGTCGTCGAAGGAAAATTCACTGCATGGCTCGAAGAAAGCTGGCGGACGTATGGGCCAGGTGAAATCATAGCCTTGCAAACTGCTCGCCACTCATCAGGTCTCTGACAGACTTATCATTATAAGCACCGGTGATATCTTCATGCGCACATGCCTGCTCGCTGCTCTCCTCCTCATCGCCGTCATGCCTCTTACTGTTTCTTCCGCAATGCCTTGCGAAGCGCAGACTGCTTGTCCGGTCAAGGAGGGAAACTATCGGATCGCGTTGCCGCACGATGGCGACATTCGCGGCGTCTTTGTCTATTTCCATGGTTTCAAAAGCTCCGCCGGGTTGCAGATGCAGCAACGCTCCCTGGTCGAAATGACGCTCGCGCATCATCTGGCCTATGTAGCCGTCGATGGCATCGACGGAAGTTGGGCGTTTCCTCACGCCCCCCGCCAGGGTCGCGATGAGAAAGCGTTCATCGCGAATGTCTTTGATGACCTGCGGCAACGCTACGGTTTTACCCCGGACAAGACGGTGATCGGGGGTTTTTCCATCGGCGCATCGATGGCTTGGTACACCGCCTGCCAGCAGGGGGAGAAAGCCGCGGCGATGGTGACTTTCTCCGGCGTGTTCTGGAATCCTCTTCCAAAACCGGATGACTGCGTCGCCGATCTTCCTCCAATGGTACATTTTCATGGGACCGCTGATCAGACATTTCCGCTCGCCGGTCGGGCGATTGGCACCAAATTCCACCAGGGTGATGCGCTCAAAAGCTTGGCCATTCTGCGTGAGCGCGCCAAATGCGACATGAAGGCTGCGAAGAAAGTCACGCTGGATAGCATCGAGTGCGACGATGTCCCGGACTGCATTCGGGGCGACAGTGTCATGTGCATCCATAACGGTGGCCATGAGGCACGGGCCGATATGCTTGATGCTGGCCTGACAGCGGTGGGCTTTCCCAAATAAACACTGGGCTGCAAAAAAACGAAGATCCTTTGTAACAACTGCCTGCATTCCCACGAATTAGCAGGCAGCAAGGTCGCAAACCTGATCCGACGCGATGTTGACGGATCGTTCGAGGATGACAAAGGAACCCCTCATGCTGCAGTCAATTACATGTCCAAATATCGGCCATGCCATCGTTCATCATTTCGGAGAAGGTGCGGCTATCTGGGGGCAGGCTATCACTCCGAGCATTGCTCATCTGGTTCAGACGCAGCGGGCGTTAGCGATCGATTTTTCCCGGATACGCCACGGTATCGTGTTCGAGACCGTCTCGAGTGTTGCGATGCTTCCCCATGTCATCGATGGATCCACGTTTCGCATACACGTCGAAAGCACGGCGTTTCGCCGCACCATTGTCCGACGCGAAGCGGCGGTGGAGGCCTTCGTTCGCTGCGATACAGGCGCCGGTTGCACTCTCAATATTTGGGGCCGTGTCGCGACGGAAAGCCCATCGCAGCAGTCAGATCAACTGGCAGCTATCGAGGATAAAACTGCCGCCACCGTACCTGTGATTTTCACCGTGACATTCTGGGAGATATCGCGTGCGCCGAACGCCCGCATGGAGCAGATGATCAGGCAAGTGTCCGAGAAGGACCGCAAAATCCGGGAGCTGGAATTGAAGCTGGCGCTCTCGATGTGTTCGCAATGAACTCATGTTCAGACAGACGCATGCGCAGCCGTAGAATTGATTGTTCCATACGAGGAGTTACCATGCAGAGTTCAGACAGCCCGGCGATAAAGAATGAAGCGGCGCCGCGCTGGCGTCAAATCGGACTGTGGAGCGTCAAGCTTCTCCTTGCTGCGGCCTTCATCGCAGCCGGCAGTGCCAACCTCTACGGCCTGCCGATATTGGTTCAGAACTTCGAGCAGATCGGGCTCGGGCAGTGGTTTCGGTATTTCACCGGAACACTCGAGTTGATCGGCGCGGCCGCGCTACTCGTCCCGGCTGTGGCCTCGCTCGGTGCGCTTTTGCTCGCCGCGATCATGGTCGGCGCCACCTTGACCCATCTCTTCGTGCTGCCGGGCTCGCCCGTCCCCGCGATCGTGCTTTTCGCGCTGAGCGTGATGGTAGCCTGGGCGCATCGCGACCAGAACCCGGCGCTGGCCAGCAAGATCCTCGTCGACCGCGACTGAGGACACGGAAGTCGTCAACGCCCTCACGGGCGGCAAAGCATGCGTCGCGACGTGGCGCAAGCTGCCTGGGGGTGGGCCATTTCTGGTTATGGCGGAAGCGCTAATGTAACGTCTACGCATCCCGTGACGAGCAAGACAGGCCGCTTTCGTTCAACAGGAGGATAACATCATGACGATCTCATTACGCCCCATTCTGCCGCTTGCAGCGGCTCTCACACTTTCCTTCGTCTCTGTCGGCTATTCCGCGGAGGTTTTTACGACGAATGGTGTGGCCATCAACGGCTATGATCCCGTCGCCTATTTCACAGACCATAAGCCGGTGAAAGGGTCGGATAAATATAAGGCAACCTACCAAGAGGCGACATTCCACTTTGCATCCGCCGCACATCGCGATGCATTCACCGCCAACCCCGGGTATTTTGCTCCGCAGTATGGCGGCTATTGCGCTTTTGGGACGGCGCAGGGCTACAAGGCGTCGACCGAACCCCAAGCCTTTACCGTGGTCGATAACAAGCTCTACCTCAACTACAATGACAGCGTCCTCAAGACGTGGAGAGGGGATGTCAGCGGGTATATCAAAAAGGCCGACGCAAACTGGGGTACGGTCAGGGTGCAACCTGATCCGTAAGTCCCGATGCCGACATGAATCACCTATCCGACCCATTGCGGATAGGGACCTTTCAGGTTGATGACGGCGACGCCCGCCGGCGCTTGCCCTCAACTTTGTCGGCACGTCGCTCTTCGTCATCGGCAAGACAATTTGCGCGACGCGATCAAGCGACAGTTTAAGTCCGGCGAGCAGCTTCGAGCATCGTGAGGTCGCGAAGGATGGCGTCCTTATCCTGATCGACATGCGGCGGCGCCCGATCGAAACGAACCGGGGTTGCGGACATTTTGAGCGGGTTGCCGAGCAGGCGGACGATTTGTCCGTCCACTGTTTCCATGGGCATGATCATTTCACGCGCCAAGGTATGCGGATTGGCCACGACCTGATCGATCGTGGCGACCCGGCCTGCAGGGATTTCGGCATGGACAAGGCGCTGCTCCCAGCTTTCTGCGGTGTCGGCTTGTAGAGCCTCCGTCACAAGCCGGTCCAGTGCATCAACATGAGCAACGCGATCACGGTTGCGGCGAAACCGCTCGTCGCCCGCCAGACCGGGACAGCCGATCGCCGTACAGAAGCGGGCGAACTGCTGATCGTTTCCGACCGCGATGGCGATTTCGCCAGCAGCCGTTGTAAAGGTCTGGTAGGGAGCGATGTTGGGATGCCGGTTGCCGATCCGCCCTGGCACCTTTCCCGAAACCAGATGGTTCGTCGCGGCATTGATAAGCCAGGCAACTTGGCTGTCATAAAGCGCCAGATCGATATACTGGCCTTCGCCCGTGCGGTCGCGATGGCGGAGAGCGGCGAGGATGCCGACGGTCGCATACATGCCGCACATCACGTCGGCGATGCCAAGGCCGACCTTGAGGGGCCGGCCACCGGCCGCATCGCTTTCGCCGGTGATGCTCATGATGCCGCCCATCGCCTGGACGAGAAAATCATAGCCGGTTCTCTCGGCATAGGGTCCGGTCTGGCCGAAACCGGATATCGCACACCAGACGATATCCGGCTTGATCTTGCGAATATCCTCATAGCCGAGTCCGCGGCGGTCGAGATCGCCCGGCTTGTAGTTTTCGATCACCACGTCCGAGACAGCCGCCAGCCGCTCGACAAGCGCAACACCTTCATCGCTGGCGAGATCGATGGCTATCGACCGCTTGTTGCGGTTGGCGGACAGGAAATAGGCGCTGAGATCGCTGTCGCCGCCGTCGGCATCCGGCACGAAGGGCGGCCCCCAACTACGGGTGTCGTCGCCAATATCAGGCCGCTCGGCCTTGATGACATCGGCACCGAGATCGGCGAGCAGCTGCGTGCAGGTTGGTCCAGCGAGAATCCGCGACAGGTCGAGAATGCGCAGACCTTCGAGGCTGGCGGGTTTTTGATGGTCAGACATTCGGGATTCTCACGATTTCCAGGGGGAACTCTTGAACCAGCGTAGGAGATAGGCGGTTCCTATAAGCACGCCGAAGCCAGTCAGGTTTCCAATTACCTCGGCAGAAACGGTGCGACCGGCATGATCAAGCGCAATACCGATCGGCTGGGCGATCACAATACCGGTGATGAAGACGGCGAGCGATTGCTGTCCAACGACCGTCAGAACGCGCACGGCAGAGCCGCGCAGCCGGGAGCCTTTCTTGCCGACGAGATGTACGGCGATGTAGCAGAGCGCCATGAAATGAACGAAGCGCAGCAGGCCGAAATCGGTCTTGTCGGTCAGCGGAGCGATCCGCGCAGCGGTCATCTGGAGAAACGGATGCATCTCCTGAAACCGTACCCAGGCAAAAGGAATTGTTGCTATCAAGGTGATGGCGGCCAGCCCCATCAGGCGGCGATCGAAACGGGGCGCTGGCAGGGTGCCGCGCATCAGGAAAAACCCGGTGAAGAACAGGAGCTGCCAGCCGAACGGATCGAAGAACCAGGGGCGATCCGACCATGGCTCGGCCGGGAGCTGTGTCAGCTCGAATTGCGTGGCGAGCCACAGGGTGATCATGGCGGCAAACGGCAGGAAGCGGTGGATTTTTGACGCAAGGATCATCGCCGGCATCAATGCCAGAATGACGATATACATCGGCAGAATGTCGAAATAGTTCGGCACGTAGGTCAGGGTCAGCAGACCGACCAGCAGCTGGCCCGGGTTCTGCATGAACGGCACGAGGTTCAGGCTTTCGACGTAGGTGACGCCATCGTATCGTGTCCCCGCGACGACCATGATGGCTGTGACGGTAATGAAGACGGCGATGTGAGCCCAGAAGATCTGCCAGATGCGTTGCGCCACGCGCGCTATGAGGGCGACCGGACCGTTGCGGTCGAAAGTCGATCCGAAAGCGACGGCAGAAGCCATCCCTGATTGGAAGACGAACATCTCGGTCGCGTCTGAAAAGCCGAAGCGGGCCGGGATCCAGAGCGCCCAATTATTGTTAGGGATATGAGCGAGCAGGATGATAAGCATGCCGACGCCGCGAAAGAAATCGAGGCGCGGATCCCGCGGACGCTTTGTCCTGTGACCGGCCGGCGGTGCCGCCTGGGCGTGATCAGAAGGCGCCGTTGTAGGCGCTTGCGTCGAACCTGCAGGCGATGAGACTGAAGGCTGGGCGTTTACCGGCTGCCTCAAGCTCGTTGCGGAAGTCATCACAATTCTCCACATTGACGCCATAGCCGCCGAACCCTCGTGCGACGGCTGCAAAGTCAGTTTCGCCGAGCGTGACGCCGGCCGATTTCAGACCGGCGGATGCCTGCTTCAGCGCAATCAGCGCTAGGCTGCGATCCTGAAAAAGCACGATGGTGATGGGCAGATTAAGATCGCGTAGCGTAGCTAGCTCGCCGATTCCCATCTCAAGACCTCCGTCGCCCATCACGGCGAAAACCGGACGTAATGGATCGGCGACCTTGGCACCGATCGCAAGCGGCAAGGCCGCGTTCATGGTGCAAAAGCCCGCTGATTGCAGCAATGACATCGCCCGCTGAGCAACCCATTTTTGCGACAGGAGAATGCGATGCGCTCCGCTGTCGACGGTGACGATTGCTTCCTGACCGGCGACGGCATTGAGGGCCTCGATAATTGCGTGCGGTCCCCAACTGCCATTGCTTGCGAATAAACGGGCAAGTTCGTTTTTCACGGCGGCGGGTTCGCCAGCCGTCCAGGTCTTGTGCCCCGCGTGAATATCGGCCAGCGCCTGTAGAAAAGAGCGAGGTGCAGCCTGGATTCTGGTGCCGGCATGATGCATGCCGTGGTCCGGGGCAGTGTCGGAAATCTCCACAAGCTTTGCTGGATCTCCGACGAAATCCAGCCAGCCGAGCCGCATTTCGATTGGGTCGTACCCAATCAACAGGACCAGATCCGAATCCCGGACCAGGTTCAGAAGAATTTGATCCGCCAGCGGTGACAATCCGGCGGCGCCAAGCGACAGCGGGTGGTTCTCGGGGATGATGCCCTTGGCCTTATATGTTGTGATGACCGGCGCGCCAATTTTTTCGACCAGATGCTGGAGTGCCGGACCGGCATGATCTCGCACGGCGTCAAGACCAGCGATAAAAAGCGGTCGTTGCGCCCGGCCAATCCTCTCGGAAAGTGTGTGAACGGTCGGATCCGTCATTGTTACCGAGGGCTTCAGAAGCTTCGGAGGCGAAATGACATTCAAGGTTGGCGAGACCGTGGCAGCCGTCGCCGGAGACAGGTCGAGATGGACGGGACCCATCGGCTCTGTCATGGCAAGCGCGAGTGCACGAGCGACCGTGGAAGCAGCGCTCTCGGGCTCGATTTCGAAAGAAGCCTTGACCAGCGGTCGCAGCAACTGCGCATGGTCGATCACCTGATGGGTGTAACGCGCGCGGGTCGGACGGTCGACAATGCCTGATAGGACGATCAAGGGGACGCGCTCCTGGGCAGCGTCGGCGATGCCGTTGACCGCATTGGCAAGGCCCGGGCCCACGGTCGTCACGAGAAGTTCCGGATTTTGCGTCATCGCGCTCGCGCCCGCCGCCATGATCGCCGCCGCGGTTTCATGGCGCGCAAGGTGAAAGGTGATGCCGGAGGCCTCCAGGCCGTCGATCAGCGTGACCACTTCTCCGCCCGGCATGCCAAAGGCATGACGGACGCCATGGGCATGAAGCGTCCTGGCGACGATGTCGGCAACTCTCGGCGTTACGAAGCTTTCCGCGGTCACTATAAATCTCTCGAATCTGATGTAGTGGGCAATGCTCAACGCTCACGGGTAATTAAAACCTTGGACGCTTGGAAAACCTGCCCAGTGGCTCACGGAACCGGGCAGGCCTAGTCCCGACAGGTCTAGCGCTCCATGCGGCGGACGACGAACGCGACAACCGTACCAAACAGCATGTGGCCGATCAGCGACGCCCAGGTGAGAGTGACAAAACCGAGAAATGCAGGTTGGCCGCCAAACAAGTGTGCCATGACGTAAAGAGCGAAGATCCAAAGACCGATGCCGAAGCCGATACCTGTCAATAGTAATGGCAGTTTGGGGACGATCAGCCGCTGCAACGGCCGGGCGATGAACAGGTAGCCGATCGGATAAAAAACGATACCGACGATCGCGTGGATCGCTTCGGCCAGCAACAGATTGTTGAACCCGAACACCGATTGAACGAGTGCAGCCGGCTCTAGTGGTCCGCCAACCCATAGCGGCGTGATCAGCCGTGCCCAGATTTCCCAGGTAATATTGGCGGCAAGTCCGGAAAGAATAATCGTCCTGCCAAGGCTCGGTTGAATTTCAGGGAAGACGCTTGTCTTTTGCATTTCCATCATGGACATCGTGGTTTTCCTTTCTTTGAGGTGAGATCAGGCAGACAAACTCATGCCAACCGAATGTTCGATGGATTTGAACAATCGGTCGTCGGCCTTCAGCCGCTGGCGAATCTGGCCGATACGCGAAACACCGACATTATTGCCATCGGTCGCCATCGCCCTGGCGAGCGCGAGGACGAAGAAGTCGCGCTGTGCGTTGCTGCCACCGATCTTCGGCAGGTTCGCCACCATGCGTTCGAGCATGTGGCGGTCCGCCGGAGCATCGAGACCCGTGAGAACGCGCGCCATCGGTACACCGATCTCGGCGGCGACGCGGCCCTGCTCATCCGTGCCAAGCGCCTTGGCTTCCATATGCGATACAAGCTCCACAGCTCCATCGCGGTCGCCAACAGCAACCATGGCGGCAAGATTATGCAGAGCTGCAAAAATCAAGGTCGTGTCCGCCTTTCGGCGATGGGCTATTTCTGCCAGATCGGTCCAGCGATCACCGACATGAGCTCCCGATTGCTCCATCCGCCACAGGAGCGAGACAGCATTGGCCATGTCTCGGAAATCGTCGGTTTGCTGTGGGCGAACGTCGTCGTCGTAGATCTGCAGCACCCGATCATGATCGCCGCGTTCCAGGTGTAGCAGGCCGAGATGCCAGGCCATATGAAAGGAGAAATTGTTGCAGCGCGACCAGGCCTTGCGGTTCGCCTCGAGCCAGTCAATGCCTTCTGCCGTATCGCCCCGCATCTCGAAGACATGCGAGACGGCGTGAAGGCCCCAGGAATCATCGGGCTGCAGGGCAACCGCGAGCTGCCCCGCGGCAAGCGCCTCGGCATACCGACCATGCTCTTCAAGCGAAAACGCGTGGCAACCGAGTATAAAGCCCCTCGCCGTCGTGCTGGTGTCAAGGCGGGCAACTGCACGCGTGCTGGCCCGTAGCATGCCGCGGGCATCTCCAAGCATGAAACGCAGAGCCTGCGAAATCTTAAAGGGCAAGAACGTCACCGACCGATCCTCGAAACCGTCGTCGAGAATGTCCGTCGCACGCGAAAACGAGCCTTCGACGGCGGCCTCCAGTGCTTTCACAAGGGTGCGCTCGTCACCGGTCCCTCCGCCTCGGACCACCAACGCCGCCTGCGCATCAACGAGTGCCTTGGCAGCCGGTTCGTCGAGCTCCGAGCGCGCCAATATCAGATTTGCAAAGCCCTTCAGCGCATGGCCGGCAACATGATGGGGGTCGGCTGCCAATGTGGACTGGATGGCCACGCCAGTACTTGGCCGATGCGCCGCCAGACCAAAGACGGCATTCTCGAATGCCCGTTGTGCCTCGTTGCTGTCAGTGCTGGTCATGAGACCGTAGGCATCGCGCTTCATTCGTTTGCTCCTTCAGGAGGACGCCGATCAGAACCCTCAAGATCCCATTACCCTTCGTCCGACAGAGACCTTTACGGTCGAGTCAGGTTGTTCGTTACAGCCGGTCCTGAATTTTTCGCAGCCGCATCAAAATTTCTTCGCGTCGCATAGCGGGCGGGAATTTTTTTAAAAACACATGTAACAAAACCATGTGCTGCCGCGAATTACGGGGGCTGACCTTTGCAGGCGGCCTCAACTCGAAAGGGCGGGACCATCATGAGTGAAGCAACAGGAACAAGCCCCGTTGTCATGGTTACGGGTGCTGCAGGAAACCTTGGAAGCGCCGTCGTCAGGGAGCTTGCGGCGAACGGTACGCGGCTCGTCTGCGTTGAGCACAGTTCGGAAGCCTTGGAAAAATTGGCAGATAGCCTGCCCGACAGCAGCGAAATCCTACTGATCGGCGGCACGGATCTCGCCGATTTGACGTCATGCCAGGAAGCGGTCGAAAAAACGCTCGCGCGATTTGGCCGGCTCGACGCGCTCGCCAATACCGTCGGCGGCTTCCAGACAGGACCGGTCGACGAGACGGGCATGCACCAGTGGGACCAGTTGTTTCACATGAATGCCAGAACGGCTTATGCAATTAGTGCGGCGGTCCTTAAACCGATGCAGCGGGCAGGCTACGGCCGCATCGTCCATGTCGCGGCAGCCCCGGGACTAAAGGCCGGCGCCAATCAAGCTGCCTATGCCGCATCGAAAGGGGCGGTGATCCGGCTTACGGAAGCGATCGCCGCGGAAAACCGCGACAAGCGCATTACCGCCAACTGTATTTTGCCGGGCACGATCGACACGCCGCAAAACCGGTCGGCGATGCCGAATGCGAAGAGGGACAGTTGGGTTCAACCAACGGATATCGCCAAGCTCATCGGGTTCCTCATTTCGCCTGCAGCAGGCATCGTCACCGGTGCGGCCATACCGGCGACCGGCCGCACCTGAGAGGGTCCCATGGTTTCGATTTCCGATCCCCTCTCCGCAGGATTGATGCTTTGGGCCGGCATCGGTCTTGCCGTCGCCGCCGCCTTTCTGCTGTTCGGATTCGACAAGGTCGATCCGGGAGCGCGTGACGCCTATGCGGTCCGGCCGCTCCTTATCCCCGGGCTCGTTCTCCTCTGGCCGCTGGTCGTCTGGCGGTGGACCAGACTTTCCAGGGGAGAACGCTAGCATGCAACGCCGTCACCGTCGCGCGCACACAGTGATCTGGACAGGCATCGCGGTCGTTATCCCGATCATGCTTATTGTTATCTTTGTTAGCGTTCCGAAACTGCCGGCCGATGCGCCGGCTGTGCGCCTGGATGCCACCGCAACACAGGGGGATAAGCAACCGTGAGCCTATCCTACAAGCCAGTCATCTGGAACAAGACCAAGCTCATCTATGACGCGGTCATGCTGGCCGGGATCTTCATCTACATCCTTATTTTCCTGCGGCTGGGACCAGTCATATCCTCCGCACTCCGGGATACCGACCTGCCGATCCAGCGGATGCGTGCCTTCGGGTCTCTGGCCTTGCTGATGCTGACCATCGTCCTCGCAATCGGGCCACTGGCGCGGATCGATGCGCGTTTCGTTCCGCTCCTCTACAATCGCCGCCATTTTGGCGTGATAACCGCGATCATCGCAGCCACGCACGCCTACTATGTGCTCGGATGGTATTTCTCCTTTAGTCCAACACCACAGCTCACGGCGCTCTTCACCAGCAATACCAGCTTTACGAGCATCGCCGGCTTTCCTTTCGAACTCTTCGGCGTCTTCGCGCTCGTCATTCTGGCGATCCTTGCGGTAACCAGCCACGATTTCTGGCTCTCCTTCCTGACGCCGCCGGTGTGGAAGGCGATCCACATGAGCGTCTACTTCGCCTATGCTGCGGTCATCCTGCATGTGGCGCTCGGCGCTCTGATCGATCGCCGGGATCTTGCTTTGGCATTTTTGTCGCTCGGCGGATTGGCTACGCTGTGCGTCCTGCACCTCATCGCAGGTCGGCGAGAGACATCGGCTGACGCGGCTGCGTCGAAAAAGGCCCCCAAGGCACCTTGGGTGATCGTCGGCGATGTCAGCGAGATTGCCGAAGGCAGGGCGATCATCGGGATGGCACCGGGCGGCGAACGCATTGCCGTCTTCCGTTCGAAGGGTGGTCTTTCAGCCGTATCCAATATCTGCTCGCACCAGAACGGCCCCATCGGCGAAGGCAAGGTCGTCATCGGCTTTATCACCTGCCCATGGCATGGCTATCAGTATCGGCCCGAGGACGGTTGTTCGCCACCGCCGTTCCGCGAGCGGATCCGCAAATATCGCCTTCGCCTGGAGGGCTCAGGCATTCTGGTCGATCCGGAACCCTTGCCTCTTGGCACAAGGGTGGAACCGTTGGCCATCCCCGCGGAGTTGCTTCCCGCGGCTGCCGCGCCGAAAAAGGAAGGGACGGTTTGATGCTGAAACCTTTAGAACGTGGATTTTTTGTCGGTTACTTCAAGAAAGTCCCAGCCGATGTCAGGGGGCTGATGATCGGGTTCATCGTGTTCTTCATTGCCGCCATGGCGACGACTTCGGCGTTGCTGTCCCTTAATACCGAAAGTCCAGGCGCGGGCAGTTATGCGGATGAGCTCTCCGGAGAGCATCTGATCGGCACAATGGAGGTAAGGCCCTATCCGATACTGCGCATTCCCGCCGACGGCACAAAACCCGCGCGCGCTATCATGCTGGCGGGCGCGGGCAAGTTCGGGGTGGACGACAGGGCGCTGCCGCTTGCGGGCAAAGCCGCCCAGGCAGGTGGCATCTTCGTTAAGCGCGGAGACCTGGTCATGCTGCTGATCGGCGGCGAAGACGACCTGAAAGCAGCCAAACCGCAAATGCCGGCCCTGCCGGTCACGTCCGCGGTGGAGAATCTCGGTCGGTGGCGTTTGACGGGCGAGATCTGCGACGGAAAATGCAGTGCTGGCGCCATGAAGCCGGGAACGGGCCTCGCGCACAAGGCCTGCGCCAATCTGTGTATTTCTGGAGGCGTTCCACCGGTCTTCGTTTCCACTGCACCTGTGGACAGCCACATCTTCTTTCTTCTCGCTTCAAAGGACGGAGGACCGATGCCAGCCGCCTTGCTCGACAAGACCGGTTTACCGGTGGTGCTTGAAGGCAATATCGAACGCCGCGATAATCTGCTGATTTTCAAGGTCGACAGTTTTCGCGAGGAGCCTGGTGTATGACCTCGGGCGTGAAAGGAGCCTGGCGCCATCTGTCCGGCCTATTGCTGGCGCTGATTGCTACCATCCTGATCATCCTCGCATGGCTGTATGGTCTGGATTATCTGAGCGGCACCCCGTTCGAGGAGCTGCGATACGTGATCTTCGGGGTTGCCGTTGTCGGGCTGCTCTCCGGCCTTAACAGGCTGACGTCGAGATTTTTTAACTAGAAAGTCGCCGAAGGCTGAATCACATAGGGTTGAGTTTTAGATCGTATGTTCTAGAATGATTTGGCAATAACCTTGGGCGTGTCGCCTGTTCCGATCAATGCTCTGGGAGACAGGATATATGGCCAGACCCAGAGAGTTTGATGAAGAAAATGTGTTACTGCTGGCTGTCGAGCGTTTTTGGGAACACGGCTACGAGGCAACGTCGATCCGTGATCTGGCCCAGGCAATCGGGCTGACCACCGCGAGCATCTACAATACCTTTGGCGACAAGCACGCATTTTATCGCAAAGCCCTCGATTTTTATGTCGAACGGAGCTTTGGCGACCGTGTCGGCCGGTTCGAAACGAAGCCGCCGCGCGAGGCGATCAGCGCATTTTTCAACGAAATTATTGAGCGGTCGTTGAGCGATACCAAGCGGAAAGGCTGCATGTTGGTCAATTCCGCGCTTGAGGTCGCGCCACATGATGATGAGTTTCAGCGTGTGGTGGCTCAAGTCCTGGTGCAGGTTGAGGCTTTCTTCAGGCGCTGCGTCGAAAGGGGCCAGGAAGACGGATCGATCAATCGTTGCCAAAAAGCATCGGACATGGCCGGCACGCTCCTCGGCACACTGCTTGGTATTCGTGTGCTTGCGCGCACGCGTCCTGAAAGAGACCTTCTGGAAGGTCTTATCCGGCCCATTTTTGCACTGCTGGAACCCCAATCACAGTCAGACAATCTTATCTCATGATCGATGACATGAACGTTCAAACCCTTGCACGCTTTGGCCCGATATCCCACACGCAAAAAAATCTGGCTGGTCTCTGTAACAATTGCACGAGAACCACCGAAGAAGGATATGTCGGATGACAGATCTGGCGCGTGAAAAGGAATGGGCATCCTGGCTGCGTTTAGCGATTGCGGGCGACAGCCACGCCTATCACAAATTCCTGACGGCCTTCACACCACATTTACGGGTGATGGCGCGGAAGCGTTGTGACCAGTTCGGTGCGCCGGCCAGCGAGGCTGAGGACGTGGTTCAGGAAGTACTGCTTACTATCCACCTCAAGCGCGGGACATGGGATCCGTCACGGCCATTGGGGCCATGGCTATCGGCAATCGTTCGCAACAAGGTGGTCGATAGCCTGCGCCGCCGTGGCAGGCAGTCAGTACCGCTTGAGGACGTCATTGCTACACTCAAAACAGACGAACGCATCGCAGCCTCCGATCGCATCGATATCGAACAGATTCTGGGCAAGCTCAAGGATCCGCAACGAACGATCGTTCAATCGATATCGATTGAAGGATCGAGTGTTCGGGAAACCGCCGATCGCCTGGAAATGACAGAGGTGGCGGTACGTGTTTCCCTACATAGGGCATTGAAGGGGTTGGCTGCTCTCTATTCGGGGCGGGCGACATGAAGACTGAGGAGTTGATCGAACTGCTCGTGCAGGATACGCCGGTTCGACTGAATCTTGATCATGCCCTGATGCATGCTGCCACTGCCGCCACTTTGATCGCCGCCATTTCATTCTTCGCGGTCATCGGCTTGCGTGCGGACTTCGGTACGGCCATCGAGACGGGCCGCTTCCTGTTCAAATTCCTGATCACGGGATCTCTCACCCTGACCGGTGGGATGGTCATGTTCCGGATTGGAAAACCGGGGGTCCCGGTTCAGTTGACGGCATTCGGTCTATTGGTTCCCGCTCTGGCGATGATTGCAGCGGCGATCCTTGAACTGTTGGTCATGCCGTCTGAGACATGGGTGACGCGCATGATCGGGCATAATTCCAGCCTCTGCCTGACGATTATCCCCTTCTTATCGGTGGGTCCTCTTGCCTGTTTTCTCTACGCGCTTCGATACGCTGCCCCCACCCGACCGGCGGTCGCGGGAGCTGTTGCCGGGCTCGTAGCGGCAGGGATCGCGGCGACATTCTACGCAGCCAATTGCGATGATGACAGCCCGCTCTTTGTAATGCTCTGGTATCCGATTGCCATTTCGATAGTTGCCGGGACCGGTGCTTTGCTTGGCCACCGACTGTTGCGCTGGTAGGTCACGATGGTAAAACCGACATACTTCGTGGCTGGTGAAGATGGTCAATGGCAGGTAGAGGCAACGCGCGCCATTGCTGGCAAGGGTCTGGATGTTGCGCCTCGTCTTAGTGTCATGGACACCAATCAGGTCATATTAGCCGATCCAGTGGCCTGGGTTCTGCGCGGAACAGCTGGCAGCGCGCGATACACGACCCGTGTCGAGCTCGATCGGCTTGCAGAACGCCAACCACCGGTGGGCCGCGCAACGGCGTGCCTCGCGGTCTTGATCCCGATCCGCAAGTCGGATCTTTGGTGGTCTCTTGCGCAGGACGAGCGCCGGGCCATCATTCAGGAGAGGTCGGCGCATTTTCAGATCGGGATGGACTATTTGCCTGCGGTCGCTCGACGCCTCTATCACAGTCGAGATCTTGGCGAGCCTTTCGATTTTCTCACCTGGTTTGAATTCGCGGAGGAAAGTGCCCCTCAATTTGATGCCATGCTCCTTCGATTGCGGGCGACCGAAGAATGGCGTTATGTCGAACGTGAGGTCGAAATCCGCTTGCGGATATGGCACCATCGTTGATCATGCTAGGATTGCCAATCCTGCGCAAGGTCGCTTGACAAAACGGGACCGTCCTCGTCAGGCCAGCCGCAGACGGAGTATTTAAGTGAACACGGAAGACCTGATCAATCTGATATCGGAGGACACACGGCGGCCCGTCAACCTCTCGAGGGCGCTTGCGCTGGCGATAGCAGCTGGCGCATTGGTGGCGGGATTGGTGTTCTTTTCGGTCCTGGGTGTTCGACCTGATTTTGCTCAAGCCATCCTGACTGCGCGCTTCGCATTCAAGTTCATTGCCACCTTGGCGCTGTTTTTTGTGGCGGCATCGCTGATGGAGAGCCTTATCCGTCCAGGGGAGAGCGCAACGGCGCGGCGCTGGTTGCTTCTGCTGGCACCAGCGCTGTTGATCGCCGCCGCTACCATCGAAATGGTCGTCACCCCGGCCGACCTTTGGGGAACCAGACTGTTGGGCCACAATGCGTTGCATTGCCTGACGGTCATCCCGATCCTCTCGTTAGCGCCGACCATGTTCCTCTTTCTGGTGATGCGCCATGGCGCGCCGGATCACCCCGGTCAAGCTGGGGCAATCGCGGCGTTGGCATCTGCCGGTATTGCCGCCACGCTTTATGCCTCCAATTGCCCCGACGACAGTCCGTTGTTCGTCGCAACCTGGTATCCAATCGCCATACTCATTGTGGCTGTCGCGGGGTATTTTGCAGGCCGACGCTTTCTAAGATGGTAGCTGCGACGAAGCAGTTCGCAATGCCGGGCTCTATTGGCGTTTGTAGTGCACAATCGACTGGATCAGGATCGCTGATTGCGAGCTGACAGCTTTAGCCGCTCCTGTTTATGAAGCCATTCGCGAGAAGCCGTCTACAACTTTTCAGCCGCGCGCGACCGATTTTCGACGTCGATCACACGGTCGTAGATCGATCACTGCTCCTTCTTGAACAAATCCTGGAAGATGAGCTGGCCCCAGATGCGGTCGCGTGCGTGCACCAGCGCGCCACCCTCGTTGAGCTTTCCGAGCTTGACGGGTGCAAACCCGAGCTGTTTGGCCAAATCCGCCACGGGAGCGATCGCGTTCTCGTCGTCACCGGACAGAAAGACGACCCGGTGGCCGCCCTCGACGACCGGATCGGTAGCCAGGGTGGCTGCGATCAGGTGATTGAAGCCTTTCACGAACTTGGCGCCGGTGAACGACTTCGCGACGAAGGCGGAAGACGGCAGGCCGTCCAGCTCTTCAGGGGGAACTCCAAACGTGTTCGTCGCGTCGATGACTGTCTTGCCTTTCCAGCTCGGCAGGGCCTTCGCAACTTCGCGATGCTCCCCGAACGGGACCACCAGGATGATCGTGTCGGCCTCGAGCGCATCCCGCAGCGACTTGGCGACGACCGTGGCTCCAATCGCCCGAGCCTGCGGCGCTAACGCCTCGGGCGGCCGGCGGCTCGCGACGGCCACCTCGATGTTTTTACGGGCGAAGGCGTGGGCGAGAGCCTGGCCCACCTTGCCGAAGCCTACAATCGCATAGCTCATAGTGTTTTCTCCGACGTTGTGTTGACATTGATTCCCCGGCCCTCAACGGCGCCGGGCTATTTGCCGAGCCATGCGGCGCTCCCTATAATCGAATGGAGCCCCGCAGAGCGTAGGTGCGTCAGAGTTGCGCAATGCCGCCGTCAACGGCGACCTCGCTGGCGGTCATGAAGCTGCTGTCCGGCGACGCGAGAAAGGCGGCCGCCGCTCCGATCTCCGCCGGATCGGCCATGCGCTGGAGCGGAGCCATCGAGGCGAAGGCCTTCATGCCCTCCTCGCCTACCGCTTCCTTCGCGAGTTCGGTCGCCGTCGGCCCAGGCGACAATACATTTACCCGGATGCCGGTGCCCTTCAGGTCCTCCGCCCAGCTCCGCGCGAGGTTGCGCACTGCCGCCTTGCTGGCGCTGTAGGCGCTGAATGCCGGGGCGCCCGTGGTGCCGGCGCTCGATCCGGTCAGGATGATCGAACCGCCTTCGCTCATCAGCGGCAGCGCCTTCTGGACCGTGAAGATCGTACCCTTCACATTGGTGTCGAAGATTTCGTCAATGTGCTCGGCGGTGATCTTGCCGAGCGCGAGGAGGCTTCCCGCCCCGGCATTGGCGAAGACGATATCGAGGCTTCCTCGCTCGGCCTTCACCGCGGCGTAGAGCCGGTCGAGGTCGGCCTGATCGAAGACCGAGCCCTTGACCGCGCGGGCGTTTGGCCCGAGGTCGGCCACAGCGGCGTCGAGCGCTTCCTGCCGACGGCCGAAAATGAAGACGAAGGCGCCCTCCTCGATGAAGCGCTTCGCTGCGGCGAGGCCGATGCCGGTAGCGCCGCCGGTGATCACGGCGGTTTTTCCATTCAGTCTGTTCATGTCATGCATCCTTTGGTCGTTCGGGGACGCCCCCGAGACCCTCGAAATAGGTTTGCCAGCATCAGTTTCTGAGTGTGGAAACGCGCACATCGGTGGTGCAAAATCGATCCGGCTGGAAGACTGACGCCAGCCGCGACGATCAATGTCCGCCGTTCGGAACTGAGCCGTGCTGATCGACAATAGCTATGATAGCCGCCCGCATTGCTGTACGAAGCGTCGGATAGGGACTTTGGGAAGACGCACCGCGCGGTGCCGGATTGCACCATGATCGACTGGGATGACATTCGGTACTTTCTTGCCGTGGCGCGCGGAGGCTCAGTGCGGGCTGCCGCCGAAGGCCTCGGGGTCAATCACTCGACCGTGCTGCGACGCATCGCACAGTTCGAGGAACGCCTCGGGGCGCAGATGTTCGAAAAGCTGCCTTCGGGCTACCGCATGACGGCTGCGGGAGAGGAGGTCCTCGAGCTCGCGAACCAGATGGAAGCGTCGTCGCACCAACTGGAGACGCGCATCTTCGGGCGCGACCAGAGCGTACGCGGGCTTCTACGGGTGACGCTGGCTCCGCCGCTTGCGACACACCTGCTCATGCCGGACTTCGCCGATTTCGCGCGTCTGCATCCGGACATCGAGATGGAAATCCTGTCGTCCGGCGATCTCGCGAATCTGACCAACCGAGAGGCCGACGTGGCGATCCGCGTCGTCTACGACCGCAAGACCCTGCCACTCAATCTTCACGGCCTGAAGGGACCGGAGGTGTTCGGCGGCGTCTACATGTCCCGCGATCGACTGGCCGCATGGCGTGCGGGCGCGCCTGATCCCATCCGGTGGATCGTCATCAGCATTCACGGAATTCCGGATTGGGCGAGCGAGGGTGAGGTTCGAACCACAGGGGTTCCATTCAGGACCACGGACGCAGAGGCGCAGGTCGTTGCTGTACGGCAGGGGCTCGGGATCACGACGCTGCCGTGCTTCGTCGGAGATGCCGACCCCCACCTGGTGAGGGTGCCGGGCACCGACCTGCACATGTACGGAACGCTCTGGCTTCTCACACAGGGTGAGACACGCAAGACGAAGCGCGTGCGACTCTTCATGGAGTTCGTATCCCGCAGGCTCGCGGCGTACGCTCCGCTTCTCGCAGGGCTGTCCATATCGCGCGACTGACGCCGGGCAGGTCGCCGGCGGCCCGCTACAAGCCACTCATGATCATTTTCCCGACTGCGAGCTCGCTCGCGAAATAGCCACTGTACTTGGGCAAGCTATCGGGCATGTCCAGCACGCGACGGTGATAGAATATATCCATCCGAACCGGCGGCAGCTGGACCTCGGACTTGAAATTGCTGGCCGGGATGAACATCACCTTGAACGGCCCGGCGCCCGCAACCTCGACAACGGGCTTGCCGCACGTCCGGCAGACCCCGCGATTGAAGTTGGGCGGCGGACGGTATTTCCTGAATGAGATATTGGCGGCGTTTTTCAGCACTACGTTACTGGCACGAACAGCGACCACATCCGCGAAGGGCTTATCGTTGAACCCCTGGCAGATCAGGCAGTGGCACCGGAACCTGGCTTTCGGCGACGTGCGCAGCTCGAACGAGCAGGCGCCGCATTCGCATGAGCCGCGTAGCGACAACGACGTGTGGGTGGTCATGTGCTGATGCTCCCGGGATTGATTGGATGACGGCATGCTGGTCACCGAAGCATCATGTTGAGGATGATATCGATCGGCTGCCTGAACGGGGCGTGGAGCAGGTTTGAGAGGTTCCAGCGACCCTGCTCGTAAATCCCCTTGGCATGGCTGAGCGTGCGGAAGCCCTCGACGCCATGGTAAGCGCCCATGCCGCTGGGGCCGACACCGCCGAAGGGCAAGTCATCCTGGGCAATGTGCATGATCGTCCCGTTGATAGTGACGTTGCCTGAGGTTGTTCGGCTCAGCACCCTGCGTCGGTCTTGATCGTCGGCACCGAAATAGTAGAGCGCGAGCGGCCGGGGCCGGGCATTCACATAGGCAATCGCATCGCCGATGTCGCGGTAGGGAAAGATCGGCAGGACCGGGCCGAAGATCTCCTCATGAGCGATGCGCATGGTGTCCGTGACGCCGAGCACGACGGTTGGCGCCAGCGTGTTGGGGCGACGGGATGCATCGCCGGGCCGGTTGCCGACTTCGACGATCCGCGCTCCCTCGGCGCTCGCATCCTCCAGAAGGCTCCGGAGTCGGGCATGGTGCCGCTCGTTGATGATGGAAGTATAGTGTTCACTCGTCGGCCCGTCCGCATAGAAGGATGCCACTTTCCGGTCATACGCGCCGACGAACGGGTCGACGTCGTCTTCGTGGACGAGTGCATAATCGGGAGCGATGCACGTCTGGCCGGCGTTGAGCAGCTTGCCGAAAGCAATGGACGCCGCCGCCTGGTCGAGGGAATGGCCTTTGGCGACGATGACCGGCGATTTGCCTCCCAGTTCGAGGGTGACCGGAACAAGGTTGTCGCTGGCAGCCTTCATCACTGCGCGCCCCACTACGGTGCTGCCGGTGAAGACGAGATGATCGAACGGCAGGGCCGTGAATGCAGCCCCGACAGTCGCATCACCGGTGACGATCGCGAACTGGTCCTCGGAGAATATCTCGCCGAATATTTTTGCGAGTAGCGTGTTAGTAGCGGGCGTGAACTCCGAGGGTTTCAGTATCACCCGGTTTCCGGCCGCGATCGCGGTTGCGACCGGCATCAGCGCGAGGTTCACCGGATAGTTCCACGGCGACATTACGCCGACGACGCCAAGCGGCTGATATTCGATCCGGGCCTTGCCCATCCGCATGTGCAGAGCAACGTGGCGGCGGGTCGGCGCCATGAATTTGCGAAGGTTGCGGATCAGATATTTCGTGCCCTCGGCGACCCCTCCAACCTCCATGATCGCCGTCTCATACCTCGAGCGATGCCCGAAATCGGCATTGATGGCATCTTCGATCGGCTTGCGGTGCCCAATTAAGGTGGCCCTGAACCTAACCAGATCAGCTCGTCGCTGCGCCAGCGAGGGCGCTCCGTCACGCAGGAACGCAGTACGCTGGGCGGCCAGGAGAGTGCCTAGCCGATCAGCGTCGGTGGTATTTGCGATTGCGTTCATGGCCCACTCCAATGTAGACAGGGGAAACTTATGCATTGACATAGGCGCTTAAGTAGTCACTGTCAACAATGTAGTCACAAGGAACTTCGAGGTGCCATGCAGGACACACCCAGCCGCCCCTATCACCACGGTGATCTCCGTCGTGCGGTTATCGAGACGGCGTTGGATATGCTTGCCGAGGAGAAGGGCTGGCAGTTCACGCTGCGGGAAGTCGCCCGCCGGGCTGGCGTAAGCCACGCGGCGCCTTACAAGCACTTCCCCGACAAGGCCGCGCTGCTTGCAGAACTCGCAATGATCGGGTTCGACCGACTACGCGATGCCCTGTCGGCTGCGAAGCCTGAGGCGCCCGAAACTCTGCGCGACGAGATCACTCCGATAGCTCGGGCCTACCTCGCGTTCGGAACGGAGAACCCGGCTCTCTACCGCCTGATGTTTAGCGCGGAGGAGGGAAAAGCGGTGGGAATGCATCTCAATGAGCGGGCGCTGGCGGTATTCGATATTCTCCGCGAAATCCTCCGGCTCGGCCAAGCCGCGGGCAGCATTCGCAAACGGCCTATAGAAGGTCAGGCGGCAGCCGGCTGGGGGCTCATCCACGGCTTGACCATGCTGGCAATCGATGGGCTGCTGGTGCCAGAGAAGGTGGGATTGGCCCCCTTGGATGCGGCCTTGAGCGCGCTGGTGGAGGGGCTGGGGAGCCCGGCAACATGACACGAGTTGGGCGCCGTCGCGGAGAGGTGCCTGTTGTCTTGTCGTTTAGGGTTTCAGAACCCCAGGGATTGCTGTGCCGGCTCCGGCGGCGCCAGGCGCACGCCTTCGAGTTCCAGCATGCGGGTCTTCGACGTCGAGCCACCCGGAGCCGAGAACCCGCCGATCTTGCCGCCGGCGGCAAGCACGCGGTGGCATGGGATGATCAGCGCCACGGGGTTTTTCGCCATCGCCTGGCCGACATCGCGAGCGGCCTCAGGACCGGCGCCGAGTTCCTTGGCGATCGCGCCATAGGTCGTCGTATGCCCCCAGCCGATCCGGCGGGCGGCGGCATAGATCTGCTTGAAGAAATCGTCCTGGCCTTCGAGATCGAGTTTGACCTTCGAGAAATCGACTTCCTCGCCCGCAAAATAACGCTTCACGGCGTCGACGGCTTCCAGAACCTCGGCCGGCGGCGTGCCCGGCTCGGCTTCAGGCAGCCGACGCTGCAGCAGCTTCTCGGTCGAATCCGCGCTTTTGGTGGGCAGTTGGAAACGAGTGATACCGATCTCATTCCAGGCGATGCCGCAGAAGCCGGCTGCGGTTTGCAAAATCAGGTATTGATGCGTTGTCATGAGGAAACCTCCGCATTGCGATTGACCTTAAAATCGTGCCTTAGGCCCAAGGATTCAACCCGTTTCTTGCCTGCAAGGGCGAAGTTCTCACAGAACGGTTGGTTGAAGTTCCCTGACCGCGCCTTAAATTTTCCCCATGAGCGGATCGCAAGCATTGGCGCGACTGACGGCGGAGAGGCTGCATACGCCTCCCGGCGGCGGACGCTTTGCGATATCGCGCCTGGCGCTCGGGCTTTTTCTCGTCGATCAGGAGCGCCACCGGATCGCCATCGGCTCTGACAAACGGCTACATGTGCCGCTGAAAGCCGGCGAAGGCTGGCTCCTGCCGGCCGGTGCGACGGGTATCTGCGAATACGACGAGGCGCTGTCTTTCCTGAGGCTCGAAGTGCCGGAAAACCTGCTCACCGAAGTGGGCTTCGAACATCATTCGGACTTCCGGCCGGTCGTCGGCGCCTTCGACCCGTTGCTGGCGCAACTTGCGCATCAGACGGTCTCGGTCGCCGACCATGCGTCGGCGCTCTATCGCGAGACGATGCAATTGGCGCTCGCGGCACACCTCGCCCAGATCCTGGCTCCGGCCCGGCCGGGGCTTGTCGGCATCGATGACAAGCGCCTGCACCGCGCGCTCGACTACATTCACGACAACCTCACCGCCAATCTGTCACTGGAAGACATGGCAGCCGAAGCGGCAATGAGCCGTTTTCATTTCGTGCGGGCATTTACCAAGGCGCTCGGCCGGTCGCCGCTTCAATATGTCATTCACGAACGGATGGAGCTGGCGAAACTGTTCCTGAAGGCCACCCGCCTGCCGATCTCCTCCGTGGCCGCCCGCGTCGGTTATGAAGACGTCTCGCGGTTCGGCCAGCATTTCCGTCGCCAGACGGGCACGACGCCCGCTGCCTTCAGAGCCAATTGAGCAATAATCGCATAACGAACGCCAACAACCGCGCCTGTGCCGCGGCGGCAAAGCTGCCAACCTCCCGTCATTCAACACGAGACAGGAGAAACGCCATGAAAGCCGCAGCTGTTTCCACCTTCTGCATCGCGATGATGGGCTCTGCCGCCATCGCGGAGGATATCCAGACCCGTAGTGTTTCCTTCGAGAACCGAGGCGCGACGCTCGCCGGCACGCTCTATCTGCCGCCGGACTACCGATCCGGAGAAAGACGTCCGGGTGTGGTCGTCAGTGGTGCCTGGACCTCGATCAAGGAGCAGATGTCCGGCCTCTATGCCCGCGAAATGGCGGAACGCGGTTTTGCCGCACTCGCCTTCGATCACCGCGGCTGGGGACAGTCCGGCGGTGAAATCCGCTTCAAGGAGGATCCAGCCGAAAAGACCCGCGACATCGCTGCGGCCGCCGCGTTCATGGCGACACTGCCGGAGGTCGACGCGGTGAACATCAACGGGCTCGGCATCTGCGCGTCGGCGGGATACATGGCAGCGGCAGCGACGGGCAATGCGAATTTCGCCGCCGTCGCCCTGGTCGCACCGTGGCTGCACAACCGTCAGGTCGTCGAGCAGGTCTATGGCGGACGGGAGGGTGTTTCCAAGCTGATCGCTACGTCGCGCGAGGCGGAGACCTCCGAGGGTCGGGGCCAGCCGAGGACCATCACCGCCGCCAGCATGACCGACCAAGCTTCGCTCATGTACCAGATCCCTTACTATACAGAAGCGGATCGCGGCCTCATCCCGCAATATGACAACCGCTTCAATCTCGCCTCCTGGGAGCCGTGGCTGACCTACGATTCCGTCTCGCTCGGGGCGAAGCTCGACAAGCCCACCTTGATCGTCCATTCGGAGGGAGCCGCCGTGCCGCAGGGCGCGCATGCATTTTACGCACTGCTACCGGGTGAAAAATCGGAGCTCTGGCTCGACGGTATCAGCCAGTTCGATTTCTACGACCGGCCGGAGCCGGTGACCATCGCTGCGGACGCAGCGGCAGCTCATTTCACCCGCGCCAACGCGTCTCAGCAGATCGCTCCCCAAGACCGTGCGGCGATCATGGACACGATCACCGACATCGCGACCGGCGCCGACCGGCATCAATGGGACCGGGTACGTCGTGCCTTCGCTGACGAGGTGACGCTCGATTACACGAGCCTTTGGGGAGGCACGCCAACGACCCAGGCGGCCGACGACATAATCCGGCAATGGTCCGGTTTCCTGCCGGGTTTCGACGAGACGCAACACCTCGTGACCAATCACACGATCACGAGCCTTGAAGGCGCGAAAGCAACCGCCGAGGCCGATTTCCAGGCCACCCATCGTATCGGGACCGATCTCTGGGTGCTGACGGGCCATTACCGGTACGAACTGGTCAAGGTCAATGCCGCCTGGAAAGTGTCCGCGCTGACCATGACTGCGACGGACGAAACCGGCGACCGAGGGCTCGTTGCACGTGCGGCCGAACGCGCCCCGAAAATCCGCTGAGCCTTGAGGAGGAACCCATGTTCAAAACCAGCTTCCGAGCGCTGCTCGTCACCGCCACCCTCTTTTCAGGAGTGCCCGCCATGGCCGCCAGCCCCGAACAGAACCGCAAGGTCATCACCGACTATTATGCCGCCTACGGCAGCGGCGACATGACAAGGGTCGCATCCTTTTTCGCCGATGACATCGAATGGCATATTCCGGGCCACCACCCGCTTGCGGGGACGAAACGCGGCAAGGCGGAAGTCGCCGCGTTTTTCCAGCAACTCGGAAAGGCCGGCTTTCGCGCCGAGCTCATCGCACTGATGGCCGACGAAAACTGGGTGATCGACATGCATCGGGGCTGGTCGAACCGTGACGGCGCCAATGTCGATACGGTCTGGGTTCTCGCCTTCCGCATCGAGGCCGGCAAGATCAAGGAAGCCCGCAACTTCTCCTACGACCAGGCTGCCGCCGACAGCTTCTTCTGGCAGGCCTATCAGCTAAAGCCGTTGCCGGACCGGCTCGCGAATTAACCATGATTGCAATTGTTCCGCATTTGTTCTTTACTCATCCAGGGAGTCCCGCTAGATTTCGTTCAACGGCATGAGGTCGCATTACTATGACGGTAGCAAGATGAGCTTGCGCAAGCACGCTGGCCAGCCTTCGCTCCCCTTTGGCGAAGGCTGGCTTTCGAAACCGGCCCCGCCTGCCCGGCGCAAGAGCAAGCTCATGTTCGTGCTGAAGCCGTCCGCTCCCCTCGGTCTCATCATGCATGGCGACGCAATGATCCACGCCGCGAACGAGAATACCCGCGATGCCTATCCCGCCGACCTTCTCCATATGAGCCTGCTCTGCATGGAACAGTTCGAAGAGCCGCCCATGCCGCTTATCGAAGCAACCAAGATGGTCGCAGCCAGTCTCCAGGCGAGACCTGTCCCGATCACCCTCGACAGCAGCGCCCTGTTCGGAGGCAAGCGTCATCTCGCCCTCTATCGCGCCAGGGGCAATCCGGTGGTCGTCCAGTTCGCGCAGATGCTGCGCCGCGCTCTCGCCCGTCACAACCTTCCGAACGACTGGATGGCGGACACTACTCCGCATGTAACGCTGATCTATGGCTGCGGGCGCATAGAACCCATGCCCATCGAGCGGAATTATGCCTGGATCGCCGGTGAGTTCATGCTGGTCTACAGCCATTACGGCGAGACGCGGCACGAGGAATTCGGAAGATGGAGCTTCGATCCGAATGCTCCTGCCTATCCGACGCGGCCGGAACAGCTCCGCATGATGATCTGAAAGAATTCTGCCAGGCGAGTCGGATCGGCGGGCGCCTGAGCGTCCTATGGACGGACGCCCTTTTGAGGAGAGAACAATGGCCATCCAGAAGCATAAGATCGTTCCGCATCTCTGGTTCGATAACAACGCGGAAGAAGCGGTCAATTTCTACGTCTCGGTATTCGAGAACTCGAGGATCACCGATGTCTCGCGTTTTGGGGATGCCGGTCCCGGGCTCAAGGGTTCGGTGATGGCGATGGGCTTCGAGCTCGAGGGTCAGAATTTCGCGGCGATCAACGGCGGACCTTGGGCGAAGTTCAACGGCGCGGTTTCCTTCCTTGTCCATTGCGAGACGCAGAACGAGATCGACCACTATTACGACAAGCTTGTCGAGGGTGGCCAGCAACAGCCCTGCGGCTGGCTGACGGATCGTTTCGGGCTGGTCTGGCAGGTCACTTACACCAGGATGCCGAAAATGCTGACGGATAGCGATAGCGCCCGCGCCTATCGCGTCATGCAGGCGATGTTCTCGATGAAGAAGATCGATATCGCCGAGCTGGACGCGGCCTACGCGGGATGACCGACCCGCCTCCCGATATCAAACCTTGATCGCGAGACGCAGACCGCCCCAATGGCGCCCGTTGACGGTGATCGGCGCGGAAATGTCCTTCATCAGCACAAACTCACCGCCGCCCATGTCGCGACGGTAGGTCTGCAGCAGAAAAGGTTCCTTGTTGCGGCCGGCCGCCAAGCCCACGCGGTCGTTGAAGATGCGCCGGTTGCGGCAGTTGGCGGTATTCCAGGTCGCGTCGCCCGGACGCTGACGCTGCGAGAATTTTCGGTTGTGAGTCGGCAAATAGCCGTTTTCATCTATGGCCGCGCAGAATGCGACCTGCGCATCGCCTTCGGCCGCCCGTTCCTGGATAGGCGGCAGCACGGCATCGGTGAACTCCGTAAAGCGCGTCATGTACTGGACAGGATCGCTACCGGGGATCGCAACATATTGCCGGTCGAACAATGCGCCAAGATCGATGCGGCCGGATTTTACACCCGCCTCGAAGGCGGAGGAAACCTCGGCGGCATAGGCCATGACGGCGCGGATATGGGGAGTGTCCGGGGTCTCGATGCCGGCGCTCGCCGTCGTCTGGATCATCCGCTCGGAAATCGTCACTACCTCTCCGACGCGGGAGGAGGTCTGCTGCAACTGGTCATTGGATTTCAGGATCGCGCTTGCCGCGGAAGCAATCGACGAGGCGAACTCGCCGCATTGCCGGTCGACGGTCTCGGTGGTTCCGGCAAGCGAAGACGCATTGTCGAGGATCTGGGTCATGACGCCTTCGACGCCCTTGAATGACCCTTGAACCTTCATCGCGGTCGTCTTGACGCCCTCAGCCGACTGGCTAGCACCTTCGCCGGCCGTTACCAGCTTGTCGATGCGGCTGTTCAACTGATCGAGCGTGGCCTGGATCGAACTCGTGGTCTGGGAGGTTTGCAGCGACAGCGCGCGTACCTCCGCCGCGACCACGGCAAAACCCTTGCCGGCTTCGCCCGCACGCGCCGCCTCGATCGCGGCATTCAACGCCAGAAGGTTTGTCTGCCTGGCGATCATGCCGATCGCATCTGCCAACCGTCCGACGTCTCCGAGGGCCGTCGAAAACAGCTTGATCTCGGCGCCGATTTCCTGGGACGCATGGACCATGTGATCGATCGCGGTGATCGAGCCGGAAAGCTGTTCAGCCTGCTCGCCGAGCACCTTGCGCGCGTTCGCCGTCAGCTTGTCGGATTCCTGAAGGGAGCGGGCAACGTGGCCGTTGGCGTCCGCGATCGATTGAGCGGACTGCGTCAGGCGACCAAGCAATGTTGCATGTGCGGAGGATTGCGCAGCCGTATCCTGAATAGCACCGGCAATATCGACCAGATGAAGGCCGAGCGCGGAAGCCTCGTTCGCCAGCTTGGCGACGGACCGCTTCAACACATCGCCGTCGACAGGCACAGGCCCCGACGGCGCTTCTTCCCTGACAACCTGCCCGACCAAATCCACATCTCCCGGAATATTAGGAGAATATAGGATGGCATGGTTAACGGACAGTTTCCGCGGGTACTCGGCAAAGCCTTATACTTAAGGCTGAGATGCAAAGCCCCTTCCCAGCCAAGCAAGGCCGAGAAAGACGGATCAGCCGAGACGATCGAAAGCCTTCGGATCGATACCGAGGGTGGTCAGGTCGCGGTTGCTCGGGCGGCGATGGTTTTCCACGGCAGCCGAAACCGAGATTGCGGCGCTCATAACTGCGAAGGCGCGGCCAATGGCGCTGCCACGGATTTTTTTCTGTACGGACATGTGAAACTCTCCTTTTTCGTTCTGCTAAAATATGATGCCTGTGCTGTTTTTGTGCAATGCACAACGGAACAGGGGAGCCATGCAACTGTCACATAACAACCGTTAACCACGGCGAAAGGCTTGCACGGCAAGGGGTGCCCTTGGTATCGGTCGGGCCGATATGAAGAGGCTTCGATGGCAATCACGATCTACGGCATCAAGAACTGCGACACGATGAAGAAGGCGCGCGACTGGCTCGACCGCAAGGGCGTCACCTATACTTTTCACGATTACAAGGCCGAGGGCATAGACCGTGCTCATCTCGATACCTGGACGGACCGCGCCGGCTGGGAGATCGTGCTCAACCGAGCCGGCACCACGTTCAAGAAAATCGATGAAGCAGACAAAGTGGGCCTCGATCGCGAGAAGGCGATCACCCTGATGCTTGCCCAGCCTTCGATGATCAAGCGGCCGGTGCTGGAAGCGGACGGAAAGCTGATCGTCGGTTTCAAGCCGGAGGTTTATGAAGAGGAAATCGGCTGATCCGTTGACAGAGAGATGATAGCATATATGCTATCATTCCATGAAGGTCGTCATCGACACGAACATATTCGTATCTGCCATCATGAATGCGGAGGGCAGCCCCCGTCAGGTCGTCAAGCTTTGCTTGCTTGAACAGATTACTCCGTTGATGGCGAATGCGCTTTTTTCCGAATATGAAGATGTCTGTCATCGCGACCACCTTTTCGGCCGTGCACCACTTTCCGCTGAGGAGAGAACCGAACTGTTGGATGCCTTTTTGTCATGCTGCCAATGGGTGCCTATCTATTTTCTCTGGCGGCCCAACCTTCGTGATGAGGCGGACAACCATGTCATGGAACTGGCGGTCGGCGGCGGTGCGGAGGTCATCATAACAGCGAACAAGCGGGACTTCGCCCAGGCAGAGCTCGCGTTTCCGAAACTGAAGATCTTCACCGCTGGTGAGTTCCTGGCTTGGAGAAAGAAAACATGAGCACTTTGACTATCCGGCTTCCTTCCGATCAGCATGAACGCCTCAAAGCACTGGCCGCAGCACGGGGGACCAGCATCAATAAGCTTTTCGAGGAATTCTCCTCGAGGGCGCTTGCTGAATTCGATATTGAGACCCGTTTTCGCCTGCGTGCTGCGAAAGGGGACAAGAAACGCGGACTCGCCCTTCTGGACAAGCTCGACCGTGCCCATTCGAAGCCCGATCGGTAACCAGCCATGTCCAAGACAACCCGCGCTACGCAGATGCTCGAAAAGGCAGGCGTCGCCTTTGCCACCGTCACCTATGAATACGATCCCACTGCAGACCGGATCGGGATGCAGGCGGCGGAGGCGATCGGCGAGGAGCCGCGCCGTGTCTTGAAGACGCTGATGGCGGAGGTGGACGGCAAGGCGGTCTGCGTCGTGGTGCAGTCGGACCACGAAGTTTCGATGAAGAAACTCGCGGCCGCATTCGGTGGCAAATCTGCGAGCATGATGAAGCCCGCCGATGCGGAACGGGCAACCGGCTATCATGTCGGCGGCATCAGCCCCTTCGGCCAGAAGAAGCTCGTGCCGACCGCGATCGAGATCACCGCGCTCGACGAGCCGCGTGTCTTCATCAATGGCGGCCAGCGCGGATTGCAGGTGCGGCTGGATCCGAAGGCGGCCTGCGATGCACTGAAGGCGGTCGCTGCGCCGCTGGTGGCGTGAATGCGATCATGAGTGAAATGACCTCGACCCTTCGAATTCTCGAGCCCTATCCGGGGATCTTTGCCTATTACGACGGGCGGGTGCCCGGCAAACGGCTGCATGCGAAAACCGCGAACTGGCTGGACGACGGCGCCTATTCGCTCGGCATCGCCTCCTACGCGATCGTCGATCAGGGCGAGGCGCTCGTCTATGACACGCATATCTCGCTCGACCACGCCAAGGCGATCCGCACCCATCTGGAGGGGCTCGGCGTCACGAAGATCCGCGTCGTGCTCAGTCACTGGCACAAGGATCATATTGCCGGGAACGCGATCTTTTCGGATTGCGAAATCATCGCGCTGACGCTGACGGCCGAGAAGCTGAAAGAAAACCGCGAAAAGATCGAGAGCGCCAACCCGCCGATCTCACCCCTCGTCATGCCGACCACCCTGTTCGATGGCCGGCTGGACCTGACGGTCGGCACCCGCCGGATCGAACTGCACCATTTCGCCATCCACAGCGCCGACGGCAACGTGGTCTGGATGCCGGACGAACGGCTTCTGCTCGCCGGCGACACCCTGGAAGACACCGTCACCTATATTTCGGAAGCCGCCGAGATCGGCACGCATATCGCGGAGCTCGCCCGGATGGCCTCCTGGCCGATCGCAAAAATCCTGCCGGCGCACGGCGATGCGGAGCGGATTGCGTCGGGCGGTTATGGGCCGGACCTCATCGATGCCAACCGCGCCTATCTGCGCCATATGGCAGGCGCCATCGCCGCAGGTCAGGATATCGCTCCCTCCTTGAAATCCTTCGTCGAGGAGGAAATCGCCTCGGGCGCCGTGCTCTATTTCGCGCCCTACGAGGAGGTTCATGCCAGCAACATCGCCGCGGTCAGAGCCGCGCTGTCGCGTTGAAAAAGCATCGCCCCGCTGTCACGGCCACTTTGCCGACCACTCCTTGAGAGCGGCGAGCGCCGGGGCCGGCCATCTGCGCACCGCTGGACGCAGGATGATCTTCTTCCCCTCGGGCTTCCAGGCGAGATAGAGCTTTCTGGCGGAAATATCCGCCGCGATCAATGCCTCGGCCTCGGTGCACATATGCGGCATACAGGCCTCGCCGATATAAAAACCGTTCTTGTAGGCGCCGCTGCCCGGCCCGGTGATGGAACTCTCGAATTCCTGCTTATGCTCGCCGAGCATTGCATCTGCCGCCTCGGCAATCGGCCCGATGCCGAGGAGGTCGGACGGGTGCTCCGCCTTTTTCATGTCATCCCACCCCATCGTCGCGCTCGGCTGGAAGGCGACCTTGCCGGCCTCGGCGAAACCTTTTTCGGGCGTCCAGGTCCAGCGCAGGCTCGGCTGGCCGGCAACCGCCGGCGTCGCAAGCAGAAGGTGATCGTCCTCCATGGTGATCGAGGCAGCGCCGCGGCAATCGTCTATCGGCTCATCGACACGCGGCTCCTCATCCTGCGGGAACGAGACGACCAGGGGCGAACCCGGGCAGGCGTTGCCGCCGTCCGAACTCACCACCACGACGAACGGTACACCCGCGACCAGACCGACATTCTCGATCAGCAGGAACCGGTTGGAATGGACCTGCCGGCCGTCGATCGTCAGTTTCTCCTCATCGTCATCGGATGCGATGGCCACCTGATGATCGAACATGGTCGCCGCAAAGTCGGCCGAGAGACCGGGAAAAGCCGAAGCGCCGAAGAGGACGGCACACAGCAAGGCGGTTTTCATGAACGTGGTTCCCTCAGCTTCAATTTTGCCCCAAACCTCTTTAAGTCTCTTCGATCACAGAAATCAGGTGAGGTCTAACATGACAATCGTGCCGAATTTTCAAACAGTCGTCGATCCTCAAAAGCTCGAAAAGCTGGCGGAAGTCGCCATCAAGGTGGGCTTGCGCCTCGAGAAGGGCCAGGATCTGGTGATCACGGCACCACTCGCCGCCCTGCCGCTCGTGCGGCTCCTCACCAAACACGCGTATATCGCCGGCGCCGGCATCGTTTCGACCTTCTATTCCGACGAAGAAACGACGCTCGCGCGCTACGAATACGCGTCCGATGCAAGCTTCGACAAGGCGTCCGACTGGCTCTACGACGGCATGGCCAAGGCTTATGCCAACGGCGCCGCGCGGCTTGCCATCTCCGGCGACAACCCGATGATGCTCTCCGGCCAGGACCCCGCCAAAGTGGCGCGCGCCAACAAGGCCAATTCCATTGCCTACAAGCCAGCGCTCGAAAAGATCGCCAATTTCGACATCAACTGGAACATCGTTTCCTATCCCAACCCCTCCTGGGCACGCCAGGTATTCCCGGACGTTCCGGAAGACGTCGCAGTCGGCAAGCTGGCGGACGCGATCTTCGCCGCCTCGCGCGTCGATCTCGTCGATCCGATCGCGGCCTGGGCCGAACACAACGGCAATCTCAAGAAGCGCTCGACATGGCTCAATGGCGAGCGCTTTTCCGCACTCCACTTTACCGGTCCGGGCACCGACCTGACGGTCGGGCTTGCCGACGGCCACGAATGGCATGGCGGCGCCTCGACAGCCAAGAACGGCATTACCTGCAACCCGAACATCCCGACCGAAGAGGTCTTCACCACGCCGCATGCGCTGAAGGTCGAAGGCCATGTTTCCAGCACCAAGCCGCTCTCCCACCAGGGCACGCTGATCGACAACATCCAGGTGAAGTTCGAAGGCGGCCGGATCGTCGAGGCGAAGGCTTCGAAGGGCGAGGAAGTGCTGAACAAGGTGCTCGATACCGACGAAGGCGCCCGCCGGCTGGGCGAAGTGGCGCTGGTGCCGCATTCCTCGCCGATCTCCAAAAGCGGCATCCTGTTCTACAACACCCTGTTCGACGAAAACGCCTCCTGCCACATCGCGCTCGGCCAGTGCTACTCGAAGTGCTTCCTCGACGGTGCGTCGCTCAGCCAGGACCAGATCAAGGCCCAGGGCGGCAATTCGAGCCTGATCCACATCGACTGGATGATCGGCTCCGACAAGGTCGACATCGACGGCCTGCGCGCCGACGGCTCAAAGGTGCCGGTAATGCGCAAGGGCGAGTGGGCCTGATAAGCTCATGATCCGTTGACCACATGTAGTTTTTAAACTACATGTGGTCCGTGTTCGAGCTCAAGCAGACGGAAACGTTTCTGAAATGGCGCACGCGTCTGAAGGACGAGCGGGCTCGCGCACTGATAGCCTCGCGTCTGGACCGGCTCGCTTTCGGGCATGCTGGTGATGCGGCTCCCGTTGGTGAAGGTGTCAGTGAACTGCGCATTCACCACGGCCCGGGCTACCGCATCTACTTTCAGCAGCGTGGCAATGTCCTGATCGTTCTCCTCTGTGGCGGCGACAAAAGCAGCCAGGCAAAGGACATCAAGGCTGCAAAGCGACTCGCGATGGAATGGAGTGAGTGATGGCTGAAAAACTAACCGCTTATGATCCAGCCGAAGACTTGGGCTCCGATCAGGCGATTGCGGCATTTATGGCCGAAGCTTTCGAAACGGAGGACGCGGCCTACATTGCGCATGCCTTGGGGGTGGTCGCCCGCGCCAAGGGGATGATGCAGATTGCCAAGGACACCGGCCTTTCCCGAGAGCAGCTCTACCGTTCCTTCAGCGCAACCGGCAACCCGACGCTCAAAACGACGATTGCGGTAATGAAGTCGTTGGGGATCGAGTTGACCGCCAAGGTCCATTCCTGATTTCCCGGCAGAGTTGACTTTCCCTCTTTTACGACAGGAAACTGAACGCGCCGGCACGCTCGATGTGTCGGCTCACGCTGATCAGGACAATCCGAAAAGAGGGAAACAGCATGCCCATTTCTCTTATGCGTCTGGCTGCACCGCTCGGCGCGGCACTTCTCGCCATTGCGCCCGTCACCAGCGTCTCCGCCCAGGAGCCCGGTCTCTGGAAGGTCTATAACGAGACCCTGAAGGGCGCCAAATATGTGGACCTCACCCACACGATCACGCCGAATATCCCGGTATGGGCGGGCTTCGGCAAATCAGCCTTCGGTCAGGCCGCGGCCGGCGTCGATCTGGATAGTTATGCCAAGAAGGGCGACACCTTCACCTATGAGAAGCATGGTTTCGCCGCATCCACCTACAATCTCGCCACCGACCAGCTCGGTACGCAGCTCGATCCGCCGGCCCATTGGGCGCCCGAGTATGCGGCGATCGACGAACTTCCCGCCACCTATGCCGTGCGGCCGCTCGTCGTCATCAATATCGAGGACAAGGTGAAGACCGATGCCGGCTATCATCTGCAGGTCTCCGACATCGCCGATTTCGAGAAGAAGAACGGCAGGATCCCGGAAGGCTCCGTCGTGTTCGTCCGCTCCGGCTGGTACAAGAAATGGCCGGATCCCTCGCTTTCCACGACGAAGCCGTTTCCCGGTGTCAGCCTCAATGCGTTGAAATTCCTGCATCTGGAGCGAAAGATCCTGTTTCACGGCCACGAGCCGCTCGATACCGATACGACACCGAACCTCGAAGGCGAATACTGGCTGATGCACAACGGGTTCGCGCAGGCGGAAGGCGTGGCGAACCTCGACAAGGTGCCGGAAACGGGTGCGCTGGTAGCAATCGGCTATCCGAAATTCGGCGGTGGTGTCGGCGGGTATGCCCGTTATATCGCCATATGCCCGCCGGACTGGCAATTCGGCGTGACGATCGGCTCGGTGCCGGAGGCGCCGCTTCAGAAATTCGACAAGCCGCTGCATTTCGACGAGAAGGCCGGCATGCGGGTGCGCTGACTATCGCAAGGATTGGAGCGCGGCCTTGACGCGCTCCAGATGCCGCCCGCGCTTTTCTGCCGTGGCGCGGTCCATGTCGTGCAGCGCCAGCATCCGGAACTCGGCTTTTCTGTTGCAGAAGACAGCGATGCCGCGCTTGAGTTGGCGGCGCACCGGATCGCCCATGTAGAACTTCACCACCCACCAGGGCGAACCTGTGGTCGTGAAGACCCAGAAATGGCGGATGTTGGTGAGCAACGGGACGATCCTTCCGCCGGCCTTGTCGTGGCGGAAGGCGACGCCTGGTGCAAAGACCCGGTCGAAGAAACCCTTCAGCACCGCCGGCAGGTTGAACCACCATTGCGGAAAGACCAATATCAGCGCCTCGGCCTTCTGCAGCCGCGCCACCAGGTCCGCCACCTCCGATGTGTCGTAGGGCACATCGAAATAACCGCGCCGTTCGCGTTCCGTCAGCCGCGGATCGAAGCTTTCCGCATAAAGATCGAGCAGATCGACCGTGTGGCCGCCGGCCTCCAGGGTCTCGCGCGCCAGACGGGCAACCGAATGCGCAAAACTTTCCGGCAGCGGATGGGCAAGCACCAGGAGGACATGCATCAGAAGAGCGTGCCCTGTTTCGGCGCGTTTCCGCCCGGCTCCAATTTCGACGGCCGCTTTTTGAGCTGAGGCGGCGCGACGGACGGTACCGCAGGATCGCCACCCTCGCCCGTCACCGCCGTAATCCGCCCATCGGCGAATTCCACGGAGATACCCTGCCCCTCGCCGATGCCCGCGGCGCGCGTCAGCGGCCGGTCGTCCTCACCCCGCACGACGGCAAAGCCGCGCTTCAGCACGTTCTTGTAGGAGAGCGATTGCAGAACGCGATCCTGTGCGGTGATTGCCGCGCGGCTGCGTATCAGCGTGTGCGAGATCGCCGTATCCGCATGACGGGCCATCGACGTGAGGTGTTGGCGCTCGCGCTGCAGATGACCCAGCAGCCTTGCGGGAAGCGCCGAAAGCGAAGCACCGGCCTTGGCGACGCGGTTGTTCTCCTTCAGCAATTGCCGCTCCAGGCAACGGTCGCTGCGCGTCAGCCGGTCGGCCAGCAATTGCCGCTGCTGGACAAGACGGTTGGTCAAAAGTTCAAGACGCAATCCCGACGATGCCCGCTCGAAACTGCGGCGCTTGACCACCGTCGTGCGCTCCAGCCCGCGGCCGAGACCAGCCGCCGCCTCGTCGAAACGACGGCGCGGCAAAGCCAGCAGCTGGTCAATGGACGGCAGCGCGCGGACCAGCGCCCGCACCGATTGGCGGCGCAGGTCCATCTGCCGGCTGGCGGCACCCCGCAGGCGGGCCGTCAGATTGGCGAGCTGCGCTTCCATGTCCGCCTTGACCGGCACCGCCATTTCGGCGGCACCTGTCGGCGTCGGCGCACGGACGTCGGCGGCGTGGTCGATCAGCGTCCAATCGGTCTCGTGGCCGACGGCCGATATCAGCGGGATTTGGCTGTCCGCCGCAGCGCGCACGACCGCCTCGTCGTTGAAACTCCAGAGGTCTTCGAGACTGCCGCCGCCGCGCGCGACGATCAATACGTCCGGCCGCCTGATCGGTCCGCCAGGCACGATCGCGTTGAAACCGCGGATCGCGGCCGCCACCTCGTCGCCAGACCCTTCGCCCTGCACCTTGACCGGCCAGACGATGACATGCACCGGAAACCGGTCTGCGATGCGGTGCAGGATATCACGGATGACCGCGCCGGTCGGCGAGGTCACGACGCCGATGACCCGCGGCAGGAAGGGCAGCTGCCGCTTGCGCGCCTGGTCGAACAGGCCCTCCGCGCCAAGCCTGCGCCGACGTTCTTCGAGCAGCGCCATCAGCGCGCCGGCACCCGCCGGCTCCAGGTTCTCGATGACGATCTGGTATTTCGAGGAGCCCGGGAAGGTGGTGATCTTGCCCGTCGCAATCACTTCCATCCCTTCTTCGGGGCGGAACTTGATCCGTGGGAAGGTGCCCTTCCAGATCACGGCGTCGATCCGGGCGCGATCGTCCTTCAGCGAAAAATAAGCGTGGCCCGACGAATGCTGGCCGCGATAACCGGAGATCTCGCCGCGCACCCGCACATGGTCGAACGCGTTCTCTACCGTGCGCTTGATCGAGCCGGACAGTTCCGACACCGAAAACTCGGTGAGGTTCGTGGGCGAATCGTTGTCGAGCAAACTGGTCATCCTTTTCTTCTAAAGGAAGAGCGCGGCGATTTCACCATTCCCGGACGGCAGAAACGGGGAGGATGCGGCCGGCAAACGGCCGCTTCGAAAGGCCCGCCCGACAATGCGTTGGAGCCTGGCCGTTCGTTCCTTGGCAGGCAAGCATTTGACGCTGCACCTTTTCTTTTGCCGGGTACGCCACATTTCCTTTTCTGTGAGAAGCAGAAAAACTCCGGTACAGCGCTTTTTAAGCCTCGCATTTTCCCCGCTGGAGAGAGGAGAGCGACAATGAAGGCGAACGATATTCAAGGAGATTTCGCCCATGCCAGACCGTTTCGCCAATACTCAAGCCTCGCTCTCCGGCCCCGCCGCTTCCGGATTTGCGATCACGCCCAGCGACAGCGCCGACCTGCCGGAGACAACGCGCGCGCTCTATGTGGGGACCGGCGGCCATCTGTCCGTCCGCATGCTGTCCGGCGAGACACTGACACTCTCGAACGTACCGGCCGGCGGCCTGCTTCCGTTACGGGTGACCCGCGTATTTGCGACCGGCACGACGGCGGTGGCGATCGCCGGTCTCGTTTGAGAAAAGCGGCGGGCGGCAATGCGGTGTGAAATCCTGCTGCTCCGCTTCGAGGACAGGCCGCAGGCAATGTCCGTGCTCGGCGAGATCGGCATCGCGTTCGATCCCGTCTCGGGTGACGGCATCATCCGAAAGCCGACCGGAGAAACAGCCGAATTCGAGGGCGAGGTCGTCGTGCTCACCTCTCCGGTCTCCGGTTACCACGTCCGGCTTGTCTGGCGAGGAGAACTGCCAAGTTCATTGACGCCATATCTTGTGGACCGCGGCGCTTCGGGCAAAGACCAGAGCCACTGAACATGGCTTGGCTGCAACGAATCAGATCGTATCGAAATCGTCGTCGGGTGCATTGACCACGCCACGCATTGGGGCGAAAGCATTTATTAGCAGATTACTAATACGTTCGTTTCCCTTGAGGCCGATGAGGAGATATCCGAGTGCTTTTCCTGACCGCTGCATCGATTGGCATTTGCGTCGGCATGATGCGGTCCGCGTTCTCGATTGCTTTTATCGCTGTCATGATCACCGCGACATTCGCGCTTGCGACCGCTGTGTCACCCGGCCCGGCGTCCTATTTCAATCTGCTGATTGCCATCCTCGGCTACAATGCCGGCCTGATCGGGTTCCTCACCGGCCTTTTCGCCTTGGATACCCGCCGCACGGCGTGAGCGCATTTCATCCCCGCAATCAATTCTTGTCCGGCAGCACCCTGTAGAGACGGAAACCGCTTTTGCTCGGTTGTCCCAAGGGCTGCAGATAATCGGGCACCTGACCACGGGCGAGGTTGGCGTAGAGCCCGTCCGGCTTGCGCCTGATCAGGCCATCAGTCTGCGGATCGGTCTTGCAGAAGGCGAGCGCCGTCACGCCCGCCCCTCTCATGAAGGCCTTCGCCTCGCCGGGCTGGGCGAGACCGATATAGAGTTCGGTCAGCATGCCTTTCTGGTTGCGGTGGTAGGGGGCGGTCAGGACCCTGTGAGGAGTCCAGCGCAGGATATCCGCCCCGCTGTTCGAGGGCGCGGCTATGACGCCCGCAGGCAATGTGTTCAGCACAGCCATATCCGCCGCATCGCCGCATTCGCCGCTTTCGCCAGCGAACATGCCGGCACTCGAAAGCGCCCGCATGTCGGCCGCCTGTTTCCAGCCATGCACAGCAAGGACGCCACCCAGGGCCCAGACGACCGGAACGGACATCAGCACCGCGCTGATATAGGCAAAGGCGGCACTGGGATTTTTAGGATCGGCCGCGGAGGTGCGCCGTAGGTCGGCGATCAGCAGCGATAACGGCAGGATGGCCAGCATGTTGGAAAAGAAAGCGCCACGCACCTGCAGCAGCGCGATCCCCCATGACACCCCGATCAGCGCCAGAAGCACGAGATGGAGTTCCGTCTTCTCCCGCCTCAGGCTGCGGACAAGGCAGACCACGATCGCAAAGAGCCCGACCGCGTAGAATCCGCCCACCATTTCCGGCTCGGTCCGGGCCTCGGCCAGAAACGAACGCGCCTCCGTCACGCCGTTCAACCAAAGCTCGACCAATAGCGGGTCGAGCGTGCTCAACGGATCGGAGAGGCATTGCGGCGCGATGATGCGGGTGGTCAGAAGAAGGAGACCGCCGGTGACGCCGGCCAGGGCGATGCGGACGATGCGACCTGGCTGTCTCGGCAGGCTCGCGAGGAGAAACAGCGCCGCTCCTCCCAAGGCGGAAAGGGCATAGAAGCCAAGTGAGAAGTTGTCGCAGGTGACGATCGCATAGGCGCGCGGCGGGATCGTCAGGAAGAAGGCCGCCGAGACGGACAGCGCAAGCGACAGGCCGAAAAAACGGGCCGGTTGGGAAAATGCCTGGCCGTGCCAAACCCACTGAAGCGCAACGCAGACACAGACGACGGCAACAAAAGGCGTCGTTTCGGCGCCGATCGCCAGTGCCAGCGCACAGGCAACGGCCGCGACGATATAGCTCGATGCCCGCCTCTGCGGATCGACCAGCATGGCGGCCATCCACATGACGAGCATGAGCTGGACATTGTGATGGTCGATGGAACCGGGCTTGAAGCGGACGCAGCCGAGGGCGAAGAGCGCACCGAGGCCTAGCGCGATATGCATGGCCGCGACGCCCGCCAGCCGGCGGACAGCCAAGCCGAGCGGCAGAAACATAAGCGGTACCAGAAGAAGAGGCCAGATCGTGACAACGACGGCTTCGGCCTTATCCGGGGTGAGGAAGAGCGAAAACAGCCGGATCAGCAGCGCCATCGGCAGATCGATCAGCCGCGACCAGTGCATCAGCGTGCCGCCCTCGAGACCGAGCCGGTACTGGGTCAGATCGAACCAGTTCTGGCCGCCGAGAAAATCCCGGATCTCGACGAGCCGCATGACGTCGTCATTGTCGGCTCCGACGTAATCCTTGGCGTCGGAGAGGAAAAACGCGAGGGCTATCGCGGCGGTGATGACCGCATAAAGAGCCACCGCAGGCAGGAGCCGCGACAATAGCGGAGCAGCGGGCTGGCCCGCCGCCCTCGATAAGGATCTGTCTGCCATGTTTTCCGTCATCTTGGTGCGGACTTTTCGCCTGTTTCGAGGGTCGAGGAAACCTAGCCTTAACCTTCCCAAGAAATAGTAAAGTCCGCGGCACGGGAAACTCCCGCGTTCGGTTTTCAGTGTATCGAGTGAACAACATGACCGACGCCCTGACCGGCCATTTCGACATCGCAATCCTGCTGCCCTGTTATAACGAAGCCATGACCATCGCCGGCGTGGTGCGCGGTTTCCGCGAGGCGCTTCCGGGCGCCCGGATCTTTGTCTACGACAACAACTCCACGGACGGCACAGCGCTCCAGGCCATGCTCGCAGGCGCCCTGGTGATGCGCGAGCGCCGGCAGGGCAAGGGCCATGTGGTGCGCCGGATGTTCGCCGATATCGATGCGGACATCTATATCATGGCCGACGGAGACGGCACCTATGCGCCGCAGGATGCGGAAGAACTGGTCCGCACGCTTTTGACCGAGCGCGCCGACATGGTGGTCGGCACCCGGCGCGGCGTACATGCGGATGCCGGGCGGCAGGGCCACGCCGCCGGCAACCGGCTGTTCAACTTCCTCTACCGGACGATGTTCGCGCCCGACTTTACCGATATCTTCTCCGGCTACCGGGCCTTCTCACGCCGCTTCGTGAAAAGCTTTCCGGCGGTGTCAGGCGGCTTCGAGATTGAGACCGAAATGTCGGTGCATGCCTCGCTGCTCAAGCTGCCGGTCTGCGAAATCGAACTCGACTACGGAAGGCGCCCGGAAGGCTCGCATTCCAAGCTCTCGACCTTCAAGGACGGCGCCAAGATCCTCTGGATGTTCGCCATGCTGATGAAGGAGACGCGGCCCTTCGCGTTTTTCGGCCTGATCAGCGGCGCCTTCATGACGGCAAGCCTTGTCTTCATGGCGCCGGTGCTGGTCGCCTATTTCCAGACCGGGCTTGTAGAGCGCATGCCCACATGGGTCTTCTCGCTGGCGCTGATGCTGGTGTCGCTCTTGATCTTCACCGCTGGACTGATCCTCGACTCCGTCTCGCGGGGCCGGGCCGAGCAATTGCGCATCCATTATATGGGCCTGCCTCAGCAGGCCGAAGCGACCCCGCCTGAAATCCTACCCATCCGGCGTAACAAAGCCGGCAAGACCGCCGCATGAAACGTCTCTTCTGGTTCCTGATAGCAGGTGGCGGCGGGTTTCTCCTCGATGCAGGGCTTACTCATGTCCTGATCGGGATCTGGGGCTTCGGCCCGTTTCTCGCCCGCATTCCGGCGATCATGACCGCCATGGCCTTTACTTGGCTCGTCAATAGGCGACTTACCTTTGGCTCCTCCGGACATTCGCTTGCCGTCGAAGGCGTCCGTTATTGGGCGGTCGGCACCACGTCGGCGGTCGTCAACTACGCTATCTATTCGGCACTCATGTACCGCGCGCCACTCCTGCAGCCGGTTATTGCGGTTATCTTCGCTTCGCTCACCGCGATGGCCTACAGCTTCTTCGGCTATTCGCGCTTTGTCTTCCGGCAATAATGTCGTTCAGACCGCTTCCCAACCGTCGTGCCCGCCGGCGCGATAGATGGCGTCGATGAACCTCTGATTCTTCAGCGAATTCTCGAGCGTCACGACTTCGACCGGCTCGCCCCAGGCGGCCTTTGCGAAGGCTTCCGCCTGGCGCTTGTATTGCCGGCTGTCCGGGAAGCGGAAGATCTGCGATACCGCGTGGTTCTGATTGGTGAGTTCGATTTCCTCCGCACCCCAGCGGCCGGCATTGAACGGCGACTTGACCTCGATGTAACCCTCGGTGCCGTGGAAGACCATCAGCTGCCGGGCCGCCATCTGGGTGGCGATGTAGAAGGTCATTTCGAACGAACCGAAATCCGCCTTGACGCTGGAATAGATATCCGTGCCGAAGCCCGGATCGCGTTCCACCCGCGCCTGCACCCGCTGCGGTTCCTGGCCGGTGACGAAACGCGTCGTGATCGTCGGATAGACACCGATATCCGGCAGCGCTCCGCCGCCGAGTTCCGGGATGTTGCGCATGTTGGACGGGTCGCGGTTGAAATAGCTGAACGAGCCCTGGACGTGCTTCAGCTCGCCGATCGCCTTTTGGTTGAGGAGCTCGCGCACCTTCAGCCAGACCGGCGCGTAAGTCACCATGAACGCTTCGCAGATCAGCTTGCCGGTGCGGTCCCGCATCTTGATCAGGTCCTCGATCTCGCTCGCCTTGATCGCAATCGGCTTTTCGGAGAGGACGTGCTTGCCGGCTTCGGCGGCCTTGATCGACCACTCGACATGCTGGCTGGACGGAAGCGGAATATAGACCGCGTCGATGACGTCGGAAGCCAGCATCTCGTCGTAGGAACCGAAGGCATGCGGGGCGCCGAAACGGTCGGCGAGCGCCCGGGCCTTGGCGAGATCGCGGCTGGCAAACGCGGTGACGACGCAATTTTCCGCGTCCTGAATCGCCGGCACCACCTGTTCGTGGCCGATCCTGGCAGTCGACAAGATTCCGAAACGCAGCATGTTGAGCCTCCCTATGGTATTGTTGCCGCACCTTATTGGCCTGCCGACACCCACGCAACGGCAGGCCGGATGCGGCGCTTGAAAAAGTGATCGTCCGCCCAAAATAGGGACTGGTCGGCGGCGGAACATCGGCTAATCTCAGGCTCCTTTCCCAAGCTTATCCACTCACTTAAAAAATTTTGGAGGAATATCATGGAGCTGCGCGCACTCGGCCGGACCGGCCTTTCCATTTCCCCGGTCGTTCTCGGCGGCAACGTGTTCGGCTGGACCGCCGACGAGAGGACGTCGTTCGATATCCTCGACCGGTTCTTCGACGCCGGCTTCAACACGATCGATACGGCCGACAGCTACAATCGCTGGGTGCCCGGCCATGTGGGCGGCGAGTCCGAGGCGATCATCGGCAAATGGATGAAGAGCGGCGGCATTTCCCGCGACAAGGCGGTCATCGTCACCAAGGTCGGCTCCGACATGGGCCAGGGCAGGAAGGACCTGTCGGCCAAATGGATCCTCGAAGAGGTGGAAAACTCCCTGCGCCGCCTGCAGAGCGACTATATCGACCTCTATCTCGCCCACTGGCCGGACGAGACCGTGCCTTACGAGGAAACGCTCGGCGCCTTCGCCAAGCTGAAGGAACAAGGCAAGATCCGCGCGATCGGCTGCTCCAACCTCGACGCCCAGATGCTGCAGGATAGTTTCGACGCCGCCAAGAAAGCCGGCCTGCCGCGCTACGACGTGCTGCAGCCGCAATACAATCTCTATGACCGCGACACGTTCGAAGGCCCGCTTGCGGATCTCTGCGTCAGCCAAGAGATCGGCGTCATCAACTATTACGGCCTCGCCTCCGGCTTCCTCACCGGCAAATACCGCGACAAGGCCGATACCGAAGGCAAGGCACGCGGCGGGCGGGCGCTCGGTTATCTCAACGATAAGGGCCTGCGCATCCTCGCAGCCCTCGACGAAATCTCGGTCGAGACCAATGCCGAGCCCGCCTCGATCGCGCTTGCCTGGCTGATTCAAACCCGCGGCGTCACCGCGCCGATTGCCAGCGCCACCAGCGTCGGCCAGCTCGACGCGATCATCGCCGCCGGCAACCTGACGCTCTCGACCGACCAGATGAAGCTGCTCAACGAGGCTGGCGCCTGATCAATCCAACGGGCGCCACGAGACGCCCGTCAGTTTCTGCGATTAAAAAAGGAGGCTCTCATGAAAATGAGGAAGCTTGGAAAAGAACTGACTGTGTCCGCCGTCGGCCTAGGGTGCATGGGCATGAGCCACGGCTACGGCGGCCAGGACGAGCAGGAAGCGATCAGGACGCTGCACCGAGCCGTCGATCTCGGCGTCAATTTCTTCGACACGGCAGAGGTCTACGGTCCCTTCAAGAACGAGGAACTGCTCGGCAAGGGGCTGAAGCCCTTCCGCGACAAGGTCGTCATCGCCACCAAATTCGGCTTCAGGATCGACCCGAATGCCTCTGACGCCCGGGCCATGTCCGGCCTCGACAGCCGGCCGGAACATGTGCGCGAGGTGGCGGAAGCCTCGCTGAAGCGCCTCGGGATCGAGGTGATCGACCTTTTCTACCAGCACCGCGTCGACCCGAACGTGCCGATCGAGGATACCGTGGGCGCGATGGCCGATCTGGTCAAGGAAGGCAAGGTGCGTGCGCTCGGCCTTTCCGAAGCGGGTGCCGCCGCCATCCGCCGCGCCCATGCGGTCCATCCGATCACCGCGCTACAGAGCGAATATTCGCTTTGGACCCGCGAGCCGGAAGGCGAGATCCTGGACACCTGCCGCGAGCTCGATATCGGTTTCGTGCCGTTCAGCCCGCTCGGCCGCGGTTTCCTCACCGGCAAGATCCAGAAGCCGGAGGATTTCGGTCCGGACGACTTCCGCAACACGCTGCCGCGCTTCAGCGCCGAAAACATGGCCGCCAATGCCGCTCTGGTAAAGATGCTGGAGGACATGGCAATCCAGAAAGGCGTCACCGCCGCGCAGCTGGCGCTGGCCTGGGTTCTGGCGCAGGGCGATTTCATCGTGCCCATCCCCGGTGCCAGAAAAATCCCGCATCTGGAACAGAATGTTGCCGCGACGGAAATTTCCCTCTCGGCGGACGAGCTGAAGACGCTCGGTGATCTGCTGGCCCCGGAAAAATTCTCCGGGACCCGCTATGCGGCACAGGCGATGGCCTGGACCAATCGCTAAATTTGCACTTGCTAACGCAAGCTCGGACTTCCATCTTTTTGTGTTAGTATGCTGGCGCTAACATGGGAGAAGATCGATGTCCGAGGAGCGCGCCGTTCAGGCGGTGATCCATCTCTATGTGGACGGAATGACGTTTGCGCATGAGGCGGCGCTTCGAAAGGCGTTCCATCCCAAGGCGTGTATCATCGGCAATTACGACGGGGCGGTCGAATGGCTGTCGCTCGACGACTTCATCGGGGCGGTCACATCGGAAGGTGCAGCACCCGCCGATACCCAGCCGCTGATCCAGATCGAGGCGCTCGACGTCACCGGCGACGCCGCGACGGTGAAGGTCGTTGACCAGTTCGCCGGCATGCGGTTCTCGGACTATCTCTCGCTTCTGAAGATCGACGGCCGCTGGGTGATCGTCAACAAGCTCTATCACCTGCATTCCTAACCGTCCGCCGTCGCTTACCGTTTAAGCGCCGGAAACCCGATGTAATGCTCGGAATGATCGCCTTCGTTATTGGGCATCCCGATCTTGGTGAGTACACCCCGCGGTTCGGCGAAGCTGCGGATGCGCCGGGCGGGCTTTTCGTGCCACTGGATGTTCATCGCCCAGAGTTTCGGAAAGACCATGATCGACGAATAAGGCAGGTGGTCGTGGATCCACCAAGCCATCTTCTGCCAGTCGCCGTCGTCGTGATAGTTGTCGACCAGCCAGGGGAAAACGACACAGGCGGTGGCGCCCATGAAGCCCTTGGCATCGCGCCGATCCCAGATATGGTCGGCGGCGGTATTGGCGTTCGACGAGCAGTTGAGGTTGTTCCGGTTGCCGAATTCGTTGACCTTCGGTGAGCGATAACCGGAGCGCAGGTGCAATCGCCCGAACGTCGCCTGCAGCGGCTCCAGCAGTTCCTCGCAAAGGCGCCGGCCCGCCTCGATCGCCAGATCCGGGTCCTCGGGAATGTTCGGAATGGCGTAGAAATTGGCGATCTCCGAAAACAGGAAATCGCGGAAGAAGAAGTTCTTCGACAGCCGCACCCGGCCGAGTTCCTCAAGCCCTTTCATCGATCCCGGTGTGCGCATCGTTCCTCCAACAAAAAAGCCTGCCCCACATCATCCGCGAGGCAGGCTATCTTTCAGCGGTGATTGAGGCCACCCGTTTCAGGCGCGCAGGGTACCGCCGGTGGTCTTTTCGACATTGGCGACGATCTTGGCCGTCAACGTATCGAAATCCTCGTCGGTCAGCGTGCGCTCGACCGGCTGGATCAGCACTTCGACTGCAATCGACTTCCGGCCCTCGCCAAGCGACGCTCCTTCGAACACGTCGAAGACGTTGACTCCGGTGATCAGCTTGCGGTCGGCGGTCGACGCCGCCTTGACGATCGCGCCAGCCTCGACATCGCTAGAAACCACGAACGCGAAGTCGCGCTTGACCACCTGGAAGGGCGAAAGCTCGAGCGGCGGCTTGGTGCGCGTCGCCTTCTTCTTCGGCTCCGGCATGGCATCAAGGAAAACCTCGAAGCCGCAGAGAGCGCCCGAGACGTCAAGAGCGCCGAGCGTCTTCGGGTGGAATTCGCCGAAATAACCGAGCACGACTTTCGGACCCATCTTGATGGTGCCGGAGCGACCTGGATGATACCATTCCGGCGCGCCCTTTTCGATCTGGACGTTGCCCATCGGCAGGCCGCAGGCTTCGAGTACCGCCAGCGCATCGGCCTTGGCGTCGAAGACGTCGACCGGCTTGCCGCCGCCCTTGGCAGTGTTCGACCAGAGACGGCCGGTGCCGTTGATCGAGGCCGTGCCGCGACGAATGCCGCCGGCTACGCGGCGCTGGCCTTCCGGCCTGTCGCTTTCGTACGTGCCGGATACCTCGAAGATCGCCACGTCACCAAAGCCCTTGTCGGCATTGCGCTGTGCCGCAGACAACAGGCCCGGCAGCAGCGACGGCCGCATGTCGGACATGTCGGCTGCAATCGGGTTCGCCAGCTTCAGCGCCCGGGCGCCTCCGCCGAAGAGCTTTGCTTGATCTTCCGGAATGAACGACCATGTGACGGCTTCCAGCATGCCGCGCGAGGCAAGCGCCCGCTTGGCGGTGCGGGTGCGGATCTGCAGGGTTGTCAGGATCTTGGCATTGACGCTCGAGAGTTTCTCGATCGGCTCCGGCTTGATCTGGTCGACGCCATGAATGCGCATGACTTCTTCGACGAGGTCGGCCTTGCCGTCGACATCCGGACGCCAGGACGGCACGGTGACGGAAACGCGTTCTCCGGAACCTTCGACCACGAAACCAAGCCGCGTCAGGATATGACGGCTTTCCTCGGTCGAGACTTCAAGGCCCGTCAGGCGCTTCACTTCCGAATACGGGAAATCGACGATCTTCGGCTGATGGCCCTTGTAACCGACGACTTTCGCTTCCGCGGCCACGCCGCCGCAGAGTTCCAGTACCAGCTGGGTGGTGCGGTCGAGGCCGGGAACCATGTATTCCGGATCGACGCCGCGCTCGAACCGGTAGCGCGCGTCAGTGATGATGCCGAGCGAACGGCCGGACTTGGCGATGTTGATCGGGTCCCAGAGCGCGGATTCGATCAGCACGTCGACGGTGTTCTCATCGCAGCCGGAATGTTCGCCGCCCATGATGCCGCCGATCGATTCCACGCCGTTGTCATCTGATATAACGACGTTGCTGGGGTTGAGCTTGTATTCGCGCGTATCGAGCGCCAGCACCGTCTCGCCTTCCAACGCGCGCCGAACGGTCAGGTCGCCCTTCACCTTGGCGGCATCGAAGACGTGCATCGGCCGGCCGTGGTCGAAGGTCATGAAGTTGGTGATATCGACCAGCGCATTGATCGGGCGAAGGCCGATCGCCTTCAGCCGCTGCTGCATCCACAGCGGGCTCGGGCCGTTCTTGACGCCGCGCACGAGGCGAAGGCCGAAACCGGGGCAGAGCCGCTCGTCGTCGAGGATGATCTTGAGGCCGACGGAGGTCTGGCCTTCGGTCTTGAAGTCGGGCTTTGCGTGCGGCTTCAGCGTGCCGAGGCCGGAGGCGGCCAGATCGCGGGCGATGCCGTGGATCGAGGTGCAGTCCGGACGGTTCGGCGTCAGGTTGATCTCGATGACCGGATCGTCGAGGCCGGCATAGGAGGCAAAAGGCGTGCCGACCGGTGCATCCTCGGCCAAATCGATGATGCCGTCGTGATTGTCGGACATGTCGAGCTCTTTTTCCGAGCACATCATGCCGTGGCTTTCGACGCCGCGGATGTTGCCGACGGCGAGCGTGACATCAATCCCCGGAACGTAAGTTCCAGGTTTCGCGAAGGCTCCGATCATGCCGGCGCGTGCGTTGGGGGCGCCGCAGACGACCTGCACCGGCTTGCCGTCGCCGGCATCCACCATCAAAACCTTGAGCCGGTCGGCGGACGGATGTTTTTCGGCCGAGAGAACCTTGGCGATGACGAATGGCTTGTAGGCCGCCTTGTCGTCGACATCCTCGACTTCGAGGCCAATCGCGGTCAGGCGCTCGCAAATTTCATTGAGGGTCGCATCCGTTTCCAGATGATCCTTCAGCCAGGAGAGCGTGAATTTCATCGTCGTTTCTCCCTTACGCGCTCAGGCCGCCGAACAAGGTCGGCATGTCGAGCGGGCGGAAACCGTAGTGGTTCATCCAGCGGACGTCGGCGTTGAAGAAGTCGCGCAGGTCCGGCATGCCGTATTTCAGCATGGCAATGCGGTCGAGGCCCATGCCCCAGGCAAAACCCTGGAACTCGTCCGGATCGAGCCCGCCGGCGCGTAGCACGTTCGGGTGCACCATGCCGCAGCCGAGGATTTCCATCCAGTCGGTGCCCTCGCCGAACTTGACGATCGGGCCGGAGCGGTCGCACTGGATGTCCACTTCGAAGCTCGGTTCGGTGAACGGAAAGAAGGACGGACGGAAGCGCATGGTGACGCTTTCGACCTCGAAGAAGGCCTTGCAGAACTCTTCGAGGATCCAGCGCATGTTGCCGACATGCGACTTGCGGTCGACCACCAGGCCTTCTACCTGATGGAACATCGGCGAGTGGGTGGCGTCACTGTCCTGGCGATAGGTCTTGCCGGGGATAATGATGCGGATCGGCGGCTTCTGCGATTCCATCGTGCGGATCTGCACCGGGGAGGTATGGGTGCGCAGGACCTTGCGCTCGCCATTCTCGTCGGGCTGGAAGAAGAAGGTGTCGTGCATCTCGCGAGCCGGATGGCCTTCGGGGAAGTTGAGCGCCGTGAAATTGTAGTAGTCGGTCTCGACATCCGGGCCCTCGGCGATAGAGAAACCCATGTCGCCGAAAATGGCTGTGATCTCGTCGACGATCTGGCTGATCGGATGAATGCGGCCGCGCTCGGCCGGCGAGGAGCGCACCGGCAGCGAGATGTCGACCGTCTCGGCCTTGAGACGCGCTTCGATCGCCGCGTCCCTCAGCACCGCCTTGCGCTCGGTGATGGCGTCGGTGATCTCGTTCTTCAGCGCGTTGATCGCCGCGCCGCGGGTCTGGCGTTCTTCCGCCGACATCGAGCCCAGCGTCTTCAGGAGCTCGGAGACGGAGCCCTTCTTGCCGAGAGCACCGACGCGCACGGCCTCGATCGCCGCCTCGTCACTGGTGCCGGCGATTTCCGCCAGGAGCGAAGTTTTCAGGTTTTCCAGATCGGACATGGTTTCTTCCGTTTGATGCTCGGCGAGATGCATGGCGAGGTCGTGACGGCTGTTTGGGGAATGACGTGCGGGGATGCCAAAAGAAAAACCCGCGCCAGCCGTAACCAGCGCGGGTTTCCCAAAATCAGTAAAGCTAATTAAGCTTGGGAAGCGCTGGTTAACGAACCGCGCTTTCAAACTCGTTGGTGGTGCCGGCGTCCTTGAGGTACTCAAGAGCCTTCTTCGAAGCGGCAACCAGAGCACCGAATGCTTCCGGCTCATGGATTGCCATGTCGGAGAGAACCTTGCGGTCGACTTCGATACCGGCCTTGTTGAGACCGTCGATGAAGCGGCCGTAGGTCAGGCCGGATTCGCGAACGGCAGCGTTGATACGCTGGATCCACAGGGCGCGGAAATTGCGCTTCTTGACGCGACGGTCGCGCGTAGCGAACTGACGCGAACGATCGACGGCAGCCTTGGCGGCCCGGATCGTATTCTTGCGGCGGCCGTAGAAGCCCTTGGCTGCCTTCAAAGTCTTGGTGTGCTTGGCGCGGGAAGTGACGCCCCGTTTTACGCGTGCCATGTCATGATCTCCTTAACTGATCCAAAAGTGACGAGGGTCTCAGAGACCGTTCGGCAGGTAGTTCTTGATAACCTTCTTGCCATCGGGTTCGGCAAGGATCATCGTTCCGCGCGCATCGCGGATGAACTTGTTGGACCGCTTGATCATGCCGTGGCGCTTACCAGCGGCGGCTGCAACGACTTTGCCGGTGGCGGTGATCTTGAACCGCTTCTTGGCAGCCGATTTCGTCTTCATCTTGGGCATTTTGCTACTCCAGTTTTGTATCGAAACCACAGACGATGCTGGTTTCAAGCATTTAGAACAGCCACGGCATGCCCTGCCGGACCGTTCGGAACGCGCGCTTATAACCGCAGTCGGTCAAAAGCGCAATGGGAAAGAAAAACGCGGCAAAAGCCCGGCCGAAATGCCGGCAAATCCGCTAAAGGCAAATGGTGGGCGCTTATTTCGGCGCCAGCACCATCATCATCTGGCGGCCTTCAAGCTTCGGCTCGGCTTCCACCTTGGCGATTTCCGTGGTGTCGTCCTTCACCTGAAGCAGGAGCTTCATGCCGAGTTCCTGGTGGGCCATTTCGCGGCCGCGGAACTTCAGCGTCACCTTGACCTTGTCGCCCTCTTCAAAGAAGCGGTTCATCGCCTTCATCTTCACGTCATAGTCATGCGTGTCGATGTTGGGACGCATCTTGATTTCTTTGATTTCGACGATCTTCTGCTTCTTGCGGGCTTCTGCCGCTTTCTTCTGGTTCGCATATTTCAGCTTGCCCAAGTCGAGGATCTTGCACACCGGCGGCTCGGTGTTCGGCGAGATCTCGACGAGATCGAGGCCGGCGTCCTCAGCCATCTTGAGAGCCTGCTCGGTCGGAACGATACCAAGGTTCAAGCCTTCGGCATCGATAAGCTGGACCTTGGGAATGCGAATTTCCCGGTTGGAGCGCGGCCCGTCCTTAACAGGGGCATCGGTTTTGAATGGTCTGCGGATGGTCGTATTCTCCTAGATTGTTTCGGCACCGCAGCGACACATCGAGAGCGTCCGGCTTGCGGCCGACGGCAATGTCGTGATCGCTACGGCGAAGTCAATAGCATAGCCGCGCGAAAAAATCACCTGCTGTCCTATGCCTAAGAATCTGTTTTATAAGCGCGGCAAAACCTCAGGATTCCACCATGACCGAAGCAGCCAATCTCACCCGCAAAACGATCACCGTCGGCTCCGGAACATTTGCGCGGGAGATCGCAATCCTCCACCGTGGCTCAAGCAAGAGGAAGCCGGGGCCTGCCTTCGTCTGGCTCGGCGGCTACCGGTCGGACATGACAGGCACCAAGGCCGTCGAACTCGACGCGCTTGCCGGCGAACTCGGGCTCGCGGCGATCCGGTTCGACTATTCGGGGCATGGCGTTTCCGGCGGCGCCTTCCGCGAGGGCACGATCTCGCGCTGGCTGGAAGAGGCAATCGCCGTCCTTGACGATATCAAGCCGAAACGGGTCATCCTGGTCGGCTCGTCGATGGGCGGCTGGATCGCGCTGCGCCTCGTGCAGGAATTGAAGAAGCGCAAGAAGGCTGCGAAGGTCGACGGCATCGTGCTGATCGCGCCGGCGCCGGATTTCACGGCGGAACTCATCGAGCCGAATCTCACCGAAGCCGAACGGCAGTCGCTTGCGGAGCGCGGTTATCTCGAGGAGCGGTCCGAATACAGCCCGGAGCCCAATATCTATACACGCGCCCTCATAGAGGACGGCCGCAGCAATCGGGTCATGACCGGCATTATAGAGACGGGCTGCCCGGTCCACATCCTGCAGGGCATGAAGGACCCGGACGTGCCTTACGCCCACGCATTGAAGCTCGTCGAGTTCCTGCCGGCCGACGACGTCGTCCTGACGCTGATCCGCGACGGAGATCACCGGCTCTCCAGGCCCCAGGACATCGAAAAATTGCGGGCCGCGGTCTCGGCCCTAATATTTAATGATTAAATTTTGGGCTGATACAAAAATGTTGCAGCCTTAACCATAATGCGAGCGATGAGCCGTTAACAAAACTCACCGATTGACTCTCTCTCCCGTCCGCCCTTAACGTTTCATTAGGATTTGAAGGGACGGGTCCATGATGATAGCCTTGCAGGCGCGGCGTATAGCCGTGATCCTAGTTAGCGTACTTGTACCAGTGAGTGCTGCAGTTCCGGCTCCAAGGCCAATGGCCGCGATGGTCACCGGTGCCGTTACCTCCCAGCCAATCGGCCATTACGAATTCTGTCATAAATATGCGACGGAATGCTCTATCAAGAGCCGCTCCGCTCCCTCCCCCAAGGTCAGCGCCAAAGGCTGGGCTGCCGTCCGCCAGATCAACCGGGCCGTCAACGCCCGTTACATCGCCAAGACCGACAAGGAAGTCTACGGCCGCGAAGAGGTCTGGAGCTATCCGAGCAATTTCGCCGATTGCGAGGACTTTGCGCTCGAGAAGCGCAAGGAACTCGCGGCGCAGGGCTTCGCCCTTTCCGATCTCCTGATGACCGTTGTCCGCAAGCCGGACGGCGAAGGCCATGCGGTCCTGACGTTGCGCACGTCGGACGGGGATTTCATCCTCGACAACCTCGATAACGAGGTGAAGCCCTGGTTTGCGACGCCCTACACCTTCTTGAAGCGTCAGGCCTCGTTCAACACGGGACGCTGGGTCACCATCGAAAACGGCCGCGACCTGCTGGTCGGTGCATTGAAATAACCTGCACCCTTGAGTACAGATTGACATTCGCCCGCATCATCCAGGTTGCGGGCGAATGTTTTTGGTGTCGCCTTGTCGGAAGACATTTCCCCGATGCATCCAACCTGCTAGGAGGGAATCTCTGAAACCGGAGCGGGTTGTGCGTGACGATGTGAAACCAGGCTTGCCACACGCGGCCCGTGCAACGAGGCCCACCCTCCCGATCCTGCTGACCGGCTTGTTCGCCCTCGCCCTGCTGGCGGTCGCCGGCCTTATTATCCTCGAAAACTACCGGACGGCCCTGAAGGAAGGCGAAGCTCGCGCGCTCTCGTCCGCGCATGTGGTCGCGGCTCACCTGGAGTGGATGATCGAAGCAAGCGACCAGGCCCTGCGGCGTATCGGAACCGAGGTGGGAGATCGACCGATCGATGGTTCGCCCGGGCTTGCAGCCGACCTGTCGCGGGCTGTCGGACAACTGCCGGCGGGTTTTCAATATTCGCTTCTGGATGACACCGGCGTGGTCCGCTTTTCCAGTGTCGGCGGGAATGCACCTGGAAATGCATCCGACGATCACAGCGCGCGTGCATATTTCAGCAGGCTGAGGGATGGCCAGGAGCTGACTTTCACCCGACTGCTCGAAAACGAAACTGCCGGCAAGCCATCCTTCACCGTCGCGCGGCGGATCGAGCAAGACGGTATTTTCCGGGGCATTGCCAGCATTACCATCCCGAACGAGAGCCTGGACGGTTTCTGGGCGTCGATGGGGCTCGGGCCGAACTCTACGATTTTGATCATCAGGGATGACGGGTGGCTGATGGCCCGACGGCCGGCGACAACGCGCCCGATCGATCTCAGTACGACCGCGTGGTACCCGATGACGCGCCAAATGCCCACCGGCTTCTACCACAGTCCGGTCTCGCCGATCGACGGCCATGCCCGCATCGTCGCCTTCTGGAAGGTCTCCGGCTGGCCGCTCATCGCCCTTGCGGCCATCGCACGGCAGGAAATTCTCGACCAGTTCTGGCGCAATCTCCTTTCGGACACGCTGGTCATGCTGCCGTTGATGGCGCTGCTGGTCCTCGGCGCCCTCTGGATCAACCGCCTTCTCTATCGCACTTCGGCCCGCAACGAAGAACTGGAGCAGGCGGTGGAGCGCAACCGCTTCCTGCTGCGAGAAATTCATCACCGGGTGAAGAACAATCTCCAGGCGGTGCTGGCGCTCGTGCGGCTGCAGGCCTTGCCGGTCGACGCGCGCGACGACATGACGAGACGCATCGCGGCGATGATCGCCGTGCATGAGCAGATCTACCAGAACGATCAGTTCGAACAGGTCGAGGTGGCGCCCTACGCTACCAAGCTGATCACCGACATCGCCTCGGGCTACGAGACGCCCGTCGTGCTCGACCTCAGGCTGCAGCCGCTGACCGTCGATCGCGAGCAGGCCTTGCCGCTCGGGATGATCATCAACGAGGTGGTTTCCAACTCGTTCAAATACGCGTTTGCCGGTCGTCAGGGCGGTAGGCTTTCCGTCGAACTCCGCGAAGACGGCGATAATCTGAGCCTTGTCATTCGCGACGACGGGCCGGGCATCGAGGCCTTCAATCGGGCCGGCGGAATGGGCAGCAAGCTGATCGCCAATTTTGTCAAGCAACTCGGCGGGCATTTCACTACCCACAACGACGGCGGTGCGGTGTTTTCGCTCGAGGTGCCGCGGGTCAGGGCGCCCCAAGCGGCGGCATAGTGCTCTCGCCAACAGGTTCCCGAGCGCGCATTTGAGCTCAGGGAGTATGCCGCACCGGATCCCGGCCCTTCGCTTTGGGCTCAGGGCGTTCAGCGCTCAAAACGCTTCACTGGAGCGTTTTGACGGCTTGCAGCCGTCGCGCTTCACCCATTCCCGATCAGGATGCCTGCAGCGAGCACCAGCGACCCGCCGAACACCACCTGGATGACTGCCCTCAGGAATGGTGTTTCCATGTAGCGGTTCTGGATAAAGGCGATCGCCCAGAGCTCGAAGAAGACGATGATCGCGGCAACGATGGTCGCGGTCCAGAAATGCGGGATGAGGTAAGGCAGCGTATGGCCGAGGCCGCCGAGCGCCGTCATGATACCGGAGGCAAAGCCGCGTTTGATCGGCGAACCGCGTCCGGAAATCTTGCCGTCGTCGTGCGCGGCTTCGGTGAAGCCCATGGAAATGCCCGCACCGACCGAGGCCGACAGGCCGATCAGGAAAGTCGACCAGGTGTCGCCCGTTGCGAAGGCCGCCGCGAAGATCGGCGCCAGCGTCGAGACCGAACCGTCCATCAGCCCGGCGAGACCCGGTTGCACATAGGTGAGGATGAACTGGCGGCGGGCGGTCTCGTCTTCCTCCGTCTTCACGTCGTCGGTCACGTGTTTGTCGCCGAGCATACGGGCGATATCCTCATGCCCCTGTTCGGCAATCGCCAGGTCGCCGAGCAATTGCCGCGTCGAGGCGTCAGAAACCTGCTTTACCGCTTCGGTATAAAACCGGAAAGCCTGTCGCTCCATGGCTTCCGCCTGTTCCCGGATAGTGTCGAGCGACAGGTTGCGGGTCAGCCAATCCGGTTTGCGTTCGTAGAAACCGCGCACATGTTCGCGGCGGATCAGCGGGATGCGTTCGCCGAAGCGTGAGCGAAACATCTCGATCAGCATGTTCTTATGGGTCTGCTCGACCTCCGCCATGTCTTCGAACACCTTGGCGGATGCGGGAAACTGATCCTTGAGATTGTCCGCATAAGCGAGATAGATCCGCGCATCCTCCTCTTCCGAAGCGATGGCGAGCGCCAGGATTTCCTTCTCGTCGAGGGAGGCGAATGGGCGCTTGGAATTGGTAAGGAGACGGGCGAGCATGAAAACCTCTATTAGAATAATTCTAAACTAAAGCGTCGTCTGAAAACTTCAAGGGATTTATGCTCTCCCTGCGATCTAAAGGCGGGTGGGAACGGCTGACGCAATATCCGGAAAGATTTGCTGCGCCGCAGCGTAATCTTCTGGATTTTTTTCTTGCTGTTCCCGAAACAAAAGGACTATGAGCTGCGCCGCGCGGGCCAAAATCCGGGCACCTCCCAAAGTTTAGAAGGCACAAATCCGATGAACCGCAGAAACTTCTTCCGGCAGGCCGCGACCGCCGGCGTGGGCGCCGCTGCAGCGACCGCGCTCGCAGCGCCTGCCATTGCCCGGGAATCTCCGAAGATCACCTGGCGCATGACCTCGTCGTTCACCAAGAACACCGACATCCTCTGGTCCGCCGCCACCGACATCGCCGAAAGCGTCAAGGAAGCCTCGGACGGCAACTTTACGATCCACACCTTCGCCGCCGGCGAAATCGTGCCGGCTCTGCAGGCCGCCGATGCCGTTTCCAACGGCACAGTCGAAATGGCGCATACCTGCGCCTATTATTATATCGGCAAGGACCCGACGTTTGCGCTCGGCACCGCCGTTCCGTTCGGTCTCAACGCCCGCCAGACCAATGCATGGTTCTCGGTCGGCGGGGGCAACGAGCTGCTCAACGACTTCCTTGGCGGCTACAATCTCTTCGCGCTGCCGGCCGGCAATACCGGTGCCCAGATGGGCGGTTGGTATCGCAAGGAAATCAACACGATCGAGGACCTCAAAGGGCTGAAGATGCGTATTGCAGGCCTCGCAGGCCAGGTGATGCAGAAGCTCGGCGTTACGCCGCAGCAGATCGCCGGCGGCGACGTCTACGCCGCGCTTGAAAAGGGCACGATCGACGCCACCGAATTTGTCGGCCCTTATGACGACCAGAAGCTCGGTTTCGTAAAGGTCGCCAAGTACTATTATTACCCGGCCTGGTGGGAAGGCGGCCCGGCCGTCCACGCCTTCATGAACAAGGACAAGTTCAACGCCCTTCCGAAGAGCTACCAGCGCATGATCAAGGATGCATGCGCCAATGCCAACCAGAACATGCTTTCGCGCTACGACACCAGCAACGCCAAAGCGTTGCGCCAGCTCGTTTCGGAAGGCGCCGTCCTGAAGCCGTTCAGCCCGGAAATCCTCGAAGCCAGCTACAAGGCTGCGCTCGAAGTCTATGCCGAACTCAACGCCAAGAACGCCGCCTTCAAGAAGATCTATGACAGCCAGCAGGCCTTCAAGAAGGAAGGCTATCTCTGGAACCAGATCGCCGAATACAGCTATGACACCTTCATGATGGTGCAGCAGCGCAAGGGCACGCTGTAATCATCGATTGAGGTTGAGCATCAAAGCCCGGAGCGAACCTCCGGGCTTTTCACTTATCAGCCTTCAACCAGTTCGGCATCGCCAACCATCCTGTCCCGCAGGCGGCCGACATCGCGGGCCGGCGAGGCGCCGAACTGGCGGGCATATTCGCGGCTGAACTGGGTGACGCTCTCGTATCCCACTGAAAAGGCGACCCGCGCCGTATCGCCCGCTTCGGCCAGCAACCGGCGACGGGCTTCGTGCAGGCGGATGCTTTTCTGGTACTGGATCGGGCTCATGGCAGTCACGTCCTGGCCTGCAACCACAGGAGCATTGCCCATGACCAAACAGAAGACAGCACTCGTCACCGGCGCCAACAGAAGCATCGGTTTCGAGATCGCAAGACGGCTCGCCACCGAGGGATATCGCGTCTGGCTCGGCAGCCGCGATGTCGGCCGCGGCGAAGAAGCCGCGCAGAACCTGCGCGACCAGGGGCTCGACGCGCATGTCCTGCAGCTCGACGTCACCAGTGACGAAAGCGTCACCTCGGCCATCGCGGAACTCAGCCGCCAGACCGACCATCTCGACGCGCTCGTCAACAATGCCGGCATCGCCGACAGTTTTACGCACCAGCCCTTCGACGAGCCGATCGAGGTCGTGAAAGCGGTTTACGAGGTAAACACGTTCGGGCCGATCCGCATCACCCAGGCGGCGCTGCCCCTGCTCAAGGCATCCGGCGCAGGACGTGTCGTCATGCTCAGCAGCGAACTCGGCTCGCTCCAGGCTCTGCTCGACCCGCAAAATCAGTTCTACGCCATCAATGCGCTCGGCTACAATTCGTCCAAGACGGCGCTCAATGCGGTTACCGTGGCGTTCGCCAAGGCGGCGGCGCCCTTCGGTATCAAGGTCAACGCGGCCGATCCGGGTTACACCAAGACCGACATGAACGGCCATTCGGGTTATCGCACCGTCGAACAGGCAGCGGACGCGCCGGTGCGACTTGCCATGCTGGGTCCGGACGGCCCGACGGCCGGCTATTTCTTCGACGACCAAACTCTTCCCTGGTAACTTGGATTTGTGAGCGCAGTTGCCCGGTCGGCCCCAAGATCGACCGGGCATCAGTGCGACTTTTTGGAATTTCCTTGCCGTTCCCGAAATGAAAGGATTATGAGCGAACCGAGAGCCCGGACAGGCCGCGCGCACTTCGCTTCGAGGAGGATTTCATGGATCGCAGACATTTCTTCAAGCAGGCCGCCACGGCCGGGGTCGGCGCCGCTGCCGCAACCGCGCTTGCCGCCCCGGCGATTGCCCAGGAGAGCCCCAGGGTCAACTGGCGACTGACTTCTTCTTTCCCAAAGAGCCTCGACATCATCTTCAACGCCGCCAACCAGATCGCCGACAGCGTCAAAAACGCCACTGACGGCAAGTTCACCATCCAGACATTCGGGGCCGGCGAAATCGTGCCGCCGCTGCAGGCGGCAGACGCGGTTGCCAACGGTACCGTCGAGATGGCCCATACCTGTTCCTATTATTACATCGGCCAGGATCCGGCTTTTGCGCTCGGGACCGCCATTCCCTTCGGCCTCAACGCCCGCATGACCAATGCCTGGTTCACGGCAGGCGGCGGCAACGACCTGATCAACGAGTTCCTGGCCCCGCGCAATCTCTATGCCCTGCCCGCCGGCAATAGCGGCACCCAGATGGGCGGCTGGTTCCGCAAGGAAATCAACACGATCGATGACCTCAAGGGCCTGAAGATGCGCATTGCCGGCCTGGCGGGCCAGGTGATGCAGAAGGTTGGCGTCACCCCGCAGCAGATCGCCGGCGGCGACGTCTATGCCGCGCTCGAGAAGGGCACGATCGACGCCACCGAGTTCGTCGGTCCCTATGACGACCAGAAACTCGGTTTCGTGAAGGTCGCCAAATATTACTATTACCCGGCATGGTGGGAAGGCGGCCCGGCCATGCATGCCTTCTTCAATCTCGAAAAGTTCAAGGGCCTGCCGAAAAGCTACCAGCAGATCGTCACCGACGCCTGCGCCGCAGCCAACATGAGCATGCTCGCCAATTACGATGCCCACAACGCCACGGCGCTGAAGAAGCTCGTCGCCGAAGGCGCGATCCTGAAGCCCTTCAGCCGCGAGATCATGGATGTCTGCTTCAAGGCGGCAATGGAGACCTATGCCGAACTCTCGGCCAAGAGCCCGGCTTTCAAGAAGATCTACGACAGCCAGCAGGCATTCAAGAAGGATGCCTATCTCTGGGCCCAGATCGCCGAATATTCCTACGATACCTACATGATGACGCAGCAGCGCGCCGGCGCGCTCTGACCGTCCCATCGCAATGACATGCCCCAAGCCCGGAGCGACCCTCCGGGCTTGGCGTTTGAAAAACGGTCGCCAATGCGTCAGCATCGGCTTCCAAACCGGCCAAAGCGGTTGCTATTTTCAATATTGCGTTGTAAAATCATGTCGTTGATTGAGCAGATCGGCATTGCCGTTGAGCGCCCGGAAAATTAAATCTCCGTGGCAGCATTGATTATCAACGGATAAAGCTTATATTGACGCTATCGAAAATTGCTTGCGACCTTTGTTCACGGGCCTGGTGCTCAGTCAGATTTCCTCTCAAATATCGATCAAAGCGGACGGAATACTGTCCGCAATCTCTAACGATTGAAAGGAAATCGTTATGAATACTGGCACCGTAAAGTGGTTCAATAGCACCAAGGGTTTCGGCTTCATTCAGCCTGATGACGGCGCGACGGACGTTTTCGTTCACGTTTCTGCTGTTGAACGTGCCGGCATGTCTTCCCTGACGGAAGGTCAGAAGATCTCCTACGAGATCGTTCGCGACCGCAAGTCCGGCAAGAGCTCCGCCGACAACCTCCGGGCCGCATAAGGATGTCATTCGCCTCGGCTGACCACGGATGTACTGGCAGCGACGGCTTGAATGACGGGAAGAGGTCGGGGTAACGCCCGGCCTTTTTGTTTTGCCCCGGCTTTCGGCCGGTCCAAGGAGAACACGATGAGCGCAAATGTCTATGCCATAGGCGATAACATCGTCCTCAAGGCAGGCCTTACCCGGACCGCCACTGGCGACCGGACATGCCGCGTCGTGGGCCTTTTGCCGGCAGCCGATCGCGGTGAAAACCAATATCGGGTACGTTTCGGCAGCGAGAATTTCGAGCGCCGGATCGTTGAAAGTGATATCGACACTTCCGAGACCGCATCGTCCGCCAAGAAGGACGAGGCTTGCGCCGACGCTCCGAGCGGACCGTGGCTGAAGCCGTCGAGCATTCGCATTGGCAAGTGATTCAACACTTTGATCGAACGCGGGATCTGCCCGCAATGGAAAGGATTTAGTTTGCAGGTTCTAGTCAGAGACAACAACGTCGAGCAGGCACTCCGGGTGCTGAAGAAGAAGATGCAGCGCGAAGGCGTCTTCCGCGAGATGAAGGCGCGCAGCGCCTACGAGAAGCCCTCCGAAAAGCGGGTACGCGAAAAGGCCGAAGCCGTTCGCCGCTACCGCAAGCTGGCGCGCAAGAAGATGCAGCGCGAAGGCCTCCTGCCGGCTCCCAAGAAAGTGGTCCGTCCGGCGCGCGGATAATTTGTCAGCCGCACGGACATCCGATCAGGAAGGAGGATATTATGGCCGCCACCAAGGACGAATTCTTCAATCCCACCAAGCTTTCCGCGCGTGACAAAGCCGCTGCGACAGATCACACCGCGCGCTCTATCATTAGTGCGGAAGCGACCCAGCGGGAAAAGAAAACCGAAAAATTGAGGCAGCTTCGTCTCGAACGCGAAGCCGCGGAGCCTGCTCCGGCCCCGGCTCGAGCCAAGGGCCGCAAGGCCCCAGCCGATCACTGAACTTCAAAAAGCCCGGAATTTTCCGGGCTTTTTGCTGTGCGGCTCACAGTCCGGGAGTTGCTCAGGCCGCCTGGAGCTGCGCCGGATGGCGCGGCAGCGGCGGAAAGGCGAGAGCGATCGCCACTGCCCCGAGACCGACCAGTGCCGAGCCGAAGAACAGCCAGTCATAGTTTGCGAAATGATCGAAGGCCCAGCCGCCGGCAAGAGGTCCGAAGGCCATGCCGAGGCTCGACAGCATGGTCGCCGCGCCGAACACGGTGCCCATGATCTTCGGCCCGAAATACTCTCGCGCCAGCACCGCATAGAGCGGCATCACGCCGCCATAGGTGCCGCCGAAGATCACCGCCAGGGTGTAGAACTGGCCGAGATCGGTCACCATCGTGTAGGCTGCGATGACCGCCGCCTGGATCATCAGCCCGCCGATCAGCACCGGTTTGACGCCCAGCCGGTCGGCAAGCACGCCGAACAGAATGCGGCCGCCGAGGCCAGCCGCGCCTTCGACGCTGTAGATGCTGACCGCCGCCATCGGCGCCACGCCGCAGAACATCGCATAGCTCACCATGTGGAAGATCGGCCCGGAATGGGCCGCACAGCAGGCGAAGAAGGTAAAGCCGAGCACCAGGAACTGCGGCGAACGGAACACCCGCGACAGCGGCATGCCTGCACCTTCGGCCTGAGGCTCGGAGGCGGCGCCGCCAGGGGCTGCCACGGCCGGCGGGTTGCGGACCAGGAAAGCGGTCGGCAGGAGCAGTATCCAGGCGCCGATGCCGATGAAGAGCATCGCCAGGCGCCAGTCGTCATAGGCGGTGATCAGCCAGCGGGCAAAGGGCGAAATGGTCATCGGCGCCATGCCCATGCCGGCCGATACCAGCGAGACCGCCAAGCTGCGATGCTCGTCGAACCAGGACATGGTGACGGCGATCATCGGAGCGAAGAAGGCGCTGGCGGAAAGCCCGATCAGGCAACCATAGATCAGCTGGAAGGCGATGAGGCTTTGCGTCTGGCTGGCGAGCACCAGCGCCAGACCGAGAAGTGCGGCCCCGATCAGCACGACGATGCGGGCGCCAAATCGGTCGCTCAACGTGCCCCACATGAAGCCGCCGAGGCCCATGACGACGAAATTGAGCGTCATGGCGCTCGAAATGCCGGCACGCGACCAGCCGGTCGCCTTGGCGATCGGCTCAATAAAGATGGCCAGCGAGAACATCGTGCCGACGGCGACGCAGCCCATCAAGGCGCCGGCAGCGACGATCACCCAACGATAATTGCTACTCATGTCCATTCCCCTAAGTCACAGGTTCCGAGATCCGGACGGATTACGCGGCATCGCGATGTCCATCCTTGAACCGAGGACGTTCGGCTCCCCTCCTCCCCGACAGACCCAACCGATTTTTTTTCGCAACCGGATTTTGGAGCCTACAACAAAAAGCCCCGCACGCGGCGGGGCTTTCCAAATCTGTTGATCGTGGTGACGGCCTAGCTGCTGCCGGTGTTGGGACGGTTCTTGCCGACATTGGTATTCGTCGATGCCGTTTTGCCGTCCGGATTCTGGCCGTAATAGGTGCCGCCGAGGTGCCCACCGGCACTGGTGTTCTCCACCTGGCGCTCGGCGCGTTTTACGGCCTCCTTCACGTCACTCTTGCTCATGTCTGCCTCCAGCTTTGGGGTTGGTGACAGAAAGGTAACCGTCCGGTGTGCCAGGTGTTCCCCTTTTAGTTTGCCGGACCGCTCCTAAAGTCCGACAGCGACCCGCTACGAACAGGGCTTTGCTCTTGACGAAGAGCAAACGTGGCCCTATTGGGGAACGATCGTTTCCTAATTAAACCGACATCATGGATATCAACACCGCGACGCGCCCGCCGGGTCGCCCCCGCGAATTCGAGATCGAAGAAGCGCTCGACAAGGCAATCGTCGTCTTTTCCGCGAGAGGCTATCACGCCGCCTCGATTTCGGAACTGAAGGACGCCATGGGGCTTGCCGCCGGCAGTCTCTACAAGGCGTTCAAGGACAAGAAGGCGATCTTTCTGGCGAGCTTCGACCGCTACAAGCAGGTCCGCAACGCGCTTCTCGATCAGGAGCTGGCCGAAGGCGCAAACGGCCGCGACAAGGTTTCCCGCATGCTGCGCTTCTATGCCGAAGCCTCGCATGGCGTAAGCGGGCGGCGCGGCTGCCTGGTCGTCGGAACCGCGATCGAACTTGCGGTCTACGACACCGAGGCCGCCGAACGGGTCGGCCGATCCATGGCCCGCAGCGAAGCCCTGTTCGATACCCTGATCCGCGAAGGCCAGGCAGATGGATCGATCCCGGCAGCGATCGATCCATCCGCCACTGCCCGCCTTCTGCTCTCCGTCACCCAAGGCTTGAGGGTGCTGGGCAAGACTGGCCCGAACCGCGACCGCGCCTTTTCCGTGGTCGATACGGCCATGAAACTTCTCGACTGATTGCTATCCGATCCTTCCTCCCAAGGAGCATATAATGACCACCAATTCCGCGACGATGGCCACTCCGGCGGCTGCATCGGGACTATCCGCCGCGATGACCTTCGTGATGGCCGCGGCTTGCGGGCTCATCGCCGCCAATCTCTATTATTCCCAACCGCTGGCGGGCCCGATCGCTGCCTCGATCGGCCTTCCGGCGCATGCGACAGGCCTTATCGTGACGCTGACGCAGATCGGCTACGGCCTCGGCCTGCTGCTGGTGGTGCCGCTCGGCGACCTTCTCGAAAACCGCCGGCTGATCCTCACCATGATCGGCGTGGCCACCGTGGCATTGCTCGGCGCCGGCCTGTCGAGCGCATCCATTCCGTTCCTTGCCGCGTCGCTGGCGATCGGCGTCGGCTCGACCGCCGTACAGATGATCGTGCCGTTCGCCGCCAGCCTGGCGAACGACGCCAATCGCGGCCGGGTGGTCGGCAATGTCATGAGCGGGCTGATGATCGGCATCATGATGGCCCGGCCGGTATCGAGCTTCATTGCCGAGTTCTCGTCCTGGCACGTCGTGTTCTTCCTGTCGGCAGCTGTCATGATCGGGCTCGGCTTCGTGCTTGCCGCCCGCCTGCCGAAGCGGATGCCGCAGACGAAACTCTCCTATTTCGCCCTGCTCGCATCGATGGGCCGCCTCTACGCAACCCAGCCGGTCCTGCGCCGCCGGGCATTCTACCAGGCCTGCCAGTTCGCCACCTTCAGTCTGTTCTGGACGGTGACGCCGTTGGTTCTCGCCGGCCCCGCCTTCCACCTCAGCCAGGCCGGCATCGCACTCTTTGCGTTGGCTGGCGTCGCAGGCGCCATCGCCTCGCCGATCGCCGGACGCCTTGCCGACCGGGATCTCGGGAAGCCTGCGACGATATTCGGTATCGCCGCCGTCGCCGTTGCATTCCTCATCACCCATATCGCACCGGAAGGCTCCACCGTAGCGCTCGCACTCCTGACGCTTGCCGCCATCCTGCTCGATTTCGGGGTGACGATGACGCTCGTGATCGGCCAGCGCTCGATCTACAATCTCGGCGCGGACCTGAGAAGCCGGCTCAACGGCCTCTACATGGCGACCTTCTTCTGCGGCGGCGCGATCGGCTCTGCCGTCGGCGCCTGGGCCTTTGCCGAAGGCGGCTGGCTGCTCGCCTCCTCGCTCGGACTTGCCCTGCCGGTCATCGCCTTCCTCTATTTCCTGACGGAAAAGCGTGCCAAGGTTTGAGGCGACAGGACAGGATCACGTTCGAGGACGACCTCGAACGTGATCGAGGTCGTCAATATGCCATCCTCCTGCCAGGTCAGCCTTCTTTCTCAGATCGAACGAGGCTCCCATGCGACCCACCCTTCGCCTTTTTGCTCTTCTGCTGGCGGGTATCAGCAGTTCCCCCACTCTTGCCGCCGATCCCGTCGGCGTCCGGAAGATCAGCGTGGTTTCGCCTGAACACGACCGGGCACTTGCGGTAACCGTCTGGTATCCGTCAAAGGGCGACGGCGAAACGACGTCCATCGGCGACAACCGGATTTTCGAGGGATCGCCTGCATCGAAGAACGCGTCCCTTAAAAGCGGTCGCTTTCCGCTCGTGCTGCTGTCCCATGGCTCCGGCTCCCGCGCCGAAGGCATGACCTGGATTGCCACCAGGCTCGCCGAGGCGGGCTTCATCGTCGCCGGTCCCAACCATCCCGGCACCACGAGCGGCGATTCCACGCCGGCCGCGACGCCGAAGATCTGGGAACGCACTCAGGACCTTTCCGACATCATCACCGCATTGACTGGCGAAGCTCCCTGGAAGGCGGCAATCGACACGGAGCATATCGGCGTTCTCGGCTTCTCGCTCGGCGGCAGTACGGCGATGGAGCTTGCCGGCGCACATGCCGATCTCGATGCCTACAAACGGTATTGCGATGACTACCCGGCGATGATGGATTGCATCTGGTTCCGAGGCGAGCGCGGTTTTGCCGATGGCGAACAGGTCACGGTCAAAAAATTGGATCTCGAAAGCATCGACAGGACACGCTTCGAACGATCGAACCGCGACACGCGCATCACTGCGGCCGTCATGGTCGACCCCGGTCTTGCAATGGCTTTCACGGCCGGCAGCGTGAACGCCATCGATATTCCGGTGACCTTCATCAATCTCGGCAGCGCCGGACAAATCCCGGTCGCGGTGCTTTCGGACGCGTTGGCGAAACAGGCCCCGAATGCCCGCTATGCGCAGGTGAACGGCGCCAACCATTTCAGCTTCCTGCCCGTCTGCAAACCGGGTGCGGCCGAGTTCCTGAAATCCGTCGAAGAGCCCGATCCGATCTGCGATGAGAACTCCAGCCGGACGCGAGCCGATATTCACCGGGAACTGACCGGCATCATCGTTTCGGCTTTCGAGCGAAGCCTCAAAGCCCGCCGCTGAGCGAAAAGCGTGCTCTTCGGGTTTTCGTTGTTCAGCGGATCGGGCAATGCCACCCGCTGAACGTCATCATCCGGATATCATCCACCGGTAGGAAGCGGCGTCCAAAACTATGCCGTTTTCAGATCTGGAAATAAGCAATGAAAATTTTGATGGTCGATGTCGACGGAGTGCTCGTCCATGGGCGGCCAGATGACGGCATGCCATTTGCAACCGATCTCGAACGTGATCTCGGCCTGCCGCTGGACGTGTGGCAGCGGGAATTCTTCAAGCCTTATTGGCCCGACATCGTCACCGGCCGGGAGCCGATCGAGCCTCGCCTGACCGCAATGCTTCGGGAAATCGCCCCGCATCTCGAAGCGGAAACGCTGCTCCGCTACTGGTTCGAAAACGATTCCCGGCTGGATCAGACACTGCTCGACGAGCTTGCCGTGGTTCGGAAAACCGGCATCGCGCTTTACCTCGCCACCAATCAGGAACATCGGCGCGCTGCTTATCTGATGGAGGAGTTGGGCCTCCGCCGCTATTTCGACGGGATTTTCTATTCCGCCCGATTCGGCCATCGCAAGCCGGCGCAGGACTTCTTCCGTCTCGCCACCGAAAAAGCAGGCGCCCCGCCCGAGGACATCGTCTTCCTCGACGACACGCTGGAAAATGTGGAAGCTGCACGCATGTTCGGCTGGCATGCTGTTCACTGGACAGCCGGAATGGCGCTGAAAACCGCCATCGCCCCGTTTGCAGCCGCTGCGGTCACTGAAAAATCCCGCTGAAAGGAATGGATCGGCCGACAGCGCGGCCGATCATGTTTCGGCCCTTGCCTACTCGACCAGGTTGATTTCCTCGGTCTCGCCGCCTTCGCAGACATAGCAGCAGTCTTCGCAGCTCTCCTTGTTGCCCGGACCGGTGCCCCAATAGGTCTGCTTGTCGCCGGAGACCCAGGCACCGTAGCAGATGTTCTCGCCCTGCTTGCAGGAGAGATGGATCTGCTTGGATTCGCCATCATCCAGATAGTAGACTTGGTTGCCGCCCGGCCAGACATGTTTGCGGTCTTGGCTGTAAAGCTCGACCTCGACGGCGTTCGGATGCTCGTTGCGCATCACGAAGCTCACGTCGGCAGACACGGCCTGGCCGGCTCCCGAGCAAGTGGCCAGGACAAGCGTCAGCACGGCTGCACGGCGCACGGCCGACACAGAATTGAGTATAAACATAAAGCCCCTCTTCAGAAGCGCCGGATCAATCGGCGCCAGTGCATATGACGTGATTTGCAAGAAGAAAGCGAGGTGGGGTAGAAGAGTTTCGGCGGTTTTTCTTGGACTCAACCAAACCGGCGGCGCCTGGATTCTTCCCGTCCAAGTAACGCAATCCCGAGCCCCGCAAGCAGGAGGCAGACGCCGCTGGCGATGGTGCGGACGACGTTCCAATACTGCCAGGGTTGCGAGTAGTCCTGCCACACGCGCCGCGCGCCGTCGGCATCGGCCGGGATCGCGATTGCCGCCAGCGCCTCGTTCATCGGTACATTGATGGTCATGGTGAGCACTTGACCGCCTATCAAATAAACAACAGCCGCCAGCGCGAAAGCCGCAGCCGGGCCTCGCAACCCCAAAAAGAACGCCAGAAGACCTGTGATGAGCAGGAGCGGGCTGGTGCCGAAAAAGGCCGGCGCGAACACCATGTTGCGCACCGATGAATTCATCGCCTTCATCGCCTCGATGGCGACCACCGGATCGGCCGCATCAAGCCCCCACATAGTCGAGCATACCCAGGCATAAAAGAAACCGAAGATCGCGCCGCTCAGGAGCAGCGACAGGCCGGCTAGGACATATACGAGCGACCGCATGCGACACCTCCCGCAACATTTGGACGATAGCTCGCATAAAATGCTGATCCATCCAAGTGAAAGATCAATGACTTCAAGCAACCCGCTTGTAAAACAGCGTGGTGGCGCAGAAACCGCCTTCCGGCCACATGGCATAATCCGGGATGACGCCGACCCGCTCCCAGCCGAAGCGCGGATAGATCTTTTCCGCGTCGCTGCCGGTCGCGGTGTCGAGCACCAGAAGCGTGCGGCCGCGCCGTGCGGCTTCCGCTTCCACCGCCTCCATCAGCCTGCGCGACAGGCCGAGCCCGCGGGCGGAGCGATGCACGAGGAGCTTCATCAGGTCGCCGCGATGCGGCTGGTTCGGCTTCGAGGCAAGGCCCACCTGCACCGTGCCGACGACCCTGCCCTCCACTTCTGCCACCGCAAGGATGACGCCGCCTTTTTCGACCGCATCGGCAATCTCCTGCCAATAGCCGACCGCATCCTTCGGCTCGAAAGGCAGCATGAAGCCGAGCGAAGCCCCGCCGTTGACGCAGTCGGACAGGGTCTCGGAGAGATCGGCTATTGTGGCGCGGGTTTCGCCGGCATTGAGGATGCGAATGGTGAGGTTCATCTTATGAAGGCTCCTGGCATCTTGAAAAGGCTCCTGACGTCTTAAAAAGGTTTAGCGGCCGCGGTCGAGGATGACGGCGTAGCGGGCCGGCTTGTCGGACGGATTGTGGAAGTCGAAGGCGTCGCCGATATCCATGAAGAGGCAATCGCCGGGGTGAAGCGTATGGACGGTCGCGCCGATGATCATCTCCAGCACGCCCTCGAAGAGCCAGACGTGCTGGGTCATCACCCGGCTTTCCTCCCGCGGCGGGAAGCTGACCCGCGCATGGGCTGGAAAATCCACCTCGACGATATCGACGCGCGACGGTGTGCCCGATGGCGAGACCGAGCGGCGCATATAGCCCGTATGCGGATCGCGCCAGAGCTTCTGCTCCGCCCTGCGGCTGAGCGGCGAACCCTGTGGGTCGTCATCGGCGAAGAAGGCCGAGAGGGAGAGGCCAAGCGCCTCCGACAGCCTTGCCAGCAGCGCCGCGGTCGGGCTCGCCTCCGCCCGCTCGATCCGCGAAATCATCGCGCGGCTGACGCCCGAGCGGTTCGCCAGTTCGTCCAGCGTCAATCCGGCGCGAGCGCGCAGGCTCTTTAGCCGCTCGCTGATGGCAGTCTCTATGTCATGATCCGTCTCTTCCATGATTTGAGAATTGCATTCTCTTATGATGGAATCAAGCGTGAAGATGGTGGAACCATCAAATTTTACAAGCGATGGCGCTTCCGCGATAGCTCCTGTCATGGTCGATCGGCTATGGAGCAGTATCGGGCTTCAAGTCGGCGGAAACCGCCAAGGCCGGCGCTTTGCGGGGGGACGAAATGAACGGCCAGACATCCGAGACGGCGTCGCCTCTGTCGATCGCCAGCATCGTCGTTTCGATGACGATCGCCGCTATCGGCAGCGGCATCATGTCCGCCTATGTTCCTTTCGTATTGACGGACACAGGCTCCTCCTGGGCCGCCAGTGCCGCCGTCCCGACGCTCGCCTTCGGCGGCCTGATCGGCTGCCTCGTCGGCGGGCCGCTGATCCGCCGGGTCGGCCATGCGCGGCTGTTCTCCTGCTCGATGGCGATGGTGATCATCGCCGCCGTGCTGATCGCCACCAACCCGCCGCCGATCTACTGGGTTTTGGCACGCGGCGTTTACGGGGCGGCCTCCAACGTCAATTTCATCATCGCCCAGAGCTGGCTCAACCACGCCGCCTCCAACGAGTGGCGCGGCCGGGCGATGTCGTTCTTCTACATGGCCTTCGTGCTAGGGCTCGGCGCCGGCGCCTGGTTGTTCGGCCGCATTCCGACGGATGGCAATCTGGCGCCGCTCGCCGTCGTCTTCGTCACCGCGCTCGCCATCCTGCCGATCGGGTTGACCCGCCTGCCCAACCCGCCGGCGCCGGCCAATGTCAATGTCGACATCAAAATGGCCTGGCGCATCTCGCCGGTCGGGCTGATCGGCGTGCTCGCGTCCGGCGGGCTCTCGATGGTGATCCAGGGCTTCGTGCCGATCTACGCCACCACCAGCCACGTGGCGCAGACCGATGTCGCGCTTTTGATGCTGGTGATGCAGACCGGCCTGCTGTTCGTGCAATATCCGCTCGGCATGCTGTCGGACCGCATCGACCGCCGTTTTGTGCTCTTGATCACCTGCGCGCTGATCGTCGCGGCGGGCACTGCGGCGCTGTTCGTCTCCTTCTCAATGATGATCGTCCTGATGCTCGTCTTCCTCGTCTTCGGCGGCGCGGTCGAGACCGTCTATTCGGTCGCCAACGCGCATGCCAACGACCGCGCCGATCCCGGCGATTTCGTGCCGCTCTCCTCGACGCTGCTGGTCGCCTGGTCGACGGCAGCGACCATCGTGCCGCTCGGGGTGACGCTACTCACCCCCGCTTTCGGCCAGCACACCTTCATCTACGCCGTGATCCTGGTGGCTATCGCCTACGGCACTTACGTGATCTGGCGCCTCAAGGAACGCGTGGGCGTGCCCGCCGACGAGCGGGAGAACGTCGGGCTCAGAAGCGCCCAGCTTCCGAACGCCTCCGTCATGACCGGTCCGGAGACCGAAAAGCCTGCCAAATAGCCCGCGCTGCCGGGCTTTATCCTCAACGAAAGGTTATCTTTCCGCTTTGCGGCAGGGATTCGCGCTGCTATATGCGCGACCATGAGCACCAATTCCGCCCGCACCCCGCTTGACCATATCCGCAACTTCTCGATCGTGGCGCATATCGACCACGGCAAGTCGACGCTGGCCGACCGGCTGATCCAGACGACCGGTGGCCTTGCCGAGCGCGACATGTCGGAACAGGTGCTGGACTCGATGGATATCGAGCGCGAACGCGGCATCACCATCAAGGCCCAGACCGTGCGCCTGCATTACAAGGCGAATAACGGCGAGACCTATATCCTGAACCTGATCGACACGCCCGGTCACGTCGACTTCGCCTATGAAGTCTCGCGTTCGCTGTCGGCCTGCGAAGGTTCGCTTCTCGTCGTCGACGCATCCCAGGGCGTCGAGGCACAGACGCTCGCCAACGTCTACCAGGCGATCGACAACAACCACGAGATCGTCACCGTCCTCAACAAGATCGACCTGCCGGCGGCCGAACCGGACCGCATCCGCGAACAGATCGAGGAAGTGATCGGCATCGATGCGTCGCAGGCCGTGCTGATCTCGGCAAAGACGGGCCTCGGCATTCCGGACGTGCTGGAGGCGATCGTCCACCAGTTGCCGCCACCGAAGAGCGAGCTCGGCGAAAAGGGCCCGCTGAAGGCGCTGCTGGTCGACAGCTGGTACGACACTTATCTCGGCGTCATGGTTCTGGTGCGCATTCTCGACGGCGTGCTGACCAAGGGCCAGACCATCCGCATGATGGGCACCGACGCCAAATACCAGGTGGAGCGCGTCGGCGTTCTGACCCCGAAGATGCTCGCCGTCGACAGTCTCGGCCCGGGCGAGATCGGTTTCTTTACCGGCTCGATCAAGGAAGTGGCCGATACCCGTGTCGGCGATACGATCACCGAGGACAAGAAGCCGACGGCGCATGCGCTGCCGGGCTTCAAGCCGGCCCAGCCGGTGGTGTTCTGCGGCCTCTTCCCGGTCGATGCCGCCGATTTCGAGGACCTGCGCGCCGCGATGGGCAAGCTGCGCCTCAACGACGCCTCGTTCTCCTTCGAAATGGAAAGCTCGGCAGCGCTCGGCTTCGGTTTCCGCTGCGGTTTCCTCGGCCTGCTGCATCTGGAAATCATTCAGGAACGCCTGGAGCGCGAGTTCGACCTCGACCTCATCGCCACCGCACCCTCGGTTGTCTACAAGCTGACGATGACCGATGGTTCCGAGCGCGAGCTGCACAATCCGGCCGACATGCCGGACGTGGTCAAGATTTCGGAAATCCAGGAGCCCTGGATCAAGGCGACGATCCTCACCCCCGACGACTATCTCGGCGGCATCCTGAAACTCTGCCAGGACCGCCGCGGCATCCAGACCGAACTCACCTATGTCGGCAAGCGCGCCATGCTCACCTACGAGCTGCCGCTCAACGAAGTGGTGTTCGATTTCTACGACCGCCTGAAGTCGATCTCCAAGGGCTATGCCTCGTTCGACTACCATCTGCACGGCTATCGCGAGGGCAATCTCGTGAAGATGTCGATCATGGTCAATGGCGAGCCGGTCGATGCGCTCTCGATGCTGGTTCACCGCTCCGCTGCCGAAAAGCGCGGCCGCGACATGTGCGAGAAGCTCAAGGACCTGATCCCGCGGCACATGTTCAAGATCCCGATCCAGGCGGCGATCGGCGGCAACGTGATCGCCCGCGAAACGATCTCGGCGATGCGCAAGGACGTGACCGCAAAATGCTACGGCGGTGACGCCACCCGCAAGCGCAAGCTGCTCGACAAGCAGAAGGAAGGCAAGAAGCGCATGCGCCAGTTCGGCAAGGTCGACATCCCGCAGGAAGCCTTCATTGCGGCGTTGAAGATGAAGGACGACTGATCTTTCTATCCAGAGTTCACGCGCATATATTTTTGCGCATAAACTTGGAGGTTGGAATGTCCCAGCCCGCCCGCAAATCGACTAGGCTTTTGTTAGACGGCAACCTTGTTGCCGAGGCTCGCGCGCTGAAGATCGACCTCTCGCAGGCCGCCGAGGAAGGCATCGCCAAGGCCCTCAAAGCCGAGCGGGAGCGCCTTTGGCGACTGGAAAGTGCCGAGGCAATCCGGTTTCACAATGAGTATGTCGAGAAGCACGGCCTGTCGCTGGCAAAGTATCGCCAGTTCTGACGACGCGGTTTGATCCTATCGCGGCCGCATCTCAAAAAACCCGCCAATCATTAAAACCTTAATAAATCCTGCAAATGCTTTGAAATCTCGCTCGTGCAAGGTGATTGCAGGTGATGGGTTCGTGCGCCGACGCGGCGACAGCTCAAGGGCATGACGCCGATCTTCACTGCCTGAGCCCGTAACGTGTCCTTCCCACCTGCGAGACGCTTCATGAGCAGCATTTCTTACAATCAGTCGGCGGCTTCTGCGCTGTTATTGCTGACCGGTTCCGCCAAGGCGCTGGAGCGCAACACGATCCAGGTGGCAACCGGGCGCAACGTCAATACGGCATCCGACAACGCCGCCTATTGGTCGATTGCCACGTCGATGCGTTCGACGGGCATGTCCCTCTCGGCGGTCGAGGACGCATCGGGCCTTGCCGCCGCGCTGACCGATACCGCATCGCTCGGCATGGAGGCCGCAACCGGCCTCGTTTCCGAAATCAAGGCGAAACTCATCCTGGCACGCTCGCCGGGCGTGGATCGCGACGCCATCAATGCGGAGATCAGCCAGCTCAAGGAGCAACTGGGCACGGTCGCCGAATCGTCCTCCTTCAACGGCGAGAACTGGCTGCGTTCCGCCGGGACGCCGGGCGTCAAGTCGCTGCTCGCGTCCGCATCGACCAACCCGGACGGTACCACGGCCCTCAACACGATCGATTTCGATACCGCCTCGACGACGCTGGCAAGCAGCGGCGACGCTGCCGACGGCCTTCTGACCAAGGCCTATTCGGGCACGACAGATAACGGCACCGCCTACGAATATTACCTCCTCGATACGGGATCGCAGGGCTCGGCAACCGCCAGCGAAATCAAGATCTCGAATTCGACGACCGAAGACGAACTGGACGGCATGATCTCGGCCACCGATAGCATGCTTTCGAGCCTCACCTCCGCCGGCGCCAAGCTCGGCTCCACGTCGAGCCGCATCAGCGCCAATACGGAATTTCTCTCCAAGCTGCAGAATGCGATCGACCGCGGCGTCGGGCGCCTCGTCGACGCCAACATGGAAGAGAGCGCCGTCAAGCTTGCCGCCACGAAGGTGCAGCAGCAGCTCCAGACGATCGGCCTCAGCATCGTCAACGAACAGTCGAAACGTATTCTCGACCTCTTCCGCTGATACCTCCCCGATATCCGGCCCTTGGGTTATGCTCGGGGGCCGGATGTTTCGTTCGCCTACGGGATAAGACCTAGTGGCGGCTCGCATGCAGTGGACGCGGCATGTCGGAATGGGTGATCCAGACGCGGCCGTCGAACGCCACTTCGCCATGATCGAGCTTGCTGCTGGCGATGCTTTCGATAAGGCCTAGCTTGGAGCAGACGTCGCCGATCCTGCCGTCGTTGACGACGCAGACGGCCTGGCATGTGCTGCCGTCGCGCATCACCAGAACGGTGTGGTGGCTGTTTCGCACGATCTTGTTGGGCAATGTCACGAGCGTCATGCTCTTCTCCCTGCTGTATCCAAGTTACGGCTGGCGTGCCGACAGAGGAGGCTCGACCAATATGGTCAACAAAAGGTTAACCGCGCAGGATCGAGTACGCGGCTTGCCCGGCAGCCGAGGAGCGCCTTGCTCGAAGCAGCGTCTGTAGCGGGTCATGTGGCCGGCTTGGTCTTGGCGGCGTCCGAAACCTCGCGCAGCGGTGCGCGGCTCAACTCGTTGCCGGCGGCAATCGCCTTGCGCAAAAGCCGCAGCAGTTCGTCGCCCTCCTCTGCCGTCAGCCCGCGCAGCATGAGTTCCTGCGCCGCCTCGACCACCGGCGCGACGCGGCTCAAGGTCTTGCGACCCCCGTCGGTGATCTGCAATTCGCGGGCGCGCCTGTCCCTGGTGCTGGCATTGCGCACCAGCAGGCCTTTCTGCACCAGCCGGTCGATGACCCCGGTAATGGTCGTGCGGTCGTAGGCGATCAGCCCGGCGAGCGTCACCTGATCGATCCCGGGATTGGTGCTGATCGCCGCGAGCGCCGCGTACTGGACGGGTGTCAGGTCGTACCCGGCTTGCTCGACCTCGGCATGGAAGACCGCCACCGCGATCTGCTGAAACCGGCGGGCGAGATGGCCCGGCATGTCATCATTGTCTTTCACCAGATTCTCCAAAATCGCCGCAAGCTTGACACGTATACTGATGATCAGCATACTGATCAATATAAAACCCGCCGAATCCGTTTCCGCGGGCGCCCAGCGAAACATGCGGAGGAAACTGGTTCCATGCAATTCCATCTGAATGGGTTCGAGCCCGGCGACCCGGAAATCTTTCACCCGGAGGATCGACAGAGCACGCCAGCCGACAAAGGACCGCTTCCCGCCGAAGTCGATGTCCTGATCGTCGGCTGTGGTCCGGCGGGCCTAACACTCGCGGCGCAACTGTCTGCCTTTCCCAATATCAGGACCTGCATCGTCGACCAGAGATCCGGCCCCTTGCTGCGCGGCCAGGCGGACGGTATCGCCTGCCGCACGATGGAAATGTTCCAGGCCTTCGGTTTTGCCGAGCGGGTGCTGAAGGAATCCTACTGGGTCAACGAGACCTCGTTCTGGAAGCCCGACGACGCAAAACGCGAAAACATCATCCGCAGCGGCAGGATCGACGATACCGAGGATGGGCTTTCCGAATTCCCGCATGTGATCCTCAACCAGGCGCGGGTGCAGGATTTCTTCCTCGACGTCATGCGCAAATCGCCCTCCAGGCTCGAGCCGCATTATTCTCGGCGCCTGATCGACCTCGAAACAGACCCGGCCGCTGCGGACTATCCGGTGACCGCGAGGCTGGAGCGTCTCGATCCCTCCCATGAAGGTCAGATCGAAACCGTCAAGGCACGCTACGTCGTCGGCTGCGACGGCGCGCGCAGCACGGTGCGCAAGTCGATCGGGCGGGCGCTGCATGGCGATTCCGCCAATCACGCCTGGGGCGTCATGGACGTGCTGGCCGTTACCGATTTTCCCGACATTCGTCTGAAGGCGCTGATCCAATCCGCGGGCGAAGGCAGCATCGTGCTGATCCCGCGCGAAGGCGGCTATATGGTCCGCATCTATGTCGAGTTGGACAAGCTCAACAAAAACGAGCGGGTAGCGAGCCGGAACATCACCGTCGACAAGCTGATCGCGGCCGTGCAGCGCATCCTGCATCCCTACACATTCGAGGTGAAGGAGGTTGCCTGGTGGTCGGTGTACGAGATCGGGCAACGGCTGACCGACAAGTTCGACGACGTGCCGGAGGACGGGAGTGGCGACCGGTTGCCTCACGTATTCATCGCCGGCGATGCCTGCCATACACATAGCCCGAAAGCCGGCCAGGGCATGAACGTCTCGATGCAGGACGGGTTCAACCTCGGCTGGAAACTGGCCGCCGTGCTGCAGGGACGGAGCAGGCCGGAACTGCTGCACAGCTATTCCGCCGAACGCCAGACCATCGCCAAGGAACTGATCGATTTCGACCGCGAATGGTCAGCCATGCTGAGCGCGCCGCTGAAATCCCCAAACGATCCGGATGGCGAGGGCGTCGAGCCGGCGGAAGTGCAAAAATATTTCGTTCGATCGGGACGCTATACGGCAGGCACGGCGACCCGCTACACGCCGTCGCTGCTGACCGGCCAATCGACCCATCAGCATCTCGCCAAGGGGCTGACGATCGGCGCGCGGTTTCATTCGGCGCCGGTGATCCGGCTGGTCGATGCCAAGCCGATGCAGCTTGGTCACGTCGCGAAGGCGGACGGTTGCTGGCGCATCTATGCCTTCGCCGGAGCGGAGGATCGTGCGGCACCCTCCTCGCGCCTGCGGGCGCTTTGCGATTTCCTGGCGGATTCCCCCTCCTCGCCGGTGAAGAGACATACACCTTCCGGTGCCGACATCGACTCGGAGATCGATTTCCGGGCCGTCTTCCAGCAGGCCCACCGCACGCTTGCGGTCGAAACCATGCCGACTTTCCTGCTGCCCCGGAAGGGCCGCTACGGGCTTTGCGACTACGAAAAGATGTTCTGCCCGGACCTCAAGAGCGGCCAGGACATTTTCGACATGCGCGGCATCGACCGGGAACAGGGCTGCATGGTGGTGGTGCGGCCGGACCAGTATGTCGCGCATATCCTGCCGCTCGATGCCCACACGGAGCTCGCCGCCTTTTTCGACGGCTTCATGCTTCCACAACGCTAGCTCGCTTCCTCGGAAGGTTCGGGTCCCGGAGCCGGCGCCGCCGCAAAATGGTCTCGGCCGTCTCGGCGCGCAATTTCGATTGACGTCCAATTTGTACAACTGTACAAATTGGACGTACAGTTGATAATGGATGCTCGATGCGACCGAACCTGAGGGAAGCCTTGCTCAGAAACGCCGTCACCCTGTTTTCCCGCAGCGGCTACAATGCCGTCTCGCTGCGGGACATCGCCAAGGCGTCCGGAGCCAATGTCGGCAGCCTGACCTATCATTTCGGCTCGAAGGCAAAATTGCTGCGTGAGGTCTACGAGCGCCACACGGTGCCGATGAACGCCCGCCGCCGCGAGCTGCTGGGCGAGGCCCTGCGGATCAGCGATGCGGACCAGCGGCTGATGGCGATCCTGCGCGCCTATGTCCTGCCGGCCTTCGTTTCCTCCTCGGAGGGCGATGGCGGCGGTGCCGAATTCACCCGCATGCGGGCGGTTCTGTCGGCAGAAGGAAATCCCGACGCGCAGACGATCATCGCAGACGCGTTCGACGAGACCAGCCGCGCCTTCATCAAGGCTCTCGCCGACTGCGTGCCGGGCGCGCCATTGGAGGGGCTCGTCTGGCGCAGCCAGTTCCTGCTCGGCTCCCTCTATTACGCCCTCATCAATCCCGACCGCGTCACCCGTCTTTCGGGTGGAACGGTCGATGGAAACGACCGGGAAGTCGCCGTCAGCCAGATCGTCGAGGCGAGCTATGCGAGCTTTAGAAGTCTTGGGGCCGGAGCCGGACAATCCGCGGCGGCCTTGAAATACGCGACGGGGGAAAAATGATCCGGAATCTGCAGGAGAGCCACGGGGCCGACATTGCCCGGCGCAAGCCGGATTTCAGGCTGCCCGACGGCAGCTGCGACGCCCACTGCCACGTGTTCGGCCCCAGCGCCGTTTTTCCCTATGCGCCGAACCGCAGTTATACGCCGGAGGATGCGCCGAAAGAGGCGCTGGCAAGGCTCCACGACCGGCTTGGCATCGACCGCGCCGTCATCGTTCAGGCGAGCTGCCACGGGACCGACAACCGCGCCATGCTCGACGCGATCGCCTGGCGGCCGGATCGTTACCGCGGCGTCGCCATTGTCGACGACAGCTTTGACGACCGCGCCTACCAGACGCTCGACGATGGCGGCGTGCGCGGCGTGCGGTTCAATTTCGTCCGCCACCTTGGCGGTGCGCCGGATATGGACGTCTTCAACCGGGCGATCGACCGTATCAAGGGCCGAGGCTGGCATGTGGTGCTGCATCTCGACGCCGCCGACATCGTACCGCTTTCGGACATGATCGCCCGACTGCCGGTGCCCTTCGTCATCGACCACATGGGTCGCGTCGACACCAGCCTCGGCACCGACCAGCCGGCGTTTCAGACGCTGCTGGAACTGGTGCGGCGGGAAAACTGCTGGATCAAGGTCTGCGGGTCGGAGCGAATCTCCCGCTTTCCGTTCGATACGGCGGTGCCTTTTGCGAAGGCGCTGATGGCGGCAAGCCCCGACCGGACCCTGTGGGGCACGGACTTCCCGCATCCGAACCTCAAGGAGCCCGTCGACGAGGCCGACCTCGTGGATCTCGTGCCGAAGTTCGCACTGACGGAAGAGGACCAGCGGCGGCTGCTCGTCGACAATCCCGCACGTTTATACGGTTTCGCCGCCTGAGCGGCCTTAGAGGAGGAGGAGAGAATGGATTACAAAATTACGGGGAGATCGACGGGCCGGTTCCGACAGCCAGCGCGATGGATGAAACCTCTGGCTGTCGCCCTGACCCTGATGCTGCCGGCCGGCGCCATGGCGCAGGACGCCTATCCGTCGAGGGACATCACCCTGGTTCTGCCCTTCGGCCCCGGTGGGATTGCCGACATTACGGCACGCCTTGTTGCCGAGTCGCTCGGCAAGAAACTTGGCAAACAGATCGTCATCATGAACCAGCCGGGTGCGGGCGGCTCGGTTGCGGCACGGGCGGCGCTGAACGCGCCGGCAGACGGCTACACGCTCGCCCTGCTTTCGAACGGCACCGCGATCAGCGTTCCGCTCTTCAAGAACCTGCAATTCGATCCGGTCACCGATTTCGTGCCGGTATCGAGCCTTGCCTATTTCGATTTCGTGTTCGTCACCAAATCGGACGGCAAGTTCAAAACCCTCAAGGATGTGCTGGAAGCCGCGAAGGCTAAGCCGGGCGCGCTCAATGTCGGGACGATCAACGTCGGCAGCAGCCAGAATCTTGCGGCTGAGCTCTTCAAGTCGACATCCGGGATCGATTTCACGATTGTCCCCTACAAGGCCACGCCGGATCTTCAGGTCGCCCTGCTCGGCGGCGAGCTCGACGTGATCGTCGACAGCCAGACGGCGCTGAAGGCTGCCCTGCAGCAGAACCAGGCGACCGCTATCGCCTCATCCGGCCCGTCGCGCTCCAGCCTCTCGCCGAACGTCCCGACCGCCGCGGAAGAAGGCGTCAAGGGCTTCGACGTGACCTCCTGGAACGCCATCTTTGCGCCGAAGGGCACGCCGCCGGAAGCGGTGAAGAAGCTGAACGCCACGCTGGTTGAGGTCCTGGCCGACCCTGCCCTCAAGAAGCGGTTCGCGGATCTCGGCGTCGAAGCCCGATCCAGCACGCCGGAGGAAATCGGCAACCGCCTGAAGGCCGACATCCAGAAATGGTCGGACGTGATCCAGAAGGCCGGGATCCCCAAGCAATAACGCTCGATTGGTCCCGGAGCCGATCCGGGACTAATCCCCGCCTGCCTTGGGAGCCACCCAGGGCATCGGCCGACGATTGAGGAAGGCGTCGATGCCGGCGCGGCCTTCGGCGCTTTCCCAACGGTCGGCAAGCAAGCCGGTGCTGTAGCCGACCGGATCTTCGATCGCCTGGCGGGCGAGACTTTGCACAAGGCTCTTGGCGCTGGCGACAGCGCCGGGAGCGCAATCGAGGAAAGCCGAGACCTCCTCTTCCACTGCCGTATCGAGTTCGTCGGCGGTGCGAACGATTGAAACGAGACCGATCTCACGGGCCGTCACCGCATCGAAGCGGCGGGCGTTGGGGAACAGGCGGCGGGCATGGCCTTCACCGATCCGGCGCACGACATAGGGTCCGATGGTGGCTGGGATCAGGCCGAGCCGCGTTTCGGTGAGCGCAAACCAGGCGCTGTCAGCCGCGACCACGATGTCGCAGACGGCCATCAGACCGATACCGCCACCGAAGGCATTGCCCTGCACCCGCCCGATCAGCGGTTTCGGCAGGTCGTCGAGCGCCTTCAGCATGAGAGCAAGTTCTGTCGCCCCCTCGATCTTGCCGGCACGATCCCTCGCCGCCTGGTCGCGCATCCATTGCAGATCGCCTCCGGCGCAGAATGTGGAGCCGGCGGATGCGAGAACCACGACGCGCACCGCATCGTCGGCTGCGAGCTTGCCGGCCGCGTCGGCCAGATCGGCGATCATCCGTGCGTTCATGGCATTGTGCTTCTCGGGCCGGGCGAGCGTCAGTGTCACCACCCCGCGGAGATCCCGTTCCAGCGTCAGCGTGTCGTAAGCGCCCATCAGCGTGCTCCCCTCAGGCTGCGGGCAAAAGCCTCTGCCTCGGTCAGCCTGTCGCGGTCGATGCGAGTTTCGAACCCCAACGCATGCAGATGATCGACCGTCTTGCCCGTTGCGACATTGCCCTCCGCTCCCGGCGCATAAGGGCAGCCGCCAAGGCCGCCTGCCGCGGCGTCGAAAACGCGCAGACCTTTTTCGAGCGAGACGGTGATATTGTCGAGCGCCCGGCCGTTTGTATCGTGAAAATGCCCGGCGAGATGCGCCGCCGGCAGGTGCTTCAAGACCGCATCGAGCATGGCTGCGACCCGATCCGGGGTGCCTGTGCCGATCGTATCGGCCAGCGCCACCTCACCGCAGCCCAGCGCATGAAGCTCCGTTGCCACCCGCGCCACCTGCGCCGGCGGCGTCGGACCGTCGAAGGGGCAATCGACGGCGCAGGAGACATAGGCGCGGACCGGGATGCCGTCGCGGCGGGCACTGTCGATCAGCGGCGCGAACCGCTGAAAACTCTCGGCGATGCTGCAATTGATGTTGCGGTGGCTGAAGCCCTCGGACGCCGAGGCGAAGACGGCGACTTCATCCGCTTTGGCCGAGACGGCCGCCGCATATCCCCGCACGTTCGGCGTCAGCACGGTGTACAGCGTCCCCGGACGGCGGGTAATGCCGGCCATGACCTCGGCGGCGTCGGCCATCTGCGGTACCCAGTCGGCGCGCACGAAGCTCGTCACCTCGATTTTTTCAAAACCGCACGCCGAAAGCAGGTCGACCAGCCGGATCTTATCGGCGGTGGAAATGAGCCCCTTCTCGTTCTGAAGCCCGTCGCGCGGCCCCATCTCGTGGATACGGACGAAGTCAGCCATCCTTCGGCTCCCCGGCTTCGGGCTCCGGCTCAAGGGTCAGCAGCACTGCGCCTTCGATCACCTGTTCGCCCTGCGACACCAGGACATCGGCAAGCGTCCCGTCGCGGGGGGCGGCAAGCGTCAATTCCATCTTCATCGCTTCCATCACGACAAGGGCCTCGCCCTTTGTGACCGAGGCTCCCGGCGTGGCACGAAGGAGTTTGACAAGACCCGGCATGGGCGCGACGATGCGATCGCTGCCGGCGGCAATCTCATCCTCGCCGGTAAGGGGATCGATAAGGCCGAAATGCCAGTTCTCGCCATCGCCGAAAATCGTCACGTCACGTTCGCCGGAGACCAGATGGACGCGATGTTTCCGGCCGGCGGCCTCCAGAAGACAAGCCTCGGCGTCTAGGCGAGAGAGGCGGAAATCGACCGGCTTGCCATCGACCGTTGCCGCATAGACGCCCTCTCCGATCGACCCGAACGACACCGGCACGTGCTGGCCGCGGTAGTCCAGCTCGACGAAATCGGAGGCTTCGGCCCATAACCGAAATCCGGATAAGCGGTCCCAGGGATCGCTTCCGTTCTTCGGTTCGAGGGCACCGGAAAGTTTCAAGGCGGCCAAGGCCATGGCCTCGCGAGATGGGGACTGACCGATCGTCAATTCCGCCAGATGCCTGTCGATCAGGCCGGTATCGGGCAAGCCCTCGACGAAATCCGGCTGGATCGTTAGCCGGCGAAGAAACGCAGCATTGGTGGTCACGCCGGTGGCGCGAACTTCGGCAAGGGCGGCCGACAGCAGCGAGAGCGCGGTCTGGCGATCCGGGCCTCGGGTGATGATTTTCGCGATCATCGGGTCGTAAAAGGGCGAGATGCGGTCGCCGGCGCGAACGCCGCTGTCCACCCGCGCCAGTTCCTCCGGCAGGTCGAGATGGGCAAGCCTGCCGGTGGCGGGCAGAAAACTCCGCTCGGCATCTTCCGCATAAAGCCGCGCCTCGAAGGCCCAGCCGCTGATGAAAAGCTCGTCTTGGCTGCGCGGAAGAGGTTCGCTGGACGCGACGCGAAGCTGCCATTCGACGAGATCGACGCCGGTGATCGCCTCGGTCACCGGATGCTCCACCTGCAGCCGGGTGTTCATTTCCATGAACCAGAAACGGTCGGCCTTCAGCCCGTCGGAGGCGTCGGCGATAAACTCGATCGTGCCGGCACCGGAATAGGAGATCGCCAGCGCCGCCTTGACAGCCGCCTCGCCCATGGCGTGGCGCATCTCCTCCGGCATGCTGGGGGCCGGTGCTTCCTCGATGACTTTCTGGTGGCGGCGCTGCAGCGAGCAGTCGCGTTCGAAGAGGTGTACGACATTGCCGTGGTCGTCGCCAAAAACCTGGATTTCGATATGGCGTGGATGGGCGATGTATTTCTCGATCAGGCAGGCGGGATCGCCGAAGGCGGCCAAAGCCTCCCGCTGCGCCGAGGCGAGTGCTTCCCCAAAGCCGTCCGCGCTTTCGACCCGCCGCATGCCCTTGCCGCCACCACCGGCGCGCGCCTTGATCAGCACCGGGAAGCCGATGCGCTCCGCTTCCCTGAAGAGGAAGTCGGGATCCTGTTCGGCGCCGTGATAGCCCGGGACGACAGGCACGCCCGCCTTTTCCATCAGCGCCTTGGCGGCGTCCTTGAGGCCCATGGCGCGAATGGCATCGGACGATGGGCCAATGAACCGGATGCCGGCGGATGTCACCGCATCGGCGAAATCCGGGTTCTCCGAGAGGAAGCCGTAACCGGGGTGGATGGCATCGGCGCCGGTGCGCAGCGCCGCCTGGATGATCGTCTCGCCGCGCAGATAACTTTCGGCGGCGGGGGACGGGCCGATATGCACAGCCTCACCGGCAAGCGACACATGCAGCGCGTCATGGTCGGCATCGGAATAGACGGCGACGGTCGCGACACCCAGCCTGTGGCAGGTGCGGATGATGCGGCAGGCGATCTCGCCGCGATTGGCTATGAGGACCTTGCGGATCATGACGCCCTCCTCACATCCGGAACACGCCGAAGCGTGTATCCTCGATTGGAGCATTGAGGGCGGCGGAGAGGCTCAGGCCCAGGACCTGGCGGGTCTTGGCCGGATGGATGATGCCGTCGTCCCAAAGCCTCGCGGAGGCATAAAGCGGGTGGCTCTGTTCCTCGAACTGGTCGAGCACCGGCTGTTTGAAGGCCGCCTCCTCTTGCGCGCCCCAGGTCTTGCCGCCGCGCTCGATCGCCTCGCGCCGGACAGTGGCCAGCACGCCGGCTGCCTGCGGGCCGCCCATCACAGAAATCCGGCTGTTCGGCCAGGTCCAGAGGAAACGCGGCGAATAGGCTCGGCCGGCCATGCCGTAGTTGCCGGCGCCGAAGGAACCGCCAAGCAGGATCGTGACCTTGGGCACGGACGTGGTCGCAACCGCCGTCACCAGCTTGGCCCCGTGCTTGGCGATGCCCTCCGCCTCGTATCTGCGGCCGACCATGAAGCCGGTAATGTTCTGCAGGAAGACCAGCGGGATCTTTCGCTGCGAGCAGAGCTCGATGAAATGCGCGCCCTTCTGGGCGCTTTCGGAAAACAGCACGCCATTGTTGGCGATGATTCCAACGGGCATGCCGAAGACATGCGCGAAGCCGCAGACCAGCGTTATGCCGAAACGCGCCTTGAACTCGTCGAAACGGGAGCCATCCACCACCCGCGCGATCACTTCGCGGATGTCGTAGGGGGTGCTGAGCGACGACGGAACGATCGCGGCGATTTCCTCCGGATCGTAAAGCGGTTCCTCGGGCGTCGCCAGCACCACGGTATCCGGCTTGCGGGTGTTCAGCCCTGCGACGGCGCGCCGGACCAGCGCGAGCGCATGGGCGTCGTCACGGGCGAGATGATCGGCGACGCCGGACAGCCTTGTGTGGACATCGCCGCCGCCGAGATCTTCGGCCGAGACTTCCTCGCCCGTGGCAGCCTTTACCAGCGGCGGGCCGGCGAGGAAGATCGTGCCCTGGTCCTTGACGATGATCGCCTCGTCGGACATCGCCGGCACATAAGCGCCGCCGGCGGTGCAGGAACCCATGACGGCGGCGATCTGGGCGATGCCCTTCGCCGACATTCGGGCCTGGTTGAAGAAGATGCGGCCGAAGTGATCACGGTCGGGAAATACCTCGTCCTGGTTCGGCAGGTTGGCGCCGCCGGAATCGACCAGATAGACGCACGGGAGACGGTTCTCCTCGGCGATCTCCTGGGCACGGAGGTGTTTCTTGACGGTCATCGGGTAGTAAGTGCCGCCCTTCACGGTGGCGTCATTGGCGACGATCATCACCTCGCAGCCCTCGACGCGGCCGATGCCGGTAACGATGCCGGCCGATGGGCTCGCCCCGCCGTAAAGCCCCTGCGCGGCGGTCGCTCCGATTTCGAGAAAGGGTGAACCGTGATCCAGCAGACGCGCAATGCGTTCGCGGGGAAGCAGTTTGCCGCGCTTCACATGCCGCGCCCGCGCTTCCTCGCCACCGCCGGCTTCGGCGAGCGCTACCGCCGCCTCGACCTCGGCAAGCTTTGCCTGCATCGCAGCGCGGTTCGCTTCGGCGGCTTCGCTCCTCAGGTTGACCGCAGACCGGATGACAGCCATCAGGCGGTTTCCTTGAAGAGCTCGCGGCCGATCAGCATACGGCGGATTTCGGACGTGCCGGCACCGATCTCCATCAGCTTGGCGTCGCGCAGCAGCCGGCCGGTCGGATTGTCGTTGATATAACCGTTGCCGCCGAGGATCTGGATTGCCTGCAGGGCCTGCTGGGTCGCCTGCTCGGAGGCATAGAGGCAGCAGGCGGCGGCATCCTGGCGTGTCACGGCGCCGCGATCGCAGGCAGCGGCGACGGCATAGACATAGGCACGGGCGGAATTCATCGCCGTGTACATGTCGGCGACCTTGGCCTGGATCAACTGGAACTCGCCGATCGGCTGGCCGAACTGCTTGCGCTCGTGGACATAGGGCATGACCACATCGAGGCAGGCATGCATGATGCCGATGCCGATCGCCGAAAGCACGACGCGCTCGTAGTCGAGCCCGGACATCAACACACGCACGCCGCCGCCTTCGGAACCCATGACGTTTTCGGCCGGCACTTCGCAATCCTCGAAGACCAGCTCGCAGGTGTTGGAGCCGCGCATGCCGAGCTTGTCGAGCTTCTGCGCGGTCGTGAACCCTTTGAACCCTTTTTCGACGAGGAAGGCGGTGATGCCCTTGGAGGAGGCGGCCGGATCGGTCTTGGCATAGACCACCAGCACGTCGGCGTCCGGACCGTTGGTGATCCACATCTTGGTTCCGTTCAAGACGTAACGATCGCCCTGCCTCTCGGCGCGGAGCTTCATCGAGACGACGTCGGAGCCGGCGCCGGGTTCCGACATGGCGAGCGCGCCGACATGCTCTCCCGAGCAGAGTTTCGGCAGGTAACGCGCCTTCTGATCGGCATTGCCGTTGCGGTTGATCTGGTTGACGCAAAGATTGGAATGGGCGCCATAGCTGAGCGACGTGGAGGCCGAGGCACGAGCCAGTTCCTCGACGGCCACGACGTGGGCGAGATAACCGAGCCCCGAGCCGCCGAAATCCGGGTCGGCGGTAATTCCGAGCAGGCCGAGCGCGCCGAGTTCCGGCCAGAGGTCGCGGGCAAATTCGTTGCTGCGGTCGATTTCGTCGGCGCGAGGTTTGAGTTTTTCCTGCGCGAAACGGTGGACCGTTTCACGAACAGCGTCGACCTCCTCGCCGAGCGCAAAATTCATGCTTGCGTGGAACACCCTGCATCCTCCCGGTGTACCAAGTTCAGTATGTCAGAAAGTAGTGGGGCAGCGGCGGCAGGTCGTCAATGGGCCAAGAGCGCCCATGCCCGACATCGCAACATACGGTCTTCCGCCATGCCGCCTTTGAACAAAGATTGCCTTACTCGGGAAGATGGTGCGGATGGAGACCGGGGACCCACTGGGTGTTGGGCATGCGCGTGCCGGTATAGGTTACGCCGCTCGGCGTCTTGCAGCGATAGATCCGGGTCGGCATCACGTCGCCATAGAGAATGTCGAAACTGCCACGGCTACGATAGACGTTCTCGATATCGCTAGTGCATTCATAGGCCTGTTTCTTCGCGTGTTCCTCCTCCGGCACGACGCCGGGCAGGTTACGGAAGTAGGTCTGCACATCCTTCGGGAAGGCCCGGGGCTCGGCCGCGAATACCTCAGCCGGAACCACCGCGGCGACAAGCAGCGCCACGAGCATCACGACCGGCAGTATCCATGCACCTTTGAGCATCAATCGACTCCTCATCCACGTAAACGGCGGATGATTCACAGATATGGACGGCAGGAGGTCCAATCCATGGGCCGGGGACCACGTTTGCGTGATCATCGGCGGTTATCCAGGCGGCGATAGCCGCTGGGCTGCTGGTAAAGCCAGCCGATCCGCTGAACGGCCGCCTCGAAATTCTCGCGGGCGACGCTCATCGTGTGGCCGTTGGCGTGGAGAAGCGTCTCGGCATTCTCCATGATGCCGACATGACCCTTCCATAAAACGAGGTCGCCGCGGCGAAGTTCCCCTTGACCGATCTCTTTGCCGATCGAGGCCTGCATATCGGAGTCGCGCGGGGCAAATTGGCCGGTCATCATCAGGGCAAGCTGCACGAGCGACGAGCAATCAAGACCGAAACCGGAACGGCCACCCCAGAGATAGGGCGTCTCGATGAATTTTTCGGCGACGGCGACGTAATCGTCACCCAAGGTCTCGGCGATGGGGAGGCAATGGCGGGCGATCACCGCCTCGCCGCTCGCCAGGACGAAATAACGGGTGCCGCGGGTTTCCGCCTCGCCGACGACGGTGACGCGGCTACCCATGGACAGGGCGCCGACCGGCGGCTTGCGGAGCTCCGGTTCCGGATACAGGAAGGTGCGGGGCACGGCGATGCGGTGGGTGGGTTCGTCCGGGCTTCCGAGCATAGCCTCCGGCAGGTAGCCGACATAACCGTCCTGATCGGCCTTCACCCAGGCAAAACCATCGGCACGGTCGAAGACGCGGACGGTTTCGCCCCACAAAAGTTCGGTATCGATGCCGCGGGCAAGGTCCGGTGCCGGGCGGAGCTGGGCCACCGGCACGGCGATGCGTGCCGGTTCGCCGCGGACGAACTGGCCTGCCTCGACGCTGCCCTTCAGTGTCTCGTCCGCGAGGTCGGGGCGGAAGGCATGCAGGCGTCTGTCGAGCAGCTTGGTCATCTCAAAATTCCCTTCGGGCGCTTCGCGGCAAACCCATCACTGGCGGCCTTCCCGGATGATCAGGTCGCCCAGCTTTTCCAGATAGAGCGCACCCGCCACCGTGCGCTTGATCACCACGTTGCGGCGATCCCGCTCGTCGCGCTGTCGGTCCACCAGGCCCATCTCGCCCATCGTGTCGAGCGCGCGGGTGATGACCGGCTTGGTGACGCCGAGCGTCGCCGCCAGCCCGCGCACCGTGTGCGGCGGCGGCACGAGATAAATATGCAGCAGAATGGACATCTGGCGCAATGTCAGATCGCGGCCGTCGTGGCGCACCTGCTCCAGCGATACCCGGTGCCAGAGGCCCAACGCTTCCGTGGCGGTCAGTTCAACCGGCATCACCACCTCGGTTCAAAAATCCGGCCTCGCGTCACAATCCGACGGATTTTAGGCCGAAGTTCTTACCGGTTTGTTTCGGAGCCGGTTTATTTCGCCGCCATGTCGCGGATCGTGCGGTAGAGCGCGCGGATCGCAAACGCCTCGCCGCCGACCGGTGCCTGCGGCTTTTCGGCGGCCACCCAGCCGTAAATGTCGAAATGCACCCAGCTCCTAGTGGCGGTGACAAAGCGCTTGAGAAAAAGCGCTGCGGTAATCGCGCCGGCCATGCCGCCCGAAGGCGAATTGGTGATATCGGCGGCGCGGGAGCGGATATCCTTGTCGTAGCCCATCCACAGCGGCAGGCGCCACATCGGATCGGCTTCAGCACGGCCCGCATCCATCAGCTTGCCGGCAAGTGCTTCGTCGTCGGTGAAATAGGGCGCAAGCTCGGTGCCCAGCGCGACGCGGGCGGCTCCGGTCAGCGTCGACATGTCGACCATCAGGTCCGGCGGGTTTTCGTCCGCATAGGCAAGCGCGTCGGCAAGGACCAGCCGACCTTCCGCATCGGTATTGTCGATCTGCACGGTGATGCCCTTGCGGCTCCTGTAGATATCGCCGGGGCGGAAGGCATTGCCGGAAATGGAGTTCTCTACCGCCGGCACCAGAACCTGCAGGTCGACCTTGAGGCCGGCATCCATAATCATCAGGGCAAGTCCCATGACGTTCGCGGCACCGCCCATGTCCTTCTTCATCAGCGCCATGTTGGCGGCGCCCTTGATGTCGAGCCCGCCGGTATCGAAGCAGACGCCCTTGCCGACCAGAGTGATGCGCGGATGGCCCTTCTGCCCCCAACGCATTTCGAGCAGGCGCGGAGGTGAGACGCTGGCGCGGCCGACCGTGTGAACGAGCGGGAAATTCCGAGCGAGCAGATCCTCACCGACAATGGAGGTGACGGTTGCGCCGTAATGTTCGCCAAGCGCCCGGAAGGCAGCTTCCAGCTCGATCGGCCCCATCTCGTTGGTCGGAATATTGATGAGGTCACGGGTCAGGAACACACCGGCCAGCTGGCGCTCGACATCGGCGGCATCGGCCGTGGCCGGGATCGCAAGCCGCACGTCCTTCGGCTTGTCGGACCTGTAGCGGCTGAAGCCGTAGGTGCCGAGGCCATAACCGAGGGCAAGATGTGCATCGCCAAGCGTCGAGGTCTCGACATGCCAGTCACCCGCCGGCAGGAGCTTCGAGAGCTTTCCGGTAATGAACGGCGCCTCGGCGGGATCGCTGCCAAGGCCGAACAGGGCGCTGCCCACCTCACCGCCGGCCGTTGGCAACAGAAGCACTGCCCCTGCTTCCGCCTTGAAACCCGCCGCCTTCGCCCAGGCGAGCGCCGCCGCATCGAGCTTCCCAGCCTCCAGGTCAGAAGGCGTCACGGCGTGGACAGGCCTGGTCGCCGCCCCTTTCGCGCTGAAGGGAGAGGGGCGTTCGATATACTGATAAGGAGTCATGGGGAGCCTTCGGAAGCTGCTGGAATCGCTCGTCTTAACGATCTGTTAGGGTTAACAGTTTATTGCTGTAGTGGAAATGCGCCATATGCCCGCTCCCTATTCGGAAGACGTGGCACCGGACCGAACGAGACCGCACCCCATGACCGCTTCCGCAGCCGTGACGCTTCGCAAGACCCGCCTCGCCCAGACCGCCGCCCTCGCAATTCTCGCCGTTCTCTCGGTCACCGGCTGCGCGACGAAGCGGGATGTTGAAACGACGGGCTCGATCCCTAGGGCCTCGGCCGCCTCCATGGACGGCATGAACGCGAACGATCTTGCCAGCACCGAGAAGTCTGTCGGTGCGAGCTATGCCCGCGATCCCAAGAACAAGCAGATCGGGCTGCAATACGCGACAGTGCTCGGAATGACCGGCAAGAATGCGCAGGCGCTTGCCGTGATGCAGCAGGTGGCTATCGCCCACCCGGCCGATCGGGACGTGCTGGCGGCCTATGGCAAGGCGCAGGCTGGTGCCGGCCAGCTCGAACAGGCGCTCGCGACTATCAACCGCGCCCAGACCCCCGATCATCCGGACTGGCGGCTCTATTCGGCCGAAGGCGCCGTGCTCGATCAGCTCGGTCGCTCGGCGGAGGCTCGCCAGAAATACCGCATGGCGCTCGACGCCCAGCCGAACGAGCCGAGCGTGATGTCCAATCTGGGAATGTCCTACGTGCTTTCCGGCGACCTGAAGACGGCGGAAACCTACATGCGCAATGCCGCCGGCCAGCCCGCCGCCGACAGCCGCGTCCGCCAGAACCTGGCGCTGGTGGTCGGCCTGCAGGGCCGTTTCGCGGAAGCCGAACAGATCGCCCGCCGGGAACTCTCGCAGCAGCAGGCGGACGCCAACGTCACCTATCTGCGTTCGATGTTATCCCAGCAGAATGCCTGGGCAAAGCTCGCCGACAAGGATGGCAAGAGCAAGCCCAATACGAATTGACCGGGCTACCATCATCCCAACAAAAAACCGGCCTTGCGCCGGTTTTCCTGTTTTCAGGATGGTCCTCCATCGGTACGCCTTCAGATGAGGCGCGAAATCACCGTGATGATTCCGCCGATCAGGACGAGGTTCACGCAAAGTCTTGCCAGCATCGGATGTCCTCCAAAATCACCTGAGCGCTCCGATCCGTGTTCGTAACGGGCGGAATTTTTGCTCGATGAGGGGATATTGGCCGATCGCCGCTGAATGCGGTCTGAAGCTGGAATTCAGGTGCCGTTCACCGTCGCCTCGGCGCTTGCTGCCGGCTTCATCAAAACTTGTCGGCGACCTGGATGCCGGCGGGGCCGAGGATGACGGCGATCAGCACCGGCAGAAAGAACAGGATCATCGGCACGGTCAGCTTCGGCGGCAGGGCGGCGGCCTTCTTTTCCGCCTCGTTCATCCGCTCGTCGCGGCCTTCCTGGGCAAGCACACGCAGCGCCGAGGCAATCGGCGTACCGTAGCGTTCCGCCTGGATCAGCGCCTGTGTAACCGCCTTGACGATATCGAGCTGGGTGCGGATGCCGAGATTTTCGAGCGCGGTGCGGCGGTCCTGCAGGAAGGAGAGCTCGGCCGTCGTCAGCACCATTTCCTCGGCCAGAGGCGGCGACGCCTGCGCCATCTCCTCGGCCACGCGGCGCATCGCCGCCTCCATGGAAATCCCCGATTCGACGCAGATCAGCATCAGGTCGAGCGCATCGGGCCAGGCCCGCTTGATGGAAAGCTGGCGTTTCTTCACCCGGTTGGAAATGTAGATGTTCGGTGCATAAAAACCGATATAGGCGACGACGATCGCCGCCAGCATCCGGATCGGGAACGGCCGGGTGGCGAGGTTGCCGAGCACGAAAATCCAGACAATGGCGCCTGCGAGGAAAACGAAGGGCAGCAGGAAACGGGCCAGCAGGAACATGTTGAGGGCGTTCTGCGACCTCAGGCCGGCGGCACGAAGCCTGTTGACGGTGTTGTCGTCCACCAGCGCCTTGCGCAGGTTAAAGCGCTCGACGATCTGCCGGACCGACTGATTGTTCTGTGCGCGCAGCGACGTCTTCGACTGTTCGGAATTCATGCGGGCGCGTTCGCGGGCGCGGATCTGTTCGCGCTCGGTGGAGACCGCCTTCATGCGCTTGTCGAGGTCTCCTTTTTCGAGGAACGGGCTCGCCAGCGTGTAGAGGGTCGCGAAAACCGCCACGGCCACCAGGATGGCGAGCAGTGTGGTCGGGTCGGTGAGCGTCGTTGCCAGTCCCATCGCTCAATCCCCTCAGATGTCGAAGTTGATCATGTTGCGCATGACGAAAATGCCGATCGACATCCAGACGCCGGAAAACAAAAGGATCAGGTGCCCGCGCGGATCGGTGAAGATGATCGATATGTACTGAGGCGAGGTGAGATAGACGAGCAGCGAGACGATGAAGGGCAAAGCGCCGATGATCACCGCCGAAGCCTTGGCTTCCATCGACAACGCCTGCACCTTGGCCTTCATCTTCCTGCGCTCGCGCAGCACCTTGGAAAGATTGCCTATCGCTTCGGAAAGATTGCCGCCGGCCTGGCCCTGGATGGTGATGACGATCGCGAAGAAATTCACTTCCGGCAGCGGCATGGTCATCATCATGCGCGTGCAGGCTTCCGGAATGCTCAAGCCCACTTGCTGGGATTCGATCACACGGCGGAATTCCGTCTTCACCGGTTCCTGGCCGTCGGAAGCGATCAGCCGCATTGAATCGTTGAGCGGCAGGCCGGATTTGATCGATCGCACCATGACGTCGAGCGCATTCGGAAATTCATCGAGAAACTTCTTCTGGCGACGCTTGACCAGGAAACCGATGATCCAGCGCGGCAGCCCGACCGAACTGACGAAGGCGGCACCGACGGCGCCGAGCAGCGGCAGGCCGGCGATCAGGGCCACGAGGAAAACGAAGACACCGAAAAGGACGCTGAACATATAGAAGCGGCCCATCGTCAGGGACAGGCCGGTCTGGGGCAGCTTGGCCTTCAAGCTGCCGTCGGCCATCTTCTTGTTCTTCTCTTCCTGCTTCTTCTCCAGGTCCTTGATCGAATCCTGCATGGACTTGCGGCGCTTGGAAAGCTCCTGCACGCGGTCGCGCGCGGCCTTGACCTTGTTGAGATCGGTTTCCGCCGATTTCACCCGGTTGAGCCGGCTGTCGGCCTTCTTTTCCACTTCCATGCGAGAGAACAACAGCGCGTAACAGACCGCCGCCGCGGCGACCGCCACGAGGGCGATGATCGCCACGACATTGATATCCAGCCCGAACATGGAACCCTGCTCCTCAGCTCTTGGTTTTTTCCATCGCGTCAAGCGCGGCAGAAAGGCGCTTTTCCTCGTTGTAATAACGGGCGCGGTCCCAGAAATGCGGCTTAACGATACCGGTCGACATATGCTTGCCAATCAGGCGGCCGTTGGCGTCCTCGCCGTCGATCTCGTAACGCATCAGGTCCTGGGTGATGATCACGTCGCCTTCCATGCCCATCACCTCGGTGATCTGGGTGATGCGGCGCGAACCGTCGCGCAGGCGGGCCGCCTGGATGATGACGTCGATCGAACCGCTGATGATCTCGCGCACGGTCTTCGCCGGCAGCGAATAACCGCCCATGGCAATCATCGATTCCATTCGGCTCAGGCATTCGCGCGGCGTGTTGGCGTGGATCGTACCCATCGAGCCGTCGTGGCCGGTGTTCATCGCCTGCAGCAGGTCGAAGACTTCGGGTCCGCGCACTTCGCCGACGATGATGCGCTCAGGCCGCATGCGCAGGCAGTTCTTGACGAGGTCGCGCATGGTAATCTCGCCCTCGCCTTCGATGTTCGGCGGGCGGGTTTCGAGCCGGACCACATGCGGCTGCTGCAGCTGCAGTTCGGCGGTGTCCTCGCAGGTGATGACCCGCTCTTCCTTGTCGATATAGTTGGTCAGGCAGTTCAGGAGCGTCGTCTTGCCCGAACCGGTACCACCGGAAATGACGATGTTGCAGCGGACGCGGCCGATGACCTGCAGAAGCACGGCGCCTTCCGGGGTGATCGCGCCGAACTTGACGAGCTGGTCGAGGTTCAGCTTGTCCTTCTTGAACTTACGAATGGTGAGCGCCGGTCCGTCAATGGCGAGTGGCGGCGCGATGACGTTGACACGCGAACCATCCGGTAGGCGCGCGTCGCAGATCGGCGAGGATTCGTCGACGCGGCGGCCGACCTGACTGACGATGCGCTGGCAGATCGACAGGAGCTGGGAATTGTCGCGGAAGCGGATTTCGGATTCGATCGTCTTGCCGGCGACTTCGATGAAGGTCTGCCCGGCGCCGTTGACCATGATGTCGGAGATGTCGTCGCGGGCGAGCAGCGGCTCCAGCGGACCGTAACCCAGAACGTCGTTGCAGATGTCCTCGAGCAGTTCCTCCTGCTCGGAGATCGACATCGCGAAGTTCTTGATGGTGATGATATCGTTGACGATATCGCGGATTTCCTCACGCGCGCTTTCCGCATCGAGCTTGGCAAGCTGGGAAAGGTCGATCGTATCGATCAGCGCCGAGAAGACCTGGCTTTTGGTGTCGTAATAGAGTTCCGTGCGCGCCGGGCGCTTGCGGGCCGTGGATTGCGGCGCGAGCGGCGGCGGCGAAGAGATCTGCTGCCGCTGGGTAACCGGATCGCGCACCGGCTCGGCAAGGATTTCCGGAGCGGCGGGCCGCGCCGCGGCAGGCGCAGGTGCAGGTGCAGCCGGCAGCGGCGGCGCTACGCTGCCGCTCTTCCCAAATCCCTCGTTGCCGCGTTTTCCAAACATACCGGTTTCCTGGTGTTATGCCTTCTTGCGCCCGAGCATGCCTAGCATCTTGCCGAGGCCACCCTTCTTCACCTTCTTCATGGCGATGCGACCCGTGACGATGTGGGCGATCTGGGAGAAGGTTTCGGCGACAGGCGACTTCGCGTCGATTTCGGAGATCATGCGGCCGCTATTGGCAGCATTGCCGAACAACAGCACGTCGAACGGCAGGATGGCGATCGGCTCGATCTCCAATGGTTCGATGAAATCGTTCGGAGCGATCTCCGGACGCTTCGGCATGCCGACCTGGTTGAGGATCAGATGCGGCGCACGGTCGTTCGGGCGAAGCTTCTTCAGCGCATCGAGCATGTTCTTGGTGTTGCGCAGGTTGGCAAGATCGGGAACCGCGCAGATCACCACCTCGTCGACCTCCGAGAGAACCGCCCTCGTCCATTCCGTCCACCCGTGCGGGACATCCAGAACGGCCATCGGCGCGCTGCGCTGCAGGAGCTCGATGATCGGCGTGAAGGCGTTGCGATCGAAATCATAGGCGCGATCGAGCAGCGAAGGAGCCGCCAGCAGCGAGAGATGCTCGGAGCACTTGGTCAGAAGGCGATCGAGGAAGACTTCGTCCAGGCGTTCCGGCGCGAAGACGGCTTCTGCAATGCCCTGGGCCGGATCCTGATCGAAATCGATATTGGCGGTGCCGAAGGGAAGATCGAGATCGGCCAGGATGGTTTCGGTCGAGAACAGGTTCGAAATACCAAAGGCGCAGTTATGCGCGATGGTCGAGGCACCGACGCCGCCCTTGGCGCCAATGAAGGCGACCGATTTGCCGAGCGGCTCGGCTTCGGGATCCACGAAGATCGCCGAGATCGAAGCCAGCATGTCAGGCATCGGCACTGGGCCGACGAGGTATTCGGAAATGCCGTTACGGATCAGCTCGCGATAGAGCGAAATGTCATTGTAGCGGCCGACGACGATGACCCTGGTCGAGGGGTCGCACACTTCCGCAAGCGGCGTGAGCTCATGGAGCAGGTTCTTCGGCTCGGCGTCGGTTTCCAGGATGATGAGGTTCGGGGTCGGGGTGGACGAAAACATGTTGGCGGCAGCACTGGTGCCGCCGATCGTCACTCGCAGGTTGACCTTGGCCATGCGGCGATCGCGGGCCATGCGGTCCATCATGCGCTGCATCCCGTCGCTTTCGCAGAAGGAATGGATAGAGATGCGCGGCAGCGGGCGCAGCGCATCGAAATCGCCCGGACGATCGGCGTCCTCGGCAAACCCTTCACCCTGGCCGGGAGTGCGGATTTCGTAGTTGATCGCGCTCATCGTGTTCTCCGGTTCACTGGCTTACGGCGTCGTCGTGGCGGTGCCGCCAGTGCGGTAGTCGCTGATGACCTTGGCGCGCTGGGTGGCGTCGATCGGCGTTATGGCGCGCGGGGCGATGAGATCCGTTGGATTGGCGACCTGGGCTGCAAGATTGTTCTGGCTGGCACAGCCGAAATTGTACCAGTTCTTGTTGCCGAACGTGTTGTCCGACAGGTCTGCCGGCCATTCGCCACACTGGCCGGTCATCGCCTTGGTCGTCGCATAGGAAAGCCGGATGGGCGCGGCATCGCCATTCGGCGAGGCAGCGTAGCTGCTCATCAGGACCCGCTGCGGCTTGATGCCGGAACGCGTCAGCTCGCGGCGGATATCGCCCGCCAGATGCTGGGCTGCACCGGAATTGTACGAGCCGGATGGCACCTGGATCTGCATCACGCCGGCCGGCGACGCCATGAAGTTTTGCGCAAATCCCTTCACCGTATCCCTCATCCCCGTCGTCAGCCGCACATCGCCCGAGGCGATCGGAATATCGAGGGTCGACTGGCCTTCCGCCAACACGATCGGATGGCGGGTGCGATAATCGTCGGGGATGGAACCGGTGGTGAGCTGGCTGTTGCCGCAGGCCGACAGGAGCAGGCCGGATACGGCAAGCGCCAAAGCTGCGGCGACCCCGCTGCGACGGGACCTGGTTCTACCCTTGGTCATGGCATCCTGTCCTTCGGCCGATATTTTCTGGGTTTCAATGTCCATGACCGCTCACTTGTAGATAAAGCCTACGGCGCCGTGATATTGGCCCGCCGCGACGGGTTCCTTACGGCCGTAGATCTTGTTGACGCGGTTCAGGAAGAAGGTCGCGGCATCGTTTTCCGGATTGAAGTTGTCGTCCGGCCGGGCGATCTCGTTGCGCGCAACGGGACGGACCAGATAAGGCGTCGCGATGATCACGAGTTCGGTTTCGTTACGGATAAAGTCCTTGCTGCGGAAAAGCGTCCCGAACACCGGAACCTTGGAAATACCCGGCAGGCCGGACATTGCCTGTCGGACATTGTCCTGCACCAGGCCGGCGATGACGATGGAGCCGCCGGATGGCAATTCGACCGTGGTCGAAGCCTCGCGCTTGCGGATCGACATGTAGGTATTGCCGGGGATCCGCAGCGAAGCACCGTTACCTGTCGCGGCAGAACCTTCGTAGGTCGGCTCCGACACGTTGGTTTCAATCACCAGGCTGATGCGCCCGGGGGACAGAACGACAGGCTTGAAGTTCAGTTCAATACCATAATCGACGGTGTCGACCGTCTGCGTGACAGTACCCGCCTGGCCATCGACTTCCTGCTGGCCAGGCAGGCGGTATTCACCGCCGACATAAAATTTCGCCTGCTGGCCGGAAATGGCAGTCAGGCTGGGTTCGGCAAGCGTGCGCATGACGCCCGCCTGTTCCATGGCGTTCATATAAGTCGAAAGGCCGACATTGCCTATGTTGCCGGACAGAACGCCTTGAGCAGCCAGGCCGACGGCATTTCCGAGATTGGCGGGGTTGGCAAAGGAAATCGAGCCTTTAGGTCCGGCCACAGAGCCATTGAAACCGAGCTGCTTCAGCACCTGCCGGCTGACTTCCGCAACTGTCACCTTCAGCGTGACCTGGTCCTCACCCTCGATCGTCAGCAGGTTGACGATCTGGGACTGCTGTCGGGTTTCGGCGAAGATGTCCGCGTCGCCGTTATTGCCTTGAGCCGTGATATTCCGGGTGGTCGCCTCACCGCCCTTGAGGAAGGCGGTGGTGAGCTTTTCCGCTTGTGCCGAGTCCTGCGGCGTCCGAACGCTGCCGGACAGAACGATGTTGTCCGAGATGATCTCGACCTTGATGTCCGATTCAGGCAGGAACCGGCGAAGGTTCTGCTCGAGACCGGAAATATCGCGTTCGATTGCCACGTCCAGGCTGACGATTTCCTCGCCGTTGGGTCCGAAGACGAAGATGTTGGTCTGGCCGACGGTCTTGCCGAACAGATAGATACGGCGGGAGGTGCGCGTCACCGCGTCGGCCATGCTCGGGTCGGCGACCAGAATGTCGTGGGCATCGGACGGCAGATCGACAACCAGTGCCTTGTTGAGACCGAGCTGAAGCCGTTTGCGTATGCCAGGGCCGCCTTCGGTGATGCGGACGACGCTGTTTTCGGCCGCAAGGGCTTGCGCCGGCTGAAGGCTGATCGGGGTGATATTCAGCGAAACGCCGGAAAAGGCGAGGCAAAAAGCCATGCCTGCCGCTGCCGAGCTACGAATCTTGAGTTTCAGACTGTTCACTTGAACGCTCCGTTCATTTCGCCTGCTCCGCCGTCGCCGTGCTCTTGACGATTGCCCCCGACTTGATGACCTGGATATCCGCCTTGCCATCACCCCCATGCAGCAAATAGTCCGGGGCTACCGTGTCGGTCTCCTGCGAATCCGCGACCGAGCGCAGCGCGAGCGTCAGCCGCTGAGCCATCTGCTGGGCGACGGCGATGACCTTTGTCTGGTCCGGCGTCAGTTCCAGCGTCGCCGTCGTGCCGACGACGGATTTCTTGCCGTCCTCGCTTTCCTGGACCTGCTGGTCGATCGCAAGGACACGAACGTTGCTCAGGATGTTTTCGGTAATGTAATTGCCGTTATCCTTGTTCTCGCGCACCATGATGACGTCGACCCGGTCATTCGGCAGCACGAAGCCGCCGGCGCCAGTAGCAACCGAGATCTCGGTTGCTACTGCCCGTTTTCCGGATGGCAGCAGCGAGGACATGATCCGGCTGGATGAGTCGGCGATCTTCTCGGCGCGCATCGGCTCGCCCTTGAACATCGGCATGCGGACGACGACGCCCTGAAGCTCGGTCATGGCATTCGGGCGCGTGGAATCGGTGATGAATCCGTCGACGATGCCGCTTGAGGGCCAGGACGCCCATGCCATCGACTTTTCGTTCAGCCGGCTGCCGACGGGCAGGTTCTGAGCCGTCACGAGCACCTTGACCGTCGGCTCCTTCTGGATGACGGTTTCCACCAGTTCGGGTGCCTTCGTACCGGAAAGGCGCATGGCGAGTATGCCGGCGAGGCCCGCCGCCACCACGGCAACCGCTAGAATAATGATACGGGTGGGCTTCATGGCCATTCCTTGGGGGAACACTAACTTCCCGGAGAATGGCCTCCAATGGTGTAATTATAGTTAATGAGACACTTACAATTCTGGTTAACGCGATCTTTCCATCGCTGAAACCTTTATTGAAACGCTTTCACGGCCAGGAGATGAATCGGCGCAAGCTCGAAGGTCAGGAAGCCGGCGATCGCGATGGCGATACCGTAAGGAATCTTCTTGGCGTTGACGAGGGATGAGGGGAGCGGGATACCCATGGCCATGACCGACTCCGCCTGCGAGCGCAGGAGCAGGAAAACAAGCGTCACCGCGCCGCCGACATAACCGACGGTGACGAGGAAAACGAGAAGCGAATGATTGAAGCCGAACCAGACGGCTGTCGCGGTCAGTAGCTTGGCGTCGCCGCCGCCCATGACATTGAAGGCAAACAGCGCGAAACACGCGCCGAACACGGCGAGACCGGCGACCAGATTCATGCCGATTTCCGGCCAGGGTAGCCCCGTGAGCGGGGCTAGGACCAGAAAGGCGAGGACCGCAATCGCGGAAATGTGGTTGGGAATGGTCATCGTGAACAGATCGTTGACCCCGGCAATGGCCAGCGCGAGTGGAAGCGCCGTTAGAATTAGTATGGCGATAGCCATATCAGCCATGGTTCACCCGATCTCGTAGCCAGTGTACTTAGCCAATTGCGAGAGTCGCCAATTGGCGACTCTCGCATAACTCATGGGCTGAGGCGATATGATCGAGCTGCAGCCACCGCAATATCAGCACGTGGTAGTGCTGTCGCTGCAGTTAAGCTTCGCCGCGATGTTGGTGAACTGGTTGTCCAGCGCATTGCCGAGGGTCGATGCACCGGCGATCAGGGCAACGGAGATGAGTGCTGCGATAAGACCATACTCGATGGCAGTCGCACCAGATTCATCTTTCATAAAACGAGCGAAAATCTTGGTCATGGAACTCTCCTACTCCACATTTGTTGTTCAGCACTTCCCGACAACTGTTTTCCGTTGTTCGGATGACTGCAACCTATAGAGGGACGATTGCCATCGGCTTAAGGAATATCGTTACCTTCCGGTTAACGGAGGATTGCCGGTTGCGTGGTAAACGAAGAGGAAAGAACAAAACCTGCATTCGAGCGAATGCCCGCTTCTGCTCATAATTTGCTAATGTGCATTTTTTTACAGAACCTTAATTTGCATGCAGGAAGTCTGAAATTCGCTTCCATGGGTTGCAATCCCGGTCAATCGCCAGTGGTTAAGACAAGACCGAGAACCGGCTTCTGTGCCACTTAACCCTTCATTCACCAATCGCAGCCATCCTTGCGCAGATAACAATCTCACCTGAAGGCCCCTCCAATGCTGTTCCGTAGCGTCATGGTCCGACTCCTCGCCATTTGCGGTGTCGTCTTCGCGGGCGCAGGACCATCGGCGGCGCAGGATCAGGGGGACCTTCTGCGCGTATTCATGAACCACGCGCGCGTGCTGAAACTCGACAGGCCGGTCAGCAAGGTCATCGTCGGCAACTCGAACGTGGCCGATGCCACCGTTGCGGACTCCACCACGATCGTCCTTACCGGCCGCAGCTTCGGCACGACCAATCTCGTGCTGCTGGACGCCGAGGGTAATGCGATTGCTGACGAACGCGTCCTCGTTTCGATTGATGAAGGAAACACGGTGCGCGTCTTCCGGCAAACCGAACGTTCCATCCTTTCCTGCACACCCAATTGCGAGCAGCACGCCGAGTTCAAGAACACCGCTACGCCCTGATCGGGGACAGGTGGTTAAACTGCGGACGATCGCTGCAACGGAATCTCAATAATCCCGCCATACGATCGGCACGCTCAAGCCGGGCTTGTCGGACGGGAACCATGTGCCAGGATTATGACGATACCAGAAGCAAGGCGCCAATGCCGGTGAGAGGCAAGGGCGCGTGGCGGCGGATTGCCCGCTCAAAGGACGGAGCGGCCGCAATCGAATTCGCGTTGCTGGCCATCCCCTATTTCCTGATCGTCTTCGCGATCGTCGAAACCTTCATCGCCTATACGGGAGAACAGCTTGTCGCCAATGCCGTCGACACGATGGCGCGCAAGCTCAGGACCGGCAACATCACCTACCAGCTCGGCCGCACTACCTACAAAAACGAAACGGATTTCCGCCGCGCCTTTTGCGACGAAATATCGATCCTAATCAAGTGCAGCGAGGAGGAGATCACGACGCCGGATAAACTTCTGCTCGATGTCCGCTCGTTCGCCAGTTTTGCACTGATTCCGACGACAATTCCGCGTTCGACCTCCGGCAGCGCTTTCGGCGAACTCGATACGTCTTCCTTCGCCTATGCGCCAGGCCCCGCGAAAAGCATCAACATGCTGCGGGCTTATTACCGCTGGGACGTCATCACCGATCTGATCCGGCCCTACATCACCAATGTGCGACCTGAGGGCGGCGGGCGTCCGAACTATTTCCTGATCGTCGAAACATCCGCCTTCCGAGCCGAGGACTACCCGTGATGGAAGAGCAAAAATCCCAGCCGGATAAGCGATATCGTGGCATTTTGGTCCGCCTCAAACAGCTGGTGGCTGACAGGCGCGGCGTCGGCGCCGTGGAGTTCGCCCTGATCGCGCCGCTGCTTCTCAGCCTTTATATCACCTCCTTCGAGATCACCATCGGCCTCAGCGTCTCCAAGCGGGTGACGCGTAGCGCCAGCACCATCGCCGATCTGGTGACCCGGGAAACGAGCGTCGATAAGACGATCCTCATGACGATGAAGGACGTGACCGCAAGTCTGTTTGCGCCCTATACGCCCAACACGCTCAGCATCAAAGTCACGGGGGTGACACTCGATGCAACTGGCAATCCGACCGTTGCCTGGTCATGGGACGAAAAAGATGGCAGGCCCTATGCGATCGGCTCCGCGGTCCAGGTGCCGGCCGATATGCACCTAGCCAATTCCTTCCTTGTCCGGGCGGAGGTCTCAGTTCATCATGAACTCCTGATGTTCATGCCCGGTCTCCTGCCGAGCGAGGTTCAGGACCTCACCATTGCGCGGGAGTATTTCTACCGCCAGCGCCTCGGAGACAGCGTCAACTGCACCAATTGCTGAAGCGCATCGGACGTTAACCCCTTTGCCAACACGCGCACGCGGCTATATGAATCCCGATTCGAGCCGGCCAGCAGAACCGTCGGCTGGCGATATTCAAACTTCCGGGTGACCGATGGCGCGTGCCTTCCTGTTCGTTCTTGATTCATTCGGCGTGGGCGGCGCCCCGGATGCGGACGAGTATGGCGATCTGGGCTCCAACACGCTCGGGCATATCGCGGAGTTCTGCGCGGCCGGCGTCGGCGACCGGGCGGGCCTCAGGGAAGGTCCGCTGCATCTGCCGAACATGTCGTCGCTCGGGCTTCTGGAAATCGCCAAGCTTGCCAGCGGCGACTATCCCGCCGGCATGCCGATGCCGGAGCGGATCTTCGGCCTGCACGGCGCGGCCAACGAAATTTCCCGCGGCAAGGATACGCCATCCGGCCATTGGGAAATCGCCGGGACGCCCGTGATGTTCGATTGGGGTTATTTCCCGACCGAAGGCGAGGCCTTCTCTCCCGAACTGGTGGATGCCATCTGCCGTGAGGGCGACATTGCGGGCATTCTGGGCAATTGCCACGCATCCGGCACCGAAATCATCGCCCGGCTCGGGGAAGAGCATATCCGTACCGGCAAGCCTATCTGCTACACGTCGACAGACTCCGTTTTCCAGATTGCCGCCCACGAAACCCATTTCGGCCTCGAGCGGCTGCTCCGGCTCTGCGAAACCGTCCGAGTGCTGCTCGATCCGATGAATATCGGCCGTGTGATCGCGCGGCCTTTCCTCGGCGAGACGGCAGAGACGTTCGAGCGCACCGGCAATCGCCGTGACTTCTCCGTGCCGCCGCCGGAGCCGACATTGCTCGACCGGCTGATCCGGGGCGGTCGTTCGGTGCATGCCATAGGCAAGATCGGCGACATCTTCGCCCACCAGGGCGTTTCGCGCGTCATCAAGGCGAACGGCAATGCGGCGCTGATGGACGCGACCCTTGCCGCCATGGACGAGGCGGCGCTGGGCGATCTGGTTTTCACCAATTTCGTCGATTTCGACATGCTCTACGGTCATCGCCGGGACGTGCCGGGTTATGCCGCGGCGCTCGAAGCCTTCGACCGCGCCCTGCCGGACGTCCATCGGCGGCTGAAGCCGGGCGACCTCGTCATCCTCACTGCCGATCATGGCTGCGACCCGACCTGGCGCGGCACCGACCACACCCGCGAGCGGGTGCCGGTCATGGCGTTCGGGCCGGGCATCCGCTCCCGCTCGATCGGGATCAGGGCAAGCTATTCGGACATTGCCGAAACCATAGCCACGCATCTCTCGATCCCGCTCGGGCCCAACGGATGGAGCTTCCTTTGACCAAACACCTCCTCAAGGCCGAGATTCACTGCCATATCGAAGGCGCCACGCCGCCGGCACTGGCGGCAAGCCAAGCCAGGAAATATGGCGTCGATGCGAGCAAGGTGTTGCGTGACGGTGCCTATGCCTGGTCGGACTTTTCCGAATTTCTCGTCTGCTACGATGCGGTTGCCAGCCTGTTCAGAACGGCTGACGACTACGCGCTGCTGACCGAGACCTATCTTCTGGAACTCGCCGCCGCCAACACGATCTACAGCGAAATCATCGTCTCGCCCGATCACGGAGACCGGATCGGGCTCGGCGCCGATGCCTATCTTGCCGGCATCTGCGACGGCATCCATGCGGCGCGTGAAAAGACCGGGATCGAGGCGCGGATCATCGTCACGGGCGAACGGCATTTCGGCCCGGACCGGGTGATCTCGGCCGCGGAATATGCGGCACGGGCGAAAAACCCGCTGGTGACCGGCTTCAACATGGCCGGCGAGGAACGCATGGGCCGCGTCGCCGACTATGCCCGCGCCTTCGATATCGCCCGCGATGCCGGACTGGGCCTGACCATCCACGCCGGCGAGGTCTGCGGTGCCTTCAGCGTTTCCGATGCGCTCGATCTGGTGAAGCCTTCCCGGATCGGCCATGGCGTCCGGGCGATCGAGGATCCGGCACTCGTGGAACGGCTTGTCGAGCTCGGCACCGTGCTGGAGGTCTGCCCGGGCTCGAACATCGCGCTGAACGTGTTTCCGGATTTCGATAGCCACCCGCTGAAACGTCTCAAGGCCGCCGGCGTGCGGGTCTGCATCAATTCCGATGACCCTCCCTTCTTCCACACCTCGCTCGCCCGCGAATACGAGATCGCTTCGGCGATCATGGGAATGCCGGATGACGAGATCGATGAGATGACGCGCACGGCGATCGAAGCTGCCTTCGTGGACGAAGAGACAAGGGCAAAGCTGATCGCCCGGTTCGACGCACAGGCTGGGTCAGAGGCTGGGGATGAGGCGGCCATACGCGCCTGATGGGTTGCGGAACCGGCCTTTTTCCTGAATGAAGAGACAGGCAAACAATAAGGGGAAGCTCATGAACGGCGTCACTGTCATTGATCATCCGCTGGTGCAGCACAAGCTGACGATCATGCGCAAGAAGGAAACCTCGACGGCGGGTTTCCGGCGGCTGCTCCGGGAAATCTCTATGCTGCTCTGCTACGAGGTAACCCGCGACCTCGAGCTGACCATGGAAACCATCGAGACGCCGCTCACGCAAATGCAGGCGCCGGTCGTCGAGGGCAAGAAGCTGGTCTTCGCTTCGATCCTGCGTGCCGGCAACGGGCTTCTGGAAGGCATGCTGGAACTGGTGCCCTCGGCCCGAGTCTCGCATATCGGCGTCTACCGCGACCACGAGACGCTGCAGCCGGTCGAATATTACTTCAAGGCGCCGGACGATATCGCAGAGCGGCTGATCATCGTTGTCGATCCGATGCTGGCGACCGGCAACTCCTCGATCGCCGCAGTCGACAAGCTGAAGGAACGCGGAGCGCACAACATCCGCTTCCTCTGCCTGCTTGCAGCCCCCGAGGGCATCGCCAACTTCCGCGCGGCGCATCCGGACGTGAAGATCTACACGGCCTCGATCGACAGCCATCTCGACGAAAATGGCTATATCGTGCCCGGTCTCGGTGACGCCGGAGACCGCATGTACGGTACAAAGTAATTAATTTAGAATTCGCTTACCAAGCTTTGAAATGAACGGCCTGCGAAGATTTCGCGGGCCGTTTTCTTATGGTTTTCCGGTTATGCAGGAAGCGGATATCCGGTTTATGCCGAGAGGATTGTTCATGCTCCTGCGCACCGTCATTTTTGCCGCCGTTGCGGCGCTGCTGGCGACACAGATCCCAGCGATGATCCAGCGTGCCGATCATCCGACGGAGGCGATGGCCGCCGTCGAAGCGCCCGCAAAGGCAACCCCTGTCTCCGTGACATCCGGGAGCGTGACGCTGGAAGCGGATGGGCGCGGACATTTCAACGGCACGTTCCGGATGAACGGCAAGTCCGTCGATGGCCTCGTCGATACAGGGGCGTCCCTGGTGGCGATCAACGAGAGCACGGCCCGCAAGCTGGGCTACAGCGCCAACGGCCTGGATTTCCGCTACACCGTCAATACCGCCAATGGCGGCACCGAGGCGGCGCATGTGGTCCTCGACCGGATCGAGATCGGCGGCGTGCGCGTCAAGGACGTCGATGCCTTCGTGCTGCGCGACAAGGCGCTGACCGGCACCCTGGTCGGCATGAGTTTCTTGAAGAAGCTGAAATCCTTCCAGGTGGAAGGCGGGAACCTGAAGCTGATCCAGTGATCAGCCGATGCGCTTCAAGATGACCGGCGCGGCTGCGACCGGAGCATCAGCGATCGTGTAGAAACGCGCGACATCCTCGGCGATCCGCCTGGCATCCTCTTCAGTTCTGGCATGTACCATGGCGATCGGCTCGCCTTCCGACACGGGACTACCGAGCGGCAACAATGCGCTGAAGCCGACACGATGATCGATCGGATCTGCGGCCCGCTTGCGGCCTCCGCCGAGTTCGACCACGGCCAGGCCGAGGGCGCGGGTCTCGCAGGCGACAAGGTATCCATCACGCGGCGCCGGCACGCGCAACTGCACCGGCGCGCGCTGCAGATAGACATCCGGCCGCTCGCAGAAATCCACTGGTCCGCCGAGCGCATGGACCATGCGGGCAAAACGCTCCATCGCTTCGCCGGAACTCAGGGCCAGTCGCGCATTCTCCTCGGCTGCCGACAGGTCACGCGCCACACCTGCCTGAACCAGCATTTCCGCGGCCTGCGCCAGAACGACTGCTTCAAGCCGCGTACCGGCTTTCAGTCCGGCGAGAAAATCGAGACAGTTGACGATTTCGAGCGCATTTCCGGCCGCATCGGCGAGCGGCTGGTTCATGTCGGTCAGCAACGCTGCGGTCTTGACGCCCGCTCCGTTTGCCACCTCGACCAGCGAGCGGGCAAGCGTTTCCGCCTCACCTAGGCTTTCCATGAAGGCGCCGTTGCCGACCTTCACGTCAAGCACGAGGCTGCCGAGCCCGGCCGCGAGTTTCTTGGAGAGGATGGAGGCTGTAATCAATGGTATGGATTCGACGGTGGCCGTCACGTCGCGGATACCGTAGAGCCGGCGGTCGGCGGGGGCGAGGTCGCTCGTCTGTCCGATAATGGCACAGCCAACCTCGTCGACGACCTTCCGGAACAGTGTCTCGTCCGGCATCACGTTGTAACCTGGAATCGACTGCAGCTTGTCGAGGGTGCCGCCGGTATGCCCGAGCCCGCGGCCGGAAATCATCGGGACGGCAAGACCACAGGCGGCAACGATCGGCGCGAGCATCAGCGAGACATTGTCGCCGACGCCGCCGGTGGAGTGCTTGTCCGCTACCGGGCGGCCAAGGCCATCCCAATTCAGGACAGTCCCGGAATCACGCATGGCAAGCGTCAACGCTACCGTCTCATCGCGGGACATGCCCCGAAAGAAGACAGCCATGGCGAAGGCAGCCGCCTGGCCCTCGGAGATTTCCTCTTTTGTCAGGGCCGCGATGAAGGCTGCGATCTCCTCGCCGGCGAGGACTTTTCCGTCGCGTTTGCGACGGATGATCTCCTGCGGGATCATCCTGTCAGTAGCCGCTTGATGCGCGGACAGTGGTGCCGCCGCTCAGCACGCCGAGAATATCGTCAAGCAGGCTGGATGCGCCGAACCGGAAGGTGGATGGCATGATCCAGTTCGGAGCCATGATCGTTTCGGCAAGCCGGAAGTAGAGATCGGCGTCGGCAACAGTCGATATCCCGCCGGCAGGCTTGAAGCCGACCCGCTTTTTCGAATCCCGGATCGCCTGCAGCATGATATCGGCAGCTTCGAGCGTCGCGTTGACGGCGACCTTGCCGGTCGACGTCTTGATGAAATCGGCGCCGGCGGCAATCGCCAGTTCGGAACCGCGGCGGATCAGCGCGCTGTCCCTGAGTTCGCCCGTCTCGAGGATCACCTTCAGGCACGCATCGGGGCAGGCAGCGCGGACGGCCTCGACCATTTCGGTCACCGCGGCCTCGTCTCCCGCGAGCAGCTTGCGATAGGGAATGACCATGTCGATCTCGTCGGCGCCGTGCTCGATCGCCTGCCGCGTCTCTTCGATCACGGTCGCGACAGCCAGATCGCCCGACGGAAAATTCACGACGGTCGCGATGCGGACCGGATGTTCGGGGCCCAAGATCTGGCGCGCATGGGCGACGAAACGCGGCCAGATGCAGATCGCCGCCGTGTTGCCATAAGACGTCTGGGCGCGCAGGCACAGTTTCTCGATCGCTGCATTGTCGCAATCGTCGCGCAGGTTCGTCAGGTCGAGAAGCGATAGCGCGAAGGCTGCCGCCTCGCGCGGGCTCAGGAGTTCCATGTCGAGTGCCTCCCCGGCTTGGTTACTGCGCCGCGCGACCGTTGGCCGCATCAGGGACCCAGTAAATTCAAAGGCGACGCAGGTCCGACCAAAGTCTGTTCGACTTCTGGGTCATGCGCCTGGTCATATTTACCGTTCAAACGATTAGATGCAAGCCACACCGGCGGAACGCATGGCCGCACGGGACGTATCCGATTGAAATACATCGTGTAATCAGGCCAACATTTCTTTCAGAATAGCCGCCAGTCGCTGCCCACCGATGGGGGCCATGTCCTTGGTTTCCGCGTGGCTGAGCTCTGCACCGGTCATGCCTGCGCCGAAATTCGTGATGACCGACGCGGCCGCAACCTTGAGCCCGAAATAGCGTGCGAGGATGACTTCCGGTACTGTCGACATGCCGACCGCGTCGGCGCCAAGCGTGCGCGCCATGCGGATTTCCGCCGGCGTCTCGAAGCTCGGTCCGGAGAACCACATGTAGACCCCGGAAAACAACGGGACGCCGCAACGGATCGCCGCATTGCGCATGTCGAGCGCGAGGTCGGCATCATAAGCGGTGGTCATGCCCACAAAACGCCCGTCGCCTTCCTCGCCGATCAGTGGGTTCATACCGGAATAGTTGATGTGGTCGGAAATCTGCATCACCGAGCCTGGTGGCATATCCTCCTTAAGTGATCCCGCCGAGTTGGTCAGGATCAGCGACTGGACTCCGAGGCCCTTCATCACCTCGATCGGAAAACGCATCACCTTGGCATCGCCGCGCTCGTAATAGTGAGCGCGTCCGGAAAGCATGATAACCGGCTCGGCTCCGAGATAACCGGCGACGATCTCACCCGCATGCCCGGTGACGCCGCTCGCCGGGAAACCGTCGAGCGCGCCATAGGGGATGCGGACGGCCTCCGTCACCTCGTTCACAAGCGAACCGAGGCCTGAACCGAGCACGACCGCGTGGCGCGGCACCAGGCCATCCAGGCGATCAACGAGCAGATCGATGACTTGCCTCATGTCCACCGCCTCAGCCGATCGCGTCCGTCTCGAAAGCATAAGGGAGAAGCTCCGCCATGGTGACGGTCTTCTGCACGCCGAGATCGTCGCAGAGATAGATGCGCGTACCGGCGGAGGCAAACTCGGCGATCTTCTGCCGGCAGCCACCACAGGGCGAGCAGAGCGCCAGCTTTTCGGCGATCACCGCCAGTTCGACGATCTTCTTTCCGCCGCCCATGATCATCGCGCCGATCGCCGTCGGCTCGGCGCACCAGCCCTGGGGGAAGGAGATGTTCTCGATATTGGCGCCAAGATAGACCTTGCCATCATCGGCGCGGATCGCCACGCCCACCGGGAATTTCGAATAGGGGGCATGAGCCTTGGCCATCGCGTCGCGGGCGGCTTCGAAAAGGTCGTGAGACATCTGATCAACGCTCCTTGGTATAGGGCACGCCGCCGGCCTTGGGCGGACGAGCGGTGCCGATGAAACCGGCGAGCAATACGCAGGTGAGGATATAGGGCAGCGCCTGGAAGATCTGTACCGGCACTTCGCCGATCAGCGGCATCGATTTGCCCTGCATGAAATTGGCGAACGCATCGAGGAAACCGAAGAGCAGGCAGGCGAGCATGACCGGCACCGGTTTCCACTTGGCGAAGATCAGCGCCGCGAGCGCGATATAACCCTTGCCGGCCGACATGTTGTTGATGAAGGCGGCCGATTGGGCGATCGACAGATAGGTGCCTGCGAAACCGCAGAGGAATCCTGCGACGATCAGCGAGCGATAACGCATCCAGGCAACCGAAATGCCGGCGGTATCCACCGCACCCGGATTTTCACCGACGGCACGCAGGCGCAGCCCGAAGCGGGTGCGATAGAGAACCCACCAGGAGATCGGCACCATCAGGAAGGCGATATAGGTGAGGACGTTGTTGCCTGAGATCACGTTGGCATAAAGCGGGCCGATGATCGGCACGTCGCGCATCATGTCGGCGCCCGGCAGGACGATGGACGAGAAGCGGCCTTCAGGTGGAACCTGGCCGGTGCGCCCGCCCTGCCTGAACCAGGCCTGTCCAAGCACGATCGTCAGACCGGCAGCTACGAAATTCAGCGCCACGCCGGAGACGATCTGGTTACCGCGATTGGTGATCGAGGCAAAGCCGTGCACGAACGAAAACACGATCGACACGCTGATGCCGCCGAGCAGGCCGAACCAGGCATTGCCGGTCCAGTAGGCGACACAGGCCGCCGCGAAGGCGGATGCCAGCATCTTGCCTTCCAGGCCAATGTCGAAAATGCCGGCGCGTTCCGAAAAGAGGCCGGCAAGTGCCGTGAACAGAAGCGGGATCGAGAGGCGAACTGCCGAGCCGAGAATGCTGATGAAAATATCGAAATAATCCATGAGCCTACTTCCCGGTGAGCTGCTGGTAGAGCCGGACGATGGACGGGCGCAGCATGTATTCCAGCGCACCGGCGAACAGGATCACCATGCCCTGGATGACGACGATCATGTCACGCGTGATGCCCGGCATGTCGAAGGAGAGTTCGGCCCCGCCCTGATAGAGAATGCCGAAGAGCAGTGCCGCCAGGATGATGCCTGCCGGATGATTGCGGCCCATCAGCGAGACGGCGATGCCGACGAAGCCGGCGCCCCCGACGAATTCGATCTGCAGGCGGGCGGAAGCGCCCATCACCGGGTTCAGCGCCATCATGCCGGCAAGGCCGCCGGAGATCAGCATGGTGATCATGACGATCTTGGAATAGCGGATGCCGGCGTAACTCGCAGCCGTCGGGCTGATGCCGAGCGTGCGCATTTCGTAACCGAGCTTGGTGCGCCAGATCAGTACCCAGACCAGGAAGCACATGATCAGCGCGATCAGGAACGAGAAGTTGAGCGGTGCCGCGCCGATCTTGCCGCCAAACATGGCGATCAGCCAGTCGAGCTTGGGAAGCTGGCCGCCGGGCAGGAAGGTGCGGGTTTCCGGCGCCATCTTGCCAGGCACGATCAGCACGCGCACCAGCATGTAGTTCATCAGCGACGAGACGATGAAATTGAACATGATGGTGGTGATGACGATATGGCTGCCGCGCTTGGCCTGCAGCCAGGCGGGAATGGCGGCGCAGGCCGCCCCGAACAGCGCAGCGCCGATCACCGCGAAAGGCATGGTGACATACCAGGGTACATAGCGGTCCATGGCGAGCGCCACGAGCGCCGCACCAAGGCCGCCGAGATAGGCCTGGCCTTCCGAACCGATGTTGAACAGGCCGGCATGGATCGCGACCGCCACCGAAAGGCCGGTGAAGATGAAGCTCGTCGTGTAGAACAGCGTGAAACCGATGCCCTCGCCACGGCCGAGCGCCCCGACCAACAGCAGTTGCAGCGCCTCGAACGGGCTTTCGCCGATCGCCCAGACGACCAGACCGGAAAAGAAGAAGGCCAGGACGAGATTGAGCAGCGGAATGAGGCCGTAATTGATCCAGGCGGGAAGCGGAACGGATGCGGTGGTCATGCCCCTGCCCTCGTCCGCGGTGCTGCCGCCGAAAGTCCAATCATTCCATGCTCCGGATAGGTCATTGCTGAAAGCGTCATTACTCCGGACATCATGCGGCGATCCCGGCCATCATCAGGCCCAGCGTCTGTTCGCCTGCCTCGCCCGACTTTTCGCCGACGATCTTGCCCGCGAACATCACCAGGATACGGTCGGAGAGCGAGCGGATCTCGTCCAGCTCCACCGAGACCAGCAGCACCGCCTTGCCGGCATCGCGCATCTCGATGATCCGCTTGTGGATGAATTCGATGGCGCCGATATCGACACCGCGGGTCGGCTGACCGATGATCAGCATTTTGGGGTCGCGCTCGATCTCGCGCGCCACGACGATCTTCTGTTGGTTGCCGCCGGAAAAATTGGCGGTCCGCAGCCGCGGGTTCGGCGGGCGGATGTCGTATTTGCCGATCTTCTCCTCGGCATCCTTCCGCATCGCCTCAAGGTCCAGGAGCGGCCCGCGGCCGTATCTGGGATCGCGGTGATAACCGAGGATCGAGTTTTCGTATTCCTCGAACTTCAGGACCAGGCCCATGTGGTGGCGGTCTTCCGGGATATGCGCAAGCCCGAGATCGCGCAGGCCCGCCGGATCGACCCCGGCGACGGGCTTGCCATCGATGAAGATCTCGCCGGACGACGGCTTACGGATGCCGGCGATCGCTTCGAGGAGCTCGGACTGGCCGTTGCCGGCGACGCCGGCGATGCCGACGATTTCGCCGGCCCGCACGTCGAAGGAGACGTCGTCGACCATGGTGACGCCGCGGCTGTCCTTGACCGTCAGGTTCCTGACCGACATCAGGACCCCACCCGGATGGGCGGCTCCCTTTTCGACGCGCAGCAGGACGCGGCGGCCGACCATCAGTTCGGCGAGCTCTTCGACGGTCGTTTCGGCGGTCTTGCGGGTCGCGACCATTTCGCCGCGGCGCATGACGGACACCGTGTCGGTGATCGCCATGATCTCGCGCAGCTTGTGGGTGATGAGGATGATCGTCTTGCCCTGATCGCGCAGCACGCGCAGGACCTTGAAAAGGTGGTCTGCCTCCGGCGGGGTCAGCACCCCGGTCGGCTCGTCAAGAATGAGGATGTCGGCGCCGCGATAGAGCGCCTTCAAAATTTCGACGCGCTGCTGGCTGCCGACCGGCAGTTCCTCGATGACCGCATCCGGATCGACCTCGAGGCCGTAGTCGTCCTCCAGCCGCTTCAGTTCCTTGCGGGCGCTCGCGACGCCCTTGGCGAGGAGCTGGCCACCTTCGGCGCCGAGCATGACGTTTTCCAGCACGGTGAAATTCTCGACCAGCATGAAGTGCTGATGCACCATGCCGATGCCCGCCGCGATCGCTGCCTGGCTATCCCGGATCGTCACCGGCTTTCCGGAAATGCGTATCTCCCCATGGTCGGCCTGGTAGAAGCCGTAGAGGATCGACATCAGGGTCGATTTGCCGGCGCCGTTCTCCCCGATGATACCGTGGATCGAGCCTTTGGCGACCGTCAGATTGATGTTCTTGTTCGCGTGTACCGTACCGAATTTCTTGTCGATGCCGACAAGCTCGATCGCGTGCTCCTTAGGAGAATCGAGGCTCAATGGTTCGCCCTTCCGCCTGATATGCAAAAAGGGCGCATGGCGATCATCATCGCCCTGCGCCCCTCGAAACCCGACCTTACTTGTTGCAGGCTTTGTTCGACATGTAGTCGTGCACCTTGATGGTGCCGGCAATGATGTCGGCCTTGGCCTTTTCAACAGCGGTCTTCATTTCAGGCGTGATCAGTGCCTTGTTGTTGTCGTCGAGCGCGTAGGCAACGCCGTCTTCCTTGACGCCGAGAGCCTGGATGCCGGCCGTGAACTTGTCTTCCTTGGTGTCCTTGAAGGCATTGTAGACGGCGAGATCGACGCGCTTGACCATCGAAGTCAGAACCGAACCCGGATGCAGGTGGTTCTGGTTGGAGTCGACGCCGATCGACAGCTTCTTGTTGTCGGCAGCGGTCTGCAGCACGCCGAGGCCAGTTGCGCCGGCAGCCGCGTAAACGACGTCGGCGCCCTGATCGATCTGGTTCTTGGTGAGCTCGCCGCCCCGGACCGGGTCGTTCCAAGCAGCACCGGTCGTGCCGGTCATGTTCTGGAAGACCTGCGCATCGGGCTTGGCCGCCTTGACGCCCTGGACATAACCGCAGCCGAACTTGCGGATCAGCGGGATATCCATGCCGCCGACGAAACCGACCTTCCCGGTCTTCGACGCCATGCCGGCGAGAAGGCCAACGAGGTAGGAACCTTCTTCCTCCTTATAGAGGATAGAGCGGACGTTCTTCAGGTTGACGACCGAGTCGACAATCGCGAACTTGGTGTCCGGGAACTCGGCCGCTACCTTTTCCATGGCCGAGGTCCAGGCGAACGATACGGCGACCACCGGGTTGAAGCCGCGGCTTGCGAAGTTACGGATAGCCTGCTCGCCCTGGGTGTCGCTGGTCGGTTCGAAATCCCGGAAGTCGATCCCCGTTTCCTTCTTGAACCTTTCGGCGCCGACCGAAGCGGCTTCATTGAAGGATTTATCGAACTTGCCGCCCGTGCCGTAGACCAGCGCCGGCTTGATATCCGCGGCAAGCGCGGTTGCCGACATGGCAGCCATGGCAATGAGGCTCAAAAGGGTTTTCTTCATCGTGCAGCCCTGTTTTTTAGCTGTTAGGTCCCCCCGCAATCCCGTTCTCCGGGCATGTCTGCGGCCACCGGCCCTTTTTCTTCAAGGGTCTGGCTTCGGTCACTCTTGCACGGGTTTCGGAAAAATTCACGAGATTTTTTTCAACTGGTAAAAAACAACGAACCTGCTGAAAACTTCGACAATGCTGTGGAAAAACTGCACAAACACGCGGCTTTAGCCGTGACGCCAAGGGAGCTGGCACGGCCAGCCCTTCAGGCGGAAAACCGCCCTGCGAAATGCGGCCTGCTGTATCCGGCCATCCAGAAGATCAGGGCGATTGCCAGGAACACGACGAATGCCGGCTGCGCCAGCACCGGCGTCACAAAGGGCCGCCAGATATCCTGACTGAGATATGTGCTCACGACGAATTCCGCGAGCGTCAGGCTTTCCGGATCGAGATTGAGCCACGCGTTGCCAAGGCTGGTCAGCACCACCGAGGAGGATGAGACGGACTGGATCGAATCCAGCGTGCCGGCAACGATCGCGGCAGCCAGCGCAAGCCCGCTGAGCAGATGGAAGACGAACCGTATGACTGCCATTCCGAACAAGCCCGCGTCGTTGATCACGGTCGCGCCGCCTGCAGCACGACGGCATTTATGGCAGAAGAAATAGTCCGCGCGCCGAGGCTTGGCAACGCGGCCAGGAAGGTTTTCCCGCCCACTGTCAAAAAACGTTCAGATTCGGGTTGATCCCGGGGAATTGATCGGTATATATCGCGGCCGTTCCAACGTTTTGCTTCTCAGACGACGCAAAGCAACCAAGGACAGGTGGCCGAGTGGTTTAAGGCGCACGCCTGGAACGCGTGTGTGCGTGAAAGCGTACCGTGGGTTCGAATCCCACCTTGTCCGCCATTGGCTTTCTAAATAACTTTTTCTTCTGCGTACCTGCTGGCCGGGCGCTGATGCCCTCGATCGCCTCGCGTCCCGCTCGGATAGTGTTCGAGCCCGCCACTGGCTTATTCCGCGGAACCATCGCGAGATCTCCAAGAATTATTCGAGCCGTCATTCAAAGAGTTTTCGATTCGGCCGGCATCGGTTGTGTGCCTGCAGCCGTATTGAGATGCGGGGATGGAAGACAAAAGACGCAAGGATGCGCATCACGCGTGCTGTCGAACCGAGGCATGTCAGGCCCTTCAACTGGATATACGCCCCGCCCGATACGAACGCCGGGTTGAAGCCGTTTCTTATCAATTGCCAATTTTTCAATAATAGGTTGAGTTAGAAATTCGTTATGCAAAGATTTTACTCTTTTTGGTTACTTTCCTTTCAGACGACAACCAGATGGCTCCAACCAGGCTAATCCGGTCATCGAGCGCTAAGTTCACCTTCTGGATAATTCAGCCATGCGCCGTTCGGTTCTCTGCATAGCCCTTTTCTCAGCCGTGTCATTCCAAGGCGCGACAGCTGGAAATCTTGCCGATTTCAAGCGGCCTCTCGCTATCCCCTTCGACAAGGTGACGCCCTATTCGTTGCAGTTGGCGACGCTCGGAAAGATGTTGTTTTTCGATCCGCGGCTGTCGGGCGCGAAAAACATGAACTGCGCCAGCTGTCACAATCCGTCGTTCGGCTTCGAAGTGCCGGTCAAGACGCCGGTGGGTGCAGCCAACACGCATCTGTCCCGGCAGGCACCGACAATTCTGAACGTTGCGTGGACCACTTCCCTGTTCTGGGATGGTCGTTCGCCGACGCTCGAGGCGCAAGCCGCAGGACCGATCACGGCACCGGCGGAGATGAACGGCAAGCTCGACCAGATCGTGGCCGATCTGCGCTCCATTTCCGACTACGACAGCTGGTTCAAGCAGGTATTCCCGGACAAGGGTGCGACCCAGGAGACGCTGTTGGCGGCGCTCGCGACCTATGAACGAACCGTTGTTTCCGCGTGGTCGCCGTTCGATCGCTGGGTGGACGGCGACCAGGCCGCAGTCCCAGACAGTGCCAAGCGGGGGTTTGAACTGTTTACCGGAAAGGCAAATTGCTCCGTCTGTCACACGGGTTGGAATTTCACCGACCACAAGTTTCACAATACCGGGCTGCCCACAGGCGACATAGGGCGGGCCAAGGTGGAGCCGAACAATCCCAAAGCCTTGTATGCTTTCAAGACTCCCAGCCTTCGCAACACCCTCTATCGAGGCCCGTATATGCATAACGGCAGCCTGGCGACCATGGAGGACGTGATTGCTCACTACGAAAGCGGCGGTACCGAAAGCCCGTCACGCTCGGATCACATATCTCCATTTTTCGTGACCGATCACGAGCGGGAAGACCTGATCGCTTTCCTGAAGACCCTCACTCCCGAGCAGCAGGATTTGCTCCTGCCGACATTACCAAACTGAGTAGCACGCCATGGCACTTTCAGTCCGATTCCAGATCCTTCTTCCCCTCATTCTCTCCATTCTCGCGGGCCTGGGAGCTGCCGCTCTCGTCGGATCGCAGGCGATCGACGGCCAGGCGCATGTGGAACGCGTCGTGCAAGACGCGATTGCCGCCAAGACGCTGGCTGCAAGGACCGGAGCACAGTTCGAGAACGTGTCGGGCGTGGTCGCAAATCTCCTGGCGATGACGACGTTTGTTTCGGTCGAAGAGGTCAAGAAGCGGTTTGACACCACGAATGGCGCTTTGGAGACGACGCTTGCCGAGTTCAGCCGTAATTCGCTATCGCCCGCCGTTTCCGACGACGTCAAAAATCTCACCGAACTGCATGCTGCATGGCGCAGCAATGTGCGCATCATGCTCGGGCTCGATCGGGCGAACGCTATTCCGACGACCGAGCAGCTTACCCGCTCGCGCACGGCCATATTGGCAAGGATTCTCGACATCAACACGATAGTGGACAAGGCGGCGTCCGACAGGGTTGTGTCAGCCGGCGACACGCTTGAGACCGAGATACGCAACGAACTGACGACCGCCGCCGCTCTCGCGGTGGTGGGCGTCGTCATCCTGCTGTTCGTCGCCCAGCGGATTGCCGGTCCGATCGTGCGGATCACCGCGTCGATGAAGCTGCTTGCGGGCGGCAACATCGAGGTCGTCGTGCCAAAACGGCGGGGTGCCAAGGAAATTCGCGCCATGATCGATGCCCTGGCCGTGTTCCGGGAAAATGCCCAGATGCGTGATACGTTGGAGAAGGAAGCGCAATCCCAGACCGCCAGCCTCGCAAATGTCTCGGCGGAAGCCCGGCTGCTGCAGAGCCAGGTGCGCGGCGTCGTCAACAAGGCCACCGAGGGCGATTTCTCCGGTCGGGTCAACGGCCCGTTCGACCGTCCCGAACATCACGAGCTGGCTCAGAGCCTCAATATGCTGATATCGAGCTTCGAAGGCGGGCTCAACGAAACCAGCCGCGTCCTGGATGCACTTGCCAATGCCGACCTGACGATCCGGTTCGAAGGTGTCCACAAAGGCGCATTTGCCGAGCTTCAGGACAATGCGAACGCTGTAACGAGCCGCCTCTCGGCGGTCGTGTCACGACTGGCCGATGCTTGCGCGTCCGTCTCGGCATCCAGCGACGAGATTCTGCGCGGAACCACGGAATTGAACGGGCGGTCTACGCGCCAGTCGTCGATGCTTCAGACAACGGCTGTGACAACGAACGCTGTTGCCGAAACCGTCGGCCAGAACTCCAAGCGGGCTGGCGAGGCCACCAGCGTGATTTCGGATACCAGCCAGATGGCTGAAAACGGCAGCCATGTCATGAACGGCGCGGAAAGCGCCATGGCCCAGATCACCGTCTCCTCCGGCAAGATTTCCGAAATCATCGGCGTCATCGAGGATGTCGCATTCCAAACGAACCTGCTGGCGCTCAACGCAGGGGTCGAAGCCGCGCGTGCAGGCGAAAGCGGGAGAGGGTTCGCGGTCGTCGCAACCGAGGTGCGCTCCCTCGCCCAGTCGACTGCCAATGCTTCCAACGAAGTCAAAGCGCTCATTCAGAAAAGTCAGGCGGAGGTGAAGGCAGGTGCCGAACTGGTCCGCCAGGCGAGCGAGCAGTTTTCCCAGATCGTCTCGTCCATCGCATTCGTCTCTTCGCTTTCCAGCCAGATAACCAGCGAGAGCAACAACCAAAGTGCCAATCTTCGGCAATTGTCGAGCGCGATGAAAGATCTCGACGAGCTCAATGCCCATAGCAACCGGCTCGTCGGTGATCTTTCGGCCTCCACCGAAAGGACAAGCCGGGAAATGGAGGCCCTGGCCGAGATCGTCAATCTGTTCCGCATCGACAATCGGGGGCAATCCCGCACCAGATCGGGCCGGGCTGCCTGAGACAGGCGCCGCCGCAGGGCGTTTCGCTGTCGATACGGGCGGAGTTTTCATCGGAAAGCTCTGCTGCGGCTGGCAACTCTCACGGAACATGAACACAGCCGTCAGCCTTCGTTCATTTTCCGCGGCCTACCTTCACGGAAACCGCCAATCCAGCGGCCAATCCGAAGGAGGAGAGAATGAAAAAGTTCATTGCCGCCTGCATCATCGGGCTTGGATGTCTCACCACGACCGCAGCCCCGACCCTCGCCGATAGCTTCAGCATAACGATTGGCGATCGAGGATATCGGCCCGGACACCACTATCGGCCGTACCATCGCTACCATCGCCCCTACTACCGGCAGTATTCCAGGCACCATTACCGACCGCACTGCAGGGTCCGGAGCGTCGAGTACCGCCATCATGGGCGGTGGGTCACCAAGACCACACGCGTCTGTCGAGGCAGATAAATCGATCCCGACCCGCTAGACCCCGACATGGCTTGCGGGGTCGGCTGGTTTGCGGCGCGCTCTGCATTATTGGGAGATCGAAAAGCTGACCTGCTGCCAACGGCGCAGCTGCGGATCGAAAGCGATCACGAGCTCGAAATCCCTACGGTCCAGGCCCTTGTCGGTGTTGATGTCGGCATGGCCGCCAATGGAGAACCGGCAATTGGCGATCCAGCGAAGATTGCCCCAGGCGACATCGATGATATCGGGGCGTTGTTCAACGAGCTGGCGGGATTTCTCAAACGCGAGGTTTCCCGGGCACGCCTCGTCGGCCGGCTCGCCCACGGCCATGAGAAACGCGAGGCCGGCAATCGGCACCACGAAGGCAACGCTTTTTGCGATATTCGCTTGCATCACGGCTCTCCCAAGCTTCGAACCCGAAGCAGCCGAACTCACGAACAGGGCCTAAATATCCGGAACAAGGCCTGATCATGCCGTAAAGGATAACATCATTTGGACTGGCTCGCCAAGCTTTGCGGAAAGAGCTTATGGCGGCACACCGCCGATTTGGGGTATTGCCAATTTCAACTTTATCTTCATAGGAAATGAACTAGGACGGTCATCCTTGGAGTCTCCTTTGATGGGTAGCGCATGAAATTCGGAACGAGCGGTCTTCGGGGCCTTGTGACTGACCTGGAGGGGCGGGCTTCATCGCTCTACACCCAGGCCTTCGCCCGGCATCTCCTGGAAACGGGCGCGGCAAAACCTGGTGATGCCGTGCTGGTCGGCCGCGATTTCCGCCCGTCTAGCCCCGACATTGCCGCCACCTGCATCGGGGCGCTGAAGCGCGCCGGACTTTCGCCGATCGATTGCGGCGCGGTGCCGACGCCTGCGCTCGCGCTCTACGGGCTTCAGCTCAAGGCCGCATCGCTGATGATCACCGGCTCGCATATCCCCGCGGACCGCAACGGCATCAAGTTCTACCGGCCGGATGGGGAGATCGACAAACAGGACGAGATGCGGATCACCGCGATCGCTGCCGAACTGGACAGAAGCGAAATCGACAAGACGCCCGGCGAAGCGCCGGATCATTCGGCCGAAGCCGAGGCGCTGTTCTTCGCCCGCAATATGGCAATGTTACCCGCGGGTGCGCTCGCCGGCCTCAAGGTCGGGGTCTATCAGCATTCGACGGTCGCCCGAGATCTCATGGTGCGGGTCCTTGAAGGCTACGGCGCAGACGCCGTGCCGCTCGGCCGGTCCGAAGAATTCATTCCGGTCGATACGGAAGCGGTCTCCGTCGAGACGATCGGCCTCCTCAAGGGCTGGGCGCGCGAACATGGGCTCGACGCGATCATCTCGGCCGACGGCGACGGCGACCGGCCGCTGGTTTCCGACGAGACGGGAGAACCGCTGCGCGGCGACCTTCTGGGCCTGATCGCGGCAAAGTTCCTGAAGGCGCAGGTCGTCGTAACGCCGGTCACCTCCAATTCGGGCATCGAGGTGGCCGGGGATTTCGAGACCGTCCGCACCAAGGTCGGATCGCCGTTCGTCATCTCCGGCATGCTCGCAGCACTCGAAGCCGGCAAGACGGGCGTCATGGGTTTCGAGGCGAATGGCGGGCTTCTGACCGCCTCGCCTTTCGAAACCGGTACCGGCACGCTCTCACCACTTCCCACCCGAGACAGTTTTCTGCCGGTGTTGGCGACGCTTGTGCTCGCTGCGCGCGAGAAGAAGCCCCTGTCCCAAATCGCCGCCGGTTTCCGCCTGCCGTTTGCGGCGGCCGACCGGCTGGAGAATTTTCCCGTGGAAACGAGCGCCGCGCTGATGGCGCATCTCAGGCAATCCGACGACAATCTTGCGGCGTTCCTCGCGCCGATTTCGACAGTCGCTGCCAAAAGCGATATCGATGGCCTGCGGGTGACGCTTGAGGATGGCCGGATCGTGCATTTGCGGCCATCGGGCAACGCACCGGAAATGCGCTGTTATGTGGAAGCCGGGACGGTAGGCGAGGCGAGCGCCCTGTTGCACGAGGGGCTGAACCTCATCCGCGCCTGGGCTGCAAAAATTTGAGCGATAATCGGACGATAACTGCCGGAGATATTGGAATGAATAGCAAGATCATCCCCGTCATCATGGCAGGCGGCAAGGGAACGCGGCTCTGGCCGCTGTCTCGCGCAAGCGCGCCAAAACAGTTCATCCAGTTCATCGGCGACAAGACGCTATTCCAGGCGACGCTGTCGCGCGTTTCGGACCCGAAGCTCTATGAGGCGCCGGTCGTCATTACCAACGAGGATTTCCGGTTCCTGGTGGCAGAACAGGCCCGCGAGCTCGGTATCAAGCTTTCCGGCATCCTGCTCGAGCCCGTCGCCCGCAACACCGCCCCGGCAGTCGCCGCCGCTGCCGCCTTTGTCGAAGGCCGCTTCGGCGAGGATGCGATCCTGCAGGTGCTTGCCTCGGACCACGAGATCACCGCGGATGCCGGCTATTTCGACGCGATCGGCATTGCCAGGCAGACGGCCCTTGCCGGCAAGCTCGTCACCTTCGGCATTGCTCCGACGGAGCCCGCCACCGGGTATGGTTACATCGAGATCGGCGAGGCGCTGCCGGCCGGCGCCTGCAAGGTCAAACGCTTCGTCGAGAAGCCGGTGCTGGCCGAGGCCGAGAAGATGCTGTCGACCGGCGGTTTTATCTGGAACTCCGGCATCTTCATGTTCAAGGCCGGTCAGGTGCTGAGCGAACTTTCCACCTTCGCGCCCGAGGTCGAGGCCGCCGCCCGCACCGCACTTGCCAAGGCTTCGAGCGACCTCGATTTCACCCGCCTCGACGCGCAGGAATTTGCTGCAAGCCCGGATATCTCCGTCGACTACGCCCTGATGGAGAAGACCTCCAACGCGGCGGTCGTGCCCTCGTCGTTCACCTGGTCCGATCTCGGAAGCTGGGACGCCGTCTGGAAGCTCGGCGCCCGCGACGAGGCCGGTAACGTCACCTCCGGCAAGACGACGCTGATCAACACCCGGAATTCGCTGGTGATGTCGCGCACCAGCCATCTCGCGGTCCAGGGACTGGATGGCGTCGCGGTCATCGCCAGCGAGGACGCCGTCTATATCGGCCGACTGGAAGACAGCCAGGACGTCGGCAAGATCGTCAAGCAGCTCGCCGCGGCCAAGGCGACCGCGGCGCTGACCGAAACCCACCCGACCTCCTATCGTCCCTGGGGCGGCTATACGTCGGTTCTCAACGGCGATCGTTTCCAGGTGAAGCGGCTGTTCGTGACACCCGGCAAGAAGCTATCGCTGCAGAAACATCACCACCGCTCGGAGCACTGGATCTGCGTCAAGGGAACCGCGGAAGTGACGATCGGCGAGGAAACCCGGACCGTCAGGGAAAACGAGTCCGTCTATATCCCGCAGGGCGAGGTGCATCGACTCGCGAATCCCGGCAAGATCATGCTCGAGATGATCGAGGTGCAGACCGGATCTTATCTCGGCGAGGACGACATCATCCGCATCGTCGACGAGTTCGGACGCGGCTGAGGCGCCTGGGCGAATATCGGCTCAGTCGATCTCGTGGCGATGGTCGAGATACCATTGCACGAAGGCCTTGACCCCTTCCTCCAGGCCGATCTCCGGCTTGCGGCCGGTCAGCGCCACGAGAAGATCGGGGCTGGCGAAGGTTCTCGGCACGTCGCCCTTCTGCATCGGCAGCATCTTGCGCTTGGCCGGCTTTCCCATGATCCGTTCGATGGTTTCGACGAAGTCGATGAGGCCCGAGGGCTGGCCGCCGCCGATATTGACGACGCGGAACGGTGCCTGACGGGAGAGCGTATCGATGTCCGCGACACGATTGTCTTCACCGGGATAGACCTTGGATAGGTCGATGATCGAATTCACCAGGTCGTCGATATAGGTGAAGTCCCGGCTCATCTTGCCTTCGCCGTAGATCTCGATCTCGCGATTCTCGATGATCGCCTTGACGAACTTGAAGAGCGCCATGTCCGGCCGGCCCCAGGGCCCGTAGACCGTGAAGAAGCGGAAGGCGGTAATCGGCACCTTGTAGAGATGGGCGTAGCTGTGCGCCATCAGCTCCGTGGCCCTCTTGGTCGCTGCATAAAAGGTCAGGGGTTCGTCGGCGCGGTCGCTTTCGCGGAAGGGAATATCCGGGTTGGCACCGTAGACCGACGAGGTCGAAGCGAGCATCAGATGGCCGACGCCGTAGTTTCGGGCAATCTCCAGGATATTCCAGGAGCCGATGAGATTGGAATCGAGATAGGCCTTGGGGTTTTCAAGGCTGTAGCGCACGCCGGCCTGGGCGGCGAGATGGATCATCACATCCGGCTTGAAATCCTCGACGGACTTGTCGATCAGCGACTTGTCTTCCAGCATGCCGATGACCGGGCGGAAGGCAGGGAATTGTGCGAGCCCGGCATTGCGAGCTTCCTTGAGGCGCAGGCTGTAATAGGGCGTCATCCCGTCGAAGCCTAGAACCTCGTGGCCATCCTCCAGCAGGCGTCGCGCCAAGTGGAAACCAATGAAGCCTGCCGTCCCGGTGATGAAGTAACGCATGTATGACCCGCTGTCGCTCTGGGGCGATCCCATAGCGCGGATATCCGGCCCTGTCATCTCAGGGACAGAAGTTATTTGAACCGCCGGACAATCAGGCCGCTTTCAGTGAAAGAGCCGCAGCCGCGCCGGCGGCACGCCGGGCCGGCCATTCTTGCGATCGACGGCGAACTGGATGAGGTCCATCGAAGCCTGGTCGGTCAGCGGTTTTGCCATCACGCCGAGGACCCCGGAGACGCCCGCCGCCACAAGGCCCGGATTGCCGGTGATCATGATTACCACGATGCCGTATTCCGCCAGCGCCTTGGCGATCTCCGGTCCGGTCTCGCCGTCGGCAAGGCGCACGTCCACGAAGGCTATATCCGTGTCACGGGTATAGTTCAGCGCCACCGTCATGTCGGGTGCTATTCCGACGACGTCATGGCCGCTTCGATGGACGGCGTCTTCGATATCCATCGCGACCAGCAAACTGTCTTCGACGATCAGGAAACGATATTCCAACGGCAGATCCTCCCGGACTGAAGGAGGCAAATAGACTCCGATCGTCGCTTGGCAATAGGAGCAGGGCCCGATATCGATTTTTTGATCTAGATCCCTGGGATCAAGCCGCAGCGCCGGCCGCTAGGCCAATAGATTTGCCCCGGAGGTTATGAGGGCTACGTTGCCGACTCAGCTTTGGCGAGCGGAACATGGCTACACCTCCCGAATACCTCCTCGCTCAAGATTTCAGACACTTACGAAAGGTGACCGGCAGACAGGAACCACTCAAAAACTGGTGGGTTAGCCCTTCGGAAGTTAGAAGAAAAGGAGAAGACCCATGAAGAAGATCATTCTCGCGTCCTGCGCCATTCTCGCCGCTTCCTTCGCCACACAGGCCGGAGCCCAGCAGGGCACCGTCAATGGTGCAGCTGGCGGAGCGGTTACCGGCGCCATCGTCGGCGGTCCAGTCGGCGCCGCAGTGGGTGGGGTCGTCGGCGCCGTAGCCGGTACCGCGATCGATCCGCCGCCGCGCGAAGTCGTTACCTACGTCGAGGAACAGCCCGCCCCGACCGCTTCCGTAGTCGTCGAGCAGCCTATCGTTGTCGGTAAGCCGCTCCCGCAGAGTGTCGTGGTCACACCGGTGCCCAGCAATCCGAGATATGCCTATACGGTGGTCAACAATCAGCGCGTGATCGTCGATCCGCAGACCCACACCGTCGTGCAGGTCATCCGGTAAGCAAGGCTCCCAATTCCCCTTAAGCCAGCCAACCCAGACAGGCTCCGCCACTTCCGGCGGGGCCTGTTCCCGTTCGAGCAGTCGGCTAGACCAGGACGACCTGATCGACGCGATCTTCCTGGCCGAAGAACTTCAGATAACGTTCCACCTCGGCCGGATCTCCGGTCGCCTTGCGCGGATTGTCGGAAAGTTTCACCGCCGGACGGCCGTTCGCCTCGCTTACCTTGCAGACGATGGAGATCGGCATCAAGCCGGCAATCTCGTGGGGTGCGCAGCCGGCGAAATCGTTGGTCAGGTTGGTGCCCCAGCCGAAGCTCATGCGCACGCGGCCTTCGAAATGCCGGTAGGTGTCGATGATCGCATCGACGTCCAGCCCGTCGGAGAAGATCAGCAGCTTTTCCTTAGGGTTGCGGCCCATCTTCTTCCACCAGGCAATGATCTTTTCGCCGCCCTCGATCGGCGGAGCGCTGTCGGGGCGGAACCCGGTCCAGTCGGCCACCCAGTCCGGCGCATCGCGCAGGAACGCCGCCGTGCCGAAGGAATCCGGCAACACGATCAGCAAGTTGCCGCCATAAAGCCGGTTCCAGTCCTTCAGGACCTGGTAAGGGGAGGCGCGCAGCTGTTCGTCGGTCTCTGCGAGTGCCGCAGCCACCATGGGCAGCTCGTGCGCATTGGTCCCCACGGCTTCGAGATCGGAGTCCATCGCAAGCAGGACGTTGCTGGTGCCGGTAAACGCCGGGCCGATGCCTTCCTTGAGCGCCTCGACGCACCAGCGCTGCCACAGGAAGCTGTGACGGCGGCGCGTACCGAAATCGGAGATGCGCAGGCCCGGCAATGCCTGCAGCCGCTCGACCTTTTCCCACATCTTGGCCTTGGCTCGCGCGTAGAGAACGTCGAGCGTGAAGAAACCGAGCGAGCGCATCGCGGAACGCGAGCGCAACTCGTTGATGATCGCGAGTGCGGGAATTTCCCACAGCGTCGTTTCCATCCACTTGCCGTGAAAGGTCAGTTCGTACTGGCCGTCGCGCTTCGAGAGTTCGTATTCCGGCAGCTTGTAGGTGGACAGCCAGTTCAAAAATTCCGGCTCGAATATCTGCTTTCGACCATAAAACGTGTTACCCGCGAGCCAGATCATCTCCTTCTTGGACAGGCCGACCGTGCGGGCATGGTCGAGCTGCTCGCGCAGCGCGCCCTCATCGATCTCCTCCGCCAGCTTGACGCTGGTCGTACGGTTGATCAGCGAGAACGTGGCGTCCACGTCCGGATAGAGCTTCCAGATCATCTGCAGCATCAGGAGCTTGTAGAAATCCGTATCGATCAGACTGCGGATGATCGGGTCGAGCTTCCAGGTGTGGTTATAAACCCTGCTCGCGATATCGGTCTTGGTCATGCCTGCCCCTGCCCCGGCCCTTCCGGGCCGGCTCCGCCGATTTCGATGCGTATGGAGGCAGCGGCTGATCAACCTCCGGGCATTTTTATCGAAAAAAATGCAGAACAAGTCCAGACGCAATTCGGCCGCGAGGGGTCACGGCCGAAAAAATCAGAAATGATGCAGTCAGTTGCCGGATTGCGAGTTGGTTGCCGGTGGCGCGGCGGCCGGCGGCGCAGAAGGATTGGCGGTCGGCGGCGCATTCGGGTTTGCGGGCGTCGTGCTTCCGGCTGGCGGCGTCGCGGTCTGTTCGTCCGGCGGTGCAGTGCTCCGACCGTACCACTCGGCGCCGGCCCAGGCGACCATTGCCAGAATTAGGCCGGCAATCAGCACCTTCAGGACCGGTGCACCCCAGCTTCCCTGCCGCGCTTCCGTAGCGGTCTCAACAACCGGCGGCGAACCGATCGGGTTCGGATGACGGGGCTCGGCTTCCTGGGGATCGAAACGAGTGTTCATGATTTCGCTCCTTGTTCGGCCGGAATGCCCGGCTCATGCACAAGAAACGGTCGGCGGAAACGAATGTTCCGGCAGGAGGGCTCAGTAGCCCGCCCGGCGATCCACGACGTGCTGCAAGGGGTCGCCCGCCTCGTAGCGTTCCATCTGGGTCTCCGCATTGCGAAACAGCGCCCTTACATCGGACGCGGAAGCCGCGTGGGGGGTAATAATGACGTTGTCCTTCGTCCAGAGCGGGCTATCCGCACCGAGCGGCTCCTTCTCGAAGACATCCAGCGATGCGCCGCCGAGAATGCCGTTGCCGAGCGCGGCAACAAGATCGCTCTCCACCTGGCTGCCGCCGCGTCCGGCATTGATGAAGACCGGTTTGCCCAAGGCGCCGCCCTGGCGAAGCTTTGCAAACAGCGAAGCATTGAAGATACCGCGCGTCTCGGGCGTCAGCGGCAGGAGGCCGACCAGAATGTCGGTGCGGGCAAGGAAAGCATCGAGTTCGCCCCCGTCGAAGGTCTCGACGCCTTCGATGGCCTTTTTGCCGCGCGACCAGCCGATCACGTCAAAACCCATGATCTTCAGTTTGCGGACCGCGTCCTGGCCGAGCACGCCAAGGCCCATCACGCCGACGGTCAGATCCTTCGCTTCCGGCTGGGAGAGTTCGCGCCACTGGCGTTCGCGCTGCTGCCCGAGATAGGCCGGCACCTGCCGCAGGTGGCTCAAGGCCTGCAGCACGACCCATTCGCTCATCCGCGTCGTCAGGCTTTCGTCCACGAAACGAACGATCGGGATATCCGGCAGGCCGGGCATGGTGAGGATATAGTCAACCCCGGCGCCGCCGGAAAACAGCACCTCCAGCTTCGGTGCCCGCTGGAATAGGTCCGGGTCCGGCTTCCAGATCACCGCATAGCGCGCCTCGGACATGTCCACTCCAGGATCGGAGGCGTGCAGCACGGTGCGGCCGGTGAAGGCGCTGGCGAGTGCGGCATCGATCTCGCGGCGCTCGAATTTAAGATCGACGACAACCGGATGTTTGGCAGGCATGGACTGATTGACCTTGATTGCTGTGATTACTGGTTGATGGCTTCAATTTCGACGGCTTCCAGATTGAAGGCGGCGGCCATCAGGGCGCGGGTATAATCTTCTCTCGGCGCCTGGAAAATCTGGTCCGCCGGACCTTCTTCCACCACCTTGCCGAGCCGCATGACGATAACGTGGTTGGCGAGCGCCTTCACCACCTTCAGATCGTGGCTGATGAAGAGATAGGCGAGATCGTGCTTCTTCTGCAGGTCGCGCAGGAGATCGACGACCTGCGCCTGCACGGTCATGTCGAGCGCCGATGTCGGCTCGTCGAGCATCACGAAACGCGGTTTCAGCACCATGGCGCGGGCGATTGCGATGCGCTGCCGCTGGCCACCGGAAAATTCGTGCGGATAACGCCAGCGGGTCGCCGGATCGAGGCCGACTTCGTTCAGGGCCCAGGCGACACGCTCGTCACGGCCATCTGCGGAAAGCGACCGTTCATGCACCTTCAGCCCCTCGGCAACGATATCGCCGACCGACATGCGGGGGCTCAGCGACCCATAGGGATCCTGGAAGACGACCTGAAGACGGTCGCGGAACGGACGCATTTCCTTGAAGGAGAACTTGTCGATATCCGTTCCGACGAAGGCGATGCAGCCTTTGGATGAGATGAGCCTTGCGAGCGCCAGACCGAGCGTGGTCTTGCCGGAACCGGATTCGCCGACGACGCCGAGCGTCTCGCCGGCCCGCAGTTCGAGATCGACGCCATCGACCGCCTTCACATGATCGACCACCTTGCGCAGGAAACCCGCCTTGATCGGAAACCAGACACGGATGTCCTTGCCTTCCATCACCACCGGCTTCGAGGGATCGGTCGGTGGCGGCTCGCCGCGCGGCTCGGAGGCGAGCAGATGGCGCGTATAGGCGTGTTGCGGATTGGTGAAGACCTCCTCCACCGTGCCGGTCTCGACGATCTTGCCCTTGGTCATGACGCAGACGCGATCGGCGAATTTCCGGACGATGCCGAGGTCGTGGGTGATGAACAGCATGGACATGCCGTGCTCGCCCTTCAGCCCGCGCAGAAGATCGAGGATCTGCGCCTGCACGGTGACGTCGAGCGCCGTGGTCGGCTCGTCGGCGATCAGCAGTTTCGGGCGGTTGGCGAGCGCCATGGCGATCATGACGCGCTGGCGCTGCCCGCCGGACAGCTCGTGCGGATAAGCTCTCAGCCGCTTTTCCGGCTCGCGTATGCCGACCTGGTTCAGCAGTTCGAGCGTGCGGATACGCACTGCCTGACCCGCAATTCCGTGATGAAGCTCAAGGATCTCGCCGATCTGCTTCTCGATCGAATGAAGCGGATTGAGCGAGGTCATCGGCTCCTGAAAGATCATCGTGACATCGTTGCCGCGCACGCGGCGCAGTTCCGGCTCGGACGCCTTCAACATGTCCTTGCCGTCGAACAGGATCTCCCCGGACGGATGGCTTGCCGAAGGATAAGGCAGCAGCTTGAGGATGGAATTCGCCGTCACCGACTTGCCGGAGCCGGATTCCCCGACCAGCGCCATCACCTCGCCGGGCATGATGTCGAACGAGACCCCGTCGACGGCAATCGAGGTATCGCTGCCCTGATGGAAGGCGACGGAGAGATCGCGGACGGAAAGAAGCGGCTCTGTCATCGGCTCACCCGAACGTCTTTCTGGGATCGAAGGCATCGCGCACGGCCTCGCCGATGAAGATCAGCAGCGAAAGCATGAGGGACATGGTGAAGAAGGCGGTGAAGCCGAGCCATGGCGCCTGAAGGTTGTTCTTTCCCTGCGAAATCATCTCGCCCAGGGACGGAGAGCCTGCCGGCAGACCGAAGCCCAGGAAATCGAGCGAGGTCAGCGTCGCGATCGAACCCGACAGGATGAAGGGCAGGAAGGTCAGCGTCGCGACCATGGCGTTCGGCAGCAGGTGCCGGGACATGATCGTCCAGTTGCCGACGCCGAGTGCGCGGGCGGCGCGGACATATTCGAAATTGCGGGCCCGCAGAAACTCGGCGCGCACCACGCCGACGAAACCGACCCAGGAGAAAAGCAAGAGGATGCCGAGCAGGACGAAGAAGCCCGGCGGCAGGATCGAGGCGATGATCAGCAGGATGTAGAGAACCGGCATGGACGACCAGATCTCGATGAACCGCTGCATCAGCAGGTCCGTCCAGCCGCCGAAATAACCCTGGACCGCGCCGGCCGTCACGCCGATTACTGCAGAGCAGATCGTCAGCACCAGGCCGAACAGGACGGAGATGCGAAAGCCGTAGATCATGCGGGCGGTCACGTCACGTGCCTGGTCGTCGGTGCCGAGCCAGTTCAGGTTGCCGAGGATGCAGTTCGAGTCCTGATCCTTCTGCGGATAGGCGGCGCAGCGATCCGCCTTCTCCATCAGCCAGAAGGGTTCTGTCGGCGCCGAATGGGGGATGTTGGAATTGACCGTCTGGTAGGAATATCGGATCGGTGGCCAGACCATCCAGCCGTTTGTCTCGATTTCCTGCTGGATATAGTCGGAGCGGTAATCGGTCGTTGCCAGGAAGCCGCCGAACTTCTCTTCCGGATAATCCACCAGGACCGGGTAGAGGATCTCGCCCTTGTAGGAGGCGACGATCGGCCGGTCATTGGCGATGAATTCCGCAAACAGGCTGAGCACGAAAAGGACCATGAACAGCCAGAAGGACCAGTAACCCCGCTTGTTGGCGCGGAAATTGGCGAGCCGCCGCCGGTTGGTCGGCGAGATCCAAGGCCGCTTTTGCGGCGGTGCCGTCTGCACGGTCGTCTTTGCGGCGGTCGCCTCCATCAGACATCCCTCCGCTCGAAATCGATGCGCGGATCGATCCAGGTATAGATCAGGTCCGAAATCAGGCTGACGAACAGGCCCATCAGCGAGAAGATGTAGAGTGTGCCGAAAACGATCGGGTAATCGCGGTTGACGATCGCGAGATAACCGAGACGCCCCAATCCATCCAGCGAGAAGATGTTCTCGATCAGCAGCGAACCGGTGAAGAAGGCCGAGATGAAGGCGCCCGGAAACCCTGCGATGACGATCAGCATGGCGTTGCGGAAGACGTGGCCGTAGAGCACCTGCCGCTCGTTGAGGCCCTTGGCACGCGCCGTCGTCACATACTGTTTCTTGATCTCGTCGATGAACGAGTTCTTGGTCAGCAGGGTGGTGGTGGCGAAGGCCGAAAGCGACATGGCGATCAACGGCAATGTCAGGTGCCAGAAATAGTCGATGACCTTTTCCCACCAGGAAAGTTCTGAAAAATTGTCCGAAACCAGGCCGCGCAGCGGGAACCAGTCGAAGAAGGAACCGCCTGCAAAGAGCACGATCAGCAGGATGCCGAACAGGAAGCTCGGCACCGCATATCCGATGATGATGACGCCGGAGGTCCAGACGTCAAAAGTCGAGCCGTCCTTGACCGCCTTGCGGATGCCCAACGGGATCGAGATCAGATAGGAGACGATCAGGATCCAGAAGCCGAGCGAGATCGATACCGGCATCTTGTCGATGATCAGATCGAGCACCGAGGTATTGCGGAAGAAGCTCTCGCCGAAGTCGAAGCGGATGTAGTTCCACATCATTTCGAGGAACCGCGTCGCCGGCGGCTTGTCGAAACCGAACTGCTTCTCGAGCTTGGCGATGAATTCCGGATCGAGGCCCTGGGCGCCGCGATAACGGCTCTCCTCGCCTCCGCCCTGTTGCTGGAGCAGGTCGCCGCCGCCGCCGGAAAGCCGGTCGCCGGTATCCTGGCCCTGGATCTGGGCGATTACCTGCTCAACGGGGCCGCCCGGCGCGAACTGCACGACGAGGAAGGAAATTGCCATGATGCCGACGATCGTCGGTATCATCAGCAGAAGACGGCGGAGAATATAGGCGCCCATCAGAGCTCCCTGCCCGTGGCTACAGGGCTTGTCTCACCGCATATCCCAATGCCGATCAAATGGCTCTTTCCTCTTTTCCGGTGCGAATCATACGGGTTCATTTGGAACAGGTGCCGGACGGCGGCGCAAGTCCGCGCCCGGTTCTTCACTTCGCGGCGCTTCTGGCCGACCAGGTGTCGGGGAAACCTGTGCTGTATTCCGGCAGTCTCTGCGGATGCGTGATGCGGTTCCAGTAGGCGATCCTCGCTTCGCCGGAATAGAACATCGGGACCACATAGTGGTTGGCGAGCAGCACCCGGTCCATCGCCTTCACGGCGGCCACCTGGTCCTCCCGCTTCTCGGCAAAGGTGATCATGTTGATCAGCTGATCCACAGCAGGATCGGCGATGCCTGCATAGTTGCGCGATCCCGGCCGGCTGACGGACGCCGATCCCCAGTAGTCCGCCTGTTCGTTGCCGGGGTTCATGGTCTGAGCCCAAACCCCGTACATCATGTCGTAGTCGAAGCTGCGGATTCGATTGATATATTGCGAGGCGTCGACGATCCGGAGCCGGACATCGATGCCGATTTTCTTGAGACTTGTCACATAAGGCATCACGGTGCGCTCCTGCGACTGGCTGTTCAGGAGAATTTCGAAACCCAAGGGCTGTCCGGTCTTGGCATTGACCATCCGGTTGCCCTTCAGCTCCCAGCCGGCCCCTTTCAGCAGGCTGACGGCCGTGCGCAGGTTGTCGCGCACCTTGTTGGGGTCGCCACCGACGGGGTTGGTGTACGGGGTTGTGAATACCCGCGCCGGAACCTTGTCCTTCAACCCGTTGAGGATCTCCAGTTCCTTTCCCTGGGGCAGGCCGGATGAAGCAAGTTCGGTGCCCCAGAAGAAGCTATCGACCCGCTTCAGGCCGCCATAGGCAAGGTTTTTGTTGAGATCCTCGAAGTCGTAGGCGTAGTTCAGCGCTTCGCGGACCCGTGCGTCCTTGAAGATGTCACGCCGCATGTTCGGCACGAAAGCCTGCATGACGCCGACGGCCTTGAAGGGATTGGTCAGTGCTTCCTTGATGACCCGCCCGTCCTTCACCGCATCGAAATCGTAACGGGTGACCCAGCGGCTCGAACTGTTTTCCTGGCGGTAGTCGATCGTACCGGCCCGGAAGGCCTCGAATTCCACGTCGGCATCCGAAAAATAGGTATAGCTGATCGTCCGGAAATTATACTGGCCGAGATTGATCGGCAGATTTTTGCCCCAGTAGTCGTCGCGCAGCTCGTAGCGAATGGTGGAGCCCGGCTGAACGGCGCCGATCTTGTAGGGGCCGGACCCGATCGGCGGCTCCAGGGTAGTGCGGGAAATATCGCGCTGGTTGCCCTGTGCGTCCTTGCCTTCCCACCAGTGCTTCGGCAGGACCGGGAAGTCGCCGACGATCGAAGGCAGTTCGCGGTTGTTCTTTTCGTCGAAGCGGAAGGTGACTTCGCGATCGCCGGTCTTTTCAGCACCGGTGACGTGCCGATAGTAGCCGGAATAGAGGGCGCTGTGCTCCTTCAGCTTCCCCAGGCTGAAGATCACGTCCTCCGGAGTGACCGGCTGCCCGTCCGACCATTTCGCCTCCGGCCTCAACCGGAACGTCACCGAAGACACGTCGTCCGGATAGGACACCGCCTCGGCCAGAAGGCCATAGGTGCCGAAAACCTCGTCCTCCGAGCGCTTCATGAGCGTATCGTAGATCAGGCTGACACCTGAAGCCACGGCACCCCGGTCGATCACCAGGTTGAGGTTGTCGAACGTGCCTTCGTCACCGAGGCGCAGTTCGCCGGCCTTCGGCGCGTTTACATCGACATAAGAGAGCTGCTTGAAGCCTTCCGGCAGCTTGAGGTCACCGACAACGGCCATGCCATGCCGCCATTTCGGTTCCTGGGCCGGCACGTTCGACGCTGCGAGAACCGTCGCCAGGACGATCGCGAAACCTACCTTCAGCCGAGCCAGAACCATTCGTTACCTCTTCCGAGTTTCTCTGTTGCGGTGAAGCATAGGACAAAAGGCGGCGAAAAACAGGAGTTCGGCGCTCACATCCGTTTTATCCGGCGTTTATCTTCCGGAAATCGGCAAGGCTTCCACCATCTCCATTTCACCAAAATCCTGTTTCACGGTAGATTCGAGGGGATCAGGTGATTTGCGGCGGATGGGCATGAGATCGATTTCGGGTACTATTTTGCGGCTGACGGTGACCGCTTTCCTTTGCGGCACCTTCACAGGGCCGGTGGCAGCGCAGGAAGGCACGCCGGCAAAACAGCTTTTTGGCACCGTAAAGCTCCCGAGCATGGCGGAGGCGGAGCCGCTCGGTTTCTATGCGAAGGGCTGCATGTCCGGCGCCGTGGCGCTGCCCACCGACGGACCAACCTGGCAGGCGATGCGCCTCTCGCGCAACCGCCGCTGGGGCAATCCGGCAATGATTTCATTGCTCGAGCGGTTCTCCGGCGATGCCGCAAGGCTCGGCTGGGGTTCCGGCATTCTGGTCGGCGACATTTCCCAGCCGCGCGGCGGTCCGATGCTCACAGGCCACGCCTCACACCAGATCGGCCTCGACGCCGATATCTGGTTCACGCCGAAGCCCGCCCAGCCTCTGAGCCCACAGCAACGCGAAAGCCTGCCGTTCACCTCCATGCTCGACAAGAGCAAGTTCCTGACCGTCGATCCCAGCCGCTGGACCAGCACCCACGCCAAGGTCGTCATGCAGGCGGCGAGCTATCCGCAGGTGGAGCGGGTCTTCGTCAACCCGGCCATCAAGAAGAAGCTTTGCGAAACCTGGACCGGCGATCGAAGCCTGCTCGGCAAGGTCCGGCCGATCTACGGCCATGACGAACATTTCCATATCCGCATCCACTGCCCGGCCGGCGCTACGGCCTGCCAGAGCCAGGCACCGGTCGCCAAGGGCGACGGCTGCGACAATTCCCTTGCCTGGTGGTTCAGCAAGGAGCCGTGGGCGCCGCCGCCGAAGCCGGACCCGAACAAGAAGCCGGTCAAGCCCCGCCAAGTCATGCTCTCGGATCTGCCGAAAGCCTGTGCAGCCGTGCTTGCAGCTCCGGCGCGCTCCGAAGACGACGCCACCTTCGGCGGCAGCGCCGTAGCCTACACCGCTCAGCCTGCAGTGTCGGCACCGGCAAAGACCATCGAGGCGATCGTCAACGATCCGCCGGCTGCTTCCGACGACATGCCCATCCCGACGCCACGTCCGCTGCAATAGTTCCGGATGAGGCCGGCAATCGAAAACGCCGGTCCTCGACGCCACCTTTCCAAGAGCGAAGCGGCACGCTAGAACGCGTCACAAATCGATTGAATATCGTTCTGGTGAGGATACCCAATCATGTCGGCCAAGCCCTGCATCGCGCTGATCGCGCACGACCAGAAGAAGGACGACATGGCGGATTTTGCCCGCCATCACCAGGTGGCGCTTTCGCGGTTCCGCATCGTCGCTACCGGCACGACGGGCGGCCGGGTTCAGGATGCCTGCCCCGGCCTCGAAGTGACGCGACTGAAGAGCGGCCCACTCGGCGGCGACCAGCAGATCGGCGCGATGATCGCCACCGGCGAGGTCCACATGCTGATCTTCTTCATCGACCCCTTGAGCGCGCTTCCCCACGATGTCGACGTCAAGGCGCTGACACGGCTTGCAACGGTCTATGACATACCGATGGCGCTCAACCGCGCCACCGCCGAAAAACTCATCGACTTTCAGAAGGACTAAGCTTCCCGATGGCCGATAACATGAAGACCGACAAGCTGCCCTTTCCGATCCTGATCGGCGATATCGGCGGCACCAATGCCCGCTTCTCCATCCTCCTCGACGCCGATGCGGAACCTAAGCCATTCCCGAACGTGCGCACCGCCGACTACGCGACGATCGATGACGCGATCCAGAAAATCGTGCTCGACAGGAGTTCGGTAAAGCCCCGTTCGGCGATCCTTGCCATCGCGGGGCCGATCGATGGCGACGAGATCGATCTGACCAATTGCGACTGGGTGGTGAGGCCGAAAGGCATGATTGCCGATCTCGGCTTCGAGGACGTGCTGGTCGTCAACGATTTCGAAGCCCAGGCGCTTGCCGTCGCGGCCATGCCCGACGAATACCGCGAGACGCTTGGGCCCAACAACGAGCCGCATATGGCGTCGCGCGTGGTGCTCGGCCCGGGTACCGGCCTCGGCGTCGCAGGCCTCGTCCATGCGCGGAACATGTGGTTTCCGGTTCCCGGCGAAGGCGGACATGTGGATGTCGGCCCCCGCTCGGAACGGGATTTCGAGATCTTTCCGCACCTCAAGCGCATCGAGGGTCGCGTTTCCGCGGAAGAAATCCTGAGCGGGCGCGGCGTCGTCAACATCTACCAGGCCGTCTGTGCGGCCGACGGTCTGCAGCCGGCGTTTTCCGATCCGGCGGATGTCACGGCCCACGGTCTGAACCGCTCGAATTCCCAGGCCGTCGAAACGCTTTCGCTGTTTGCCACCTATCTCGGCCGGGTCGCCGGCGATATGGCGCTGATCTTCATGGCGCGGGGCGGGGTCTATCTCGCCGGCGGCATTTCGCAGAAGATCGTTCCGGCGCTGAAAGGTCCAGAGTTCCGCGCCGCCTTCGAGGATAAAGCGCCGCATACGGAGCTGATGGGCACGATCCCGACCTTCGTGGTGACCCATCCGCAGGCGGCGCTGGCCGGCCTTGCAAGCTTTGCCCGCACGCCTTCCGCCTACGGCCTTTCCATGGATGGCCGCCGCTGGCAACGTTAGGTACGGCCCGAGATGATCGTCGCGGGCGAGGCTCGGTTTCCTGGATACGACCTGCAAGAGATGCTTGCGCAGTGCGGAAGCGGCCTTTACGCTCGCCCCGACAAGCTGTAACCGCTCGAAAAGACTGACCGACGAAGCAAGGATTGCGCCGCGCATGACCGCAAATGACATGAAACTCGTGGTGGTTGGTGCTGCAGGCCGGATGGGCCAGGCCATGATCCGGGTCATCCATGAAACAGCAGGCGTGACGCTGCACGCGGCCGTTAGCCGCGAAGGTTCGCCGTTCATCGGCAAGGACGCCGGCGAGCTTGCGGGTGTCGGAACTCTTGACGTTCCCGTAACCTCCGATCCCTTGAAGGCTTTCCTCGATGCCGACGGTGTGCTCGATTTCACCACGCCGGCGACCAGCGTCGCCTTCTCGGTCCTCGCCGCGCAGGCACGGATCGTCCATGTGATCGGTACGACCGGCTGCTCGGTCGAGGACGAGGAAAAATTCAAGGCGGCCGGCCGTCACGCGCGCGTGGTCAAGTCCGGCAATATGAGCCTCGGCGTCAACCTGCTCGGTGTGCTCGTCGCGCAGGCGGCGAAGGCTTTGCCTGCCGCGGGGTGGGATATCGAGATTGTCGAAATGCATCACAAGCACAAGGTCGACGCGCCATCCGGCACGGCACTGCTGCTCGGCGAAGCGGCAGCGCAAGGCCGAGGCATCGATCTCGCAAGCCAATCCGTCAAGGTGCGCGACGGCCATACGGGCGCCCGCCCGACCGGCACGATCGGGTTTGCGACGCTGCGCGGCGGCTCGGTCGTGGGCGACCATTCCGTCGTCCTTGCCGGCGAAGGCGAACTGGTGACGCTGTCGCACAGCGCGCGCGACCGCTCGATCTTCGCCCGTGGCGCGGTTGCCGCGGCGCTCTGGGCGCGCGACAAGAAGCCCGGCCACTATTCCATGCTCGACGTGCTCGGGCTTTCCTGAAAATCTTCCCGGAGGAATTCATCCCATGAGCGGAACTCTCGTCCTCGTTCGCCACGGCCAGAGCGACTGGAATCTCAAGAACCTTTTCACAGGCTGGCGCGATCCGGATCTGACGCCGCTCGGCATTCAGGAAGCCGAAGCCGGCGGCGAAGCGCTGGCGGCAACGGGCATCAAGTTCGACATTGCCTTCACCTCGGTGCTGAAGCGCGCCCAGGACACGTTGAAGATCGTCCTCGACAAGGTCGGCCAGCCGGATCTCGAGACGATCCGCGACCAGGCGCTCAACGAGCGCGACTACGGCGATCTTTCCGGCCTCAACAAGGATGATGCGCGCGCCAAGTGGGGTGAGGAGCAGGTGCATATCTGGCGCCGTTCCTACGACATTCCGCCGCCCGGCGGCGAAAGCCTGCGCGATACCGGCGCCCGCGTCTGGCCCTATTACATGACGGAAATCCTGCCGCGGGTGCTGCGCGGCGAAAAGGTCCTCGTCGCCGCCCACGGCAATTCGCTTCGCTCGCTGGTGATGGTTCTCGACCGGCTCAGCAAGGAAGAGATCCTCAAGCTCAACCTCGCGACCGGCGTGCCGATGGTCTACACACTCAAAGCCGACTCGACCGTCGCTTCCAAGGACGTTCTCGGCGACATGTCCGGCGCGCATTGAGGCAATTGCTTCTGCCGAGCCCACCCCTTCCTAGGGATGGGGTGGGCTCAGTAAAATCTCACCGCCTCCTTGCGGCCCATTGTGGATTTCCACGGGGAGTGCGGCGCCTCCGCTGAGTATGCGAACAATTCCTTCGCGGATAATGTGCTGGTGTGCCTCAAGTTCTTCGTGAGCTTTGGGAGAATATATTTCCCTACTAATTTCAACTTTTGAAAACTCGTAGCCTACAGTTGGTGCCATTTTATGAAGAAGATCTATAAATAGATCAACACGCTTTTGGCTCCAGATTGCCAAATTAGCATTGTCTTGAGACAGGTGATCAAGGTAATGCTTCCAGGCCTCGACTACTGCTTTAGAAGATCTCTTTCTGCCGTAAAATTCCAAAGCTATTGAATTAAGAGCTTCTACATGGGCTGGAGAGACGGACGCCGCTCTAGTGGCCATTAACGTCCGAAATATCTGAAGACGCCGATTGCGATTTTCACGGCCACGCTCCAAAAACTTTTGGACCTGTATTGCTAAAATCGGGCCTGCAAGCGTTGCGAGGATAATCATCCAATCAGAGGTCGACATCGGGAATCACCAGTTTCGAGCTTTGGGATCGTACCACTGAAACGAGTGCCAGCGAGAAATCTCGGATTTTGCTCCACATGATTGTTGACGTCTGACTACAGCTCAATTCTCGATCGTGAATTGCACCATGTCGGCCGGGAAGCGGCTGACGGCGTATTGGATCGGTACGCCTTCCGTATCGGTGTTGAGCGCGCGGGCCACGAGGATGATGGCTCCCGGCGACAGCTGCAGGTCGACGAGATCCGCGCCGTCCGCATGAGTAGCCGTCACTTCCGTCGAGACACGCAGATAATCTGAGAGGCCGAGCATCCGGAATGCAACCGTGATCGAACCGCTTTTGCTGTAGGCCTCCCCGATGCCGCCGAAACGGTCGGCCGGAAACCAGGTCGTCGAGCGGGAAACCGGGCGGCGATCCGCTTTCCTCAGCGTTTCCAGCCGTATCACCTGCGCACCTTCAGGAATGCGCAGCCGGGCCGACAGGTCGACTGAGGCCGGTTCCTGGGCCGAATGCAGCAGCAGGCCTTCCTTTTCCCGCGCCTGATCGCCGATGCCCTCGTTGAACCGGGTGCGCCGCGTGATCGGGAAGTTCAGCCGTTCCTTGCGCTCGATCAGCGTACCGCGCCCCTGTACCGAACGAACGATGCCCTCCTGAGCGAGGGCGGCAAGCGCGCTCCTGACCGTATGGCGATTGACGCCGAACTGCGCGGCCAGCGTGAATTCCGGCGGCACCTTGCCGGTCGCGTCGTAGTCGCCATTGGCGATCGAGGCACGAATGCGGTCGGCGATCTGCCGCCATAGCGCTACGCCGTTTTGTCGGTGAACGTTTGTCTGCCCGGTATCCATGTCACACGCTTGTTATATCAGAAAGTTAGTAGTACATATAACTTGTATGGTTGTCTATATCAATAGACATTTAGGAGCTTGGTAATGGACCTGGCGAAACAAATCGAGCCGAATACAGAAATCGCCGCGCGCCGCCGCGCCGCTGGGCTTCTTGCGCGCGCGACGACGAACGAACTGCATGCCGCCTGGGAAAAGCTTCCGGCCAAACCGGAGGTGAAGCCGGTGCGTGGGCCTGAGACCGGACTGGTGATGGTTCGCGGTCGCATCGGCGGCGGCGGCGCACCCTTCAATCTCGGCGAGGCGACGGTGACGCGTGCGACCGTGCTTCTGGCATCCGGCACCGCCGGCCATGCGCAGGCGCTCGGCACAGCGAAGGCGAATGTCCGGCTTTCGGCCATTTTCGACGCGCTCTGGCAGGAGGACGCCACGCGCGATTTTGTGGAGGCCACGTTGCTCGGTCCGATCGAGGCCCGCATCGCAACGGAAGATAAACAGAAGGCGGAAGAGACGGCCGCGACCCGCGTCGATTTCTTCACCATGGTACGGGGGGACGACTGATGAACATCAAGACGCAAGCGCTTTCCGGCGGATTTAGAGAACCGGTCTTCGAATCCCAGGACGTGTTCCGCATGCTGATGGACAGCATGGCCCGTCCGGGAACGATCCGTACCGTCGGACCGGATGTCGGCCAGCCGGAACCGCTTGGAGGAGCGGCCGGGGCGATTGCCGTGACGCTCTGCGACCATGAAACGCCCGTGTGGCTGAGTGCCGGGCTTTTCAAATCGGCCGTCGGCGAGTGGATCGGCTTCCACACCGGTGCGCCGATCACCCGCGAGAAGGCCGAGGCCCGCTTTGCCTTCGTGGAGGCCGGGGCAGCGCTTGCCTCGTTCGGCCTCTTCTCGGCCGGCACGCAGGAATACCCCGACCGTTCAACGACGCTGGTGATCGAGGTCGCAGCACTTGGCGAAGGCCTGCCGCTGACGCTGACGGGTCCTGGCATTCCGCACGCTACCACCGTCATGGTGAAGGGCCTTCCGGAAGTTTTTCTGCGGCTTTGGGCCGACAACCGGGCGCTCTTCCCGCGTGGCGTCGATGTCATCCTGACGGCCGGCAAAAACCTGTTGTGCCTGCCGCGGACTGTCCGCATCGCCACCCAATGAACGGTCGACCGACTTTTTAAACTTGGGGCCGCCGCTTGGGGCCAAACGACCAAACCTTCCCGCATCTTGATGGGATGCCGGTAATGGCCAGGAGAATGAACCATGTATGTTGCCGTCAAGGGTGGCGAGGCCGCCATCAACAATGCTCACAGGCTGCTGGCCGACCGGCGTCGGGGCGATCGCTCGCTTCCTTCCGTCACCATCGAGCAGATCGTCGAGCAGCTGGGCCTCGCCGTCGACCGGGTGATGGCCGAGGCCTCGCTTTATGACCGGGCGCTCGCAGCGCTTGCCATCCGCCAGTCGCGCGGCGACATGATCGAGGCGATCTTCTTGCTGCGGGCCTATCGCACCACGCTGCCGCGCTTCGGCTCGTCCGTTCCGGTCGATACGGCCGCCATGAAGGTCGAGCGGCGCGTTTCGGCGACCTACAAGGACCTGCCGGGCGGCCAGCTTCTCGGGGCCACGTTCGACTATACCCACCGGCTGCTCGATCCTTCTCTGCTCACCGACGAACCGGTCGACGAGCCGGAACGCCGCGACACGCCGGCGGAGCACATCATGCGGGTCTCCGACATTCTCGCCCATGAAGGCCTGATCGAGGCGGATGGCGAGTTTTCCGAGGACCATCAGGCCGGCGACCTCACCCGCGAGCCGATGGAGTTTCCGATGAGCCGGGATCTGCGCCTGCAGGCGCTCGCCCGCGGCGACGAGGGTTTCCTGCTGGCGCTCGGCTACTCCACCCAGCGGGGGTACGGCCGCAACCATCCGTTCGTCGGCGAAGTCCGCATCGGGGAAGTGGAAGTCGAGATCGAAGTTGCAGAACTCGGTTTTGCCGTCTCGCTCGGCCGCATCCGGATCACCGAATGCCAGATGGTCAACCAGTTCAAGGGTTCGTCGAAGGCGCCGCCGCAGTTCACCCGCGGTTACGGCCTGGTGTTCGGCCAGAGCGAGCGCAAGGCGATGTCGATGTCGCTGGTCGACCGGGCGCTGCGTGCCGAAGAGCTCGGTGAGGACATCACCGCGCCGGCGCAGGACGAGGAATTCGTGATCTCCCATTCGGACAACGTGCAGGCGACCGGTTTCGTCGAGCATCTGAAGCTGCCGCACTACGTCGACTTCCAGGCCGAGCTTGCGCTTGTGCGCAAGATGCGATCGGACATCGAGACGGCGCGCAATAGCGGCAATGGCCTTCAGGAGGCCGCCGAATGATGCCGGTTCGGCCGCAGTTCAGGGGCGGATCAGTCGCCTCCGCCGCCTCCACCGTCACCACCTCCGCCGCCATCGCAGGCGCTGCCCGCGTTGGCGCCGTCGCAGCCGCTCCCGTAGGCGCCGACCCCACCGCCCTCGCTGCCCGCGTTGGCCCTGCCGCGGTTTTTCGGCGGCTTGATGACATAAAAGGGAATGATGATCCCGCAGGCGACGAAGGCCGCGAAGACGGCCACGCCCAGCAATCCGTTCGAAGTGATGGCGTCCATGACAGCCTTTCCTTCTAGTTGGTTCACGCAGTCACAGGATACTCCAAGATGACGGACCTCGCCACTTACAACTTCGCCTATCTCGACGAGCAGACGAAGCGGATGATCCGCCGCGCGATCCTCAAAGCGATCGCCATCCCCGGTTACCAGGTGCCCTTCGCCTCCCGCGAGATGCCGATGCCCTACGGCTGGGGCACCGGCGGCGTGCAGGTGACGGCAGCGATCATCGGCCCCGAAGACGTGCTGAAGGTGATCGACCAGGGCGCCGACGACACGACCAATGCGGTCTCGATCCGCGCCTTCTTCCAGAAGGTCGCCAATGTCGCCGTTACCACCCACACCAAGGACGCGACGATCATCCAGACGCGCCACCGCATTCCCGAGCACAAGCTCGCCGAGGGTCAGATTCTGGTCTACCAGGTGCCGATCCCGGAGCCCTTGCGCTTCCTCGAGCCGCGCGAGACCGAGACCCGCAAGATGCATGCGCTCGAAGAATACGGGCTCATGCATGTGAAGCTCTACGAGGATATCGCCCATAACGGCCGGATTTCGAAGACCTACGCCTACCCGGTCAAGGTCGCGGGCCGCTACGTGATGGATCCGTCGCCGACGCCGAAGTTCGACAATCCGAAGATGCACCGGTCGGAGGCGTTGCAGCTGTTCGGCGCTGGCCGCGAGAAGCGCATCTATGCCGTGCCGCCTTATACGGATGTCGTCAGTCTCGACTTCGAGGATCATCCGTTCGAAATCCAGACCTTCGACAAGCCCTGCGCGCTCTGCGGCGCCGAGAACGTCTATCTCGACGAAGTGGTGCTGGACGACAAGGGCGGCCGCATGTTCGTCTGTTCGGACACCGACAATTGCGAGGACCGCCGCGAACACGGCCATGTCGGCGCCATGCTGGCGCCAGCCAAGGAGGCAGCGGAATGACCGACACCCCTCTTCTCAAAGTCAGCGGCGTCTCGAAATTCTACGGCAGCCGGATCGGCTGCAAGGACGTTTCCTTCGACCTATGGCCGGGCGAAGTGCTCGCCATCGTCGGAGAGTCGGGCTCCGGCAAGACGACGCTGCTCAACTGCCTGTCGACCCGGCTGATGCCGACGACCGGTAGTGTCGAATACCGGATGCGCGACGGCAATTTCCGCGACCTCTACCACATGAGCGAGGCTGAACGGCGTTTCCTGATGCGCACCGACTGGGGCTTCGTGCACCAGAACCCGGCCGACGGCCTGCGCATGACGGTCTCGGCCGGCGCCAATGTCGGCGAGCGGCTGATGGCCGTCGGCGACCGGCATTACGGCAAGATCCGCGAGACGGCGAGCGACTGGTTGACCCGTGTCGAAATCGGCACCGACCGTATCGACGACCAGCCGCGCGCCTTTTCCGGCGGCATGCGCCAGCGCCTGCAGATCGCCCGCAACCTGGTGACCGGCCCGCGCCTGGTGTTCATGGACGAGCCGACCGGCGGTCTAGACGTCTCGGTCCAGGCCCGCCTGCTCGACCTGGTGCGCGGCCTCGTCAACGATCTCGGCCTTTCGGCGATCGTCGTCACCCACGATCTCGCGGTCGCCCGTCTCCTGTCCCATCGGATGATGGTAATGAAGGACGGCCATGTGATCGAACACGGGCTGACCGACCGGGTGCTCGACGACCCCCGCGAGCCTTATACCCAGCTTCTCGTCTCTTCCATTCTTCAGGTCTGAGGAGAATACCGATGGCCACCCCTCTCGTCGTTTCTGAAGTCTTCAAGAGCTTCACCATGCATCTGCGCGACGGCATCAAGCTGCCGGTCGTCAAGGATGTGAACTTTTCCGTTGCGAGCGGCGAATGCGTCGTGCTCGGCGGCCCGTCAGGCATCGGCAAGAGCTCAATCCTGAAGATGCTCTACGGCAACTACGCCGTCGATGCCGGGCAGATCCTCGTCGATCACAAGGACCGGATCGTCGATATCGCCCGCGCCGACCCGCGCACGGTACTCGACGTGCGGCGCCATACGCTCGGGTATGTCAGCCAGTTCCTGCGCACCGTTCCGCGCGTCTCCGCGCTCGACGTGGTCGCCGAACCGCTCGTCGCCCGCGGCATCGCAGCCCCGGAAGCGCGTGACAGGGCGACCGAGCTTCTGGCCAAGCTCAACCTGCCGCAGGAACTCTGGACCCTGCCGCCCGCGACATTTTCGGGCGGCGAGCAGCAGCGGGTCAACATCGCCCGCGGCTTCATCACCAGCCACCGCATCCTGCTCCTCGACGAGCCGACCGCTTCACTCGACGCGGTCAACCGGCGCGTCGTCGTGGACATGATTGCGGACAAGAAACGCGAGGGCGTCGCCCTTCTCGGCATTTTCCACGACGAAGAAGTGCGCGAGGCGGTGGCCGACCGTGTTCTCGACGTCTCCCAATTTTCTCCGCGAAAGGCAGTCGCTGCATGAGCGTCAAGGTGGGGCTCGAGCCCGCGATCCACGAGACGGCAAACGTCAGCAATTCCACGCTCGGCCCGTATACCGAAGTTGCCGAGCGCTGCCGCATCAGCGAGGCCGAGATCGGCGCCTATTCCTACATCATGCAGGACGGCTCCATCTGGTGTGCGACGATCGGCAAGTTCGTCAACATGGCGGCTTCCGTGCGCATCAACGCCACCAACCATCCGACGTGGCGGGCGACGCTGCACCACTTCACCTATCGCGCCGCCAGCTACTGGGACGATGCCGAAGACGAGAAGAGCTTCTTCGAATGGCGGCGCGACCATCGCGTCACGATCGGCCATGACGTGTGGATCGGTCATGGCGCCACCGTGCTGCCGGGCGTCACCGTCGGCAACGGCGCCGTGATCGGTGCCGGTGCGGTCGTATCGAAGGACGTCGCGCCCTATACGATCGTCGGCGGCGTGCCGGCAAAACTCATCCGCGAGCGTTTCACGAAAGCGGTCGGCGAAGCGATGGACCGGCTTGCCTGGTGGGACTGGGACCACCTGAAACTGAGGGCTGCTCTGGACGATTTCCGGTCACTTTCGGCAGAGGAATTTGTGTCCCGTCATGCCAGGTAGCGGAAGCGCGGCGGGCGCTTCCGGAATATAATAAAACCGACATAAATCCGACATTCAGACTTCATCAACCATCGCTATCGAGCTCTCAGAAAAAAAGCTGAATTGGCGAGAGAGCATGAAGTTCGAATTGAGGGACATCACCCGCCGTTTCGGCGATCGTATCGCGGTGAGCGCCGTGAACGTCGAGATTCCCCAGGGCCAGATGGTCGGCATCATCGGCCGCTCCGGCGCCGGCAAGTCTACCCTGCTGCGCATGATCAACCGCCTGCAGGAGCCGAGCTCCGGCTCCATCTACTTTAACGGCGCCGAAGTCTCCTCCCTCAAGGGCCGGGCACTGCGCAACTGGCAACGCGACTGCGCGATGATCTTCCAGCAGTTCAACCTGGTCCCGCGCCTCGACGTTATGACCAACGTGCTGCTCGGCCGTCTCAATCACCGTTCGACGACGATGAGTCTCCTGAAGATCTTCAGCCGCGACGAGCGCGTCATGGCGATGGCGGCGCTGGAGCGGCTCGGCATCGAGCAGACGGCACTGCAGGCGGCCGGAACGCTGTCGGGCGGCCAGCAGCAGCGCGTGGCGATCGCCCGGGCGCTGGTGCAGGCACCGAAAATGATGCTCGCCGACGAGCCGATCGCCTCGCTCGATCCGCTCAACGCCAAGATCGTCATGGATGCGCTGCGCGACATCAACGAGCGCGAAGGCATCACGGTCATCACCAATCTGCACACGCTGGATACGGCCCGCAGCTATTGCGAGCGGATCATCGGCATGGCGGGCGGCCGCGTCGTCTTCGACGGCCCGCCGCAGCAGCTCAACGCCAATGCGGTGCGCGAGATCTACGGCTCCGACAAGGATGGCGCCGGGATCGACGAGACGATGACATCGACCAGCCTGGCCCCCGCCCGCCGCGGCGAGGCTCCGGTCGCGATCGATACATCCGGCATGGTGGCCGACGCCGCCGCCATGCGCTGACCCGTTTCCGGCTGCGACCCGCGGCCGGAAGACTGACGCCCTTTCCGGGTTGACCAACCCAATCACCAAAGGAGACTTCCATGTCTGCATTCCGCAAGATCCTGATGGCGACGATCGCCGTCGCCGCCGTTGCCGGCCAGGCCCACGCTCAGAGCGCACCGGTTCTGCGTATCGGCCTCGACGGCGGCGAAAACGAAGCCGACCAGATCCGCCGCACCGAATGCGTCAAGCCGGGCCTGATCGCCGCGACCGGCGCTTCGGACGTCAAGCTCTTCCCGTCGCCTAACTACAACGGCGTCATCCAGGGCCTGCTCGGCGGCACGATCGACCTCGCCGTCATGGGCGCTGCTTCCTATGCAGCGATCTACATCAAGGACCCGAACGCCGTTAGCCCGGTCCTGACCACCAAGCAGGCCGACGGTTCGACCGGCTACTACTCGATCATGGTTGCCCGCAAGGATTCGGGCATCAAGACGCTCGCCGACGCCAAGGGCAAGAAGATCGGCTTCGCCGATCCGGACTCGACCTCCGGTTACCTCGTGCCGAACGTCGCCCTGCCGAAGGATATCGGCATGCCGGTCAAGCAGTACTTCTCCGAAACCGGCTTCGGCGGCGGCCATGAGAACCTCGTTCTCGGCATTCTCGACAAGAAGTTCGACGTCGGCACCACCTTCGGTTCGGCTCAGGGTGATTGGGCCCAAGGCTACACCTCAGGCAACCTGCACCAGATGGTCTCCAAGGGCCTGCTCGACATGGACGACGTCGTCCAGGTCTGGAAGTCGCCGCTCATCCCGAACGGCCCGCTGATGGTTTCCAACAAGCTTTCGGACGACATGAAGAAGAAGGTGACGGCCTTCTTCGCCGAACTGCCGAAGAAGGACAAGTCTTGCTTCGAGAGCTTCACGGGCGGCGGTTACGTCGATTGGTCGCCAGTCGACCAGAAGTTCTACCAGACCATCATCGACGCTCGTAAGGCTGTCATCGGCGGCTGATCCAACGTCTGATCAACATCCTGCGGCGGCATCATGACGATGCCGCCGCTCGTTCAGCAAGGATACCCAGAATGGCGCACGTGGCCGAACCCGCTCAGTACAGCGGGCTGCAGGAAAGCTCCCGCACCATCCTCGACCATTATCAGCAACAGGTGCGGACCCGGCGGATCTATACCGTCGTCTCCATCGTCGTTTTCCTGATCGTGCTCGGCGCGTCGCTGGATTTCGCCAACGAAGCCAATTCCGGCAAGTTCTTCGAACGCCTTCCCTATTTCTTCGATTTCCTGAAGAGCTTCGTGCCGAACAGCCCGCTGGAAATCTTCCGCGCCATGTTCGACCTGCCGTCGCCCTATGCGGACGGATCGATCAAGTTCGACTATACGAGCGATCGCGTCTGGATCACCGACAGTTTCTATATTCCGAACTTCTTCTACCAGTTGGCGATCACCATCAACATCGCCATCGTTTCGACCATCCTCGGCGCCACCGGCGCCTTCCTTCTCTGCTTCTTCGCCTCCACCAATCTCGTCGGCGCCGGTCTCACGCGCTGGGTGGTGCGGCGCATCATGGAAATCCTGCGCGCCTTTCCGGAAATCGTCGTCGCAGGCCTGCTGGCCGCGATCCTGTCGATCGGTCCGATCGCGGCGATCATTGCCGTGTCGATCCACACCATCGGCGCGCTCGGAAAGCTGTTCTTCGAAGTGGTCGAGAATGCCGACATGAAGCCGGACGAAGGCCTGCGCGCGTCTGGTGCCAGCTGGCTGGAGCGCGTCCGCTTCGCGATCCTGCCGCAGGTCCTGCCGAATTTCGTCTCCTACACGCTGCTGCGTACCGAGATCAACGTGCGCGCCTCGACCATTATCGGCGCCGTCGGCGGCGGTGGCATCGGGGAAGTGTTCAGCCTGTCGATCGGCCGCGACCACGCCGCCAAGACCTATGCGATCATCATTCTACTTCTGATTACGGTCATCTGCGTCGACCAGTTCTCGGCCTGGCTGCGCCGCCGGCTGATCGGCAAGCAATCGTTCGAATTCGGCCGGGGAGCTGCCTGATGTCCAATCTCGCCGTCAATGCCGCCGATCGCGAACGCCTCCTCGCCGCCTATCCGAAAGTCTTTCACCGCAGCGTCTTGCAGCGCTGGGGCCTGGCGATCGCGGCCGTCGCCGTCTTCGTCTACCTCGCCTTCTGCTTCTCCTTCTTCAACGTCATCCCGACCTTCGTCAACGGCAACTGGGATCGCGCGGCGATCTACCTCCAGGACTGGTATTCATGGCGCGCGCAGCCCCGCCTGCGCTTCCAGAACGGCCAGGTCGTCCCACAATGGACGAGCCGCGGGCAATATCCGGAGGGTGCGGCGATCGACTGGCTGAAGCCGACCTCCAACGGCGGCTACACGGTGATCTTCGGTAGCGACGACCGGCTCGACGTGACCCCGAACCAAGTCGACGTCTATCTCGACGGCAAGCTCTATCCCGTCGCGATCAAAGGGGAGCGGGCGATACTGCCGGCCGGTGCGCCGGCGCGCATGGTGCAGGACGGCAACAAGGTCAATGTCCGTTTCGGCTTTGCCGGCCAGGCGGAAATCCGCAACAGCCAGGTCTATGTGCAGCGGCGTTTCCTCGGCTGGGCGAATTTCTTCTTCGACACGCAATCGCCGTTCTGGGGTCGCAGCGTCACCGGCGTGGCCGGGCTGATGCTCTTCGGCGAGCGGCTCGACCCGAGCCAGTCCAATGCCTCGCTGGCGCTCGACAACTTCTTGAATAATAGCAGCTGGCAGCATGGCGATATTCTCTCCAAGCTGATGCAGACGCTGGTCATGGCCTTCGTCGGCACGCTGTTTGCCACCCTCATCGCCTTCCCGCTTGCCTTCGTCGCGGCGCGCAACATCACCACGAGCCGGCCGATGAACTGGGGGATGAAGCGCTTTTTCGACTTCCTGCGCTCCATCGACATGCTGATCTGGGCCCTGTTCTTTACCCGCGCCTTCGGGCCGGGGCCGCTCCCGGGGATCGCCGCCATCTTCTTCACGGATACCGGTGCGCTCGGCAAGGTCTATTCGGAAGCGCTGGAGAATGTCGACGACAAGCAGCGCGAGGGCGTGAAGTCGGTGGGGGCCGCGCCGGTCATCGTGCAGCGTTACGGCGTCGTGCCGCAGGTCCTGCCGATCTTCATCTCGCAATCGCTGTATTTCTGGGAGTCCAACACCCGTTCGGCAACCGCGATCGGCGCTGTCGGTGCGGGCGGTATCGGCCTCAAGCTGCTCGAATCCATGAAGACCAATGCGGATTGGGACAAGGTTGCCTACATGGTCCTGCTGATCCTTCTCGTGGTCTTCGTCTTCGACAATCTCTCTAATGCGCTGCGTTCGCGCGTCATGGGCAAAAAGGGCTCCTGACAGGCCGGATTATCATCATTCTGTCATGGAAATCTTTTAGCCGGGGGTCCTGTTTCGCGGGCCGGCGCACAGGTAAAGTCGGCCGGCCTTCTCCTGATTCCGGAATCCCGTTTTGCGCTACGCTCTCTATTTTTCGCCCGCCGAAAACCATCCGCTGACGAAGGCGGCAGCGCGTTGGCTCGGCCGTGACGCCTTTACCGCCGATACGTTTCCGACGCCCGATGTCGACGGCCTGTCCCGCGACACCGTCCATGAACTGACCGCCGATCCGCGCCGCTACGCCTTTCATGCGACACTCAAGGCGCCGTTCGAGCTGCATCCGGACCGGACGGAAGCCGAGCTGATCAGGGCCGCCGAACGGTTCGCGGCCGAGACCACGGTCTTCGACATCCCGAACGTCATTGTCGGCCAGCTCGGGCGGTTCTTCGCGCTGGTTCCCGATACCATTTACCCGGAGCTCCAGCATTTTGCCGGACGCGTCGTCGAAGAGTTCGAACATTTTCGCGCGCCGCTGTCGGAGATCGATATCGCACGGCGCAAACCTGATATGTTAAGCTCGGCCCAGCGCGCCAATCTCGACCGCTGGGGTTATCCCTATGTCATGGACGAGTTCCGCTTCCACATGACGTTGACCGGGCAGGTCCCGCCCGAAGAGGCGCCCATCATGCGCCGCGAGCTCGACCGCCGCTTTGCCGATTTCGCCAACGCGCCGCTGACCGTCGATGGGCTCGCCATCTTCGTAGAGCCGGAGCGCGGCGCACCCTTCATCGCCCATCGCTGGCTTCCGCTGGCGTCCGCCTTCGAAAACAGAAAGACCGCATCATGACCACCGAACTCGTGCTCACCAATGCCCGCATCGTGCTCGAGGACAGCGTGATCTCCGGTTCAGTCCAGATCCGGAACGGCAAGATCACCGATATCTCGGAAGGCAATGTCCATACTGGCGAGGATTTCGAGGGCGATTATCTGATCCCGGGCCTGGTCGAACTTCATACCGACCATCTGGAACAGCATTATTCGCCGCGTCCGGGCGTGCGCTGGAACACCACGGCGGCGATCCAGGCCCATGACGCGCAGATCGCCACCTCCGGCATCACCACCGTCTTCGACTGCCTGCGCATGGGCGCCGACGAGGACGGCGGCTTTGCCCATGGCGAAATGCGGGACATGGCGGACGCGATTGCCGCCGCCGCCGCCTATGGTCGCCTGCGTTCCGAACACTTCCTGCATCTGCGCTGCGAAGTCTCCGCCGACAATTGCATGGAGCATTTCGTCGACTTCGAGAACGATCCGCATGTCCGGCTCGTCTCGCTGATGGATCACGCGCCGGGCCAGCGGCAGTTCCAGACGATGGATCAATACACGCTCTACTACCAGAAGAAGCGCGGCCTCAGCGACGAGGCATTCGCCGCTTTCGTGGCCAAACGCCAGGAAGAATCGGCACGCAATGCGACGCCGCACCGCGTTGCGATCTCCAAGATCTGCGCCGAGCATGGCATTACAGTCGCAAGCCATGACGACGCGACGCTTTCCCATGTGGGCGAAGCGATCGACAACGGCGTTCGGCTGGCGGAATTCCCGACCAGTTTCGATGCGGCAAAGGCTTCGCACGAAGCGGGCATGAGCGTGCTGATGGGTGCCCCGAACATCGTTCGCGGCAAGTCGCATTCCGGCAATATCGCCGCTCGCGACCTTGCCGAGCGTGGCGTGCTCGACGTGCTCTCCTCCGATTATGTGCCGCTCAGTCTGCTGCATGCGCCCTTCGTGCTTGCCTCGGAGGTTGAAAGCATCTCGCTGCCGAAGGCGCTCGCCATGGTCACCTCGACCCCTGCCCGCACCGTCAGCCTCGACGACCGGGGCCGGATCGCGACCGGCCTGCGTGCCGATATCGTCCGCGTCCATCACGAGGAGGGGGTTCCCGTCTCCCGCGCCGTCTGGCGGGAAGGCCGGCGGGTCGCCTGATGGACGCCAGGCCGACAGCAACGGAACCGGAGCGAAGCGGCTGCATGGTCGCGGTCGTCGGCCCGAGCGGGGCCGGCAAGGATACGCTGATGGCCTATGCCGCCCGGTTCTTCGAGGGCCGCGATGACGTCGTCTTCGTACGACGCGTCATCACCCGCAACGCCGCCGCCGGCGGTGAAGACCATGACGGCGTTTCCGAAGCGGAATTCGAGGCGCTGGAACAGGCTGGCCGTTTTGCGGTCTCCTGGGGTGCCCACGGCCTGAGATACGGCATTCCCGTCGAGACGAAAGAGGCCATGGCAAGAGGCCAGCTGGTCGTCGCCAACGGCTCGCGTTCGGCGCTTGCCCGGTTCAAGGATACCTATCCGTCGCTGGTGGTCATCAACATCACCGCCAGCCTGGACGTGCTCGCGGCCCGGCTCGAAGCGCGCGGACGGGAAACGCGCGAGGAGATACTTCGGCGTCTCGAACGCAGCTCGCTTACCGTGACCGGCGACTACCAGGTGGTAACGATCGACAATAGCGGATCGCTCGAAGATGCCGGCAGGGCCTTGGTCGAGGCTCTCAACGGTTGCTTTGCGAGCCACCCGATTGGCTAGCGAAAAACGTTCGATCGTTCTTTAAAGTCCCTGATCCGGCTCTATGTGCCTTTTCTTATATTAAGAAAGGGAAAAATCATGGGCCAGAGCAAGCCGCGCGAAGGGCAACGTCCCGATGGGGCAACTGCCATCGATCTGGAAGCGCGCGTCGTTGTTCTGGAAATCGTCTCCATGACGGCGTTGGCGCTTGCCATGGACACGTCCGAGAACGCAGACATCGAACACGCCCGCGGGATCAGCAATCTCGTTCTCGAAGCCGTGCACCAGCGCTGTCACGAGATGAACATGCCGGAGGATGCGCGGCTCACCGCCTGCACCTACGCCGACGAACTGCTTTCGACCGCGCTTCTGTCTCTCTATCCGCAGGAACACTGAGCCTTAGGCTCAGTGCGCTTCGTCCCAATTGCTGGCGGCGCGAGCATCGACCTTCAGCGGCACCCGCATCGAGATCGCCGGCATGGCCGCCTGCTCCATGGTCGAGATGATCACCGGCAAGGTCTTGTCGATCTCCTCATCCTCGACCTCGAAGATCAGTTCGTCGTGCACCTGCAGCAGCATGCGGGCTCTTCCGTTCAGTCCGGCCGTTTCGAGCGCCGGCTCCATCTTCGCCATCGCGCGGCGGATGATATCGGCGGCCGAACCCTGGATTGGCGCATTGATCGACGCACGTTCGTTGAAGGCACGCACCGAAGGGTTGGAAGACTTGATCTCCGGATAATGCGCCCGGCGGCCGAAGATCGTCTCGACGTAACCGTTCTCGCGCGCGAAGGTCTTGGTGCTTTCCATATAATCGCGGATGCCCGGGAAACGCTCGAAATACTTCTTGATGTAGTCGCCCGCTTCAGAGCGTTCGATCGATAGCTGGTTGGCCAACCCGAAAGCCGAGATGCCGTAGATGATGCCGAAGTTGATCGCCTTGGCGCGGCGGCGCACTTCGCTCGGCATGCCTTCGACCGGCACGCCGAACATTTCCGAGGCCGTCATCGCGTGAATGTCGATCCCATCGGCAAAGGCCTGGCGCAACTGCGGAATGTCCGCCACATGGGCCAGCACGCGCAGCTCGATCTGGCTGTAGTCGGCGGAAACCAGCTTGTGGCCGGGCGTCGAGATGAAGGCGGTGCGGATCTTGCGGCCTTCCGCCGTACGCACCGGGATGTTCTGCAGGTTCGGTTCCGAAGAGGAAAGGCGGCCTGTGGTGGTGGAGGCAAGCGAGTAGCAGGTGTGGACCCGTTTGGTCTCCGGGTGAACGTAACCCGGCAGCGCGTCCGTGTAGGTGGATTTCAGCTTTGTCAGCTGGCGCCAGTCGACGATCTTGCGCGGCAGGGGATGACCTTCGGCAGCCAAGTCTTCCAGCACGCTGGCCGAGGTCGACCACTGGCCGGTCTTGGTCTTGGCGCCGCCCGGTAGGCCCATCTTGCCGAACAGGATGTCGCCGAGCTGTTTCGGCGAGCCGATGGTGAACTTTTCTCCCGCCAGTTGGTAGATCTCGTCTTCGAAGGCGGCGGCTCGCTGGGCGAGCTCGCCGGAAAGCCTGGACAGGATCTGCCGGTCGATGGTGATGCCGCGCTCTTCCATGCGGGCGAGCACCGAAACCAGCGGCCGCTCGAGCCGCTCATAGATGCGCGTCAGCCCCGCGGCCGCCAGCTGCGGTTTCAGCACCAACCACAGGCGCAGCGTCACGTCGGCGTCTTCCGCCGCATAGGCGGTTGCCTTGTCGATATCGACGAAATCGAAGGTGACGCCCGCCTTGCCGCTGCCGGCAACTTCCTTGAAGGTGATCGGCTTGTGGTTCAGCCAGCGCTCCGACAATGCGTCCATGCCGTGGTTCGCCTTGCCAGCCTCCAGTACATAGGACATCAGCATCGTATCGTCGTAACCCTCGACGGTGATGCCATGACGTCTCATCAGCAGGTAATCGAACTTCAGGTTCTGCGCCACTTTCAGGACCGACGGGTCCTCCAAAAGCGGCTTCAGGCGCGCCAGCGCTTCCCTGATCGGGATCTGGTTTTCGGCAAGCCCGCCGCCGAGCAGATCGCCGACGCCGGTCTTGTGGATCAGCGGCACATAGGCCGCGCGGACCTCAAGGCCGGACGGATTGGCGATATTGTCGGCAAGTGCGAGAGAAAACCCGACCAGCTCCGCCTGCATCGGATCGAGCGATGTGGTTTCCGTGTCAAAGGCGACGAGACCGGTTTCCTGCGCCGCGCGGATCCAGTCGTCGAGCACCGTCAGGTCCCGGATGGTCACATAGCAGCTCGGATCGAGTTTGGCCTTGGCAAAGGCTTCGATGCGGGTCTGTGCGAATGCGGTCGGCGTTGCCGCCTCCGTGCCCTTGGCGACCGGCGCCTTGGCGGGATGAGCCGGCGCTTCCGCCGCTGCCTCGCCGGTGTCGACCGCTGCCACGCCGCCGGCATCGAGGTCCGGGCCGCGGGCGGCCTGGCCCCATTCGACGTTGACGACGGCGGGTTCGATGGCATCGGCATCGCAGTTGCAGGCGGCGGCGACGCGACGCGTCAGCGTCCCGAATTCCATGGTCTTCAGGAAGCCGACCAGTTTCGGGCCGTCCTGCGGCTCCAGCACCAGCGCGTCGAGATCGAGGTCCAGGGGCACGTCGAGCCGAAGCGAGACGAGCCGGCGCGAAAGGCGGGCGAGGTCGGCATTGGCGACGATGTTCTCGCGGCGCTTCACCTGCTTGATTTCGCCGGCGCGGGCAAGCAGCGTGTCGAGATCGCCGAATTCTTCGAGAAGCTGGGCTGCCGTCTTCGGGCCGATGCCCGGAATGCCCGGCACGTTGTCGACCGAATCGCCGACCATCGCCTGCAGGTCGATCATCTTCTCCGGCGGCACGCCCCATTTCTCGATGACGTCGGGAACGCCGATCTGCTTGTCCTTCATGCTGTCGTACATATGGACGTTCGGCGTCACGAGCTGCATCAGGTCCTTGTCCGACGAGACGATGGTCACATCGGCGCCGGTCGCCTCGGCCTGGCGGGCATAGGTCGCGATGATGTCGTCCGCCTCGAAACCTTCGGTCTCGATGCAGGGCAGGTTGAATGCGCGGGTCGCCTGGCGGATCAGGCCGAATTGCGGGATCAGTTCTTCCGGCGGCGCCGAACGGTTCGCCTTGTAGGCGTCGTACAGGTCCTTGCGGAAGGTCTTGGCGGAATAGTCAAAAATGACGGCGAAATGGCTGGGCGTCACGCCGACCGAGGTGTCGCGCGCATCGGTCAGCAGCTTCCACAACATGTTGCAGAAGCCGGAGACGGCGCCGACGGGCAGGCCATCGGATTTGCGGGTGAGCGGCGGCAGCGCGTGGAAGGCGCGGAAAATGAAGCCGGAACCGTCGATAAGGAAAAGATGATCGCCTTTTTTCATGGCGCAAGGAATAGCGTGGGGCATTTGATCCGTCCATGAAAACTTCGCTGCCGCGAAGCCTCCCGCCCCTCACCGGAACGTTACCGATTTGTAATATGCTTTCTCTTGAAAAGCCCGGGCCGGCCCCACATTTCCTACTCACCGGCGATTGATCACGCCGCAGTCTGGCAGCCGGCCTGTCCCCCGCCGAACCAGACCGGACAAAGGCCTATCCCCCTCTCCGGGCCTTTGTCCTTCCATCAGAAACCGCCACGGCTGTCCCCTCCCTGCCGTGGCGGTTTTTTATTGCTCTTCCGCAGGAAAGACTTGTCATTTACCCCATCTTCGCACAGGCTTGGCGAAAGCATGGCGTGCGATATATCTGGCAGATATTGCTCGCAAACGGGCTCGTTCAGGGAGGGATGAAGACCAGCCATGGGATTCGACCGCTCGCATTCTGCGACATACCTGGCGGGCCAACTCGCCAAAGGCTTTGCGCGCTCCTTGCAGAAGCGGGCGATGGTGCTTGGCTTTTCTCCCGGCCAGTTTCCCGTCCTGCTCGAACTCTGGCAGGAAGACGGGCTGACACAGAAGCAGCTCCTCGACAAGCTGGAGGTCGAGCAGGCGACGCTTGCCAACACGCTTGCCCGCATGGAGCGGGACGGCCTCATCCAGCGCACCCCCCATCCGAACGACCGCCGGGCACAGATCATCACGCTGACCTCGCTCGGCCGCGAGCTGGAAGTCCAGGCCGTGGAAGCGGCCTCCGAAGCGGATGCGGCCCTGTTCTCGGGCTTTCGCCGCTTCGAGCGCGAACTGATGATCGAATACATGCGGATGATCGTCGAGAACGCACGCAAAATCTAAGCCAACGGCCTCCCAGCGGCGTTTCGCATCATCTCTGCCCGTCCAACCACCCAAGGCGTCTTTGCCATTGTCTCCGCTGCCCCTGACTTGCTAACAAGGTCGGGCATTCGAAACGATGGACCGCTTCTTGCCTCCCGGGCTCGAGGTCTCGCATTTCAAAGACAGGATTTCCCATGACCGATCTTTCCGCCGTCCTCGACCGCGCCGACCAGAACCTTCCCGCAAGCCTCGAGCGCCTGTTCGGCCTCGTCCGCATCAAGTCGATCTCCACCGACCCCGTCTTCAAATCCGATTGCCGCAAGGCGGCCGAGTGGCTGGTGGCCGAACTGAAGGATCTCGGCTTCGAGGCGTCGGTTCGCGATACGACCGGTCATCCGATGGTCGTCGGCCACCATCCGGGCGTCAGCACCGATGCGCCGCACGTGCTGTTCTACGGTCACTACGACGTCCAGCCGGTCGATCCGATCGATCTCTGGGAGGACGATCCCTTCGACCCCAAGGTCAAGGAACTCGGTGCCGGCCGCAAGGTGGTGACGGGCCGCGGCGTTGCCGACGACAAGGGACAGCTGATGACCTTCGTCGAAGCCTGCCGGGCCTACAAGGATGTCCATGGTTCGCTGCCGGTGCGCGTCACCATCCTCTTCGAAGGCGAGGAAGAATCCGGCTCGCCATCGCTCAAACCCTTCCTCGACGCCAATGCCGCCGAGTTGAAGGCCGATTACGCACTCGTCTGCGATACCGGCATGTGGGATGCGGATACGCCGGCGATCACCGCGTCGCTGCGCGGTCTGGTCGGCGAAGAAATCATCGTCACCGCCGCCAACCGCGACCTTCATTCCGGGATGTACGGCGGCGCTGCGGCAAACCCGATCCAGATCCTGTCGAAAATCCTCGCCGGGCTGCATGACGATACCGGCCGCGTGACGCTCGAAGGCTTTTACGACGGCATTGAGGAGACACCGTCCAACATCAAGGCGGCCTGGGAAAACCTGGTCAGCGGTCGCGACGACTTCCTTGGGGAGGTAGGCTTGTCGGAGCTGGCCGGCGAAAAAGGCCGTTCGCTGCTCGAACTGCTCTGGGCGCGGCCGACCTGCGAATTCAACGGCATCAGCGGCGGTTACGAAGGCCAGGGCTTCAAGACCGTCATCGCGTCGAAGGCCTCGGCCAAGGTGTCCTGCCGTCTCGTCGGAGGCCAGGATCCGGAAAAGATCCGCGAGAGTTTTCGCGCCTATGTGCGCTCGAAGATCCCGGCTGACTGCTCGGTCGAGTTCCTGACGCATGGCGGCTCGCCGGCGATCCAGCTCGGTTACGATTCGCCGGTGCTCACCAAGGCGAAGACGGCGCTTTCCGAGGAGTGGCCGAAGCCGGCCTTGGTTGTCGGCGTCGGAGGATCGATCCCGATCGTCGGCGATTTCCAGAAGACGCTCGGCATGGAATCGCTGCTCGTCGGCTTCGGCCTCAGCGACGACCGCATCCACTCGCCGAATGAAAAATACGACCTGCGCTCCTTCCACAAGGGTATCCGCTCGTGGGCGCGCATTATCGCGGCGCTGGCTGACTGACCTCTGAAGGCCTGAAACGGAGAAGGGCCCGACGCGTCTCCGCGTCAGGCCCTTAAAAACAAAAAGGCCGGGGCAAGCCCGACCTTTCCACTCCCATTCACTGGTGCCAGTACATCCGTGGTCACTCGAAATGGGACAAGCATTTCCGACGCGGCCGCTCTTCGACCTTTTCAGATCACTGCGGCTCTAGCGGTCATCGTCCCTCGGTTAAGTAAACATCCCGTTAACGCGGATATGAAAACTGCCTCAAGACGGCACGGTCGCCCGTATTTGCCGTAACACACATGCTCGCTCAGGCTTTTGGAGCCCCGACCATGCGGTGCGTCGGAAACGCTATTGAACCCTAAATGGGAGCTAAGGTTTCCGTTTACAAGGGGTTAAGTTTAGAATCGCTCTAAACACTGGAGGAGTCTGCTCCAGAAAAGCAGAAAGGCCGGACAAGCCGGCCTTTCGCGAGTTCGACTCTGAGGTCTTCAGCAGATCATGCGCCCTGGAGGCGGTCTGCGGAAACCTTGCCAGAACGCTTGTCGCTGACGAGTTCGTAGGAGATCTTCTGACCGTCCTTGAGCTGGCCGAGGCCAGCGCGCTCAACGGCGGAGATGTGAACGAAAACGTCCTGCGAACCGTCGTCAGGCTGAATGAAGCCGTAGCCCTTGGTTGCGTTGAACCACTTTACAGTACCGGTAGCCATAACGATGCCTTTCCCTTGCAAATATGACCGACTATTCCACGCTCGAGCGCTTGGAACGTTGAAGTTTCGTATTTGAAGAGAGATCGTCGCAAACGCCGCGAGGCGCATAGTGCTGGCTATCAAACAAATATCGATGGCGAACCAGATAATGGCTCCGGTCAAAAAGGTCAAGATCGGGAAAATTAAGCCGCGCTTTCAAAGGCGAAATAGCCAACGATTTCAAGGCGCACAAAACAGAAAACCCGGCGCGGGAGGAGGTGCGCCGGGTTTCCGAAACTGACCAACAACTGGGAGGAGGAGGTGTTGTCGGTCCCATCTGGGGCGCTGGGAGGAGGAGTGCGCCCTTCGATGGATTGAACATACAGGAGCGAAGCTTAAAAAACAGTCACGATATCGCAGTGCAGCATTGCAATTTTCGCATAGCTCCTTTGTCCTCTTGCAGCCCACACCGTCCTGGGCCAATTTGAGTGCATGAGCCTCGAATCCGTCCGCGCCTTCTTCGCCGCCAACGCCCCCGATGTCCACGTCATCATTACCGAGCAAAGCTCGGCCACCGTGCCGCTTGCCGCCCTCGCTCACGGGGTGGCGCCCGAGCAGATTGCCAAGACGATCTGCGTACGCGCCGGCGAGACCACCATGCTTGTGGTGATGTCGGGAACCATCCGCCTGGACAACCGCAAATTCCGGGATCATTTCGGTGCCAAGCCGCGCATGCTCGGCGGTGACGAGACGGCCGAGATCACCGGCCATCCCATCGGCGGCGTGTGTCCGTTCGGGTTGCCTTCCCCGATCCCGATCTATTGCGACGTGTCGCTGCGGAAATTCCCTGAAGTCGTGCCTGCGGCCGGCGCCACCAATGCCGCTGTGCGCATCATCCCCGACCGAATGGCTGACCTGACCGCAGCGACGTGGATCGATGTCGGTCAGGATCCGGTTTAGAGGCGGCCGCTCAAGTAACGGTCGTACCAGGCGTGCTTGCTTTCCGCCGAAGCGGTTGCAACCACATAGCCGATGGCAAAACCGATCGCGCCGATCAGGGTGAACAGCGTCGTGGTCGCGGCGGGATGTTCGCGGATGGTGCCGGCAACCGAGCTTGCTTCGTTCTGTACGTAATGCGCAGCGTTGCCGGCGCGCTCAGTGACCTTGCCATAAGCGGCGCCGGTCTTTTCGGAGAGCATTTCGCGCAGGTTGGCAATCTCGGAACGCAGCGTCGCGATCTCGGTCTTAACGTTTTCGCCGGGTTCGTGATCGAAAGAGGGCGTATTCGATTTCGCGGGGGTGTTCAGGTTTCTGACGGGCTCTGCCATTACGGCCTCCTTGCGTTTTTCAAGAGACCGTTCAACTGCCGAAGGACTGATAGGTTCCTCGTTTAAAGCAAGAACCTATCGGCTTTTCGCCAGCGCCTCGGCGAGCGCCGAGAGCTTTTGCTTGTCGTCCGAGCCTTTTTGAAGGGAGTTCACGAGGATCAGCGCGAGTGCCTCGGCATCGGGGCTCGCCTTGTCGATCTGGTGTTCCGCGCAAGCCTGGTCAAAGACCTGCTGCAGCAAGCTGAGCTGGTCCGGATTGACAGGATTTCTAACCATCTGTGTAGGCATATAACCCTCCCGATCATACGGTGCCCGACCGGCGGACCATTCTCCTCGCCCTGCTCTACAATGGCGGCTGGAGAAACTTACCAGCGGCCTTCTATTGCGACAGACTTGCGCCGGCCTTGTCGGCGCCCGAGGAACAAAAAGGTCTACAAGCCACAGGAGAGAGGATTTTGAGCCTTGGCTAATAAATTGACAATAACAATAATAGACGGGTGTAATATAAGGGTGGACCCGCACGGGTTACTACCTATACGGGTCCTTTAGGTGTCTAAGGATGAGGCATGAAGGTCCAATGACGGCTTATGCCATGCCCGCTGGATCGCCGGTCGGCATCAGAGCGGGATTGAGCGTCGGATCCTGCGGGTTCTTGCTGTCGCCGGGATCCTGCGCAGGCGTCAATGGCGGCTTTTCCTGGGTTCGATCGGGTACGCCGCCCGCCGGTGTCGGCCCGCGCGGCTGAGGGCTCGGAGCGGGGATAGGGTCTCGATTGGGCATGATGGCCTCCTTTTCCTGTCAGGAAACCAACGACTGAGGCCAGCCACGGTTCCGCGGGCGGCCGGTATTCCCGAAGAAAACCTCACTCGCCTTCAGCGATACCGGCGCCGGTCGCGGGAGGCGGACGACATGCCGAGCATGTAGCCTATCGCCAGGCCGAGCAGACCGACGGTAGCAATTGCCGAGCCGGTAGCGACCGGATGGTCGACGGCGTGGGCGGCGACCATGCCCGCCTCGTCCTTGACGTGATGAACGGCAGATTTCGTACGGGCACCAACGCCTGTCTCTTCGGCGACATCACCGGTAAAGCCGGCAGCGAGAGGTTTTTTGGCCATTGAAGTCTCCTTTTCGGAAACAACACCCAAACGGAACGCGAGGTTCCGTCTCCAGCTTCCCATCTGAAAGGGCAGGCCTTTGTCTGAAGGGAATGGAAACCCGCGCCGACAGGGCCGGCGCGGGCAAAACCATTATTCGGTGACTTTAGCCTGTCCTTCGGACTGCTTCAGCACGACGGCTTCCTCGCGCGGGTCCACTTTCGGAGGCGCGATGCTTGCCGTGGTGACTTCCTTGTCCACCTTGGCGGAAGCCGTGACGTCGTGGCCGGCGCATTCCGCAAGGGCGGCGGTGGATGACAGGCCGAGCACGGCGGCGATTACGAGAACTGTCTTCATGCCATTCTCCTTTCGCTGTGGTTGCGGGTGCAAAGGTAACCCGTAGTGCGATGAACCCGAAATCACGAATTCGCGTTTTCAGGGTGCCTCATACGGCCTGTTTCATCGCTTCGCGGCGATTACATCAGTTTTGAAAGGGTTTCGCGATTGACGAAAATATCAGTCTTCCCGGCTTCATAAGCGGGGTGGCTGAACTCCAGCATTCCCCTTTCAGGCATTTCAAGTGCCTGCTTGACGCTGACCAGCCCGACCGGGACGCGCTGGTCGCCATTTCGGACGACTGCCTCGACGATTTTCTGCATATCCTCCCCTCCTCCAAGGTGGAATCCGCCATAACGCGGAGCGCGCCTCCTTGTTCCACCAGGATTCGGATTTTTTAGGTCGGATATGTCAGGGCCGCAGCTTTTCTCACGATCCAGCGAGCGGACTTTTTGGCTTCTCAATGGAAATCCAGCGGCAGCTGAATTCCTTTGGGAATATTCGGGCGTCGCTGGTTGGCGATCTGTATCTTCTGGAACGTCTCGCGCCGACGCTGCGCTTCAGCCTCGCGCAGAGCCTTCGATGCGGCGACTGCGGCCATTGCACGTTCGATCACATGTTCGGTTCTGCTCATCAGCACCTCCAGATGTTCTCTATTTGTTCTCATAAATGGAGATGGAAGTCAAGCGGTTCAATAAGTCCCGTCCGATAAACCATTCCTTTACGCCTCCTTAAATCGCCGCATTTAGAGTCCAGCCAAGATTTGGGCGATCAGACATTCAGTAACAGCCTGTTTTGACAGGCGCGTAACGGGGGTATGCCGGCTCACCATGGCAGCCAGAGGCAAATCAGACAAACGCGTTGAACCGTCCTTCGAGGGTTCGCGACCGAGCGACGATTTTCGCCTCGACGCGGACGAACGGGTCGTGGGTAACGGCCGGCCTGGCAAACGTCCATCGAAAGCTGAAAGCGGCGAGCGTTCCGAGCGCTCGGAACGCGCCCGTCCCTCGCGCGACAGGAAAGCCTCCACCCGTCGCCAGGGCGGCGGGTTCTTCTCACCGCTCAAGCGCTTGGTCTACTGGTGTTTCGTGCTCGGCATCTGGGCCGGCATCGCAGTCGGCGGGCTGGTGCTCTATTACGGCGCTAAAATGCCGGCCGCCAGTACCTGGTCGATCCCGGACCGCCCTGCGAACATGAAGATCACCGCGGTCGATGGCTCGGTCGTCGCCAATCGCGGCTCGACCGGCGGCGAGGCCCTGGCGCTCGAGGAGATGTCGCCCTACCTGCCGCAGGCGGTGATCGCCATCGAGGACCGGCGTTTCTATTCGCATTTCGGCGTCGATCCGCTGGGCCTGGCGCGCGCCCTCGTCAACAACCTGACGGGCCAGCCGATCCAGGGCGGCTCGACGATCACCCAGCAGCTCGCCAAGAACCTGTTCCTGTCGCCGGACCGCACGTTCGAACGCAAGATCCAGGAGGTGCTCCTGTCCTTCTGGCTGGAGCACAAGTTCACCAAGGACCAGATCCTTGCCATGTACCTGAACCGGGTATTCTTCGGTTCGAACGCCTATGGCGTGGAGGCCGCCTCGCGGCGGTATTTCAACAAGTCCGCCCGCGACGCTAATCTCGGCGAAGCGGCGACGCTTGCCGGTCTCCTCAAGGCACCTTCCCGCCTGTCGCCGGCCCGCGATCCGAAGGCAGCGGAAGCGCGCGCCCAGGTCGTGCTCGGCACGATGCGCGAGGAAGGTTACATCACCGACAGCGACCTGAAGAGTGCCATGTCGCAGCCGCCGGCCAAGGCGAAGCGCTACTGGACCGGCGCCCAGCATTATGCCGCCGACATGGTCGTCGACGAGGTGAAGAGCCTGATCGGCGAACCGAAGGTCGACGTGACCGTCGAAACGACGCTCGACATGCGCCTCGAAGCCGCCGCCGAAAAGTCGCTGAACGATGTCCTCAAGAAGGAGGGCGGCAAGCTCAACGCCTCGCAGGCAGCCCTCGTCTCGGTCGATGCGACAGGCGCAATCCGGGCGCTGGTGGGCGGCCGCGATTATGCGACGAGCCAATTCAACCGCGCCGTCAAGGCGAAGCGCCAGCCGGGTTCGGCTTTCAAACCCTTGGTCTATGCCGCAGCACTCGAAGCCGGCGCCCGGCCGGACTCGATGGTCAACGATACGCCGGTCAAGATCGGCAACTGGTCGCCGGAGAATTTCGACGAGAAATACCGCGGTCCGGTGACGCTCGCCTCGGCCTTCGCGCAATCGCTGAATACGGTTGCCGCGCAGCTGGCCATGCAGGTCGGTCCCGACAAGGTGGTGAGCCTTGCCCACCGGCTCGGCATCGATTCCGACATCCAGGCAAATGCCTCGATCGCGCTCGGCACCTCGGAAGTCTCGCTGGTCGAGCTGACGTCTGCCTACGCATCCTTCATGAACGGCGGCTACAAGGCGACGCCGCATATCGTCAAGCGTATCATCGATCCGGATGGCAAGGTGCTTTACGAGGCCGATTACGCCAACCCGCCGCGCGTGCTCAGCGAACCGGTGGCGGCGACGATGAACGGCATGATGAACCGCGTCATCAACGAGGGTACCGGCAAGGCCGCCAGGATCGACGGCTGGCAGGCAGCCGGCAAGTCGGGCACCACCCAGTCGTTCCGCGACGCGCTGTTCGTCGGTTATACCAGCATCATGACGACCGGCATCTGGTTCGGCAACGACGACGGCGCCTTCATGAAGAAGGTGACCGGCGGCGGGCTGCCGGCAAAGGCCTGGAAGGAATACATGACGTCAGCGATGAAGGGTTATACGCCGACGCCGCTGTTCGGCACCGGCCGCGGCCTCGATCTGCCGCCGCCGGCCGCAGTCCAGCCGGACTCTCCGTCGACGACGATCGGCGATATCATTTCCGGCATCCTGCCCGGTGGCCGCCGAACCCAGGACGAACTCCCCGCCGACTATCCGCCGGCGCCGCGCCCTCCCGCCCAGGATTCCGCCTCGATCGAACGGGAACCCGCCCGCGTGCGGCCGGTCTATGGCGACAACCAGGGATACGACAACGGGGACAACCGACAGATATACGACAACAGGCCAGTCTATGGCGACCGCGGCCGCCGTAGCGATGTAATACCGCCGGGCGACGTTCCGGTCCGTGATTATCGCCAGTATCGCGGCCCCTATGATTCGTCCGCTCCGGTGCCGCCGGGAGCGATCGGCGGCGGCCCCGTTCCGCCCGGCGACGTCGGCGTTGCGGGCTCCGGAGACCAGCCGCGGCAGACAACGCTTTTCGACCTGATCATGGGGCAGTGAAGCGTATTGACAGTATTGCTCGGCAAACTGTTCTTTTTGCTAGGATCCGGGCGATTTCTCGCCTTGCAGTCCTAAAAACCCGTCCTTATATACGCCGCATGACCGCAGCCGATGCTGCGTACCATCCCAGTCGAGGAACTGTCAGTGGAATGCCTTTGAGGGGTTCCGATGGTTCGCTTAAAGGAGAGAGAAGAAAATGGCAAAAGTAATTGGCATCGACCTCGGTACCACCAACTCCTGCGTCGCCATCATGGACGGCAAAGATGCGAAGGTGATCGAGAACGCCGAAGGCGCGCGTACCACGCCCTCCATGGTCGCATTTTCCGATGACGGCGAACGCCTCGTCGGCCAGCCGGCCAAGCGCCAGGCGGTCACCAACCCCACCAATACCCTCTTCGCCGTGAAGCGCCTGATCGGCCGCCGCTACGAAGATCCGACGGTTGAAAAAGACAAGGGCCTCGTTCCTTTCGATATCGTCAAGGGCGACAATGGCGATGCATGGGTCAAGGCCCAGGGCAAGAACTATTCCCCCGCACAGGTTTCCGCGATGATCCTTCAGAAGATGAAGGAAACCGCTGAATCCTACCTCGGTGAAAAGGTCGAAAAGGCCGTCATCACTGTTCCTGCCTACTTCAACGACGCGCAGCGCCAGGCAACCAAGGATGCCGGCCGCATTGCAGGTCTCGAAGTTCTCCGCATCATCAACGAACCGACGGCAGCCGCTCTCGCCTATGGCCTCGACAAGAAGGACGGCAAGACGATCGCCGTCTACGACCTTGGCGGCGGCACGTTCGACATCTCGGTCCTCGAAATCGGCGATGGCGTCTTCGAAGTGAAGTCGACCAACGGCGACACCTTCCTCGGCGGTGAAGACTTCGACATGCGTCTCGTCGAATATCTTGCCAACGAGTTCAAGAAGGACCAGGGCATCGACCTGAAGAACGACAAGCTCGCCCTGCAGCGCCTCAAGGAAGCTGCCGAAAAGGCCAAGATCGAACTCTCCTCCTCGCAGCAGACCGAAATCAACCTGCCGTTCATTACGGCCGACGCTTCCGGTCCGAAGCACCTGACCCTGAAGCTGACCCGCGCCAAGTTCGAAAGCCTGGTCGACGATCTCGTCCAGCGCACCATCGCACCGTGCAAGGCAGCCCTCAAGGATGCCGGCGTCACCGCCGCCGAAATCGATGAAGTGGTTCTCGTCGGCGGCATGAGCCGCATGCCGAAGGTCCAGGAAGTCGTCAAGCAGCTGTTCGGCAAGGAGCCGCACAAGGGCGTCAACCCGGATGAAGTGGTCGCTCTCGGCGCCGCCATCCAGGCAGGCGTTCTGCAGGGCGACGTCAAGGACGTTCTGCTGCTCGACGTGACCCCGCTGTCGCTCGGCATCGAAACGCTCGGTGGCGTCTTCACCCGCCTGATCGACCGCAACACGACGATCCCGACCAAGAAGAGCCAGACCTTCTCGACCGCCGAGGACAACCAGCAGGCCGTGACCATCCGCGTATCGCAGGGCGAGCGCGAAATGGCCCAGGACAACAAGCTGCTCGGCCAGTTCGACCTCGTCGGCCTGCCGCCGTCGCCGCGCGGCATGCCGCAGATCGAAGTTACGTTCGACATCGACGCCAACGGCATCGTCCAGGTTTCGGCCAAGGACAAGGGCACCGGCAAGGAACAACAGATTCGCATCCAGGCTTCCGGCGGTCTCTCCGACGCCGAGATCGAAAAGATGGTCAAGGACGCCGAGGCCAATGCCGAAGCCGACAAGAAGCGCCGCGCCGGCGTCGAAGCCAAGAACCAGGCCGAAAGCCTCGTTCACTCCAGCGAGAAGTCGCTGAAGGAATATGGCGACAAGGTTTCCGAGACCGACCGCAAGGCGATCGAGGATGCGATCGCTTCGCTGAAGACCGCCATCGAAGCCTCAGAGCCGGACGCCGATGACATCCAGGCGAAGACGCAGGTCCTGATGGAAGTGTCGATGAAGCTTGGTCAGGCCATCTACGAGGCCCAGCAGGCCGAAGGCGGCGAAGGCTCCGAGGGCGGCAAGGACGATATCGTCGATGCCGACTACGAGGAAGTCAAGGACGACAAGAAGTCCGCCTGATCCGCCGGTTGCCTGATGGCCAGACCTCGACCATAGTAGACTAGAGTATCCGGCTGCCTTCGTGCAGCCGGAATCCTTTCCGGAGCCGGTTACCTCCATGGCAAAAGCAGACTTTTACGAAACGCTGGGTGTCGGCAAGACCGCCGACGAGAAGGAGCTGAAAAGCGCCTTCCGCAAGCTCGCGATGAAATATCATCCCGACAAGAATCCGGGCGACGCAGAAGCCGAAAAGAAGTTCAAGGAGCTCGGCGAAGCCTACGAGACCTTGAAGGATCCTCAAAAGCGCGCGGCCTACGACCGCTTCGGCCATGCCGCCTTCGAACAGGGCGGAATGGGCGGTGGCGGCGGCTTCTCGGGCGCGGGCGCCGGCGGTTTCTCCGACATCTTCGAAGATATCTTTGGCGAAATGATGGGCGGCGGTCGTGCCCGGCGCTCGACCGGCGGTCGCGAACGCGGCGCCGATCTTCGCTACAATATGGAAATCACGCTGGAAGAAGCCTTTTCCGGCAAAACGGCGCAGATCCGGGTTCCGACCTCGATCACCTGCGACGTCTGTTCGGGTTCGGGCGCCAAGCCCGGCACCCAGCCGAAGACCTGCGGCACCTGCCAGGGCTCCGGCCGCGTGCGCGCATCCCAGGGCTTCTTCTCGGTCGAGCGCACCTGCCCGACCTGCCACGGCCGCGGCCAGACGATCACCGATCCCTGCGGCAAGTGCCACGGCCAGGGCCGCGTCACCGAAGAGCGTTCGCTGTCGGTCAACATCCCGGCCGGCATCGAAGACGGCACCCGCATCCGCCTTCAGGGTGAAGGCGAAGCCGGTACGCGCGGCGGGCCTGCGGGCGATCTCTACATCTTCCTGTCGGTGAAACCGCACCAGTTCTTCCAGCGCGACGGCGCAGACCTTTATTGCGCCGTGCCGATCTCGATGACGACGGCCGCCCTTGGCGGCACGTTCGACGTGGCCACTCTCGATGGAACCAAATCCCGCGTGACGGTGCCGGAAGGCACCCAGCCGGGCAAGCAGTTCCGCCTGAAGGGCAAGGGCATGCCGGTGCTGCGGTCCAGCCAGACGGGCGATCTCTACATCCAGATCCAGATCGAGACGCCGCAGAAGCTCACCAAACGGCAGCGCGAGCTGCTGCAGGAATTCGAGGAACTGTCCTCGAAGGACAACAATCCGGAATCGACGGGCTTCTTTGCCCGGATGAAGGAATTCTTCGAGAGCTGAGCTTCTCGATCCTAAATTTTGAAGCCGCCCGCAACAGGCCATTGCGGGCGGCTTTTTCGTTGGGCGGCTAGAAGGTGTCGTGGACACCGCTGCGCGGATCGCTCACCATATGCGGCTCATAGATGCCGGCCCGCGCGGTTCGCCTCCAGGGGCGGGCGATCTCTCCCGGATTGTGAGCGACATCGACGACCGCAAACGAGGGGGTGGCATCCGCCGAGCATTGTACCGCCCATTCGCCGCTCGGGCCGGCGATCCCGGACGGAGGCATGAAGCCGGGATAGGCGAGAACCGAGAAACTCACCCAGTAGCGGTTGGCCGCCGCGTGTCCCAGAACCTCCGCGGCAAAGGCCGGCGTTGCGCCGGTGGTCGAGAACAGGACGCAATCGACGTCGAGCTGCTCGTATTCCCGAAAGATTTCGGGAAAGTGTGTCTCCATGCCAAGCGAGCAGCCGAAGCGGACGCCATCGACCTCGACGGTCACCGGGGTCGAACCGGGCGTGTACATGAACGAGATCTTGGTGTTCGACAGCAGGCGCTCGTCATAGCGCGTCACCAGCTCTCCCCGGTCGGAGACGACATAGAGACTGTTATGCGGCCAGTGCGGCTCTGTCAGCTGGTGCACGGAACCGATGACCGCAAAGAGCCCGAGCTCGCGGGCCAGCGCCCGCGTGGCTTCCAGTTCCTCGCGCAGCACGGCCCATTCGAACCGGCTCCAGTCGGACGGACCGACCGGATCGCGGCCGGTCGAAGACATGATGTGCTTGTCGGGAGAGCAGGTCGCACCTTCGGGGAAGTGGATCACCCTCGCGCCCGCCTGTCGCGCTTCGCGCATCAGGCGCCGCATCTCTTCGCCGCTGGCACGAAGCTCGGCTGCGTTACGTGGGTCGACATAGGGCATGGTCTGTGCCACCGCCAGACGCACCGATCTGGCCTGCGGCCGGGGATCGTTCGGGGCCTTCTCGCGGATATGGCTGAGGGCTGCGGTATAGGATTCGCCTGTCTTAGCGGCACGGGCACGGACACGGCGTTTGAAATTTCCGTTTTGCGTCATCTTGAGCCTTTCACGTCCCGGACGGAGTTCCCCAGCAACCACATCCGAAACGGTCGGACCAAGATAACGACCCGAGACTGAAGTCCCTTTGCCTCCGTTTCAGGACCATGCTGGAGAAGGTCCGGGGAGGTTCGGCGCAGGCCACGCCAAACAAAAAAATGCCGGTCCCGCCTTGATTCGTCAACTGGGACCAGGCCCCGATTTCAGGCCGTCTATTTCAGGCCAGCGACTGGATCGACGCGCTGGCGAGGATCATTGCGAAGAGGACGAGGCAGGCAGCGGCGGCGCGTCGCACGACGATCGGCTTCACCTCGAAACGTTCCGTCCGCCGCATCAGGCTGCCGAAGGCGATCCAGCCATTGGCGACACAGATTACCAGTCCCGCAAACAGCGCGAGCCAGGGCGCGAGTTCCGGCAGGCTGCCATGCGGCATGATGACGAGCGCGATGATCAGCGCCTTGGGGTTCAGCACCGTCGTGACGAAGACCTGGCGGATGGAAATTTCCGCCGCTTCCTTCGCCCGCTTTTCGGACATCCACAGGCTATAGCCGAGATAAAGAACCCAAATACCCGCCGCGAGCTTCGCCCAGACCAGCGCCTGCGGATAGGCATCGAAGAAAGGCGCCGCGAGCGTTGCCACCGGCACGATCACCAGCAGATAACCGCCGAGTTCGCCAGCGATCAGGGGCAGGCCCCTCAGCCAGCCGCGCGCATATCCGCCAAGCGCCATCAGCGTATTGGTCGGCCCCGGCGTGCAGAGAAGCAGGAGGATGGCGAGGGTGAATTCCGGAAGGGTCATGCAACTGCCTGTAGAAGTGGCCGGCATGGTCCGGCCCCCTCCTCTCTATCGGTTTTTTCAGCATGCCGATTGACACCCGTCAAACCAGCTTATTTTGTCGGCGAAGGCATGCGGGCCACGAACCAGCCGAAATATCTCTGGATTGCTGGCGAGACGACAAATACGATCGACAGCACCATGATCGGCGCGATCAGGATCGTTCGATGCCACACGGCCCAACCTTCGGTGAGCGGCGCGAGGATATAGAGAAGTACCGTGATCAACGGATAGACGGCGAGGATCATTACGAGGGCGAGACGCGCCTTCGAAGGGTTGACGCGAGCGGGTACGGTCTGCAATTGCGCCTCCATGGCTTGATTTCTGCTATCGGAACTGAGGGTTAAAGTTGCTGTGGTCACTATGGGCTCTATAGAAACGGTCCGTTTCCATAGAGCCCATATAACGAAACGAGCCGTTTCGTTCAAGTAGGACTCTTGTGATGTCGAATAAAATTTTGCTTGGGGTATCCGCATGACTGCGAAAAAGGCTGCGGAGGCGCGCCGCACGTCGATCGGCGCCCAGCGCAATCCCGCCAGCCAGGACGCCATTCTCCAGGCTGCGGAGGAAATTCTTGTCGAGGGTGGGCTGGGATCGTTTTCGATCGAGGCCGTGGCCCGGCGAGCCCATGCGGGCAAACCGACTATTTATCGGTGGTGGCCGACGCGTACGATCCTGCTTCTGGACGTCTACCATCGCCAGAAATTCGTCGATATCGCACCCGATACCGGCGCGATCGAGACCGATATCTTCCAGCTCCTGAGCGACTTGCTCGAGTTTTGGAATACCGGCCATGGAGGCGCGGTCTTCCGCTCCGTCATCGCCGAGGCCCAGACCGACCCGGCGGCCAGCAAGGCGCTCGCGGCCTACATGGCCGAGCGATACCAGCAGGGCGGCGAGATATTTCGCCGGGCAAAGGCCCGAGACGAAGTGGCCGATTGGGTCGTACCCGAGCTTGCCATGGAGATCATAACGAGCTTCGTGTGGAAACGGCTGCTCACCGACCGGCTGGAGATTGCGCCGGAACAATTGCGCCTGGTGGTTCGCCACCTCGTGCACGGCTTAAAGGCATAGTAGGTCTCCGGAACATCCGCCCGCCCGTGTCCAATCGGCCGAAGAAATATGTCGCGCTCAAGCGGCGCATGCCCCGCGCCGCCTGAGCGGCAACCGGGCGGTCAATAATGCGGCGGCCTGGTGACGGCCGGCGCTTCCAGCGAGGTCTCCTCCAGCGACAGGAACCGCTCGGTCAGCCGGTCGAGCTTGGCACGTGTCTGTTCCATCACCTTCCATTGCTCGGCGAGCTGATCGGACAATTCCTCGATCACCTTGGTTTGGTAGGCGGCCAGCTCCTCGAGCTTGACCAGTCTTTGTTCGTCACTCACCTGAATCTTCCTTCGCGGCCTTCCTGGCCGCTTTTTCGGCACGAACCGCGTCCGGCATGCCGTCATGGGGTCCGAGCGGCCGCACCGGCGCATCGTCCCACCAGTCGGAGCGGATCGGCTTCATGTCGAGATGCTTGGGATAAACTATACGGTTCGCATGCGTGGAAGCCTCGCCTACCACCAGCAGCCGTACTTCCGCATCGGTATTGTTGATGAAGGTGTGCGCCAAGCCGGTGCCGGCCGGAAAGCCCACCGAGTCGCCCGGCTTCAGCGGATAGACCTCGCCATCCAGCCAGGCTTCCGGCGTTCCCTCGATCACGTAGACGAACTCCTCCTCGGCGCTTTCGGCATGCGGAAAGGAGGTGCGTCGCCCCGGCGGCAACCGCTCATGATGGATGCCGAGCCGCGTCAGGCCAAAATGGCGGGCCAGCGGCGCGCCGAACCCCATCAGCTCGTCGTCGCCGCGGTAATGCCCTTCCTCGGGCTTTTCCACTTCGGCCCAATGGGCGATGCAGGACGGGCGGTCTCTGTCGGTCATGTCGCGGCCTCCTTCGGAAAACCACAGGACACTAGCCGACCGGCGCCGCCCGGTCCATGTTTCTGGCCGAATTCTGGACCGGATTCCGGGCCGAAGATCAGGCACGCAGGCGCGGACGCTCGTTGCGGGTCTCACGCACCGCCCTTGTCTTGAAGTGGCCGAGCAGCGCCGCCAGCCGGCCGCTGATGCCGACGAGGCTCCGGGTCGAGGCGTTGGTCTCCTCCATCAGCGCGGCGTTCTGCTGGGTGATCTGGTCCATGCTGCGGATCGCGGAATTGATCTCCTCGATGCCGGAAGCCTGTTCCTGGGCCGAGCGGGCGATCGACGATATATGGTCGTCGATCGACTTGACGCGATCGCCGATGCCGACCAGCGCCTGTCCCGTCCTGTTGACGAGTTCGACGCCGCGGTGGACGTCGTTCGAAGACTGGTCGATCAACTCTTTGATCTCCTTGGCGGCCGCCGCTGATCGCTGTGCCAGCTCGCGGACCTCCTGCGCGACGACGGCGAAACCCTTGCCCTGTTCGCCCGCGCGGGCCGCCTCCACGCCTGCATTGAGCGCCAGAAGATTGGTCTGGAAGGCGATCTCGTCGATCGCCCCGATGATCTGGGTCATCTTCTGCGAGGACTGCTCGATATCGCCCATCGCTGCAATCGCTTCCTCGACCACCTTGCCGGAGCGGACAGTCTCCGAAGCGGATTCACGCGCAATCACCTGCACTTCGCGGGTGCGTTGCGCGGCCTGGCCGGAAATCGTGGTAATCTCTTCCAATGCCGCCGCCGTCTGTTCGAGCGCGGAAGCCTGCTGTTCCGTGCGCCGGGCCATGTTTTCTGCAGCCGACGAAATGCCGCCCGCCTCGGCGCGCACCTGTTCGACGGAGGTGCTGATCTCGCGCATCGCCGCGTCGAGCTCGGCAACGGAGGAATTGTAGTTCTGCCGCAGCTTGGCGAAATTCGGTGCCAGTTCCTGCCAGAGTTCGGATGTCAGATCGCCATCGGAAAGGCTCTTCAGGGCGCCATCGAGCGCCGCAAGCGCTGCGTCCTGCTCGGCCTTGGCCTTTTCCTGTTTGGCTTCGACCTCTCTGCGCTCGTCGCCCAGCGCCTCGAGATAGACCGAAATGGCGTAGTCCATGTCCAGCAGGGCGGCCTTGACGACGGAAGAAAGATGTTCGGAAAGCACCTTCGCCTTCTTCTCCTGAAAGAAGCCGCTCATCTCACGGGCCACTACGGCGCGGATGATGCCATCGAGAACCAGCGCATAACCGCCGATATACCAGCGCGGCTCGAGACCGAGCCGGGCATGGGTACGGCCGATCACGGAAACCGCCTCCACATAATTGTCATCGTATTTGCCGGATGCGATGCCTTCCCAATGGGCAGCCTGGCGGCTCTTGGCGTGGGCGATATGGGCATCGTTGGAGAAAAATTTAGCCGTGTGCGGGTTGCTTTTGACCTTCCGGTAAAACGCATCGAGCGCGCCGCCGACGGTTTCCTTGATGACGGGCCGGACCTCGGCCAGAGACCGGCGCTGCTCTTGGCCAAGGCCGATGAATTCAAGGCGTTCGGCGAGATCGGCTTTGTGGTTCTGGTCTTTCATGGAGGTCTCCGGAGATTGAAGGGGTCCACACGGCCATCCGGACATGAGATGCGTATGCGTGCATCGGCACTTCTAGGAGTGAAGCTTTAACGCGCTGTTAGCCATGCCTCCTAGTTTTTGAATAATTATAAATTGGAGTGCATTGAAAACGATATTCGGGCGGGAAGGTTCACCAGACGTTGGCAATTGGGCGCCGAAGCTCTGTTCAGGCTGAGGGGCATCAGTCTCCCCAAGCAAGAGCTTGCCATCCGGGCTTCGAGCCCTTAGCTCCTGTTTCACGAAACCTTAAGATTCCCGATGGCGCAGAAGACCTCCCTTTCCCGGCTGAAGCTCACCGATTTCCGCAATTATGCGGAAGCGACGCTGCCGCTCGACGGGCGGCATGTGGTGCTGACCGGCGAGAACGGCGCGGGCAAGACCAATCTCTTGGAAGCCGTCTCCTTCCTGTCGCCCGGCCGCGGACTGCGCCGCGCCGTGCTGTCCGACGTGACGCGTGTTGGCGCCGCCGGCGGGTTCACCATCTTTGCCGATGTCGACGGCATGGACGGCGAGGTTTCGATCGGCACCGGCATCGAGCCGGGCGAAGGCGAAAGCGTTACCCGCAAGCTCAGGATCAACGGCACCCCGGCCAAATCGACCGAGGAGCTTACCGACCACCTGAGCGTCCTGTGGCTGACGCCGGCAATGGACGGGCTGTTCACCGGTGCCTCGTCGGACCGCCGCCGTTTCCTCGACCGCCTCGTCCTGTCGCTCGATCCGGCGCATGGCCGGCGGGCGAGCGACTTCGAGCGCGCCATGCGCAGCCGCAACAAGCTATTGTCGGAAGGCCGTTTCGACCCCTCCTGGCTGTCGGCCATCGAGGCGCAGATGGCCGGCCTCGGCATCGCCATGGCCGCGGCCCGGCAGGAGATGCTTGGTCTTCTGAGGACCCTATCTGGCAATTCCGGCGAAACGCCGTTCCCGACGCCGGTGCTGGCGCTCGAAGGCTTCATGGATGGCGCGATGGACCGCCCGTCAGCCGATCTCGAGGAAGACTATCTCGACATGCTGCGCAACGGCCGCGGCCGCGATGCCGCCGCCGGCCGCACGCTCGACGGACCGCACCGTTCCGACCTGCTGGTGCGCCATCGCGAGAAGGACATGGAGGCCGAGCGCTGCTCGACCGGCGAGCAGAAGGCGCTGCTGATCGGCCTCGTGCTCGCCCATGCGCGTCTCACCGCCGACATGACCGGTTACGCGCCGATCCTGCTGCTCGACGAGATCGCCGCCCATCTCGACGAAGGCCGGCGGGCGGCTCTCTTCGATCTGGTTCACGGTCTCGGCGGCCAGTCCTTCATGACCGGCACGGACCAGGCGATGTTTTCCGCGCTGGCCGACCGGGCACAGTTCTTTACCGTCGCGCACGGCGGCATCAGCGTTTGAAATCCACCTTACGCGGCCCGGCGGCCGGTGATATGATTGCGCCATGGAAAGCCTGACCCCGGAAAAATTGAACCAAGACGAGATTGAGCGTTACCGCCGTCATATCCTGCTGCCGGAAATCGGCGGCGCGGGGCAGCAGAAGATGAAGAATGCCCGCGTGCTGGTGATCGGCGCCGGCGGGCTCGGCGCGCCGATCCTCGAATATCTGGCGGCCGCCGGCATCGGCACGCTCGGGATCATCGACGACGACCGCGTTTCCCTTTCCAACCTGCAGCGGCAGGTTATCCATGATACCGGCACGATCGGCGAGATGAAGACCCGGAGCGCCCGCGAGGCGATCGCCCGGCTCAACCCGCATGTCCGGGTCGTCGATTTCGAGGAGCGTTTTTCGGCAGAATGGGCGGCCCGCAAACTCGCCCTGTTCGACCTGCTGATCGACGGTTCCGACAATTTCGACACCCGTTATGCGGCCGCCGATGCCGCGGAAACCACCCGGATCCCGCTGGTGACCGGCGCAGTCGGCCGGTTCGACGGTTCGGTGACGGTGATGAAGCCCTACGAGACAGGACCGGACGGCGTTCTCAATCCCGGCTATCGCGATCTCTTTCCGGAAAAGCCGCCGGCGGGACTGATCCCGTCCTGCGCCGAGACCGGCGTCCTGGGTGCACTGACGGGGGTGGTCGGCACGCTGATGGCGATGGAGGCGATCAAGCTCGTGACCGGCGTCGGCGAACCGCTGGTCGGGCGACTGATGCTCTACGATTCGCTGTCGGCCCGCTTCGACATGATCAAATACAAGCGCCGCACGGCCAAGGCTGCCGCCGAGTGATGGAGCCCGCCGCGGTTAAGATTGTTCGCATCGACGAGGATTTCGGGCGCTGGGACGAACTTCTGGCGCTCATCCTCTCCTCCTTCGCCTATATGGACGGCGTCATCGACCCGCCCTCCTCGGCGCATCGGCTGACGCTCGCCTCGCTCGCCCGGAAGGCCCGCGACGAGATCGCGTTTGCGGCGATCGAAGGCGGCAGGCTCGCCGGCTGCGTCTTCTGCAAGCCGGAGCCGGGCTTCCTCTATATCGGCAAGCTCGCCGTCGCCCCGGCCAGCCAGGGCAAAGGCATCGGCCGCCGGCTGCTGTCTGTGGCGGAAGCGATTGCCCGGGAAAGAGGCCTGCCGGCGCTGCGGCTCGAAACCCGCATCGAACTGACCGCCAATCACGCGGCCTTCGCAAGATGGGGTTTCGCCAAGACGGCGGAAAACTCTCATCCCGGCTTCACCCGCACAACCTCGATCGAGATGCAGAAGCGTCTCGACTGATCAGTTGCGGCCCGGAAGCACCCGGTTCGGCGGGCGGTGGCCGTCGAAGAAGGTCCGGATGTTGATGATCACCTTGTCGCCCATGTCGATCCGGCCCTCGATCGTCGCCGAGCCCATATGCGGCAGCAGCACGACCCGGCCCTGATGGGCGAGCTTGACGAGTTTCGGGTTTATCGCCGGCTCGTTCTGGTAGACGTCGAGGCCGGCGCCGGCGATCTTGTTGTCGCGCAGAAGCTGAATCATCGCCGCCTCGTCGATGATGTCGCCGCGGGCGGTGTTGACGATGATCGAGCCCGGCTGCATCAGCGCCAGGCGCCGCGCCGACAGAAGATGGAACGTCGCCGGTGTCGAGGGACAATTGACCGAAACGATATCGACGCGGGCGAGCATCTGGTCGAGGCTGTCCCAATAGGTCGCCTCCAGCTCCTCTTCCGTCGCAGGGCTGACGGTCTTGCGGTTGTGGTAGTGGATCGACAGGCCGAAAGCCTTGGCGCGGCGCGCGACCGCGGTGCCGATGCGGCCCATGCCGACGATGCCTATACGTTTGCCCCAGATCCGCCGGCCGAGCATCCAGGTGGGGCTCCAGCCCGTCCACTCGCCCGGCTTGTCGGTGAGGATGCGCGAGCCCTCCGCGAGCCGCCGGTTGACGGCGAGGATCAGCGCCACGGTCATGTCTGCCGTATCCTCGGTCAGCACGTTCGGCGTGTTGGTGACGGTGATGCCCTTCCTCGCGGCGGCGTCGACATCGATATGGTCGAAGCCGTTGGAGAAGCTGGCGATCAACTTGAGTTGCGGCCCGGCCTCCTCGATCAGCGCCTCGTCGATACGGTCGGTCACCGTCGGCACCAGCACGTCGGCAGACTTCATGGCGGCCGCCAGCTCGTCGCGCGAACGTGGCGTGTCGTCGATATTGAGCTCGGCCTCGAACAGCTCGCGCATGCGGGTTTCCACCGCATCCGGCAGCTTACGGGTAATGTAGACCTTGGGTTTCTTCTTCGCCGTCATGAAACTCTCTGCCTGACGCCTTGAAGCACGAAACCTGAACGTATCCGGGGTTCGTGCTTCAAGCTTTGTTCGACATACGTCATTATCCCGAAACCGGCACCCGCTTTCGGGCGACCTGCTTTAGGAGGTCCTTAACCAAGTCGCGCGATATTCAATTCATCCAGGGCGTTTTCTACCAGACCCGTCAGCGAAGACAAACAAAACCTCGCGAGGTTCCCGAAAGCCCGAGATCGCTCAGCCGGAACCAAACACATGCGTCGCGCCATTCTTTCCTCCTTCATCGCTCTTTCCTTCGGGCTTGTCGCCTCCCTTTCCGCAACCGCCCCGAGCTATGCTCAGGGCGCCGCCAAGGGTCCGAGCGGCCTGCCGCTGCCGCGTTTCGTCAGCCTCAAGTCGAGGAAGGTCAATATCCGCATCGGCCCGAGCACCGACTATGCGGTTTCCTGGATGTATATGAAGTCCGGCACGCCGATGGAAATCATCCAGGAATACGAAAACTGGCGGCGGGTTCGCGACGCCGAGGGCACCGAGGGCTGGGTGAACCAGGCCCTGCTCTCGGGCGACCGGACCGCAGTCGCCGCCCCGTGGATGCGCGGCAAGGGCAAGGATATCTACGTCAACATGCGCCGCGACCCGCAGGCGACGGCCGCCATCCTCGCCAAGCTGGAGCCGGGCGTCGTACTGCAGATCAAGGAATGCAACGGCGATTGGTGCCGCGCCGAAACCAACGGCGCCGAGGGCTGGATCGCCCAGGCCGAAATCTGGGGCGCCTATCCCGGCGAGGCCTTTAAGTAAGCTCTCTCCTGCGAGGCCTCAGATGAGGCCCTGCTTCTTCGCAGCATCGGTGAGCGACGCCATCGGGCGCGGGCCTATCTGCTGGATGCAGATGGCGGCCGCAAGGCAGCCGAGCTTGCCGCAATCCTCGAGCGAGCGATCCTGGGTATAACCGAACAGGAAGCCGGCCGCGAACAGATCGCCGGCGCCAGTCGTATCGACCAGTTCCCTGATCGGATAGGCGTCGATCTTCACGCGTTCATCGCCGCGAATGATGATCGCGCCTTCCTCGCTGAGCGTCACCGCCGCCAGCTTGCAGTCTTCAGAAATCTTCTTCAGCGCCAGTTCGAAATCCTCTGTCTCGTAGAGCGACAGCGCTTCCTGTTTGTTGGCGAACACGATGTCGACCGTGCCGGAACGCATCAGGTCGAGGAATTCGGCACGGTAGCGGCCGACGCAGAAGGGGTCAGACAGCGTCATCGACACTTCGCGGCCATGCTCGTGGGCGATGCGGGCTGATTCGCGGATCGCTTCCTTGGCGCGCGGCGGATCCCAGAGGTACCCTTCGAAATAGGTGACCTTGGCCTCGGCAACGACATCCTCTTCGACATGTTCCGGGCCGAGATCGACGCAGGCGCCAAGATAGGTGTTCATCGAACGCTCGCCATCCGGCGTCACGAAGATCATCGAACGGGCGGTCGGCGGGTGGGTGCCTTCCGGCCTGGTCTGATAGTGCACGCCCTGGGCACGGATGTCGTGCTGGAAGATGTTGCCGAGCTGGTCTTCCGCAACCTTGCCGAAATAGGCGGCCTTGCCGCCGAAACCGGCAATGCCGGCTGCCGTGTTGCCGGCCGAACCGCCAGACGCTTCCACTGCAGGACCCATCTTGGAATAGAGGAGTTCGGCGCGCTCGGCATCGATCAGGTTCATCGCGCCCTTGGTGATCGCATTGTCGCTCAGGAAATTGTCGTCGCAGCGGGCGAGAATATCCACGATGGCATTGCCGATGGTGAGCACGTCGAACTTGGGCATCCGGTCTTGATCCTCTTGGGAAGCAGTTTGTCGCGAAAACCGGTATTCGGGTTTTGGACCGATTGGAAGGGAAAATAACCGCAATGCCCGCAATCCGGGGTGTTTTGCCCCAACTCTCACAAGGCCGACCCTGGGCCGTCACTCTGCTGTCACGATCACAGGTTATACATCCGACGATCCGGTTGTGTTGCCGACCACGGATGAACTGGCGGCCGACCACCGGATGTCCTGGACGAGACCAGGAGGGAAAGCGGGGATTGCCCCGCTTTTTTGTTGCGCGCCCGTCGCCGCGACTTCCTGCCAAATAGCTTCTCTGCACCAAACGCATTTGTCGCAAGCCGCGACATGCGTTAGACGCATAAAAACGTCTCCACAGAAAGCCTGCCCCTTGTCCTCCGTCTTCCTGAATGTCGTGCCCCTCTTCATCCTGATCCTGATCGGCTGGATGACAGCTAAAACCGGGATATTGAAGGAGGAGACAGGCGACGCGCTCGGCGAATTCGTGTTCAAGATCGCCGTACCGATGCTGATCTTCCGGACGCTGGCGGATGCGCATTTCGAAGGAGCCTCGCCGTTCCGGCTGTGGACCGTCTATTTTCTCGGGGTCGCCATGACCTGGGGGATCGGCCATATCCTCACCACCCGCGTTTTTGGCCGGGATGCGAAGATCGGCGTGATCGCCGGCATGTCCGGCTCGTTCGCCAACAACGTCTTCATCGGACTGCCGCTGGTCGCCCAAGTCGTCGGCAAGGATGGGCTGGTGGCGATCTCCATCCTGCTTGCGATCCACCTGCCGCTGATGATGGTGGCCGGCACGATCCTGATGGAGGGCGCGGCCGCCAAGGTCGACGGCGGCGAAAAGCGCGGCATCGCAGCGGTCCTCGGGCAGGTGGGCTCCAACCTTGCCCGCAACCCCCTGGTGATCGCGCTTATCGTCGGCGTCGGCTTCAATTTCCTCGGCCTGCATCTCCCGTCGGCGGCCGCCATCGTCGTCGACCAGATTTCCGCCGCGGCGAGCCCGGTCGCCCTGATATCGATCGGCATGGCGCTGACCAGATATCCGATCCGGGGCGATATCGGCCTTTCGGGGGCTGCTGCGGTGCTGAAGCTGCTGGTGCTGCCGGCACTCGTCTTCCTGATGAGTTATCTGTTTGGCCTGCCGAAGGACTGGACCGCGGCGCTGGTGCTGACCGCCTCGGTGCCGACCGGCATCAATGCCTGGCTGATCGCCCAGCGTTTCCGCTCCGGCCATAGCCTTGCGGCCTCGGTGATCAGCATGACCACCGCATTCGGTGTCTTCACCGTCGGCTTCTGGGCATGGCTGCTCGGCTAAACCGGCCGCATCTCGATCACGAAGACCCAAAACAAAAATGCCCAGCCGAAGCCGGGCATTTCAATTGGAATTGCTGGAATTGCCGATCAGTTGGTGGCGGGCGCCGGAGCGGCTGCATTCGGGTCCGGAAGCGGGACCGGCGAATCAGCCAGCGTGCGCAGGTAGGCAATCAGGTTGGCGCGCTCGGCATCGTTCTTCAGACCGGCGAAGCCCATCGCCGTACCCTTCACGAAAGCCTTCGGAGCGGCGAGGAAATGGTTGAGGTTGTCGAAGGTCCAGTGCTCGGCACCGCCCTTGGAGAACTCCTTCATGCCGGCCGAATAGGAGAAGCCTTCATGTCCGGCGATCGGACGATCGACAATGCTCCAGAGATCGGGGCCGACCTTGTTCGGTCCGCCCTTCTCCCCGGAATGACAGCTCTGACACTTCTTGAATGCGGCTTCCCCAGCCTTGGCGTCGGCCTTCGCCAGCAGCTGCGCGATCGGAACGGCGGCGGCAGCGGGTGCCGCGGCTTCACCGGCTGCGGGCTCTTCGGCGGCGACGATGGCAAAACCTGCCTTCTCGGGTACCTCCGAGTGGAAAATGCCTTCCGAGGCAATGGACACCGACATCAAGACGAAAACAGTAGCAAGCAGGGCGCCTGCCGCCATGTTGACATTGGGGTTCATCCGCAAAAGCTCCTTCGCAACCGCCTTTGGGAAAGCGGACCATCTTGAAATCGCGCGGAACCTATGTCTTTTGCATGGTTGTTGCAACACGATTATCGTCCCGCGCGTGAGACTTTTTGACACTGTTTACGCGGGAATAGAAGGGTCTCTCATGAAGAATTCGGCTTTTGACCGGACGCTGGTGTTGATCCCGGCGCGAATGGCATCGACCCGCCTGCCGGGGAAACCTCTGGCTGATATTGCCGGCCTGCCGATGATCGTGCAGGTAGCAAAACGGGCCGAGGAAGCGCAAGTCGGGCGAATCATCGTCGCCGTCGACCACCAGGACGTCTACGACGCCGTGGCCGCCGCGGGCTTCGACGTGGTGATGACCCGGCAGGACCATCAGAGCGGTTCTGACCGGATTTTCGAGGCCGTCCAGAAGGCCGATCCGGACGCGCAGATGGACTTCGTGATCAACGTTCAGGGCGACCTGCCGACGATCGAGCCGGAAGCGGTGCGCGCCTCGCTGCGCCCGCTCGACAATCCGTCGACCGACATCGCCACCCTCACCGTCGAGATCACCGACGAACACGAAAAGACCAATCCGAACGTGGTGAAAATCGTCGGCTCGCCGATTTCCGCCACCCGGCTGAAGGCGCTCTATTTTACCCGCGCCACCGCGCCCTACGGCAACGGGCCGCTCTACCACCATATCGGGCTCTACGCCTATCGCCGCGCCGCGCTCGAAAAGTTCGTGTCGCTCGGGCCGTCCGTGCTCGAAAAGCGCGAATCGCTCGAACAGCTGAGGGCGCTCGAAGCCGGCATGCGCATCGATGCCGAGATCGTTGACTCGGTTCCATTAGGCGTCGATACTCCCGCCGACCTTGAAAAGGCCCGTGCGATCCTGTTTGCCCGTGCCTCCTCGTAACGGATAACCCCATGAACGCAGTCACCAATCGCATCGCCTTCCAGGGCGATTTCGGCGCCAATTCCGACATGGCCTGCCGCGACATGTTCCCGACCATGGAACCGCTTCCGTGCCCGACGTTCGAGGACGCCTTCCAGGCGCTCGAAAACGGCGATGCGGACCTGGCGATGATCCCGATCGAGAACACGATCGCCGGACGCGTCGCCGATATCCATCATCTCCTGCCGGAATCGCGGCTGCATATCATCGGCGAATATTTCATGCCGATCCGCTTCCAGCTGATGGTGCTGCCGGGCGTGACCCGCGAGGAAATCCGCACCGTCCACAGCCATATCCATGCGCTCGGCCAGTGCCGCAAGATCATCCGCTCGAACGGCTGGAAGGCCGTCGTCGCCGGCGACACGGCGGGTTCCGCCAAGATGGTGGCCGAAAAGGGCGACCGGACGATGGCGGCCCTCGCGCCGCGGCTTGCGGCCGATCTCTATGGTCTCGAGATCCTGGCGGAGAATGTCGAGGACCGGGACGACAACGTCACCCGTTTCGTCGTGCTCTCCCGCGACGAAAAATGGGTGCAGCGGAACGATCCGGACGAGGTGCTGGTCACCACCTTCGTGTTCAACGTCCGCAACATTCCCGCCGCGCTCTACAAGGCGATGGGCGGTTTTGCGACTAACGGCATCAACATGACCAAGCTCGAGAGCTACCAGCTCGGCGGCAAGTTCGTGGCGACCCAGTTCTACGCGGATATCGAAGGCCATCCGGACGACGCCCCGGTGCGCCGGGCGCTGGAAGAACTGCGATTCTTCTCGGAAAAGGTGCGGGTTCTCGGCACGTATAAGGGCCACCCGATGCGCGGAGCGCTGCAGAAGGGGTGAGAGGCGAGCCTGAGAACGGCCGTAGAAAACGGGACACGCTAATTTCTTGGGGCTGTCCGCGTTTTTCGTTCTCGAGTTGAACCGGGGATCAGCCTCGACACGTTCAGCTGCGATCGCTCCTCGAGGGGAGATGCCCGGCAGGGCAAAGCGGGTGCCACACCCGCCCAACCCCGACGGCTGCTTGCGCTTACTCCGCGCTCATCGCGTAGACCCGCAGCCGATGCCCGTCCGGATCGGCCACCACGAACGTGTAGCCGAAATCCATCTCCACAGGCGTCTGCAGCACGCGCAGGCCGCGGTTCGTCCAGTCGGCATAGGTCTTGTCGACGCCGGCGGCATCGCCGTGCCTGAAGCATATTTCCGAGCCGCCGCTGCCGGCCGTCACCGACGGTTCAGCCGTGTGGCGCGACCACAGGCCGAGCTTCATGCCGGTGTTCAGCACGAAGAGCGCAAAGGTCGGGGACTTTTCCACGGGTTCGACGCCGAAGAGGGACTGGTAGAAATCCGCGCTGGCGAGCGGATTGTCGACGAAGAGGATGGTGAAATCGGGGTGGACCATGTCAGTTCTCCTTGTGACGCAATTCCCTCTGCCGAGAATTGCTCCTGGTTGGGACTGACCGGGGATTATCGCATCCTACTGTCAGATAATGGCAGTAGCGTTCATGGCTGGGCCGGAATTCCTTCAGCCTCTCGCCACTCCTTGAGCAAGACCGGACGGCGGCGCGGATAACGCGTTTCCGTCCAAGCCGCAGAGGAAATGCGGTCGGTGCGAAAATGCCGGAAGTCCTGCCTGAGTTCGCACCAGGCAACCATCACCCTGACGCTGTCGAAGAAGCCGAGGGCGAAGGGCCAGACTTTTCGATGGGTCAGCGCCCCTTTTTCGTCCTCATATGCGAGCTCAAGGATATGCTCGGCGCGGATTGCCTTTCGGATCAGGCCGAGATCGGCCCTATCCTCACCTCGCCGCGGCGCTCCGACAAGCAGCGTCGAACTGTCCAGTTCCTGCCTGAGATCCGGCGGCAGGACGGCGGCGATCTTGGCGAGCGCATCAACCGCGCCGGCGGCCAGCCGCGGATCGGCAGTCTTTGCGACCCAGCGGGAGCCGAGCACCAGCGCCTCGATCTCTTCTTCCGAAAACATCATCGGCGGCAGCATGAAACCGGGCCGCAGCACGTAGCCGAGACCCGCCTCGCCTTCGATGAAGGCACCTTGAGCCTGGAGGCTGGCAATATCGCGATAGAGCGTGCGCAGGCTGACGCCGGTTTCGGCGGCGAGCTTGGCGCCGCTGACAGGCTGGCGGTAGCGCCGGAGCGTCTGGAGGAGAGCCAGCAGGCGCTCCGACCGCGCGACCGTCACCGGCTCAGCGCTCCCATTCGATCCAGTCGCGTAGCAGGCGATGGGCGATCGCCCCCTTGACCGGCGCGAAAACCGGAGCGTCCGGGCCGGCATCGAGCATGGCGGCGGCTTCGGCCCGCTCGAACCAGCGGACATCGGCCATTTCCTGCGGATCGATCCTTATCTCGGTGGATTTCGCCTCGGCGTAACAGCCGATCATCAGCGAATGCGGCATCGGCCAGGGCTGCGAGGCGTGATAACGAACCCGGCCGGTTTCGATGCCGGATTCCTCGAAGGTTTCGCGGCGGACCGCATCCTCGATCGTTTCACCGGGCTCCACGAAACCGGCGAGGCACGAATACATGCCTTCCTGAAAGTGGTGGCTGCGGCCGAGCAGGCAGCGGTCGCGCTCGATATCGACGGTCAGCATGATCACCACCGGGTCGGTGCGGGGGAAGGTCATGTGCTGGCACTGGGTGCAGACCCGCTTGTAGCCGCCGATCCTGGTTTCGGTCGGCGAGCCGCATTTGCCGCAGAATTTGTTGGCCGCATTCCAGTTGAGCAGCGCGACGGCTTGCGCCACCTCGCCCTGCAGCTCGCCTTCGATGAGCTGGTCGCGAAAAAGCGCCCTCGCCTCGGTCGGCTTGTAGTGGCTTGCCAGTTCCTCCGCCGGGATCAGCGTCGGCACGGCGATGCGCGGTTCGCCGGTCTCGCGATAGCCGAGCAGCACGGCGTTGTCGAAATCCGGCGTGAGTTCCGCGAGCTCGTAGGGCGAAAACAGCGGGTCGAGGATCTGGCTGTCGTGCTTCAGGATCAGCCGGCTGCCGGTGAAGGCGAGGATGTGGGCGCCCTCCACGGCAAGCGCCTTCTCGACGCAATCGTCCTCACGGTATTCGGCGCGGCGATCCAGCTTGTTGCCGGAAAAAGCCGTCAGCTTGCTCGGTTCGGGATGGGGTGCGTCGGTGTCGAAAAGGTTCGCTGTCATGAAAGGGCTTCAACCAGTTTGTTGAGAAAATCTTGTTTCTGCTGCCCGCCATAAGGCACCGGCTGGCCGAAACCCCATATCGGGCCGGGCCAATTCGGGTCGCCCTCGAACCGGGCGATGACATGGACATGCAGCTGGCGGACGATGTTGCCGAGTGCGCCGACATTGATCTTGGTGGCGCCGGTCATCGTCTTCAGGGCAGCGGCCACCCTGTTGACCTCGACCGAGAGCAGCGCCTGTTCGGCTGGCGAAAGATCGAAGATCTCGATCATGCCAGGGCGTTGCGGCACCATGACCAGCCACGGCCAGCGGCTGTCGTTCTGGATACGCAACTGGCAGAGGCCCAGCACCGTCACAAGATCGGAATCGCGGGCAATCCTGCCATCCAGTTCGAATTCGCTCAAACTTTCCTCCCTTGTTTTTCTGTTCGATAGCAGTTTTTTACAGGGTTGGCTTGCATTTGGAAGCGTTATTGACGATATGGGAAGCGGGAGGTTGGTGGTGGACGAGCCACTCGCCAACCGGGTCAGGTCCGGAAGGAAGCAGCCCTAACGAGCCAGGCACGGGTCGCCGTGCCAGCCTCCCACCCTTTTACTTGTACTACCATCTTGGTCAGCTTCCGGCCCGGTCAAGACCGTGCTCAGGATTGGCCCGCGCAGGCTGGCAGGACTGAATGAGCGATACCGGGCCCACATCTTCAAGCACCTCCGCCGCCAACCCCGCCGCAGGCAGCGGATACCGGGTGCTCGCCCGCAAATACCGTCCCAAGGATTTCTCGGACCTGATGGTCGGCCAGGAGCCGATGGTCCGCACGTTGACCAACGCGTTCGAGACCGGCCGCATCGCCCAGGCCTATATGCTGACCGGCGTTCGCGGGGTCGGCAAGACGACGACCGCCCGCATTCTCGCCCGCGCGCTGAATTACAAGACATCCGATATCGACAAACCGACGATCGACCTCAGGATTCCCGGCGAACACTGCCAGGCGATCATGGAAGGCCGGCATGTCGACGTGATCGAGATGGACGCCGCCTCCCATACCGGCATCGACGATATCCGTGAGATCATCGAGCAGGTGCGCTACCGTCCGGTCTCAGCGCGCTACAAAGTCTACATCATCGACGAAGTGCACATGCTCTCGACGCAGGCCTTCAACGGCCTGTTGAAGACGCTCGAAGAGCCGCCGGAGCACGTGAAGTTCATCTTCGCGACGACCGAAATCCGCAAGGTTCCGATCACCGTGCTGTCGCGCTGCCAGCGGTTCGACCTGCGCCGCATCAGCGCCGCGGACCTGGTTCACCTGTTCACCTCGATCCTGGAAAAGGAAGGCATTCCGGCCGAACCGGAAGCGCTCGCCATGGTCGCACGAGCTGCGGAAGGCTCGGCGCGCGACGGCCTGTCGCTGCTCGACCAGGCGATCGCCCATGGCGGCGGCCAAGTGATCACGGAGACCGTGCGCGGCATGCTGGGGCTTGCCGACCGCGCCCGCATCGTCGACCTTTTCGAACATATCGTGCGCGGTGACGTGACGGCGGCGCTTTCGGAATTTACGGAGCAATACGAGGCTGGCGCTAATCCGGTCGTGGTTTTGACCGACCTTGCCGATTTCACCCATCTGACCACCCGTTTCAAATATATCCCTGACGCCGCCAGCGATCCTTCGATCAGCGAAGTGGAGCGCGTGCGCGGCCGCGAATTTGCCGAGAGCGTCGCGGTGAGTACGCTGTCGCGCATCTGGCAGATGCTGCTGAAGGGCATTCCGGAAGTGGAAAATTCCTCGCGCCCGGCGGGTGCCGCCGAAATGGTGCTGATCCGGCTGACGCATGCGGCCCATCTTCCCTCGCCGGAAGATGCCGCGCGCCGCCTTGCCGAATTTTCCAATGGCGACGGCCAGCGTGCGCCGGTTTCGAGCGGCAATGGCGGCGGACGCCCAGTTTCGCCGCCGCAGTCGCCGGTCAATGCCCGCGGCACCGAAATGTCGAGCCCGCGGATTCCGGCTGGCGGGCCGACCGCGATGCTGCAGGCCGTGCCGAATACCGCGCCGCGGGAAATACCCGTCGGTCGCGCGGAAGAACAGCCTGCTGAAAAACCCGTTCCCAAGGTACCCGTCAATTCGATCCAGGATATTGCCGATCTCTGCTCCAAGAACCGCGATCCTCGGCTGAAGGCGCTGCTGCGCAATTTCGTGCGGCTGGTGAAGATCGAGCCGGGCCGGCTGGAGATCAATCTGTCCGGCGACGCGCCGAAAACCATTGCCGGCGACCTGAAGGCGCGGCTGGAGGAATGGACCGGGATTACCTGGTGGGTGACGCTCAGCAACGAGGCCGGCGAGCCGACGCTGGTCGAATCCGAAAAGAGCGTGCGGGAGGCGCAGTTCACCGACGCCCGCGCCGATCCGGACGTGGCGGCGATCCTCGCCCAGTTCCCCGGCGCCAGGATCACCGACGTGCGCATCCGCGTGGCGGAAGAGGATGAGAACGAGGCCGAGGACATGCCGGCAGCGGCGACCGCGGAATCCGAAGAGGGCGACATCCTGCCCGGCGACGACATCGAGCTATAAGAGAAGAGGACGAGACAGATGCGCGACATCATGGGCATGATGGGCAAGGTCAAGGAAATGCAGGCCAAGATGGAGCAGATGCAGGCGGAAATCGCCGCTCTCGACGTCGAAGGCACATCCGGTGGCGGGCTGGTCACCGTGCGTCTCAACGGCAAGGGCGACATGCTCGGCCTCAAGATCGATCCGTCGCTGTTCAAGGAAGACGATGTCGAGATCCTCGAGGACCTGATCGTCGCCGCCCACAAGGCCGCCAAGGAGCGCGCCGAGGCGATCGCCGCCGAAAAGACCAAGGAACTGACCGCCGGCCTGCCGATCCCGCCCGGCTTCAAGATGCCGTTCTGATCCTGGGTCCGGTGGAATAGGGAGGTTCCGATGACGTTGACATCACTTCTGGTTTTCGCGGCGGCACTTTTTGTCGCTGCAGGTTCGCCTGGTCCCAGCATAGCCGCGCTCGTGGCGCGCGTTCTGTCCAAGGGGTATCGCGACGTATTGCCGTTCCTCGCAGCGATGTGGGTCGGCGAGGCCATATGGCTTTCGTTTGCGGTCGCAGGTCTTGCCGCCATCGCCGAGAGCTTCCATGCCGTCTTCGTGGCCATCAAGTGGATCGGCGTCGCCTACCTCCTCTATCTCGCATGGAAGATGTGGTTCACCGAACCCGCCGGCTCCGGCGAAGACCTTCCGGAAAATCGTTCAGCGCTGAAGATGTTTTTCGCCGGCCTCACCGTGACGCTCGGCAACCCGAAGATCATGATGTTCTATGTGGCGCTGCTGCCTTCGATCATCGATCTCGGGGGCGTGACGCTGACCGGCTGGCTGGAACTGGTCGCCGCGATGTTCGTGGTGCTGGTGGTCGTCGATCTTGCCTGGGTGCTGCTTGCCGCAAAGGCCCGCCAGTTCCTGAAGAGCCCTCGGGCCGTGAAGATCGCCAACCGGGTTTCGGCCAGCGCCATGGCGAGTGCGGCAGCGGCGATCGCGACCCGCTAGGTCTCGAACATCGGCCGCCAACGGCGGCCGATGGGTGCGGCCAGGAAGCGGGCTCGTTCGGCGACCGACAGGTTCTTGCCGACGGCCGCCAGCATCTCCGCGACCATGACGCGCTCGCCGGTATAGGGTTCGTGGCGGACGAGATCGCCGGGCGAGACCATGCCGGGCGTGATGACGCGGCAATAGATGCCTGGGCGGCCGGCTTTGGTATAGGTCTTCAGGAATTTCGGATCTCCCATCTTCACCGCAAGCGTGTTGCAAGGAGAGCGGGCGCAAGTCGCCTCAAGCACGACTTCGCCTATGTGAAAACGGTCGCCAACGGCGACATCGCGGTTGTCGAGACCTTCGATAGTCAAGTTTTCGCCGAATGTGCCGGGCGAAAAATCGCGGCCGAGCGCGGCCGCCCACCAGTCCAGCGTCAGCGAGCCCTCGAGCAGGATCGCCTGATCCTCGCCGCCGTGGTGCTTCGTATTGCAGACCGCATCGCCAACGAGGCCGAGGCTGTCGACCATGACGGCGGCCTTGACGGCCGACTTGTAGATGCCGGTCTTGAAGCTCTTGCCCGGCAGCCTTTCCGGACGCCCGAGGCAGACGGCGAGAAGTTTCATGAGCGGCCCTTCCGCGATTCCGTTTTTTGAGCATATGGGCTAAAGGGAGAAAATGGCAAAGCGAGTCACCGGCCCCGAAATCGAAAAACTCATCCAGCTTCTGGCAAAGGTCCCGGGCCTCGGGCCGCGCTCGGCGCGCCGGGCCGCGCTGCATCTGATCAAGAAGAAGGAACAGCTGCTCGGGCCGCTTTCGAGCGCCATGGGCGAGGCCTATGACAAGGTGAAGGTCTGCTCGCGCTGCGGCAATGTCGATACCGTCGATCCCTGCACGGTCTGCACCGACATCCGCCGCGACCAGACGATGCTGATCGTCGTCGAAGACGTATCCGACCTCTGGGCGCTGGAGCGGACGGGCGCGATGAACACCGCCTATCACGTGCTCGGCGGCACGCTCTCGCCGCTCGACGGCATCGGCCCCGACGACCTCAACATCCGCGGGCTGATCGACCGGGTGAACGAGGGCGTCATCCGCGAGATCATCATCGCCGTCAACGCGACCGTCGAGGGGCAGACCACGGCCCACTATATTACCGACCAGCTCTCCGGAATCGATGTGAAGATCACGAGGCTGGCGCATGGCGTGCCGGTCGGCGGGGAACTCGATTATCTCGACGAGGGCACACTGACGGCGGCGCTTCGGGCGCGGACGGTGATTTAGCGTTTAAAGAGGATAACGATGAGCAAGCCCGCCCCCCTCCGGCCTGCCGGCCATCTCCCCCTCAAGGAGGGAGATCGGCAAGACGCGCCGACGTCGCTCCAATCGCGTCGTTCAGGGTGGCCGGGACCTCGCAACGATTCGATCTCCCCCCTTGAGGGGGAGATGCCTGGCAAGGCAGAGGGGGGTGTTCTCCGCCGCTGGTTTGTGGCGGTGGCGATCGCGGCGACAGTCCTCCTCCCCCTCCCCGCGCTCGCCCAAAACCGTCCCGACGTCGAAAAGCAGTTCCAGCGGTGGATCGGCAGCGATCTGGCTCCGGTGGCCAAAAAGGCCGGTATTTCCGAGAGGACGCTGGAGGCTGCCTTCCAGGGCGTGACGCTCAACTGGGATCTGCCGGATCTGGTGCCGCCGGGTTCGGAGCCGCCGAAGCAGCAGGACCAGAGCCAGGCGGAGTTTTCCTCTCCTGGCGCCTATTTTTCCGAAAAGCGGCTGCAGGGGCTGGCCGCCACCGGCCGCGGGCTTGCCTCCACCTATTCGAGCACGCTGAAGAAGATCGAGGCGGCCTATGGCGTGCCGGGCGAGATCGTCGTCGCCATCTGGGGCCGTGAATCCGGGTTCGGCAAGGCGCGGATGCCCTATTCGGCCGTGCAGGTTCTGGCGACCAAGGCCTTCATGTCGACCCGCAAGGACATGTTCCGCGAGGAGCTGATCGCGGCGCTGAAGATGATCGAGCGGGGCGATGTGGATGCGGCGACGATGAAGGGTTCCTGGGCGGGTGCGCTCGGTCAGCCACAGTTCATGCCGTCGAGCTACCTGAAATATGCGGTCGACTTCGACGGCGACGGTCGCCCGGATATCTGGAACTCGGTGCCGGATGCGCTTGCCTCGATCGCCCACTACCTGCAGAAGGAAGGCTGGCAACGCGGCCGCGACTGGGGGTTCGAAGTGACGATCCCCGCAAAAGTTTCCTGCGCGCAGGAAGGGCCGGATCTCGCCAAGCCGATCTCGGCCTGGGCGGCAACCGGCATCACCCGCATTTCCGGCAAGGCGTTTCCCGCGGCAGATCTCAAGGCGGACGGCATGATGCTGGTGCCAGCCGGGCGCAGCGGACCGGAATTCGTCGTGACGCCGAATTTCTACGTGATCAAGGAATACAACAATTCCGACCTCTACGCGCTGTTCATCGGCAATCTCGCCGACCGGATCGCCTCGGGCGCAGGACCGTTCCAAGCACCCTGGGGCGATGTCGGCAAGATGCTGCGCTCCGACGTGCTCGCCATGCAGAAGGCGCTGGTCGCCAAGGGTTATGACGTGGGCAATGTCGACGGCCTGCCAGGCTACAAGACCCGCCGTTCGCTCGGCGACTGGCAGGCAAAGAACGGCCTTGCTCCAACGTGTTTTCCCGATCCGTCGCTCAAGGGAAAGATCCGCTAGTCAGAGGCTGCGCTTCAGGCCCTCGTGGCTCGAGGTGAAATCGAGCTTCTCATAGAAGCGGATTGCATCCGGCCGCGCCTTATCGGAGGTGAGTTGCACCAGCTTGCAGCCGCGCTCGACACACTTTCCCACCGCCCATTCGATGAACTGCGATCCCAGTCCACTACCGCGCTCGCTTGCAGCGATCCGCACGCTTTCAATCTGGCCACGCCACATGCCGGCGCGCGACAGGCCGGGAATGAAGGAAAGCTGTAGGCAGCCCACCACCTTGTCTTCCCGGTTCACCGCGACTGCCAAAAGCTGGTTTCCGTCAGCCTCGATCGCTGCAAAGGCCTGCTCGTAACGCGGATCGATCGGATCGGACACGACTTCGCGAGCCTGGCCAAGCGCATCGTCCGCGAGCAGTTCGACAATGGCGAGGAGATCGGAGCGGCGGGCTTTTCGGAAAGAAACCATGGGATCTAGTGGTGCAGGTCGGGCGGCGATTTATGGAAAATGTCGTCGCTCGGAGGGATCGTCTGACGCTCGATCAGCCGGTGGACGCGCGGGCCTTCTTCGCCGCGATGAAGAGTGCGGATCGCGTCCCAGACCTCGGCATCCGCCTGGGTGCGGCGCTGGTTGTGGCGCACGTAATCGGCCCAGGTGGCGGTGTGATAGGTCTCCGTCCAGATTTCCGGATGTTCCAGATCGCGCATCAGCGCCCACTGCCGCGCACCATCGCGGATGCGAATACGGCGTCGCTGCGACATCAGCGCCAGGAACTCCGGCACGTCCTCGTCGGCAATAGTATAGTCCACCAAGGAGACGATCGGTCCGCTGCGCGGCTGCAGGTCGAGGCTCAGCATCGGCACGTTGAAGCGGTTGAGCGGATCGAGATTGGCATCGCTGAACTGCGGCAGCGGCAGGCGCATGCCGACCACGGCACCAAGCAACATGACCAGGCTCGACAGTGTCAGCGCGATCGAGACCCCGAACGTATCGGACAGGATACCCCACACCCAGCTTCCGCCGGCAATGCCCCCGAACGTCGCCGTCTGGTAGAAGGAAAGCGCGCGGGCTACCACCCATCGCGGCGTCGAAAGCTGCACCGTCGTATTGAACAGCGACAAGGCCAGCACCCAGCAAGCGCCGGGCACGAGCAGGACGATCGCGGTCAGCAGCGTGCTTGAACTCATGGCGATGATCGCGGCACTCGCGGCAAAACCCAGAAACGACAGGCGGACGATCGACTCGCTCGACAGCTTTTCGCGCAGCCGCGAATTGCCCATTGCGCCGGCGATCGCGCCGACCCCGAAGGCTCCGAGCATGATGCCGTAGGTCAACGGGCCGCCAGAGACCAGATCGCGCGCGACGATCGGCAGAAGCGCCAGCACGGCGCTTGCCGAAAGGCCGAAAACAAGACCGCGGAACAGCACATTGAGAATATTCGGCGACATGACGACGTAGCCGAGGCCGGCCGAAAGCGCCCGCAGAAGCGTCTCGCGCGGCAGCGCATTGTCACGGCCTTCCGGCTTCCAGCGGATCAATGCATAGATCAGAGCGAAATAGCTCATGGAATTGGCCGCGAACGCAGCGGCGGCGCCCGCGGCCGCAACGATCGCCCCGCCGATCGCGGGACCGACGCTGCGGGTGATGTTGAAACCGACGCTGTTGATCGTCACCGCCGCCGGCAGGACTTCGCGGGGCACCATGTCGCCGACCGAGGCCTGCCAGGCGGGGTTGTTGAGCGCCACGCCGCAGCCGAGCAGAAAGGTGAATGCCAAAAGCAGCCAGGGCGTCAGGAGGTCGAGATAAGCAAACAGCGTCAGCGTCAACGACACGACCAGCATGAAGAACTGCGCCGTCAGCATCAGGGTGCGGCGGTTGACGTTATCGGCAAGCGCGCCGGCGATCAGCGAAAAGAGCATGATCGGCAACGCCGTCGAAGCCTGGACAAGCGCGACCATGTCCTCGGAATCGGTGATCGAGGTCATCATCCACGCCGCGCCGACCGCCTGGATCAGACTGCCGAAATTGGAGGCGAGGCTGGCGATCCAGATCGTTCTGAAAGTTTGGTGCCTGAAGGGAGCCAGGGTCGATATCCGATCGGGCACTTTGTCCTCGTTCTTTCGTGCGTCGTACCAAACGGTTATAGACCCGGCAGAAGCAAATTCCAGTCGCCGGAGCCCCGGAATATGCGACTCTTGCATTCGGGGGCCTGAAAGCGTATATGCACCCCATATTCTTGATCGTCCGATGAAGAGTGGGCCCCACCGGACCCGCTCTTTTTTGTTAGGCGATCACTGTAACCCAGACATTGGGCCCAGCTATGGGGCAATGATTGCCGGAGAGCTTATGCCGCAAACCGAATACGAGCCGCGGCTCATCATCGAGACCGGGCTTGACCTGAGGGTCGCCGAAATCATCGAGCCCGTCCTGACCGCCATGGACTATCGCCTGGTGCGTGTGAGGATGCTGAACCAGAACGGCGCGACGCTGCAGATCATGGCCGAGCGCAACGACGGAACCATGGATGTCGAAGGCTGCGAAGCCGTATCTGTGGCGATTTCGCCGGTCCTGGATGTAGAAGATCCGATCGATCGGGAGTATCATCTGGAAGTGTCCTCGCCGGGCATCGACCGCCCGATGGTCCGCAAGTCGGATTTTACCCGCTGGCTGAACCATCTGGTCAAATGCGAAACGTCGATCATGATCGACAACCGCAAGCGGTTCCGCGGCAGGATCACCGAAAGCGATGCGGACGGTTTCACGATCGAGCGGGACCAGGTCGCCTATGGCGAGGAACCACGGGTAACGATCCCGTTTTCGGCACTGGCCGAGGCAAAGCTCATTCTGACCGACGATCTGATCCGCGACGCGCTTCGGGCCGACAAGCTCGCAAAGGCGCAGGCCGCGAACCAGAACGAAGAAGCAGAAGACGAATAAACCGAACAGAGACTTGTGCCTTTCCCCAGGAAAGGCCTCATCGTTTGACCTACGGAGACCAACGACAATGGCAGTGAGTGCGAACCGGCTTGAACTTCTGCAGATCGCGGATGCAGTGGCGCGCGAAAAGGTCATCGACCGCGAGATCGTGCTGGCTGCGATGGCCGACGCCATCCAGAAGGCTGCCCGCTCCCGCTACGGCTCGGAAACCAATATCCGCGCCGACATCAATTCCAAGACCGGCGAAATCCGGCTCCAGCGCCTGCTGGAAGTCGTCGATCACGCCGAGGACTACGGCACGCAGATCCCGCTGGCACTGGCGCTCGACCGCAACGTCGATGCCAAGATCGGCGACTTCATCGCCGATCCGCTGCCGCCGATGGATTTCGGCCGCATCGCCGCCCAGTCGGCCAAGCAGGTCATCGTCCAGAAAGTGCGTGAAGCCGAGCGCGACCGCCAGTTCGACGAATTCAAGGATCGCGTCGGCGAAATCATCAACGGTACCGTCAAGCGCGTCGAATACGGCAACGTCATCGTCGATCTCGGCCGCGGCGAAGGCATCATCCGCCGCGACGAGATGATCCCGCGCGAAAACATGCGTTATGGCGATCGTGTCCGCGCATACGTATATGATGTCCGTCGCGAACAGCGCGGCCCGCAGATCTTCCTGTCGCGTACCCATCCGCAGTTCATGGTGAAGCTGTTCACCATGGAAGTGCCGGAAATCTACGACGGCATCATCCAGATCAAGTCGGTCGCCCGCGATCCGGGTTCGCGCGCCAAGATCGCCGTGATCTCGAACGACTCGTCGATCGATCCGGTCGGCGCCTGCGTCGGTATGCGCGGTTCGCGCGTCCAGGCGGTCGTCGGCGAATTGCAGGGCGAGAAGATCGACATCATCCCGTGGTCTCAGGATCCGGCGTCGTTCATCGTCAACGCGCTGCAGCCGGCTGAAGTCGCCAAGGTGGTTCTCGACGAGGATGCCGAGCGGATCGAAGTCGTGGTTCCGGACGAGCAGCTGTCGCTTGCCATCGGCCGCCGCGGCCAGAACGTCCGCCTCGCCTCGCAGCTGACTGGCTGGGACATCGATATCATGACGGAAGCCGAGGAGTCGGAGCGCCGCCAGAAGGAATTCAACGAGCGCACCAACCTCTTCATGGACGCCCTCGACGTCGACGAAATGGTCGGCCAGGTGCTGGCTTCGGAAGGTTTTGCCCAGGTCGAGGAACTGGCTTACGTCGACCTCGACGAAATCTCCTCGATCGACGGTTTCGACGAAGACACCGCCACCGAAATCCAGACCCGCGCCCGCGAATACCTGGAGCGGATCGAAGGCGAGATGGACGCCAAGCGCAAGGAGCTCGGCGTCGAAGACGAACTGCGCCAGATCAACGGCCTGAACGGCCAGATGCTCGTCGCGCTCGGCGAAGACGGCATCAAGACGATCGAGGACTTTGCCGGCTGCGCGGCCGACGACCTCGTCGGCTGGAGCGAACGCAAGGACGGCGTGACGAAGAAGTTCGAAGGCCTGTTCTCGAAGTTCGATGTTTCCCGCGTCGAAGCTGAAAACATGATCGTCCAGGCCCGCCTGTCCGCAGGCTGGATCACCGAGGAAGATCTCGCAAAGGGTGCCCCCGAGCCGGAAGCTGAAGCGGAGGAGGCGGACGCCGTTGAGCAGGAATGATCCCGCTCGCGAATGAGCCGGACGAGAACGAAGACGGACATGTCGATGATGACCTGGGCGAGATCGTCGTGAACGACCGTACCTGCATCGTCACCCGCGAGGCGGGATCACCGGAAACGCTGATCCGCTTCGTGGCCGGCCCGAACGGCCAGGTCGTGCCCGACCTGAAGCGCCAGCTTCCAGGCCGTGGCTGCTGGATCAAGGCCGAACGGTCGCTCGTCGACCGAGCGGTCCAGAAAAAGCTTTTCGCCCGGGCTCTCAAGGCCGAGGCGAAGGCGGATGCGGATTTGGGCGCGCTGGTGGATCGCCTGCTCGCCGCCGATCTCGTCGGCATGATGAACATGGCGCGCAAGGCGAGCCAATTCGTCACCGGCGCCACGAAGGTGGATGCCGCCGTGCGCTCGGGTGCGGCACTTGCAGTGTTCCATGCGGCCGATGCGGCCGCCGACGGAGTGAGAAAAATAGACCAGGCCCGCAAGGCCTGGAAGCTCGGTTCGAATACCGGGGAAGACATTCCGTCCTTTTCGCTCTTCACGAGCGCTGAATTGGACGAAGTGATGGGCCAGAATGCTTTTATCCATGCCTGCGCGCTTGCGGGGCAGGCGGGTGAGGGTGTAGTGAAGCGCGCAAACCTACTTGAACAGTACCGCATGGGCGGTCTGTCCCAGACAAAAGGTGTCGCTGACATGCCGAAACAATGACGCGGTCACCGGCTTTAGCCGGACGCACATCGATATGTACGGATTAAACGACGGGTTCTGATGGCTTCCATCCGTTCCTGTCCGAAGGAACAGGAACGGAATGACCGACAACAAAGACGATAAGACACTCGGCGTAAAGAAGACCCTTACACTGAAGCCATCTGGGATGAGCCAGGGTACCGTCCGCCAGGACATGGGTCGCGGCCGCACCAAGGCCGTCGTCGTCGAAACAGTCAAGCGGCGGCCGACCCGGCCGCTGGACGAAAAGCCGGCAATCACGCCCGCAGCCCCGGCGCCCGCGCCGCGGGTGGTAGAGGCTGTCGCACAGCCGGCCGCTCCCCAGCGCCCGGCACCGCAGCAGCCTGCCGCTCCGACAGCGCGCGTCCACCAGCCGGGCTCGCAGAACGCACGGCCGCAGCAGAACCAGCGCCCGCCGCAATCCAATCAGCCGCAGCGCCCGCAGCAGCCCAACCAGCCGCAGCGTCCGCAGCAATCCAGCCAGCCGCAGCGTCCACAGCAGCGTCAGGGCGGCGCCGTCCTGCACGACCTTTCCGCTGGCGAGATGGAAGCCCGTCGCCGCGCTTTGATGGAAGCGCAGGCGCGCGAAGTCATCGAGGCCAAGCAGCGCGCCGAAGACGAGGTACGTCGCCAGGTCGAGGAAGAACGCCGCAAGATCGAGGAAGCCGCCGAGGCTGCCCGCCGCGCTGCCGAACCCAAGGTCGAACCGGTCGAGGCCCCGGCTGAGACACCTGCACCCGTGGCTGCCGAAAAGCCGGCCGAGCGCGCCGCTGGCGCCCCTGCCGGCCGTCCGGGCGAAACACGTCCCCAGGCTCCCCGGCCTGCAGCTCCCGGCGCCGCACCTGCGGCACTGCCGGTTGCCGGCCGCCGCAAGGGCGCTGACGAAGAAGACGAAGATCGCGGCCCGCCGCGTGGCGCACCCGGCCGTGGCCGAGTCCCCGTCGCTGCTCCCGCCAAGGTTCCGGCCCGCCCGAAGACCGAAGACGAACGCCGCCGCGGCAAGCTGACGGTGACCACGGTCAGCACGGACGACGAGGGCAATGCCCGTGGCCGTTCGATGGCCGCGACCCGCCGACGGCAGGAGAAGTTCCGCCGCAGCCAGATGCAGGAAACGCGCGAAAAAGTCATGCGCGAAGTCATCCTGCCTGAAACCATCACCATTCAGGAACTGTCGCAGCGCATGTCCGAACGCGCCGTCGACGTCATCAAGTACCTGATGAAGGAAGGCCAGATGATGAAGCCGGGCGACGTCATCGACGCCGACCTCGCCGAAATCATCGCCGGCGAATTCGGCCATACCGTCAAGCGCGTCTCGGAATCCGACGTCGAAGAAGGCATCTTCAACGTTGCCGACGACGTAGGCGAAATGGTTTCGCGCCCGCCGGTCGTCACCATCATGGGTCACGTCGACCACGGCAAGACCTCGCTGCTCGACGCCATCCGCCATGCGAACGTGGTCTCCGGCGAAGCCGGCGGCATCACCCAGCATATCGGCGCCTATCAGGTGGAGCATAACGGCCAGAAGATCACCTTCATCGACACCCCCGGCCACGCCGCATTCACGGCCATGCGTGCTCGCGGTGCCCAGGCGACCGATATCGCCATCCTGGTGGTCGCAGCCGACGACAGCGTGATGCCGCAGACGATCGAATCGATCGCCCATGCCAAGGCAGCGGGTGTTCCGATCATCGTGGCGATCAACAAGATCGACAAGCACGAAGCCAATCCGGACAAGGTTCGCCAGCAGCTTCTGCAGCACGAAGTGTTCGTGGAATCGCTCGGCGGCGAAGTGCTCGACGTCGAAGTGTCGGCCAAGAACAAGGTCAATCTCGACAAGCTGCTCGAAGCCATCCTGCTGCAAGCCGAAATCCTCGACCTCAAGGCTGATCCGAGCCGGACGGCCGAAGGCATCGTCATCGAAGCCCAGCTCGACCGTGGCCGTGGTTCCGTGGCCACCGTTCTTGTCCAGAAGGGCACCCTGAAACCCGGCCAGATCATCGTTGCCGGCGACCAGTGGGGCCGTGTGCGCGCGCTCGTCACCGACAAGGGCGACCATGTGAAGGAAGCCGGCCCGGCCATGCCGGTCGAAGTGCTCGGCCTGTCCGCAACGCCGGCTGCCGGCGATCGGTTCGCCGTGGTCGAAAACGAAAGCCGCGCTCGCGAGATTTCCGAATATCGCCAGCGGCTTGCCCGCGACAAGGCGGCTGCCCGCCAGTCCGGACAGCGCGGTTCGCTCGAACAGATGATGTCGCAGCTCCAGAATACCGGCTTCAAGGAATTCCCGCTGGTCATCAAGGGTGACGTGCAGGGCTCGATCGAAGCGATCATCGGCGCACTGGACAAGCTCGGCACCGACGAAGTCCGTGCCCGCATCGTTCATTCGGGTGCCGGCGGCATCACCGAATCGGATATCTCGCTCGCCGAGGCATCTAACGCGGCGATCATCGGCTTCAACGTCCGCGCCAACCCGCAGGCACGTGCTTCTGCGGAACGCGAAGGCCTCGAGATCCGCTACTACAACATTATCTACGATCTGGTGGATGACGTGAAGCAGGCGATGTCGGGCCTCCTGTCTCCGGAACGCCGCGAAACCTTCATCGGCAATGCCGAGATCCTGGAAGTGTTCAACATCACCAAGGTCGGCAAGGTCGCCGGTTGCCGTGTCGTCGAGGGCAAGGTCGAGCGTGGAGCGGGCGTCCGCCTTATCCGCGACAACGTCGTCGTCCACGAAGGCAAGCTCAAGACGCTCAAGCGCTTCAAGGACGAAGTCAGCGAAGTGCCGATGGGTCAGGAATGCGGCATGGCGTTCGAGAATTACGAAGACATGCGCGCAGGCGACGTCATCGAATGCTTCCGCGTGGAGCATATCACGCGCACGCTGTGACCTCCGGCGAACAGCCCGAACAATTACAGGAGCCGTCCGTGGCATTCACGGGCGGCTCCTGGCATTTTGAGTATTCGGTTTCTCGTGAGGAACTGGCCGCGGGGACTGAATCTCTCGTCCGGTACCAGGAGAGCAAACGGCCCGGCCGACCGCGCCTCGTCAGGACGCTCCTGACGTCAACCCTTCTTTTCGCGCCGTTCGTCATCTTCATTGGCATGACATACATCGATGACTTTCTCAGATGGCTCTCGAGAGAGTGGGAGGGAGCCTGATCAATGGCAGCATGCCTTCGCTTTCTGCCATCGCCGGGCTCCTCTTTCTGATCTTGCTGATGACGAAACCCCGCGGTGCGGCGCTTTTGGCGCCGACCATCCGGCAAGAGGAGCGTGACGTCTATCATGTCAGCGCCACGACTGACGCCACGGCACTTCGTTCGCATGCCGATGGCATGACCGTGGAACTCGATGCCAGGGGTCTTGAGGAAATCGTCGAGCTTGATGGCCGGCTTTTGCTTCTCCACACCGACGGAGCGGTCCTGCTGCCGCGACGCATCTTTCCCGACGATGAGACTGCAAACAAATTCATATTCTTTGTTCGCGGCTTGATCCGCCGCCCGTGGCGGATCCGTTGGTGCCCAACGCGTCCGGATGGACGCACAAAGGATGGCTCTGATCGTTGAACCTGCGTCCCCACCAGTGCCGGGAGAACATGGCAAAAATTTTCAGCTTCTATCGGAGGGTTCCCGACGGTAAGCATCTACCCATATCCGCATTTTCAGTTTCCGAGGAGGACAACATGCCGATTTCATTCGACCTGACGGGTAAGACGGCGATCGTCACCGGCGCCAATACGGGCCTCGGCCAGGCAATATCCGTGGCGCTGGCGCAGGCCGGCGCGGATGTGGCGCTGGTCGGACGCTCCTCGATGGCCGAGACGGAAGCCGCGGTCAGCGCGGCCGGCGGCCGCAGCCTGTCGATCCAGGCAGACCTTTCGACACTCGAACCGGTCGATCGGATCATCAGCGAAACGGTCGCATGGACCGGGCGTGCCGACATCCTCGTCAACAATGCCGGGATCATCCGCCGGGCCGACGCTATCGATTTCAGCGAGGCCGACTGGGATGCGGTGATGGACGTGAACCTGAAGACCGTGTTCTTTCTCTCCCAGGCGTTTGCACGCCGGCTGATTACCGAGGGCAAGGGCGGCAAGATCGTCAATATCGCTTCGCTGCTCTCCTTCCAGGGCGGCATCCGCATCCCTTCCTATACGGCCTCGAAGAGCGGTCTTGCCGGCCTGACTAGGCTGCTCGCCTGCGAGTGGGCAGGCAAGGGCATCAACGTCAATGCCATTGCGCCCGGCTATTTCTCGACCAACAACACCGAGGCGCTGCGCGACGATCCGGACCGCAACGCGGCGATCCTCAGCCGTATTCCAGCTGGACACTGGGGCCAGCCGGAAGAACTCGGCGGAGCCGCCGTATTCCTTGCCTCGCCGGCATCCGATTATGTGCATGGTGTCGTGCTGCCGGTCGATGGAGGCTGGCTGGCGCGCTGAGGGCGTCCGACCGCTTGGTTCTCCGGGTAACGGAACGCTCCTTCCATGCGCGAACGGGGCAATTGCCCCAACACGCATAAATTTGATCGGCATCCCGCAGATTTATTAGTTGCCATTTCTACTCATGTTTATTATCCGGTAGCTGCAACATCGCGAACCCGGCGGCAGTCGCCGGCGGCGTTCCGGTGTCCCGTTTCCGTCATTGTCGACCAGCGCCCCCAGGGCGCCGTCTGCGATGCCGAACAGTCCGGAGTATCGCCTGCCATGCCTGCTGCCCTGAAGCCCGCCTTTTCCATGCGCCAGCCAATCAGGAGCCGGTTCCCGATCGTTCTCGCGGCCGTGGTGCTGACGGCTTCGGCGGTGATGGCGCAGACGCCTGCACCGGATGCGTCGACGCAAACACCGCCCTCGCCACAGGCGACCTCGCCTTCCGGTGCACAGCCGATCCAGGCGGCCCCCGCTCCTGCCGCGCAGGCCGCGCCGACAACCTCCCGCACGGCGCAGAACGAGCCGGCAGCCTCGCCGACTGCGGTACCGCCCGCCGCACAGCCGACCAATCCCGCTTCCCCTCAGCCGGAAGCTTCCGCTTCGCAGCCCGCCGTCCCGACGGGAGCGCCGACGAGCAATACTGCCCAGCCAACGCCTGCCAGCCCGCCACAGACCCCGGCCCAACCGCCGGCAGCACGCCAGCCGATCGACATGTTCACGCAGTTCCTGGAGCCTGAGCAGCGTTCGGACCTACCGCACAACCTTTCGCCCTGGGGCATGTTCATGGCGGCCGACTGGGTCGTCAAAGGGGTGATGATCGGGCTCGCGTTCGCCTCGCTGGTGACCTGGACGGTCTGGCTCGCGAAGACGCTGGAGCTTGCAGGCGCCCGCACCCGCGCCGCACGCACGCTGAAGGTCATCCGCACCTCGCGCACGCTTTCGGACGCCGTCGGCGCCGCCGGTGGCCGCGGCGGTCCTGCCGCGCTGATGCTGCGGTCCGCGGCAGAAGAAATGCAGCTTTCAGAAGCGGCACTCGACCATGCCCATGGCGATGGGGTGAAGGAACGGGTCGGATCGGCGCTTTCCCGCATCGAGGCCTATGCCGGCCGGCGTATGTCGCGCGGCACCGGCGTGCTTGCGACGATCGGTTCGACGGCTCCGTTCGTCGGCCTGTTCGGCACCGTCTGGGGCATCATGAACGCCTTCATCGGCATTTCGGAATCACAGACAACCAACCTCGCCGTCGTCGCGCCCGGCATCGCCGAAGCGCTGCTGGCGACCGCGATCGGTCTCGTTGCGGCCATTCCGGCGGTTGTCATCTACAACGTCTTCGCCCGTTCGATCACCGGCTACCGGCAGCTGCTGGCGGATGCCGCGGCGGGGGTGGAACGGCTGGTGAGCCGCGACCTCGATTTCCGCAAGGTTCCTCCGGGCAGCCGCAAGGCGCCGGTCTCGCTGGTGGCAGGAGGCTGACATGGCCGGCGGCATCCGCGAACAGCACGGCGACGAGCTTTCCGAAAACCACGAGATCAACGTGACGCCGTTCATCGACGTCATGCTGGTGCTGCTGATCATCTTCATGGTGGCGGCGCCGCTGGCGACCGTGGACATCAATGTCGATCTTCCCGCCTCGACCGCAAAGCCCGCCGAACGGCCGGACGAGCCGCTCTACCTGACGGTCAAGGAAGACCTGAGCCTCAATATCGGCAATGACGCGGTGGGGCGCGAGCAGCTCGCGGCGACCCTCGACCGCGTCACGGAGGGCAAGAAGGACACTCGCGTGTTCCTGCGCGCCGACAAGGCGGTCGGCTACGGGCAGTTCATGGAGGTCATGAACCTGCTGCGCGATTCCGGCTACCTCAAGATCGCGCTCGTCGGGCTTGAAACGCTGCCGGCTCCGGCCGCCCCAGGCGCCCCAGCCGCGATGACGCCCGCTGGAAATGCTCCTGCAGCCGCACCCGCCGTACCGGCGACCGGAGGCAATCCATGAGCCTCGTCGTCTCGCAGGCAGGTCCGGGCGGACGCGTCGGCGAGCTGGCGCTGTGGGGCGTTGCCGGACTGCTGATGCTGACGGTGCATTTCGGCGCCGCGGCCTATCTGATGCGCGAACAACCGGAGGTGCTCGCCGAAAACGCACCACCGGCTGCGATCATGATCGAGCTCGCGCCGGAGCCGGAAGCGGCCAATACCGACGAAGAGCAGATTTCTCCTGACATGCAGGAGCAGGAACAGGTGGTGAGCGAGCAGACCCAGCCGGTCGACGAACCGCAGCCGGAGCCCGTTGCCGAACCCGTCGAGCAGCCTGTCGAACCGCCGCCGCAGGAAGTCGCCGAGTCGGTCGAGCCTGAACCGGTGCAGCCGCCCGTGGTGGAACCGCCGCCGGAACCGGAGCCCCAGGTGACAGAAACCATCCCCGAACCGCCGCCGGAACCGATCGAGGAGATCGAGCCGATCGACGAGCAGATGACGGCGGCGCTGGAAAATGTCGAAGTGCCGTTGCCGGCGATGCGGCCTCTGCCGCCGCCGGTCGCGGAAAACCCGCCTGAACAGCCGAAAAAGCCGGAGCCCATAAAGGAACTGGTGAAGAAGGTCCAGAAGCCGAAGCAGCAGCAGCAGGCCCGTCCGGACATGGCCGAGGCGAAGATCCAGGCCAGGCAATCGGACCGCACCGCCGCCAGCCAGAATTCCACGAGCCTCTTCTCTTCGTCGGTCTCCCCGCAGCAGTGGATGACGCGTGTGCGGACAAAGATTGCTCGATACGCCCGCAAATGCCCCGGCAACGGAACTGGCGTCGTGACGGTCCGTTTCAGCTTCGACGGCGGTGGCAACATCAGCAACGTGGCGGTCGCGGGATCGTCGGGCAACTCGTCTATCGATGACTATGTCGCATCGGCAGTCCGGCGTGCTTCGCCCATCCCTGCGCCGCCTTCGGGTGTTGCAAGTTCACTCAGCCAGCCGGTAAAGTGCGAATAACCGCTTGATTTCCTCGCGGTGTTCGCCACTGAACTCACCTGGATCTCCTGCATGCATATTAGTCTGAATGAAGCCGAAACGCTGGTACAGAGCGTTTTCGAAGCCAATGGCGTTCTTGCCGAGACCGCCCGATCCGTCGCCCATGCGCTCGTGCATGCGGAAGCTGCCGGGCAGTACGGTCATGGCCTGCGCCGCGTTCCCGCCTATATCGGCCAGGCACGCACCGGCAAGGTCGATGGCCAGGCGAGACCCATTGCTATCCGGCCGCGCCCGGCCGTGCTTGTCGTCGATGCGGCGCTCGGTTACGCCTACCCGGCCTTCGATATCGCAGTCGCCGAGCTTCCGAAAATCGCCCGTGAACAGGGTATCGCGCTTGGCGCCATCCATCGCTCCCACCATGCGGGCGTCATGGCGCTGACCGTGGAGCGGTTTGCCGAGCAGGGGCTCGTGGCGCTGATGTTTGCCAATGCGCCGGCCTCCATGGCCGCCTGGGGCGGCAGGAAGCGGCTGTTCGGCACCAATCCGATCGCCTTTGCGACACCGGTCTCCGGCGAGGAGCCGTTGGTCATCGATCTCGCGCTTTCGACCGTCGCCGCCGGCAAGATCATGGCGGCGCGCCAGAAGGGCGAAAGCATTCCGGAAGGCTGGGCCTTCGACGCCGACGGCAAGCCGACCACCGATCCGCACGCGGCCCACAAGGGCCTGATGGCGCCCTCCGGCGGTGCAAAGGGTGCGGCGCTGGCGTTGATGGTGGAAATCCTCTCGGCGGGCCTCACCGGCTCGAACTTCTCCTACGAGGCAAGCTCGTTCATGGACGAGAAAGGCCCGCCGCCCTCGGTCGGTCAGACGCTTGTTGTCATCGATCCTTCCGCAAGCACGGCTTCGGCTGCCGAGCGGATCGCCGAACTCGCCCACGAGATGGTTTCCGAAGAAGGTGTGCGCCTGCCCGGACGGCGCGGCCAGAACGCGCGCCGGAGGACGATCGAGCAGGGGCTTGATGTCGAGGACGAGGTAATTTCGGCAATCGAGGCGCTGGTCTAGGCCCGGAGCGCTGCTGCCGGCGGCAAGGCCGGTCAGGAACCGAGACCGATGCCGAGCACCACCAGCAGGAAGAGCTCGGCGGCGGCTGCGCAAAAGACAATGTTTTGAAGGAGAAAGCCTGCTCCAGAAACGGAAAAAGCCTGGCGCGGGAGGAGGGTGCGCCAGGCTTTAAACTTGATCGACAACTGGGAGGAGGAGGATGTCGTCGATCCGTATCGAGCAACACTGGGAGGAGGAGTGCGTCGCTCGATGACCAAAGATATAGGCTAATCGTTTAATCACGCCAACCCACCCTGCCGCAATGCAGCAATGCGCTGAATGCAGAGCTGAGCAAATGCCCGAGGCCGGCCAGATCGCTCAGTACGCTTTTTCGACCCCTGCTGCGCCGCGCCCTTAAGATCACCATATCGCTCGGGAAAAACGTGGTTTATAGCGAATTCGCGACAGACAGACGGACGGAGACGGACATGGCAGAGATTAGGTATCACGAGGGCGATATTCCGGCAGCGGATGCGGCGCGTTATACGGGGGCGATCGCCATCGATACGGAAACCCTCGGCCTCGTGCCCCGCCGCGACCGGCTTTGCGTCGTGCAGCTTTCGCCCGGGGACGGTTCCGCCGACGTGATCCGCATCGCTGCCGGGCAGAACGAGGCTCCAAACCTCGTCGCCATGCTTGCCGATCCGACCCGCCAGAAGATCTTCCACTACGGCCGCTTCGATATCGCCGTTCTCTTCCATACGTTCGGCGTGACCACGACGCCGGTGTTCTGCACCAAGATCGCCTCGCGGCTGACCCGCACCTACACGGACCGGCACGGACTGAAGGACAATCTAAAGGAAATGCTGGATGTCGACGTTTCCAAGGCGCAGCAGCAATCCGACTGGGCAGCCGAGGTCCTTTCGCCGGCGCAGCTGGAGTACGCGGCCTCCGACGTGCTGCACCTGCATGCGCTCCGCGACAAGCTGACCTACCGCCTGGTGCGCGACAGGCGTGCCGAACTCGCCCAGGCCTGTTTCGAATTCCTGCCGACGCGGGCGAAGTTGGACCTGCTGGGCTGGGAAGAGGCCGATATCTTCGCCCATAGCTGACGGGCTGACGGCGGATGGATCAAGGCTATCGCGAACGTCCGGCGGCCCACGAGACGGGGCCTTATCTCGAGCCGCTGCGACTTCTTATTCGTGGGGCACTGGCGCCGCTTCCATGGTGGCTTTCAGAATTCCTCCTGTTCGGGCTGAAACAGGCCTGGGCCTGCCTGTTCGCAGCGACCATGCTGGCGCTGCTGCTCGTCACCAAAGTCATCTGGCAACCGGGCTGGCCGGTCCATCGCTACGATTTCCTCTTCCTCGCTGCCCTGACAATCCAGATCTTATTCCTGCGCTTCAGGATGGAAAGCTGGGACGAAGCCAGAGTTATTCTCGTCTACCACGTCACAGGAACCGTGATGGAAATATTCAAGGTCCGTATGGGGTCATGGGCCTATCCGGAAACATCACTTCTTCAGATCGGTGGCGTGCCATTGTTTTCCGGCTTTATGTATGCCGCGGTCGGCTCCTTCATGGCCCGCACGATCCGCATCTTCGACATGCGCTTCAGCCACTATCCGCCAATGTGGCAGACCGGCTTTCTGGCAATCGCCATTTACGCCAATTTCTTCAGCCATCATTTTCTGCCGGACATCCGGTATCTTCTGTTTGCGGCGACCGTGATCGTGTTCTGGCGGGTGAACATCCATTTCACCACCGACAAGACAACTTTGCGGATGCCGCTGGTGCTTGCAGCGTTTCTCTCCTCGACCTTCCTGTGGCTTGCCGAGAATATCGGAACGCTGACGGGCACTTGGATCTATCCGACACAGAAGACTTGGCACGTCGTATCGTTCGGCAAGCTCGGGTCCTGGTATCTGCTTCTCTATGTGAGCTTTGTGCTGGTGACGCTGGTGGTGAAGCCGCGACCACCCGAATCTGAGAAAGAGCGGTATAACCTCTAGTTGTCCGGTAACGCTCCGTTAATTGTTCGAATCTAATTTTGCCCGCGGTATACCTCTCGACGAGACCGGATTTCGGGCCATGTTGCTTCCTACCCAGCAGACTTATGGGCTTGCCGCGACCAACATGATGCAGTCGATGCTCGACAGCATCGAGGAGCAGCGCAAGAAGGACGAAGAACAGCGGACCGGCAAGAAGAGCGACCCGGTTACCGAAGCTCGTATCAGCGCCAGCGAAGACGCCCGGCGGGCGCGCGACAAGATTACCACCGCCCTTTTCGGCGTCACCAAGACAGACCCCAATGAGCTGAAGATCGAACTCGTCGACCGCCTGGCTGCCAAGCTCGGCATCGATACCGACGAAGCGCGCTCGTCCTACAAGCTCGGAAGAGCGCTGGAGGACGCGCTGAAAGAGATGATGCCGGACAAGATCGGCGAACTCGTCGAAGATCTCGGCCTCGAAGACATCGGCATCTCGATGGACACGCTGCTCTCGGCGATCAAGAACCCTTACGGCGACGACAACCAGCGACTGATGGACGGCCTCAACCGGAAGGCCAATGGCGGCAAGCTCGACACGGAAGTCCAGCGCGTCGTGCAACGGCTCGAGGATGTCGCCGATCCGAAGACGCTCGAAGAGCTGAAGCTCGGCCCGCAGGGCTACGATCCCACCCGTGTCGAAGATGCCGAAACGCGCGCCGAGCGCCAGGCCGACATCGAGGCGGCCGAAGCCGGCAGGAAACTCGAAGACGTCCAGAAAATCCAGGACGTCATCGAAAAGAAGAACGACAAGGCGAATGCCGAACCGGCTGCCGACACGGCATCCGTGGACGATACAGCGCTACTGGCCCTGTTTGCCGCAGCCGCCGAACAGGTCGCCGGTTCCGATACCGGCGACGCTGCCGACAGCCTCGTTTCCGACGATAGCTCCAGCAAGGACGAAGCCTCCGACGCCGTGCTGGCGGAAAACGAAGCGCCGACCAATGAAATGGCGGCGAAAGCGATCGAGGAGCTCGCAGCCGAGAACGCCGAAAAGCCCTATGCCGACATCGTGCCGGTGCATGTGGATGAGATCGGCATCTATGAATTGTTGAAGAAGAAGTTGGCTGCGTGACATTGCAATAACCTCCAGTCCCCCTCATCTGCATCGGAATGGATCATTTTCGCTGAGCTGTCAGCGAAAGGTGGAATCCGTTAGCGAGTTGTTAACCTTTTTGCCCCACAGTCATATCTGTGTATCGGCACTGGCGACGCCATGAGGCGTTCCGGTCGCAACGCCGCTCGTTGCGAAAAGACAAGAACCCGTTCAGCCGAGCTGTCCTATCGTCTCTATCAGACATTGGAGCGGACGATGCTGCCCCCGGTTCGTACCAGTTCATTCGTCGACTATCAGACACCGTCGCAACAACCGATGCTGCGCCAGCGGATCGACATGGCCAATACCGTGGCGAACAGCGGGTTGATCGGTTCCTCGCCGATGTCGGCAGGCCGGCTGGATATCCTTTCGCTTTCGGCGCAGCTCCAGCTTGCCCAGGGTTTTTCCATCTTCGCCGAAACCATCGGCAGGCTGATCAAGGTCCCACGCCGAGAAGGCGAGGCATTGGCGGATTATGCCCAACGCCTTTCCGAGGCGGTCAAGGCGATGAACCCGGCCGAAAAGGCTGCCCTCGAGCGCACGCTCAACCAGCTCGTCAAGGGCATTTCGCTGCGCCTGCTCACCGAAATCCTCAACAATCCGGCAGGTCCCGAAGCTGCCCGCGTCGCCATACAGCTGGAGACCGCGCAGCTGCTCGAGCGCGACCTCGTGGCAAAGGCCGTCGTCAGCTCCTATCGCCAGAATGCCGGGGCGGAACAGGTGCCGACTTTGCCGCAGCCGGCGAATGCTGTGCCGTCAGCACCCAGCCAGGCTTCGGTGCCCGCGCCCGTGCCCACACCAGAGGCCGAGGGCCAAGCCGCGCAGCCCGGCGAGGAACCTGCGACCGACGGAGCGTCGCCCGAGGCTATGGCCGCAGATACAGCTACCCTGGATCCGGATTCACCACATGTTTCGACGGCGACTTCCGGCCCCACGCCAGATCCGACCATGCTTTCGGCGGAAGCCGAGGCCCTGCCGACGCTAACCGACAACAACACATCTCAGATGAGCGCCGAGAACGATCTCGAGACGGCATCCGTGTCGGTATCCGCGCAGGAAGCGGCCGAGTTCCCGGAGAGCGGGACGCCGGAAATTGCAGCCACCCGGGCCGATGAGACAGCGGAGACCCCATCCCCGGCGCGCCCGGAAGACGGCCGGCAAACCGCAAGCGCCGCCGCCGGCGATCGACGCATGTCTCAACCCGTCTTTTACGACGGTCCGGCCCTGGCCCGGCTTTCCCAACGCGGCCTCGAACAGCAAAACGGCGCTCGCGCACCGAGCGCAGAGAAGATGGCGAACGGGGCGACGACCGTATGGCTCGCGGAAGTGCTTGCCGAGGCCACCAGCGAACTTCTCGACGGCCTGCCGGTCGCGGCAAGGCAATTGCCGGAACAGCAGGCGCTGCAGCAACTGACCGACAAGGAGCTTTTCGGAAAATCCGCCATCCAGACGAACGAGACAGCGAGTGCCGCCGCGGCGAAATCCGTGCCGCCGACCACCGACGAACCGGCAAGCACCGGTTCAACGGGCAGCACGACCGGTCCCTCCGCAAACGCAAGCAGCCAGGCCACGGCCGCGACGGAACTCGCCGAACAGCTCGCTCTCCCGATCGCCATGCCGCATGCCTTTCGCGAAGGCGTTGCCCTGCCCTACGTCGCCTATCCGCCGGAAGAGCGCGAGCGGGACCCCGAGGAGCGCAAGACCAAGGCGATTTCGGAGACCGACGAAGACGGCGAACAGCAGCATTCGGCCGGCGAGCAGGCGTTCGGCGAAGAACACCCGGACGACGACCCCGCCCAGGACGACGAGGGCGACGACGCTTCGAAGGAAGCGGTCGAAGATGCCGACCGGGCCAACGACCTCTACTGGCGCATGGCCGGCTGGACGTAAATTCGATCCCAAAAACTGCGCATGAAAAAACCGCCGGACTTGCATCCGGCGGTTTTTGATTCTCAGAGAAGCTTCGATTACTCGTTGCTGCCGCGGTTCTTCAGAGCCGCACCGAGGATGTCGCCGAGCGAAGCGCCGCTGTCGGACGAACCGAACTGAGCAACTGCTTCCTTCTCTTCTGCGATCTCGAGAGCCTTGATCGACAGCATGACCTTGCGGTCCTTCTTGGAGAAGTTGACGACGCGGGCATCGAAGACCTGACCAACCGAGAAACGCTCCGGACGCTGATCGTCACGATCGCGTGCCAGGTCGTTGCGGCGGATGAACGAGGTGATGTCTTCGTGGTTGACGAGACGAACCTCTACACCACCGTCGTTGACGGCGATGACTTCGCACGAGACGACGGCATTCTTGCGCAGTTCGCCGGAAGCGGCGGCTTCACCGACCGAGTCCTTGCCGAGCTGCTTGATGCCGAGCGAGATGCGCTCCTTGTCGACGTCCACATCGAGAACGACAGCCTTGACGACGTCGCCCTTGTTGAACTCCTCGATGACCTGTTCGCCCGGACGGTTCCAGTCGAGGTCGGAGAGGTGGACCATGCCGTCAACATCGCCTTCGAGGCCGATGAACAGGCCGAATTCGGTCTTGTTCTTGACTTCGCCTTCGACTTCAGTGCCGGCCGGATGCGAGTAGGCAAATGCCTGCCACGGATTTTCGAGCGTCTGCTTCAGGCCAAGCGAGATACGGCGCTTGGACGGATCGACTTCGAGAACGACCACGTCAACGTCCTGCGTCGTGGACAGGATCTTGCCGGGATGAACGTTCTTCTTGGTCCAGGACATTTCGGAAATGTGGATGAGGCCTTCGATGCCCGGCTCCAGCTCGACGAACGCACCGTAGTCGGTGATGTTCGTGACGGTACCGGAAATCTTCTTGCCGACCGGATACTTGGCGGCAATGCCATCCCACGGATCCGACTCGAGCTGCTTCATGCCGAGCGAGATGCGGTGGGTTTCCTGGTTGATGCGGATGATCTGTACCTTGACCTGCTGGCCGATGGACAGGATTTCCGACGGATGGTTCACACGGCGCCATGCCATGTCGGTGACGTGCAGCAGGCCGTCGATGCCGCCGAGGTCAACGAACGCACCGTAATCGGTGATGTTCTTGACGACGCCGTCAACAACCTGGCCTTCTTCGAGGTTCTGAACGATTTCAGAACGCTGCTCGGCGCGGGACTCTTCGAGAACCGTGCGGCGCGAAACCACGATGTTGCCGCGACGCTTGTCCATCTTGAGGATTTCGAAGGGCTGCGGGTTGTGCATGAGCGGTGTGACGTCGCGGATCGGACGGATGTCGACCTGCGAACGCGGCAGGAAGGCAACGGCGCCGTCGAGATCGACGGTGAAGCCACCCTTGACCTGGTTGAAGATAACGCCTTCAACGCGCTCGCCAGCTTCGAACTTGAGTTCGAGCTTGACCCAGCTCTCTTCGCGGCGGGCCTTCTCGCGCGACAGAACTGCTTCGCCCAGCGCGTTTTCGATGCGCTCGACGTAAACTTCGACTTCGTCGCCGACCTTCAGCGAACCGTCCTTGCCCTTGGCGCCGAATTCCTTGAGCGCGATGCGGCCTTCGACCTTGAGGCCGACGTCAACGACTGCCATGTCCTTTTCGATCGCGGTGACGCGACCCTTGGTGACGTAGCCTTCAGCCAGATCGTTGGTGGCGAAGGATTCTTCGAGGAGGGCTGCGAAGTCCTCCCGCGTGGGGTTAGATACTGCCATGAAATCTCCTGAGGTGCCCTATACGGGCCCATACAGCGCCGGTGGTTCGTGTTGCACATGCCCAAGGGTCAGGTCCGCCTCCCTCATCGGAATTATCCGGGGGAGGCAATCCGGCGCGGGGACCGAACCTCGGGCTATTCTAATTCGCTATTCTAACTCGATTGTCTCTTCAGGGCGGCGTCGATGATGGTCTTCGCTGCCAGAAACGCGGCCTCTATACTCATTTCCGAGGTATCAAGCAAGTGCGCATCGTCGGCGGGTTTCAGAGGGCTGTCGGACCGGCCCATGTCGCGTTCGTCGCGTTTCTTCACGTCTGAGAAGATCGCACCGTAATCCGCCTCGCCGCCCTTGCCGACGATCTCGTCGTAACGGCGCCTGGCCCTCACATCAGCCGACGCGGTGACATAAAGCTTCACCGGCGCATCGGGACAGACGACCGTGCCGATATCGCGCCCGTCGAGCACCGTTCCCGGCCGCCTCAGGGAAAAGGCACGCTGCGCCTCCACCAGAGCCCGGCGGACCGACGGCATGACCGCGATTTTCGAGGCCGCCTCGCCGATCGCATGGGCGGACAATATTTCACGATCGAGCCCGGCGAGTTCGACCTCACGCGCCATCTTCCCGGCGACCTCCTCGTCATCGAGCGGCAGGCCTGCATCGAGCAGCGCCTTGGCGGTGGCGCGATAGGTCAGCCCGGTATCGAGATGATGAAAACCATAGGCGTCGGCGATCAGCCGCGACAGTGTGCCCTTGCCGGCGGCTGCGGGACCGTCGATGGCGATGACGATTGCAGGGTTGGACGTCAAACTCATGCTTCCCGCATCGCCCCGGATGTGACCATCAGACCGAGCAGATGGGCTCGGATCAGCGCATGCTGAGTTCCGAGATCCTCTTCGCGAAAATGCGTCGGCTGGTACATGTTTTTCAACCTCTTATCAGTCCCGAGCGGGGAGACGGCGAGGCCGGCCCCTTGCGGCGGAAATTTCTCGTCGTGACTAACATAAAGCCTTCGACCGGTCACCGCTTTCGCTCTTATGCGGTCCATGAAAAGTTTGTCTTTGACATCAAAGAGCGCAGGCTTTATGGGGACCGGCTTAGATTTTCACCCTATAAAGCCGCGATACAAGCGGCGCGCCGAACTATTCGGCCATCCCATGAGGCTCTGACTGTGGCAAAAGCGGAACTCGGAACCAAGCGAACCGACCCCGATACCGGCAAAAAATTCTACGACCTGAACCGAGATCCGGTCGTTTCCCCCTATTCCGGCAAATCCTGGCCGCTGTCCTTCTTCGAGGAGCACAGCGCCGCCAAGAAGATGGAACAGGCCGAGGAAGAAGACGTCCAGGAAGTCGATACCGAAAATCCGGAAGTCGAACTCGTCTCGCTCGAAGAGGGCGACGAAGCGGCCAGCGGCGACGACATCCCGGATATCGGCGATGACGACGATGTCGATATCGGCGATGACGACGACGATACCTTCCTGGAAGCAGACGAAGATGAAGACGATGACGACATGTCGGGCATCATCGGCGTGACCGGCGACGACGACGAAGTCTGATCCGATATCCAAGTTAAGGCCCGGCAATTCAATAAAAATTGCCGGGCACACAAAATACGGCTTGCACTCTCCGTAAACCGGAAGTAATAAGCCGCCACTCCAACGGAGCAGCCTTACAGGCGCCCGGCGGAGTTTCCCAGGACCGGCAAATACCGGACCACCCTGATGGGGCTATAGCTCAGCTGGGAGAGCGCTTGCATGGCATGCAAGAGGTCAGCGGTTCGATCCCGCTTAGCTCCACCAAATTTCCTTCGAGACATATAAAGATCGATCGGCCGGGATGCCTGCTCGGCGTTTGCGCGATATCGCCATCAAAGTCGGGCACGGCTGCGACGCCGATCGAGCCAGGCGGTGCCCTGGAGCGCTGCCAGGATGATCAACACGCCGATCACCACCCTCACTTCGGGCACCTCGTCGAAGAAGACGTAGCCGGTGACCGTCACGAAGACGATCGAGAGATAGCCGACGGGCGCGAGCACGCTGGCATCGGCGATCCGGTAGGCGCGCAGGAAGCAATATTGGCCGAGCTGGGCGAGGAAGCCGATGCCGAGAAGCGGGATCCAGTCGAAGGGCATGACCGGTTTCCAGGTGAAGACGGCCGGCACGGCGGTGATGACCGCGAGGCCGACCGTGTAGAAGACCATCATCACGGTGGTGTTTTCGTCCTTCAGCGCCCGCGTCTGGATAATCGCCAGCGATCCGAAGACCACCGAAACCAGGACGACCAGAACCTCGATATCGAAGCTCGAGGTGCCGGGCGCCATGACGATCAGCACGCCGATGAAGGCGAGGCCGGCGCCGAGCCAGCGAATGCGGCTCACCGTCTCGCCGAGCATCGCGACCGCCATGGCCATGGTGATCAGCGGCCGGGAAAAGCCAACCGCGTTGACCGTGGCGAGCGGCAGCATGGTGATGGCGAGAAAATTACTGGTCAGCGCCACCGCATTGCAGGAAATGCGAAAAATGTTGCGCCACGGATGTTTGACCCGACGCATCTCGGCGCGATGCCGCCAGATCAGCGGCAGGATGAACAGGAGCCCGATCATCGCCCGGATGAAGACGAGCTGGAAGGCCGGATAAGTCGCCCCTTGCGCCTTCACCAGCGCCGTCATGCCGCCGGAGACCAGCGTCATGTCGAGAAGCAGCCAGCCGATGCCGGTGCGGGCGTTCGAAGCCCGCTCCCGGTCCGTTTCGGGGACTGCCTCCGTGCTCACGCCGGCTGCACGAGGTTCGCCATCAGCCGGAAGGCACCGGGAACGAGCTTGTCGAGCTGGTGATGCAGCACGAGGCTGGTATGGGTATGGCGGCCCTTGCCAATCGCTCCGGAGATCAGCGCGCCCTTGAGCGGCTGTTCGTTGGCATCGTGCATGGCCAGAAGCGGCTCATAGGCGTCATCCCAGCGGGAGACGAAATAGAGGCCGCGTTCCTTGTCCCATCCCTGCCAGTCTTCCGGGCCGATTGTGTTCGGTCCCTTGAGCAGAACATGGTCCGGCGCAAGCACGGTGACTTCGGCCCTCGGATCGGTAACCCGCCAGCGCAGCGACGGCGAGCCTATCTCGATGCGGCGGACCGGGGTCTCGTTCGGATCCCAGCCATCCGTCGGCCGGTGATACAGGGTCACGAGATGGCCGCCCTCCTCCACGAAGCGATGCAGGCGCTCGGTTGCGACGGCAAGATCCTTGCGGATACCGAAGGCGAAGATGCCGACGACGATGGTGGTGAAGCGCGACAGATCGCCGGACAACGCCTGAGCGTCCAGTTCGGTGACATCGAGGCCCATGCGGGCAAGCCACATGCCGACACGATCGCCGCCGCCGCCGACATAACCGACACGCGCGCCTTCCGGCAGTTTCACGTCGACCGACAGGATCTTTAGCGCGGCGGGGGCGCGGAAACTGGTGCGGCCGATATGCCGGTAGGCGATTGGCGTGACCTGGAAGGCCGGGTGGCCGTCGATCTGCGGTTCGAGTTCGACGAGACCGGGTTTGGCCGCATCGGTCGGAGAGGCGATCCAGCCGCCGTCGGTCTTTTTCATCACCCAGCCAGCGGGTGTCTTGAAGGAAACCGGCGCATTGGTACCGGAGACATTGGCCTTGATCGGCCATTCCGTCTGCTTGGTGCCGAGAGGTACGAGCAGCGCATCCGGCAACAGGATCAACGACTGGGCGAGCGTCACCGCAAACGGCTCTTCGAGATCAAACGTGCCGGAGACGGTGCGTCCGGCGATCTCGGCCGAGATTTTTACATGCGCATGGCCGTTGCCGCCGAGCGCCGACCAGCCGGGCAGATAGAGGCCGGAAAGCGCTGCGTCCGACGTCGCGGTCAGCGCGAATACGCGGTCATGGGCGAGCGACTGAACAGATGACGAGACGCCGGCCGGCAGAATCGGGAGAATATCGACCTTGTGGCTCGAAGCGCCTTCGCCGAGCTCGACGGTGAGTGTCGCAGCACCGCCGGGAGAGATGGCGGAGGGATCGGCATAGGCGCGCTCGAAGATCGCGGCCGCATCCAGGATCGCGGCATCGACTTCCGTCCGTTTGCGGGCGATGCGGTGGCCGTGCAAAGTCGCGAACTCTTCCGATGCGGAGGAGGCGGCAATGTTCAGCCAGCCGGCGGCCTCGGTCAGCGCCCTGATGATTGCGTCGCGGTCGGGGAACGCCGCTGATGCCACTGCAATGGCGGCATCCGCAGAGCGCAGGGCTTCCGCCGCATTGGCGGGCAGGCCGGCGAATGCGGCAAGTTCGGTCAGCGATGCCGGCAGGTCCTCGAGCACCGACTGCTCGGCCTTCGGGCCGGCGGCGGAGAGCTTCAGGTGCAGCTGCCAGTCCTTCTCCGGACGCTTCGGCCAGTGACCCATGCCCTGGGAGGCATGATAATAACGCGACCATTCGCCGATCCGATCATAGTCCGCGCCGGTGGCCGGATCGCGGCCCTCGGCCACAACCGTCACCGTGGTGTCCGGCGGCGGCACTTCGTCGTCATAGGTATCGCCGCCGCCGGACCAGGCCGGCAGGTAATACTTGGCGACCTTCCAGGGCTTCAGGCCCTCGGTGAAATGTTCGGGGTATGCATTGGGATCGGCGGCGAGTGTGATCGCGGTCTCGGCGGCACGGGTCATGGCCCGGTGATGGCCATGCTGGCCGGGCACGTCGAGGAAGGTCGGAATGACGATATCGGGCCGTTCCATGCGATAGGCGCGCACCAGCCTTTCCACCGTGCGGGCCTCACCCCAGCGGGTGAAGGTGGCGTCGCCATCTTTTGAAAAACCGAAATCATGGACCGGATCGGTCGGACCGTGGCCGAGCCAGGAGACATCGCCGTCGATCGCGCGGGCGGCCTCTTCCAGCTCGCGGGAGCGGATCACGCCGAGCGGGCCGAGACGTTCGGGGCCGAGCGCGTTCTGTCCCCCCTCGCCGCGTGTCGAGCAGGCGATGATGACGCGCATGCCGAGGCCGAGGCGGAACCAGGCGAGCATACCGTTCTGCTCGTCGTCGGGGTGGGCCCCGGTGTTCATCATCGTGACCGTCGACTTCAGCCGCGAAAGCTTGCGGTGGAGCCGGACGAGCGAGGGATCGGCCATCTGCCGTTCGATGCGTTCGCGGGCGGTCAGCATGAAAACTCTCCTCAATATGTCATGCGGGAATATCGGCAAGCGCGGCAAGCGAGGTTTCAAGCTTGGGCGTCACCATGTCGAAAAGCGGAAGGGCGGCTGCGCCGAGCGCCGCCGTCAGTTGTCCCGTCTGGCCGCGCAGGACGCGCGGCAGATCGCGCTGCCTGCGGCTTGCGACCGAGGTCGGCAGGTTGCCCATGCGGGTGACGATGTCCTCGATGATCGCATCCGGCAACGCACCGCCGAGAATGACGGTTTGCGGATCGAGGATGTTTTCGAGCATGGCGACCATCGGGCCGAGATAGGTGGCGGCCTCGTCGATCCACTCCTCGACGACCGGGTGGCGATCGGCGTGCAGCATCTCGAGATCGGAAAACTCGGTGTCGGAAATACCGACGCAGCTCAGCTTTTCCTTCAGCACATAGGCGGACACATAACCTTCCAGGCAGCCGAGCTGGCCGCAGGAGGGACAGGGCCTGCCCTTCGGCACGACGGTGACATGGCCGATTTCGCCGGCATTGCCGAAGGCGCCGCGATAGGGCGCGCCGTCCTGGATGATGCCGAGGCCGATACCGACGCCGAAATAGATCATGCAGAAATTGGAGATCGCCAGGCCCGCGCCGAACAGCCGCTCGCCGACGGCCGCCGCCGTCGCGTCGTTTTCGACGATCACCGCATGGCCGCAGGCTTCACTGAGCGCCTGGGCGGCGTCAAGGCCTGCCCAGCCCGGCAGCGTCGTCGGGCCGACCGAGGTCATGCCGTCGATCTCGAACGGACCGGGCATGACGACGCCGGTGCCGAGCAGCTTTGCGCCGACCAGTTCCGTGACCGCGGCAAGCTCGGCTGCGAAAGCGGGGAGAATGTGCCCGGGAGTCGTATCCTTGAGCGGCGTGATGCGCTTTGCCCTGAGCCCGCCGGACAGATCGAGCGCCACCGTCACCATATGGTCGGCAGCGATCTCGACGCCGATGGTGGCGCCGCCCTCGGGATTGACCGCAAACTGGATGGGCGGCTGACCGCGGCCGGATTTCAGCCGGCCCATTTCCATCAGCAGCCCCTCGCCCGCCAGGTCATCGACGATGTTGGCGACGGCCTGGGGCGTCAGATGGGTGAGCTTGGCGATATGGGCGCGGCCGAGCGAACCGTGGCGGCGCACCACATCCAGCACGACGCGGCGGTTGTGTTCGCGGCTACGTTCAGGGTTCTTGCCGATAGCCACCGGGTGTGTGCCGATCGTGTGTATGGTCATTTCGCCCACCTTCGGTTGGCAGAATTCATAACGCCGGGAAACTGCATCCGGCAATAGAATAATTCAAGTAAATTATCTTATTGACAAAAGACCTCACTCAGGAAACCGTAAGGGGAGGGCTGGGGCAAAGCGCCGCAGCACGTCAAAGGGAGGTTCGCCTCCCCGGAAACCAATAAACGCGTCGGGCTGCGGTCGCATCCGAATGCAGGGAACAATCAGTCCCCAAGACCGGAGCACCCGGCGGGGCAAATGGAGGCTCACATGCGCAAGGCAACTTTGTTCGCCGGTCTCGTCGCCGGTTTCAGCACATTCGCATTCAATGCCGCGCAGGCGGTCGAAATCGAATACTGGCAGTATGTCTTCGAGACGCGTGTGAAGGCGATGGACCAGCTCATCACCGAGTTCCAGAAGGCCAATCCGGGCATCACGGTCAAGCAGGTCACCTTCCCCTATGCCGACTACCAGACGCGCGTGATCGCCGCCAACATGGCCGGCAACGGTCCCGACGTGATGCAGCTGTTCTACGGCTGGCTCGACAAGTTCGTCGCCGGCGGCCTTCTCGCCCCGCTGCCGAAGGATGCCTTCCCGCATGCCAAGATCGAAAGCGAGTTCTTCCCGATCGTCAAGGCGATGAAGCGTGGCGACGATTATTACGGCCTGCCGACCGCCGTGCGCTCGCTCGCCCTGTTCTACAACAAGAAGCTCTTCACCGAGGCCGGCCTCGACCCGAACAGCCCGCCGAAGACGCTCGACGAATATGTCGCCGCCGCCCAGAAGATCGCCAAGCGCGACGCTTCGGGTAACCTCCTCGTCGAAGGTTCGACGCTCGACATGGGCGGCCAGGACCACCAGTGGTGGCGTGAAGTGCTGATCCGCCAGTTCGGCGGCGTTCCCTATACCGACAACGACCAGAAGGTCGCCTATAACAGCGAAGCGGGCGTCAAGGCCCTGAAGTTCTACACCAGCCTGCAGCTCGAAAAGAAGATCGGCGCAGCCGGCTTCATGGACGAAGGCCAGGCGGCCTTCCGCGGCGGCAAGGCCGGCATGACCATCGACGGCACCTTCCGCCTCGGCGCCTTCAAGAGCATCAAGGACTTCGAATGGGGCGTGACCGAACTGCCGGCCAATGCACAAGGCGTTCGCTCCAACTATGCCAGCTATTTCGCCAACGGCATCAGCGCCAAGGCGAAGGGCGAGGAGCTCGAAGCGTCCAAGAAGTTCCTGGCCTACATCACCTCTCCGGCCGCCATGGAGATCTGGCTGAAGACCGTCGGCGAATTGCCGGCGCTCCGCTCTGCGGCGCTGACCGAGGCCAACCTGAAGGACCCGATCTACGCACCGTTCCTGAAGGGCCTGGAATACGCGCACACCACCCTGTTCATGGATGAGCAGGCCCAGCGCCAGAACGCCATCGACATGGCAAACCGCGTGCTGCTGCAGGGTCAGTCCGTCGAGGACTCGATCAAGCAGGCGGCCGCAGCCGAGCAGGAAATCATCGACGCGGCCAAGCCGTAAGGTCCGGAGCCGGTCATGGCAGCGATTGAACAGCAGGGGGCGGCGTCCGGCCGCCCCGGCGGATCCCAAGGGACATCCTTTGGCGACCGCTTTTCCATGCGGACGCGACGCCTCGTCTGGGTCTGGAGTTTCCTTGCCCTGCCGATCCTCTTCTACGCGATCATCCGCTTTTATCCGACGTTCCAGGCCTTCTACCTGTCGTTCACCAACTGGGACCTGCTGCGGCCGGCGAAGTTCATCGGGTTCGCCAACTATATCAAGCTCTTCAAGGACCCGCAGTTCTGGAAGGTGTTCAAGAACACGTTCACTTACCTGATCGTCGGCACGCCGATCAGCCTTATTGTCGCCTTCACGATCGCCTTCTTTCTCGATCGCGTCCGCTTCATGCACAGTTTCATCCGGGCGCTGTATTTCCTGCCGTTCCTGACCACCGCCGCGGCCATGGCCTGGGTCTGGCGCTGGTTCTACCAGCCGCCGCCGATCGGCATCATCAACGACGTGTTCGGCATGCTCGGCATTCCGCAGCAGCCCTTCATCCGCTCGACCGACCAGGCGCTGTTCTCGATCATGGTGACGGCGATCTGGGCGGGCCTCGGCTTCCAGATCATCATCTTCATGGCCGGCCTGCGCGCCATTCCGGGCACGTTCTACGAAGCCGCGCGCATCGACGGGCTGGGCGAATGGGCGATCCTACGCAAGATCACGCTGCCGCTCCTCAAACCCACCACCGTCTTCCTCGTGGTGTTCTCCTCGATCGGCTTCCTGCGCATCTTCGACCAGGTCTACAACATGACCACCAACGATCCCGGCGGACCGCTCGGATCGACCAAGCCGCTGGTTCTGATGATCTACCAGACCGCCTTCAACTCCTATGCGATGGGTTACGCCGCGGCGCAGACGGTGGTGCTGTTCACCATCCTGCTGTTCGTCTCATTGCTGCAGCTCTGGATCCTGAGGGAAAAGAAATGAGCGAAGCCACTCGCCTCAGCCACGGCAAGGTTCGCCCCGGCCTGATCGTCACCTGGACGGTGCTGTTCATCGGCGGCCTGATCATGGTCTCGCCGCTCGCCTTCATGTTCTCGACATCGCTGAAGACGGCCGACCAGATCTACGACCTGCGCCTCATTCCCGCGGCGCCGACGCTTGCGAACTATATCGCGGTGCTCGCCGACGGGCGGTTCATGCGCTGGTTTTTCAACTCGACGCTGATCGCGGTCATCGTCACCGTGTCGAACTGCTTCTTCGACAGTCTTGTCGGCTATACGCTTGCCAAGTTCGAGTTCCGCGGCCGTTATTTCATCTTCCTCGCAATCCTCTCAACGCTGATGATCCCGACCGAGATGCTGGTCATCCCGTGGTACCTGATGTCGAGCCAGCTCGGCTGGCTGGACAGCTACTGGGGCATCATGTTCCCCGGCATGATGACGGCCTTCGGAACCTTTCTGATGAAGCAGTTCTTCGAAACCGTGCCGAACGACTTCATCGAAGCGGCGCGCGTCGACGGGCTCAACGAATTCCAGATCTGGTGGAAAGTGGCCCTGCCGCTGGTGACGCCGGCGCTTTCGGCACTTGCGATCTTCACCTTCCTCGGCAATTGGACGGCGTTCTTCTGGCCGCTGATCGTCACCACCAGCAAGGAACTCTATACGCTGCCGGTCGGGCTTTCGAGCTTCGCGGTCGAGCAGTCCATCCAGTGGGAAATGATCATGACGGGGGCTGCGATCGCCACCCTTCCCACCCTTCTCGTCTTCCTCGTCCTGCAGCGCTACATCGTCCGCGGTGTGATGCTGGCGGGCCTAAAGGGATAATGCAAGGATAAAACCATGGCGGACATCAACCCGCGCCTTTCCGACACCAGCACGTTCCCCGATCCAGTCTACAAGGAAACCGTGCTCCGGCCGCTCTTCGACGGCGCCAAGAGCCACCACGTCGACGGTTTCCGCAGGATCGACCGCGCGCATCTCGTCATGCTCGTCGAGACCGGCATTCTCGACAGGGAAATCGCGTCCAAGATCGCTGGCGCGTTGGAGGCGATCGACACGGAAATCGATCCGTCGACGCTCGTTTATACCGGCGAGGTCGAGGACTTCTTCTTCCTGATCGAGAAGGAGCTGAAGGCCCGCATCGGCGTCGATATTGCCGGACGCCTGCATACCGCCCGGTCGCGTAACGACATCGACCACACGCTCTTCAAGCTCGGCCTGAAGGACAAGATCGACGCGCTGATGGGTAAGGCCCGCAAATTGCTCGCCGCGATGGTCGATGCCGCCGAGCGCGAGAAGGCGACGCTGATCGTTGCCTACACACACGGCCAGCCGGCCCAGCCGACCACGTTCGGGCACTATCTCTCGGCTGCGATCGAAGTGCTTGTCCGCGACATCGAGCGTTTCGCCGAGGCTCGGAAAATCGTCGACCTGTCGCCGATGGGGGCTGCCGCGATCACCACGTCCGGTTTCCCGATCGACCGCGCCAGGGTCGCCGAGCTGCTCGGTTTTTCCGCGCCACTGCGCAATTCCTATTCCTGCATCGCCGCGGTCGACTACACGACCTCCACCTATTCGGCGATCGAGCTGATGTTCCTGCATCTCGGCCGCCTGATCCAGGACTTCCAGTTCTGGACGAGCTTCGAAGTCGGGCAGATCTACGTGCCGAACGCGCTGGTGCAGATCTCCTCGATCATGCCGCAGAAGCGCAATCCGGTGCCGATCGAACATCTACGCCATCTCGCCAGCCAGACGATGGGCCGCGCCCGCACCGTGCTCGACGTGATGCACAACACGCCCTTCACCGACATGAACGACAGCGAGGGCGAAACGCAGGGCATGGGCTACGAGGCCTTCGCCTCCGCCTCCCGCGTGCTCGACCTGCTGGCCGCCCTGATCAGCCAGATCAGCATCGATCCGGAGCGCGTCGACCAGAATATCCGCCGGTCCTGCATCACCATTACCGAACTTGCCGACTCGCTCGTTCGCATCGAAGGCCTGTCGTTCCGCGAGGCGCACGAGATTGCCGCAGCGACGGCAAAGAGCGTCGTGGCGTCCAAGGGCGATCTGCCCAATGACGGCTATGAGCCCTTCCTCAAGGCCTTCGAGCATTCCGCTGGCCGCAAGCCTTCCGTCGACCTCCAGAAGTTCAAGGAGATCGTTTCGCCCGAACATTTCGTCGCCGTGCGCGCCCGTTTCGGCGGCCCCGCCCCTGGGCCGATGCAGGCCGCAATCGCTGCCTATCGCGACAAGCTGGCCGCCTTCGAAGCCGAAGCCAAAAAGGCTGCGGACCATGAGGCGAAGGCAGCCACTGAGCTGAACCAGAAATTCACCGCCCTGACGGGAGCCCGCTGATGGCGACGATCGAACTTGAAAAACTGGTGAAGCGCTACGGCAAGGTCGAGGTCGTCAAGGGCATTGATCTACAGATCGCCGATGGCGAATTCGTCGTCTTCGTCGGCCCCTCGGGCTGCGGCAAGTCGACGACGCTCAGGATGATCGCAGGCCTCGAGGAAATTTCCGACGGCACGCTGAAGATCGGCTCGGAAGTCGTCAACGAGCGCGAGCCGAAGCAGCGCAATATCGCCATGGTCTTCCAGAACTATGCGATCTATCCGCATATGACCGTGCGCCAGAACATCGGTTTCGGGCTATATACTTCAAAGCTCGACAAGGCCGAGAAGGACAAGCGGATCGAGGAAGCCGGCAAGATCCTCGGCCTCGAAGCCCTGCTCGACCGCCGGCCGGCAGCACTTTCCGGCGGCCAGCGCCAGCGTGTCGCGATCGGCCGCGCCATGGTGCGCGACCCCTCCGCCTTCCTGTTCGACGAGCCCCTTTCCAACCTCGACGCCCAGCTTCGTGCGCAAATGCGCATCGAGATCAAGCGGCTGCATCAAAAGCTGAAGACCACGACTGTCTACGTTACCCACGATCAGATCGAGGCCATGACCATGGCCGACCGGATCGTGGTGATGAAGGACGGCGTGATCCTGCAGGTCGGCACGCCTTCGGAACTTTATGACAGCCCGGTCGACGTGTTCACCGCCCGCTTCATCGGCAGCCCGTCGATGAACCTCGTGCGTGGCCGTCGCACCGCTTCGGGTGCGGTAATGGCGCCTGTCGGCGATATCCTGATCGGCGTGCGCCCGCATGACCTGATTGCCCATGCGACAGTTACCGGCGGCAGCGGCTTCACGGTGACCGGAACGGTCTCGGCCGTCGAGCCGTTGGGCCCGGAAACGCTGGTGCATCTGGACGTGGCCGACACATCGATCATCGCCACCGTGCGCGAAAAATTCGTGCCGACCGTCGGAAGCACGCTCACCTGCGAAGCCGCTCTCGGCGACCTCTACCTCTTCGATGCCAGCACAGAGAGATTTCTGGGCCGTTCATGATGACGCATGCAGAGAAAAGATCCGCGGTGCTCAGCATCGGGCGGATCTATTGCGACCTGATTTTCACGGGCCTCGGCCACCTGCCGGTGCTCGGGCGCGAGATTTATGCCAGCGGCATGGAGATCGCGGCTGGCGGCGGCGCCTTCATCGCGGCCGCCCACCTTGCCCATGCCGGCCGCAAGGTAGCGCTTGCCGCGCGGCTCGGCACGGATTCGCTGTCGGCCGGGGTCGAAGAGCAGATCCGCGACAGCGGCGTCGACCTGCGCTTCATCGAACACGCGCAAGATGCCGGACCGCAGGTGACGGTCGCGGCCGTCGTCGGCCAGGACCGTGCCTTCCTCACCCGCCGCGCAGGGCCTGCCCTGCCCGCCACGCTCGACGCGGCGCTCGACTGGGAGGAAGCCCGCCACCTGCATATCGCCGAATATGCGACGCTGCACGAGATCCCCGACCTCGTTTCCCGCGCCAAGGAAAAGGGCCTGACCGTGTCGCTCGATCCGAGCTGGGACGCAACGCTGATCTATGACCGCGGCCTGCTGCGGGCCTGCGAGGGCGTCGATCTCTTCCTTCCCAACCTGGAAGAGGCGGAAGCAATCACCGGTTCGGCCGATCCGGAAGCCGCGCTTGCAAAACTGTCGCCGGCCTTTCCGCTGGTCCTCCTGAAGGGAGGCGCGAAGGGCGCCTGGGCGATGTCGAACGGCCGGATGCTGCATGCGCCGGCGGAGACCGTGCCGGTGATCGACACGACCGGGGCCGGCGACGCCTTCAATGCCGGCTTTATCGATGCCTGGCTGAACGAGGCGTCGGATGAAGCCTGCCTCAAGGCAGGCATCCGGTTCGGCAGCCGCGCCGTCCAGGCCGCCGGCGGCGCCAAGCTGCTCGCGAGCGGCGATTAAGCAATTCCAGGAAAAGTGCGCAGCGGCTTTCCGTCCGAAATTGCGGAATGAATGAAGCCCTTCAGACGATGGCGCGGTCGTTGGCGTCGAACCGGTGCAGGCTCGCCCTGTCCGGCGTCGCGAACACCACGTCGTCGGGCGCATAGGCATGTTCGCCGAACAGGCGGACGGTCAGAAGGCCGGTCGCTTCTGTTTCCAGGTAGACGATCGTGTCGGCACCGAGATGTTCGACATGGATGACCTTGCCCTTCCAGTCGCCGCTTTCGCGGGAAAGGGCAATGTGTTCGGGGCGGACGCCGATCGTCTTGGCGCCCGTTTGGCCGAGCTTTTCGGCAGCGATGAAATTCATCTGCGGCGAGCCGATGAAACCTGCGACGAAGACGTTAGCCGGCTTGTTGTAAAGCTCCATCGGTGAGCCGACCTGCTCGATCGCGCCGGCATTCAGCACGACGATCTTGTCGGCGAGCGTCATCGCCTCGACCTGATCATGGGTGACGTAGATCATCGTCGCCTTGAGCCGCCGGTGCAGGCCGGCGATCTCCAGGCGGGTCTGGACGCGCAAGGCGGCATCGAGGTTCGAGAGCGGTTCGTCGAACAGGAAGAGTTTCGGCTCACGCACGATGGCGCGGCCGATCGCGACGCGCTGGCGCTGGCCGCCGGAAAGCTCCGCCGGGCGGCGGGCGAGATAGGGGTCGAGCGACAGCATGCCGGACGCCTTGGCGACGCGGGTGTCGATCTCTGCCTTTTCGGTGCCGGCCTGCTTGAGGCCAAGGCCCATATTGTCCTTGACCGTCAGGTGCGGATAAAGCGCGTAGGACTGGAACACCATGGCGATGCCGCGCTTGGCGGGCGGTGTATTGATGACTTCCGCACCATCGATCCTGACGCTGCCGCTGGTCGCATCTTCAAGGCCGGCGATGACCCTGAGCAGCGTGGACTTGCCGCAGCCGGAGGGACCGACGAAGATCACGAACTCGCCGTCCTGGACCTCGAGATCGATGCCCTTCAGTACCTCGTGAGGACCGAAGGCCTTGCGGATGGATTTCAGTTGAAGCGAACCCAAGGGCGTTTTCCTTACAAACCGGACTTTTAGAGGCGGACGGGTGCGCCGGTGCGCACGCTTTCGTCCGCCGCAAGGCAGATGCGCAGCGACTGGACGGCATCGTCCATGTGCCGGGTTAGATCGATATCTTCGCGGATCGCTTTCAGCACATAGGCCTGTTCGAGATCGCAGAGTTTTTGATGATCCGGCTCGCCGGTCATGGCGAGGTCCTCGTCGCGGCGGACGAACTGGCCGTCCGGGCCGGTCTCTGCCGAATGGACCCGGATGACCGAGGTCTTGGTGTGGGTATCGATGTCGTCGGACTTCGCCTTGGCATCGACGAGAATAGACACCGACCCCTTCGGCGACATCACGTCCTTCACGAAGAAGGCCATTTCCGACATCATCGGCCCCCAGCCGGCCTCGTACCAGCCGACCGAGCCGTCCTCAAACAGAACCTGCATGTGGCCGTAATTGTACATGTCCGGCGCGACCTCGTCTGTCATGCGCAGGCCCATGCCACGGACTTCGACGGCTTTCGCGTCGGTGATCTGGCACCAGACATCGACATAATGCACGCCGCAATCGACGATCGGCGGTGTGGTCTGCATCAGGGCCTTGTGGACGTCCCACTTAGGCCCCGAAGACTGCTGGTTGAGGTTCATGCGGAAGACGTAGGGCGGCCCAAGCTTTCGTGCTTCGGCGATCAGCCGCATCCAGGAGGGATGGTGGCGGAGGATATAACCGACCACGAGTTTACGGCCGTGCTTCTTCGCTGCCGCGACGACCCGCTCGGCATCGGCGACCGTGGTCGCCAGCGGCTTTTCCACGAACACGTCGCAGCCGGCCTCGAAGGCCATGACCGCATAGTCGGCATGGGTATCGGAATAGGTGTTGATCGAGCAGAGATCCGGCTTGGTCTCGCTCAGCGCCTGCTCGAAATCGGAGAACATCGGATAGGCTTCGAGCCCGGCCGGCAGGTCGCGCCGCGAGCGGTTGACGAGGCCGACGATCTCGAAGCCCGGATTGTCGTGATAGGCGAGCGCGTGGCTCCTGCCCATGTTGCCGAGGCCGGCGACGAGGACGCGGACGGGGCGGGTGGAATTCATGTGTTTGTCTCCTTGTTTGAGACAGCGTGCCGGGTCGCCCCCTCATCCGCCTGCCGGCACCTTCTCCCCGCTGGGGAGAAGAGGATATGCCGCGACGTGGCTATTCCCTCCTCTCCCCTCGGGGAGAGGGTGGCCGAGCGGAGCGGAGGCCGGGTGAGGGCGCGCGCCCTATCCTCACATGCGGACACCATCACTTCACCGCCCCCGATGTAATCCCCCGGATCAACTGCCGCGAGAAGATGACGTAAAGAACCATGACCGGCAGGATGGCCAGCGACAGGGCCGAGAGCACCGCATTCCAGTTGGTGACGAACTGGCCGATGAACATCTGGGCGCCCAAGGTCACCGTCTTGGTGGCCTCGCCGGGGGCAAGGATCAGCGGGAACCAGAGGTCGTTCCAGATCGGGATCATGGTGAAGACCGCGACCGTCGCCATGGCCGGCCTGACGAGGGGAAGAACGAGGCGGAAGAAGATCGCATATTCGGACAGGCCGTCGATACGCCCGGCGCTCTTCAGGTCGTCGGAGACGGTGCGCATGAATTCCGACAGGATGAAGATCGCCAGCGGCAGGCCCTGCGCCGTGTAGACCAGGATCAGCGAGGTCAGCGTGTTGACGAGACCGGCCGCGACCATGCCCTGCAGGATCGCCACCGTGCCCAACCTTATCGGGATCATGATGCCGAGCGCGAGATAGAGCCCCATCAGCGTGTTGCCACGAAAACGGTATTCGGACAGCGCGAAGGCGGCCATGGCGCCGAACAGCAGGACGAGCGCGATCGAGACGACGGTGACGATCAGGCTGTTCTGGAAATAACCGACGAAATTGCCCTGGCTCAGCACGGTCTGGTAACCGATCAGGCTGAAGGTCGAGGGTGTCGGCAGGGCCATCGGCGCGCTGAAGATCGCGCTGCGGCTCTTGAACGAATTGACCAGCGTCAGGAACACCGGAAACAGCGCCACCAGCGTATAGGCGATCAGCGCCAAGTGGATGAAGGCGGCACGGACGGGGGCGGAGCGGGCTTTCGACATATCTGGCGCTCCCTTCAGAACTGGTAGCGGCGCATGCGCCGCTGGATGACGAAAAGATAAAGCGCGACGCCGGCGAGGATGATCAGGAACATCACGGCAGCGATGGTGGCGCCCATGGAACGGTCTCCCATCTGGTTCTGGAAGCCGAAGAAGGTGCGGTAAAGCAGCGTGCCGAGAATGTCGGTCGAGCCGTTGGGGCCGGCAAGCGCACCCTGCACCGTGTAGACCAGGTCGAAGGCGTTGAAATTGCCGACGAAGGTCAGGACCGAGACGATACCGATCGAAGGCAGGATCAGCGGCAGCTTGATCTTCCAGAACTGGCTCCAGCCGGTAATGCCGTCGCATTCGGCCGCTTCCAGCACCTCGTCGGGGATGTTGAGCAGCGCCGCATAGATCAGCATCATCGGAATGCCGACATATTGCCAGACGGAGATCAGCGAGACGGCGATGAGCGCGGTTTCGGCCTTGCCGAGCCAGGGCGCGAAGGCCCACTTCAACCCGACCAGATCCATCAGGCTCGGGGCGATGCCCCAGATCGGCGACAGGATCAGCTTCCAGATGAAACCGACGATGACGAAGGAAAGCAGCGTCGGCACGAAGATCGCCGAACGGTAGAAGGCCGCGAACCGCAGGCCGGGCAGCGACAGCATGGCGGCAATCGCGATGCCGACCGGGTTCTGCACCAGCATGTGGATGATGAAGAAGATCACGTTGTTGCGGAGCGCGTTCCAGAAATCGGCGGAAAGGCGCGGATCGCCGAACAGGGTCTTGAAATTGTTGAGGCCGACGAAGGCAAGCTGGCCCTCGACGATGTTGAAGAGCGACAGACGCAGCGTCTCGATCAGCGGCAGGATCATCACCGCCGTATAGACGAGGAAAGCCGGCGCCAGGAAAACGGCGATATGCCAGCGGGTGGCGCGTTTCACCGGAACCGTTTCGATATCGGCAATTTCGGTATCGCTCATGGGTTTGGGTTCCGGTGGGTTGTATAGGAATTATGCTCCCTTACGGGAGGTCTTGCTTAGACAAAAAGACCCCTCCCCAACCCCCTCCCCACAACGGGGAGGGACTAACCTGCCTCGCCGTTTCGGCAAGGACGAGCCGGTTCCGCGAGTTTTCTCCCCCCTTGTGGGGGAGATGGCCGGCAGGCCAGAGAGGGTCTTTGAGATGCTCACTTCGCCGGCTTGTACCAGCTGTCGAGGCCCTTCTGGGTTTCGGCAGCGGCCTGTTCCGGGGTCTGGGTGCCGTTGATGACGTTGGCCGAGACACGCCACATTTCGAGGTCGAGATTCGGCTGGCCGCGGCCGACGACGGCAGCGCTCGGGCGGATCGTCTGCTTGCAGTTCTGGCGCCAGGAGACGAATTCCTGAGCAAGCGCGTCCTGCATCTTCACCGGCGTCGAGTTCAGGCTGAAGAAGCCCGGTGCTGCGTTGGCATAAAGATCGGCAAATTCCGGCGAAGCGACCCAGGACAGGAATTTCTTGGCGGCTTCGAGGTTCTTGCCCTTGGCGTTGAGGCCGATGCCGATGTCGTTATGGTCGGAAATGTAGCAGGTATCGCCTGCCTTCTTCACCGGCGGCGGGAAGGCGCCCATTTCGAAATCGGCCTGCGCCTTGAACGGAGCGATTTCCCAGGAACCGGCCGGATAGATGGCGGCGCGGCCGAGCGTGAAGAGGTTCTGGCTGTCCGGATAGGTCTGGGCTTCGAAACCGTCGCCGAGATAGGGCTTCCACTTGGCGAGCGTCTTGTAAGGCTCGACCCAGGCCGCGTCGGTCAGCTTTTCCTTGCCTGCGATCAGTGCCTTGCGGCCGTCCTCGCCCTTCCAGTAGTTCGGGCCGATATTGTAATAGCCCATGGTCGCCGCTTCCCACTGGTCCTTGGTGCCCATGGCGAGCGGGATGTATTTGCCGTCCTTCTTGAATTTTTCGAGAGCCGCGAAGAATTCGTCCTCGGTCTTCGGGATCTGGACGCCCACATCCGTGAAGGCCTTCTTGTTGTAGATGAAGCCGTGGATGACGGAGGCCATCGGCACGCAGAAGGTGGTCTTGCCGTCGTCAGTGCTCCAGGCGGACTTGCCGACGTCGGAGAAATTGGAAATGCCCGGCAGGTCGTTCAGCGAGGCAAGCTGGCCCTTCTGGAACATGGCGAGCGACAGGTCGAACGGACGGCAGGTGATGAGGTCACCCGCGGTGCCGGCTTCGAGCTTGGCGTTGACGGCGGAATTGTATTCCGTCGGCGCCATCGGCGCGAAGCTCACCTTGATGCCGGGATTCTTGGCCTCGAAGGCCGGGATGATCTTCTGCTGCCAGATCGGCAGGTCGTCATTGCGCCAGCTCTCGATGGTGAGCGTTGCGGTCTGCGCGGACGCGCCGGTCGCGACAAGACCCGCCGGCGCAAGTACGGTCGTGGCAAAAAGTATGCTTTTCAATATGCGTGTCATGATGTTCTCCCTTTTATATGCGCCTTCAGGCGCGTTTCATGGAACTCTTGGACGCCTGCAATTCGGCAAGCGCTACGCGCAGCATATCGTCCGAACGGGCAAGCAAGCTCTTGGCGGCCTCGACATCGATCGCGCCCGCAGCAAGCAGAACCGCGACCTTCACCGACCCTTCGGCGGCCTCGACCCAGATCCGGGCCGCGTCAAACCCGATGCCGGCGATATCGGCCACGATGCGGGCGGCGCGGACGCGCAGCTTACCGTTGTCGGCACGCAGATTGACCATGTGGCCGTCATGCACGTGGCCGAGTTTGACGGCGGTGAGCGTCGACAGCATGTTGAAGGCGATCTTCTGGGCCGTGGCGGCACCCATGCGGGTGGAGCCCGCGACGACTTCCGGCGGCGTTTCGAGCAGGATCGCCGCATCGGCGCCCTCGAACAGCTTTGCGCCGGCATTGTTGGCCATCGCCACGAGTTTCGCGCCGCGGCGTTTCGCGGTTTCGGCGACGGCAACCGTGTAAGGGGTCGAACCGCTCGCGGACACGCAGATGATGCAATCGGCCGCATCGACGATATCGGCATCCCGTTCGCCGAGCGAGGCATCGTCTTCGGGACCACCGGGCAGATCGGCAATGGTGGGAACACCGCCGGCAAACAGGATGGCGATCCGTTCGGGCGGTATGCCGTATGTGCCAGGCAGTTCCATGGCATCGGCCATCGCCACGAGGCCGGCGCTGCCGGCACCCGCGTAAACCACCTTGCCGCCGGATTTCAAAGCGGCGGCCATGAGATCGGCGGCTTTGGCGATCGCCGGGACGGCATGGTCGACAGCCTTGGCTGCCGCCTGCTGGCCGGAGGCGAGAAGCACGAGGATTTCGGCGGGCGCGAGCGTATCGAGCCCTTCCGCTTTCCCATGTCTTGCCTCGGTGGCAGTTCTGCTCATCCGGTTTCTCCCTCTCATCCAAAATGATGCCAAAAAAATACCAATTGTCCAGAAGGAAAATTAACTTTTATGAACGGATCGATAACTTCGACAAAAGTCCGGCAAAATATACCCATGTAATCAATAGGATGAAACCTGCGACCCTGAGATTTTCGAAATCATGCTTGGTTATTGGTACGTTTTTGGTATTATTCGGCCCGGAGGTACCCATGGCGGCCTATTTTATCGGAATCGATGGCGGCGGAACAAGCTGCCGCGCGGCACTTGCTGACGGAAACGGCATGATCCTCGGCCGCGGCAAAAGCGGCGCTTCCAATATCCTGACCGACCCCGACACGGCCCTCAGGCATATCGCCGAGGCGTCCCGACTCGCTTTTGCCGAAGCCGGGCTTGAGCCGGACCTTTCCGCCACATCCGCCGTGCTCGGCCTTGCGGGCAACAATGTCGGCGATGCAGTGAGTTATGTGCAGGCACGGCTGCCTTTCAAGCAGTCGGATATCGTGTCGGACGGCGTGATCGCGCTGCAGGGAGCAATCGGCAACGAGGATGGGGCGATCGGGATCGTCGGCACCGGCACGGTCTATATCGCCCGGCATGAAGGCAGACTTCATTCGGTCGCCGGCTGGGGCTTTCAGGTGAGCGATCTCGGCAGCGGCGCTCGGCTCGGCCAGCTCGCGCTGCAGGAAAGCCTGCTTGCCTATGACAACATCCATCCGATGTCCGGCCTGTCGAAGGCCGTACTCGCCGAATTCGACGGCAATCCGGAAAAGGTGGTCGATTTCGCCCGGCTGGCGAAGCCCGGCGATTTCGGGCGTCATACGCCCAAGGTGTTCGACTTCGCGCGGCAGGGCGACGAGGCGGCTATCCGCATTCTCAAGACTGGGGCAACGGGCATTGACGAGGCGCTTGACGCCGTGAACCGTATCACCAGGGGGAAAGGCCGGCTCTGCCTGCTCGGCGGGCTTGCGCCGCTTTATCCCGAATATCTGGCCGAACGGCATCGCGCCCGGTTGTCCGAACCGCTGGCCGACGCGCTGACCGGCGCTGTGGCGCTTGCGGTCAAGACCTATGGGGCGCGGGCGGAGCTTCGCGCATGAACCAGATGCTAGCCGCCATCCTGCCGCTCGACGGCCTGCAATCGGCCGGCACCGGGCCGCTTTACCGAAAGCTGCGCCAGAGCCTCGAAGAGGCGATCCGCACCGGCAAGCTCGGGCATGGCGACGCCCTGCCGGCGGAACGCGATCTCGCCGACTACGCCAATGTCAGCCGCGTCACGGTGCGCAAGGCCGTCGACGATCTCGTCAAGGACGGGCTACTCACCCGCAAGCACGGCTCGGGCACGTTCGTGGTCAAGCCGATGTCGCGCGTCGAGCAGCCGCTCACCCGCCTCACGTCGTTTACCGAGGATATGGCACGGCGTGGGCTGGTGACGCGATCCGAATGGCTGGAACGCGGGCTTTTCCACCCCTCGCCCGAGGAAATGATGATGCTCGGCCTTGCGCCCGGCACCAGGGTCGCCCGTCTAGGACGCCTTCGCCTTGGCAACGACATGCCGCTTGCGATCGAGCGCGCCAGCATTTCCGCCGATTTCCTGCCGGATCCTTCGGCTGTAACCAATTCGCTCTATGCGGAGCTCGGGAAAAAGGATGCGAGGCCGGTACGCGCCATACAGCGGATATCGGCCTGCAATATGAAGAACCCGGATGCCGGGCTGCTGGCCGTGCCGATCGGTTCCGCCGGGCTTTCGATTGAGCGGGTTTCATACCTGGCATCCGGCCGTGTGGTGGAACTCACCCGCTCGCTCTATCGCGGCGATGCCTATGATTTCGTGGCCGAGCTTTCGCTCGGCGAAAACTGATCTTCGAGGACGATATTATGCTGACCAATATGACCAACATGCGCAAAGAGATCGACGAGATACCGGAAGCGGCCGCACGCCTGCTCGACGGCTCGGCGGCCGAGCTTGCCGCTGCCGGCCGGGCGCTGCGCGAAAAGGACCCGGCCTTTCTGATTACCATTGCACGCGGCTCCTCTGACCATGCAGCGACCTTCATCAAATATGCGGTCGAACTCACCGCCGGCCGGCCGGTCGCCTCGCTCGGACCTTCGCTTGCTTCGATCTACGGCGCCAAGCTGAAGCTCGACGGCGGTGCGGCGATTGCCATTTCCCAGTCCGGCAAGAGCCCGGATATCGTCGCGATGACTGAAGCCGCGGCCAAGGCCGGCGCCGTCACCATTGCGCTCACCAATACGCTCCCCTCGCCGATCGCAAGCGCTTCGGCTCACGCGATCAATATCAATGCCGGGCCGGAACTCGCCGTTGCGGCGACGAAGTCCTTCGTCAACTCGATCGTTGCCGGCCTTGCGCTGTTGTCGGAGTGGGTCGGCGACGAGGCGCTGAAAGCAGCCATTCGCAACCTGCCGGAGCATTTCGAAAAGGCGGTCAAGCTCGACTGGAGCGCGCTTGCCAACGAGCTCGGCGATGCGGAATCGCTCTACATGCTCGGCCGCGGCCCGGCACTGGCGATCGCCAGCGAGGCGGCGCTGAAATTCAAGGAAACCTCCAACATGCATGCGGAAGCCTATTCGGCGGCCGAAGTGCTGCACGGGCCGGTGGCGCTGGTCGAAAAGCGTTTTCCGGTCGTCACCTTCGCGGCGCGCGATGCGGCCGAAGCCTCGGCCATCGAGATTGCCGACAACCTGGCGGCCAAGGGCGCCCTCGCGTTTGCGACCTCCGACAAGGTCAAAGACGCCCGCAGGCTGCCCTTCGTCGCGACCGGCCACCCGATCACCGATGCGCTGACGCTCATCCTGCCCTTCTACGGTTTCGTCGAAGCCTGGTCGCGCGCCAAGGGCTTTAATCCCGATGCGCCTGTCGCACTCAAGAAGGTGACCGAGACGCTATGAGCACGTCGAAAGCCATTACCGGCGCCCGCATCTTCGACGGCACCTTCTGGCACGAGGATGCCGCGCTCGTTTTTGCGGACGGCAAAGTCGAAGCGATCCAATCGACATCCAAGCTGCCGGAAGGCATCGAGAGGATCGATGCCGGAGGCGGGCTGATCGTGCCGGGCTTCATCGACCTGCAGGTGAATGGCGGCGGTGGAGTGCTGCTGAACGAGGAGCCGACGGTCGCGGGTCTCAGGCAGATCTGCGCCGCGCATGCCAAGTTCGGCACGACGGCGCTGCTGCCGACGTTGATCACCGACACCTACGACATCACGTCCAGGACGGTCGAGGCCGGCAAGCAGGCGAAGGCCGAAGGCATGCCGGGTTTCCTCGGCCTGCATCTCGAAGGTCCGCATCTTTCGATCGCGCGCAAGGGTGCGCATGACCCGAAACTGATCCGGCCGATGGGGGAGAAGGACGTCGAGCTGATGCTCTCCTGCCGCGGCGTGTTCGATGCGATGATGATCACCGTCGCGCCGGAGAATGTCACGACGCAACAGGCCGAGAGGCTGGCGCAGGCCGGCTTCATGGTGAGCCTCGGCCATACCGACACGACCTACGAGACCGCCAAGGCCTATGCCGAGGCTGGCGTTCGCACCGTTACCCATCTTTTCAATGCCATGAGCCCGCTCGGCCACCGCCAGCCGGGCGTCGTCGGCGCCGCACTCGATATCGGTTCGCTCTATGTCGGGATCATTGCCGACGGCATCCATGTGCATCCGGCCGCAATGGACGTCGCGCTCAGGGCCAAGAACGGACCCGGCAAGATCTTCATCGTCACCGACGCGATGTCGACCATCGGCACCGACATGAAGAGCTTTACGCTGAATGGCCGAGAGATCCTGCGCCAGGACGGGCGCCTGACGCTCGCCGACGGCACACTCGCCGGCGCCGACATCGACATGATCTCATCGGTCCGGTTTGCGCATGAGGCGCTCGACCTGCCGGTCGAGGAGGCATTGCGCATGGCATCCACCTATCCGGCGGAAGCCGCTTATCTTGCCGACCGCAAGGGCGCGCTGAAACCCCATTTCGACGCGGATTTTGTATTGTTGACTGATGACCTCGGCATGAAGAGCACCTGGATCGGCGGCACGAAGGTTCATCAGCAATAAGACTTAGCCGGCTACGGGAAACCGTATCTCGACCTTCATGCCCTTGCCCTCGTGGCCGTCCGCGAGGATCATCGTCGCTCCGTGCAGGCGGGCGATCTCCTCGACGATCGGCAGGCCGAGGCCGGTGCCGAGCTTATCCAAACGATCGCCGCGATCGAAGCGCTTGAGCACCGAAACCCGTTTTTCCGGCGGAATGCCGGGACCATCATCCTCGACCTCCAGCATGGCGGCACCGTCTTCCGACTTGACCCGAACTGTTACCTCGGCGCCGTTTCCGGCATAAAGCAGCGCATTGCCGATCAGGTTCTTCATCAGTTCGCCGATCAGCAGCGGTTCGGCGGAAACCATGATTTCCCCCTCCCCTTCGAAACCGAGGTCGATACCGGCATCGGCACCAAGCGGCACGTTGTCGGCCGTCGCACCGCGCGCCAACGCGGTCAGGTCGACCCGCTGCATCGAGGCCGACCGGGTGGCCGCATCGATCTTCGCCATCAGCAGAAGCTGGGCGAGGATATGCTCGGCATCCGCCACCGCCTCGTCCGCCTTTCGGGCTGCCTCCTTGACCTCGGCAAGTTCGGTCGCGCGGTCGGCAAGGGCAAGCTGTGTGCGGATGATGGTGAGCGGCGTGCGCAGCTGGTGGCTGGCATTGCCGGTGAAATGCCGTAGCGCCTCAAGCGCGCTTTCGAGCCGAACCATGAAGGAATTGACCGTGTCGACGAGGCCCTGCACCTCGTTCGGCACCCGCTCGCTGATCGGGTGAAGATCGTCCGGGCTGCGTTCGGCGATCGCTTCGCTGAAACGGTAGAGCGGGCGGAGCGACAGCGTCACCGCCACCCAGACGATGATCGCGGCGCCGACGATCATGAAAAGCAGGCGCAGCGCCGAGCGGATCAGGATCGTCTGCGTCAACTGCTGACGGGCGATGGTGGTTTCCGCCACGGTCACCGTGAACGGCACGGAATTGATGCCCGTAGATGCAGAGCGGGCAAGGGCGGCGACGCGGATCGGTTCGCCGCGGAACGTGGCGTTCTCGAACGCGGCCGCCTGGCCTTCCCGGCGCGGGATCGACGGCAGCGTCTGATAGCCGGTGATGAATTTTCCGGGCGGCCCATCGACGCGGTAGAAGACCCGGTCCTGCGCCGCCGAGGTCAGCATCTCCAGGGCCACGTAGGGGATGTCCACTTCGAGAGAACCGTCTTCGGCAACGATCACCCGCTCGGCGATCGCCAGCGCGGAGCCGGCCAGCACGCGGTCGGACACGTCGTTTGCGGTATCGACCGCCTCGTCCCAGGTGTCGACCATTGCGATCGTGCCGATCACCGCCGTCGAGACGAGAAGCCAGGCAAGCAGCCGGCGGCGCAGAGAATAGGCGGCGATCGGCGGGACGGGTTGGGCGCCGTGAGAGACCGATGTCATGCCGTCGGTGCCGTGGTTTCGAGATAATAGCCGATGCCGCGGGCGGTCTTCACCGTGAGCCCGTGCGGGGCGAGGCGCCGGCGCAGGCGGCTCACATATTGCTCGATGGCATTGGCGGAAAGATCGTCGTCGAAGCCGGTCAGCGACGCCATGATCGCATCCTTGGAGACCACCTTGCCGGCGCGCAGAAAGAGCAGTTCCAGAAGCGCCACCTCGCGTGCGGGCAGGTCCAGGGGCACGCCCTGGCTCGAAAAGGTCCGCGAATTCAGGTCGAAGGTGATGCCGCCATAGTTGACGATCGAGCTGCGAAGACCCGCCTGACGGCGCAGCAGCACGCGGATGCGCGCCTCAAATTCCGGGATGTCGAACGGCTTGATCATGTAGTCGTCGGCGCCGAGATCGAGCCCCTTCACCCGCTCCTCAGGCGTACCTCGGGCGGTCAGGATCATCACGGCCGCCTTGTTCGCCCGCGCCCGCATCGCGCGCAGCACGTCAAGTCCGTCCATTTCCGGCAGGTTCAGGTCGAGGATAACCAGATCATAGGCTTCGGCGGCGGCGACAGCTTCCGCCGAAGCGCCGTCGGTGACCGCATCGACCGCATAACCGCTGCCGCGCAGGATCGTCGACAGCCCGTCGGCCAGCGTCTGATTGTCCTCGACCAGTAGAATACGCACGAAATCTCCCCGCTTCCGCAGACGATTATAAACGCGGAAGCGGCGATGTCACTGAGGCGCTGATACGGTGGTTACCGCGACCGTTATTGGGAACGGCCGATGTAGTCCATCTTGCCGATCGGAACGCCCTTGTGGCGCAGGATGGCGTAGGCCGTCGTGACGTGGAAATAGAAGTTCGGCAGCGCGAAGCCGAGGACGTAGCTCTTGCCGGTGAACTTGGTCTCGCCGCTGCGGGTCTTCAGGATCACCTCGGCGTCCTCACGGTCCGCCATGCTGGCCGGATCGACGCTGTTCAGGAAGGCCACGGTCTTTTCAATGCGGGCATGCAGATCGGCGAGGGTGACTTCGTCGTCGGCCATCGCGATGCTCTCGATCTGCCCGACGCGGACCGGCACGAATTTCGCCGTGTCGCTGGCGCGCTGGATCTGGGCGGTCAGCGGGTACATGTCATGGACCAGACGGGTTTCCAGCAGTTCCTTATGGGCAATGCCCTTCTCGTCGGCGAAGGCTTCGCCCTTCTTGAGGATTTCCGTGAGGTTGCCGAAAGCGCGGATGAAAATCGGTACCGTGATATCGTAGAGCGTAAGCGACATGGTGCGAAACCTTCGTTGACAGACGGGGACGCCGGGGCTTCCGGCGCGAAAAGACCGCCCACAGGTAATGGCACGGCATCGGAAAACAAGCCGGCAGACGGTTGCATCGAGCTCCCTGTGGCGGGAATGTTACGGGTCACCCGATCGGCTTGTCGCGGCCGCCGCGGTGGGGCATTGTGGGCTCATGAAAAGGCTGCTTTTCCCGCTCCTCTGTCTCGCCCTTTCGCCAGGCTTCGCCGAGGCGGATACCAAGCTTTTCCAGGCGCTTTCCGGGCGGGACGACGCGCCGATGCTGACGGTCTATTCCTCGCTCGACGAGCCGCTCGCCAAGCCGATGATCGCTGGCTTCCAGACGGCCAATCCGGATGTGGCGGTGCGCTACGAGGACATGCTGACCGGCGAGATATACGACCGGATCGTCAGGGAAACGGACGCGGGCGGAAAGACCGCCGACTTTGCCTTTTCCTCCGCCATGGACCTGCAGGTGAAGCTCGCCAACGACGGCTACGCCCAGCGCAGCGACCTGCCGATGAGCGGGCAATGGCCGGGCTGGGCGAACTGGCGCAATACGGCCTATGCACTGACTTTCGAACCGGCCGTGTTCGTCTATCACAAGCCGAGTTTCAAGGATTCTTCCCCGCCCTCGACCAGGGCGGAACTGGTTGAATTCCTGCAGAAGCGTGGCGATGCTGTGTACGGCCGGATCGGCACCTACGACATCGAGCGTTCCGGGGTCGGCTTCCTGTTCATGGCGCGCGACCAGGAGCAGTTCGGCGATATCTGGTCCGTGATCCGGGCGATGGGTGCGGCCGGCGTGAAGCTCTACTCGACCAGCCAGGCGATCCTGGAACGCGTCGCCGACGGACGGTTCCTGCTCGGGTACAATATTCTCGGTTCCTACGCCGCCGACTGGGCTTCCCGTCATCCGGATGTCGGGATCGTGCTGCCGAAGGACTATACCGTGGTGATGTCGCGCATCGGCCTGGTGCCGCAGGCCGCCGCCGCTCCGGATCTCGGCAAGCGTTATCTCGAATTCTTCATGTCGAAGGAAGGCCAGACGATCATGGCCCGCGAACTGCAGATCCCGGCCGTCAGCCCGGAAGTCGCCGGCAACAACACCGCGACGACATTGCGGGAGATGCTCGGCGGACAATTGAAGCCGGTGCCGGTCAGCCTCGGGCTGATGGTCTATCTCGACCAGGTGAAGCGGGCACGGCTGATTTCCCGTTGGAACGAGGTCCTCAGGCTGCAATAGTCACAAAATTCGGCGGCGGCGGGTGGAAACCCCTTGCCAAATCGCAAGTCCAGGGAAGATGTCAGGTTAATGTCAGCTTCATATGCTGGCTTAGGGCATTCGGCCCCCATTTGGAGGTGGGGACCCGATTGACGATGGGAGGACATCGGCCAGGCGGTTCTCGCTTGCCAAACCCTCTTCCTCGTTCCGCCAACAAACATATCGCGTCGGATCACGACGCCAACGGAGGATCGACCCTTGAAACATTTCTTCCTTGCTTCCCTTCTCGCGGGCGCAATCGCACTTCCGGCCGCTGCGGCCGACTACTCGATCATGGCTCCGGCAGCGCCGGGCGGCGGCTGGGACCAGACCGCCCGCACCATGCAGACCGCTTTGCAGACCGAGAAGATCTCCGGCAAGGTTCAGGTCATGAACGTTCCGGGCGCCGGCGGCACGATCGGCATCGCCCAGTTCGCCAGCCAGCAGAAGGGCAATGCAAACGCCCTCATGGTCGGCGGTTACGTCATGGTCGGCGCCATCCTGACCAACAAGTCGCCGGTCACCCTGAAGGACGTCACCCCGATCGCTCGCCTCACGGGCGAATACGAAGTGATCGTCGTACCTGCAGCCTCCGAGATCAAGACCGTTGCCGACCTCGTCGCCAAGCTGAAGGCAAACCCGGGCGCTGTTTCCTGGGGTGGCGGTTCGGCCGGCGGTACGGACCACATCACGGCGGGCTTGATCGCAAAGGCTGCCGGCGTTGATCCGACAAAGGTCAACTACATCGCGTTTTCCGGCGGCGGTGAAGCGCTCGCCGCCATCCTCGGCGGCCAAGTCACGGCCGGCATCTCGTCCTACGGCGAGTTCGAATCGCAGATCAAGGCCGGCGCGCTGCGTCTGCTCGCCATCTCCTCCGAAAAGAAGCTCGAAGGCATCAATGCCCCGACGCTGAAGGAATCCGGTCTCGATGTCGTGATCCAGAACTGGCGCATGGTCGCTGCCGCTCCCGGCCTGACCCCCGAGCAGAAGAAGGCCGTGACTGCCGACGTCGAAAAGCTCGCCAAGTCCAAGACCTGGCAGGACACCCTGAAGACCAAGGGCTGGATCGACACCTATCTCTCCGGTCCGGAATTCGAAGCGCAGCTTGCCAAGGACATTGCCGCGACTGAAACCATCCTGAAGGACATCGGACTGGTTAAATGAGCCTCGACAACAACAAAACGAGCACCGAACAGCGCCGCCCCGATTGGGCGGCGCTTGTTATTGCCGCCATCCTCGTCGCCGTCGCTACCGTCATCTTCCTGGATGTCGACCGGCTGCGGGATATGGGCGGCTATAGCCAGGTCGGGCCAGCCACCGTTCCCAACTGGATTGCCTTCGCACTGATCGGCCTCGCCATCTGGACCGTATTCGCTGCGTTTCGTCGTGACTTTCCGGTCCGCGAAAAACAGGAATTCGGGCCTGTCGCCTGGGTTGTCGCCGGCCTTCTGGCGCAGATGATCCTCATTCGGATCGCCGGTTTCTCGATCGCCACGGGCACGCTGTTCGGCCTTGCCGCTGCGGGTTTCGGCGCCCGCAGGCTGTGGATCAGCATTCCGGTCGGCATCGTCGTCTGTCTTGGCATCTGGTGGCTTTTTGCCGGCGTCCTGCAACTTTCGCTTCCGGCAGGCCCGCTCGAACACCTGATCCAGTGACGTGACCCTGAGAGTGAGATCATGAGCACATTCGAATTCCTTCTCCAGGGGCTCGTGTCGGCAATGGAGCCGATGAACCTCTTCTATGCGCTGATCGGCGTGACGCTGGGCACCATGGTCGGCGTGCTTCCGGGCATCGGTCCGGCGACCACCGTCGCCCTGCTTCTGCCGGTGACCTACCAGCTGGATGCGACCGGATCGCTGATCATGTTCGCCGGCATCTATTACGGCGGCATGTATGGCGGCTCGACCACGTCGATCCTCTTGAACACGCCGGGCGAAAGCGCCTCGATCGTCACCGCGCTCGAAGGCAACAAGATGGCCCGGGCGGGACGCGGCGGCCCGGCATTGGCGACGGCAGCGATCGGATCGTTCGTCGCCGGACTGATCGCCACGCTGGCGCTTGCCTTCATCGCGCCCTACATCGTCAAGCTGGCGCTGGTCTTCGGTCCGCGCGAATATTTCGCGCTGATGGTTCTGGCCTTCGTCACCGTCTCCTCGGCCTTCGGCAATTCGACGCTGCGCGGCCTCACCTCGCTGTTCATCGGGCTTGCGCTGTCGCTCGTCGGCATCGACCAGCTGACCGGCCAGAACCGTCTCTCCTTCGGGGTTCCGGACCTGCTCGACGGCATCGAGGTGACCACCATGGCGGTCGCCATGTTCGCGATCGGCGAAACGCTCTATATCGCCGCCCAGGGCGAAGCCGCACCGGACAAGATCGAAGCGATCAGGGGCTCGGTGTGGATGACGGCGCAGGATTGGGGGCGCTCCTGGAAGGCGTGGCTGCGCGGCACCGTGATCGGCTTCCCGATCGGCGCGATGCCGGCCGGCGGCGCCGAGATCGGCACCTTCCTCTCCTACGCAACTGAGAAACGGCTTTCCAAACACCCGGAAGAATTCGGCAACGGGGCAATTGAAGGCGTCGCCGGGCCGGAAGCGGCCAACAATGCGTCCGCCGCGGGCACGCTGGTGCCGCTCCTGACCCTCGGCCTGCCGACCTCGGCGACTGCCGCGATCATGCTCGCCGGCTTCCAGCAATACGGCCTGCAGCCCGGTCCGCTGCTGTTTGCGACCAACCCGCAGCTCGTCTGGGGCCTGATCGCCTCGCTGCTGATCGCCAACCTGATGCTGCTCGTGCTCAACCTGCCGCTGGTCGGCCTGTGGGTGAAGCTGCTGACCATTCCGAAGCCGTGGCTCTATGCCGGCATCCTGGTGTTCGCAACACTCGGCACGATCGGCGCCAACCCCTCGGTGTTCGAGCTCGGCATGCTGCTGGTCTTCGGGCTGGTCGCCTATATCATGCGCGTCTTCGATTATCCGATCGCGCCTGTCATCGTCGGCCTCATCCTCGGGCCGCTTGCCGAACAGCAGCTTCGCCGGGCGCTGGCGATCAGCCAGGGTGACGTGACGGTGCTGTTCACCTCACCGATCGCCGCCGTGCTGCTGAGCGTGGCAGCGCTTGCCCTCATCCTGCCGCTCGTCCTGCGCGCACGCGGACGCGGCGACGCTCTTTCGCAGATGGCAGCCAGCGAAGACTGATCATAACGCTGCCAGCAAACTGAAAGCCCGGCTTCGGCCGGGTTTTTTTATTGGCCGAATACCGACCAGCCGGTTCGGGTAGCCAGCATTTCGAGCGCCAGCGAACCGAGCAGCGAATTGCCGTTGTGATTGAGGCCTGGCGACCAGACGGCGACGGAGGCCTTGCCAGGGGCTACCGCCATGATGCCGCCGCCGACACCGCTCTTGCCGGGCAGGCCGACACGGTAGGCGAAATCGCCCGACCCGTCGTAATGGCCGCAGGTCAGCATCAGCGCATTGATGCGCCTTGCCCGCTGCTTCGATACCACGGTGTGCCCGGTCAGCGGATTGCGACCCGATGCGGCGAGGAAAAGGGCCGACTTGGCGAGTTGGGTACAGGTCATCGCCAGCGCGCAGTGGTGGAAATAGACGCCGAGGACATGTTCGACGGGATGGTCGAGCTTGCCGAAGGAACGCATGAAATTGGCGAGCGCGAAATTGCGGAAACCGGTCGCCTGCTCCGACTTCGCGACTTCCGGATCGATGGCGATCGAATCGTCATCCGCCAGGTAACGCACAAAACGGACGATCTCGCCGATCGCCTCGCGCGGCGTGTGTCCGGAAAGCACGAGATCGCTGACGGCAATTGCGCCCGCATTGATGAAGGGATTACGCGGTTTGCCTTCCTCGTGCTCGAGCTGGACGATGGAATTGAAGGCGGACCCGGAGGGCTCGCGGCCGACACGGTTCCAGGTGGTCTCGCCATGCTTGCCGAGCGCCAGCGTCAGCGTGAAGACCTTCGAGACGCTCTGGATCGAGAAGGGTTCGTCGCAATCGCCGGCCTTGAAGACCTGGCCGTCGACACCGATGATCGCCATTCCGAACTTCTTCGGATCGACATGGGCGAGTTGCGGGATGTAGTCGGCCACCTTGCCTTCGCCGAGGCGTGGCGTCAGCTTGTCATGGATCTCGTCGACGATCGCCTGCAGGTCTGCCATCTCTTAACCCCGAATTGTTGCGCCCGGAGACGAGCCTTACTATTCGAAGGCGCTGCCGGAAAGATGGTTGCTGGCAGAAGCTTTCACCGCGCCGATCTCCGACCACAACGAGGCGATCATCGCCGGGTCGACATCGGCCATGATATCGCGCAGCCAGCCTTCGTGGGCGGCTGCCATGGCGACAAAAAGCTCGGTACCGGCGGGCGTCAGCTTGGCGACGGTGACGCGGCGGTCCCCGTCCGGCGTGACGCGCTGCACGAAGCCGTCAGTCTCCAGCCGCTCCACCAGACCCGTGACATTGCCGTTGGTGACCATGGTACGCTTGGAGAGTTCGCCGAGCCTCAAGCCGTCCGCCTCGCGATAGAGCTGCGCCATCAGATCGAACTGGGGAAGCGTCGCGCCGAACTCGGTGCGGAGCCGGCGGCGGATTTCAGTGGTGATCAGCTTGGTGGTGGAAAGCATGCGCAGCCAGAGCCGCGTCTCAGGCTTGTTCTTCCCATGCGGGCCATGGGCGATCAGTTCCAGGTCGGCGCTTGCCGCTTCCGCTTCCATGCCTATACCCCGAGATATCGATCCTGCAATTGCGTCGTCAGGTCCGCGGGCCTGCCGCTCCAGGCGCTTCTTCCGTTTTCCAGGATGACGCAGCGGTCCGCAACCGGCAAAAGCTCCGAAAGCGTCTTATCCACCACGAGGATCGACAGACCTTCGGCTTTCAGCCGCCTGATCGCCTTCCAGATATCCTGGCGGATGACCGGAGCAAGGCCTTCAGTCGCCTCGTCGAGAATGAGAAGGCGCGGATTGGTCATCAGCGCACGGCCGATCGCCAGCATCTGCTGCTCGCCACCCGACAGCGATCTTGCCATTTGCGCATGCCGCTCCTCAAGCCGGGGGAACAGTTCGTTGACGCGCTCCAGCGTCCACGGGCCGGGCCGGGCGGCAGCGACAAGGTTTTCATGGACCGTGAGGTTCGGAAAACAACGGCGGCCTTCCGGCACCAGGCCGATGCCGAGCTTGGCGACATGATGCGGCCGCTTGCCCTTCGTATCCGTGCCGCCGATCTTCACCGCACCGGCACGCGGGGGATTGAGGTTGCAGATGGCACGGATCGTCGTGGTCTTGCCCATGCCGTTGCGGCCCATCAGGGCGACGGCCTCGCCCTCGGCGACCGAAAGGTCGACGCCGAACAGTGCCTGGCTGGCGCCATAAAATGCTTCGATCTTCGTTACATCGAGCAGCATCAGGCATGGTCTCCGAGATAGGCGGTGCGCACCGTCGGGTCGCGGCGGATCTCCTCCACCGTGCCGGTCGCAATGATGCGGCCGTAGACGAGCACCGAAATCCGGTCGGCGAGCGCAAAGACCGCATCCATGTCGTGCTCGACCAGCAGGATCGGCGCCTCATGCCGCAGGGTATCGAGAAAGTGGGTCAGCGATTTCGAGCCTTCCGGCCCCATGCCGGCCATCGGTTCATCGAGCAGGAAGGCTTTCGAGCCCAGCGCCAGCGCCATGGCGATTTCGAGCTGCCGGCGTTCGCCATGAGAAAGCTCGGCGGCAGGAATGCGGGCGCGGGCGGTTAAACCGACGCGTTCCAGCATGGCCATGGCGGTGTCGATCAGCGACCTGTCGCGCATGACGGGTTTGAAGAAACGGAAGCTTGAGCCCTGCTTTGCCTGGACCGCCAGCATGACATTGCGCAGGCCCGAAAATTCCGGCGCGATCGACGAGACCTGGAAGGTGCGGCCAAGGCCCAACTGGGCGCGCTGGGCAACGCCAAGACTGCCGATATCCTGCCCGGCAAATCGGATCACGCCGCTATCCTGCCGGAGCGTGCCGCAGATCTGGTGGATGAGCGTCGACTTGCCGGCGCCGTTCGGGCCGATCAGGGCGTGAATTTCGCCCGGACGCAGGTCGAGCGTCACGCCATCCGTCGCCCGCAGCGCGCCGAAATTCTTGACGAGATTGGAGATCTGGAGAACCGGCTCAACCATGTTTGGCCTTTCCGGCAAGCAGGCCCAGAAGACCGCCGCGCGCAAACAGCACGACGGCGAGCAGGATGAGGCCGAGGAAGAACTGCCAGCGCTCCGTGAGGCCGCCGAGCGCAAATTCGAAGATCACGTAGAGCGCGGCACCTGCGAGCGGCCCGAACAGCCGGCCGGTGCCGCCGAGAATGATCAGCACGATCAGTTCGCCCGACATGTGCCAGGAGAGCATGGACGGGCTGACGAAGCGGTTGAGATCGGCAAACAGGGCACCGGCAAGGCCGGTGACCGCCGCCGAGATCGCGAAGGCGGTGAGCCGGATGCGATAGGGCTGGATGCCGACGGTCGCGACGCGCACCTCGTTCTGTCGTGCTGCCTGCAGCGCCGTGCCGAAACGCGAGGCGCGGATCAGCGCAAAAAGGCCAAGCGCCAGCAGCAAGACAACGTAGCAGATCAGGAAGAAGGTCAGCGGCCGCATGGTATTGACGCCCGGAAACTGATTGCGGACGAGGATCGACAACCCGTCCTCGCCGCCATAAGCCGGCCAGGAGATCGCGAAATAATAGACCATCTGCGCAAAGGCGAGCGTGATCATGATGAAGTAGACGCCCGAGGTGCGCAGGCTGATCGCGCCGATCGCCAGGCCGACAAGGGCCGACAGGATCACTGCGACGATCCAGATAACCCACATCTGCTTCGAGCCGGAGAGGCCGAACAGCAGCGGATCGCCGGAAAAGGCATGGGCCGCCAGAATGCCGGCAACATACCCGCCGATGCCGAAGAAGGCGGCATGACCGAAGGAGACGAGGCCGCCGAGGCCTAGCGCCAGATTGAGGCCGGTCGCGGCCAGCGCGAGGATGGCGATGCGGGTCGCCAGCGTGATGTAGAACGGCTGGCCGAGCGCGTTCGCGGCAAAGGGCACTGCGAGCAGCATTGCCGCCAGAATGAGGTTGATGAGGTTTTCGCGGGTCAGGATCATCTTAAACCAGGGGCCTCACGCATGCGCCGCGGGGAAGAGGCCGCGCGGTTTGACCGCAAGAATGACCGCCATGACGATATAGATCAGCATCGAGGCCGCAGCGCCGCCGATCATGCCGGCCTGCGCCGGGGCGACGAACAGCGCCAGGATCTTCGGCAACAGGAAACGCCCCATCGTATCGGTAACTCCGACCAGCAGGGCACCAAGCAGCGCACCCTTGATCGAGCCGATACCGCCGATGACGATGACCACGAAGGCGAGGATCAGCACCGGTTCGCCCATGCCGACCTGCACCGACTGCAGCGCACCGACCATGGCGCCGGCAAGGCCTGCCAGGGCTGCGCCGAGCGCGAAGACGACGGTGTAGAGCGTGCGGATATCGACGCCTAAAGCGCCGATCATCTCGCGGTCGCTTTCGCCGGCGCGGATGCGCATGCCGAGGCGGGTCCGGGAGATCAGCAGATAGAGGCCGAAAGCGACGATCGCTCCGGCAAGGATGATCGCCAGGCGGTAGACCGGATATTCCGTGCCGCCCGGTAGCGCGACGGCGCCCTGCAGAAGCGGCGGGATGTCGAGATAGAGCGGGAAGGAGCCGAACAGCCAGCGCGTGCCTTCCGAAAATATCAGGATCAGCGCGAAGGTGGCGAGCACCTGGTCGAGGTGATCACGGTCGTAGAGCCTGCGGATCACCACGAGTTCGACGATCGCCCCGGCGGCGGCGGCCGCGACGAGGCTGGCGATCAATCCGATCCAGAACGAGCCGGCCCACGCCGCCACGGTGGCGCAGGCGAATGCGCCGACCATGTAGAGCGAGCCGTGAGCGAGGTTGATCAGGCCCATGACGCCGAAGATCAGCGTCAGCCCGGCAGCCATGAGAAACAACATGACGCCGAGCTGGAGGCCATTGAGCAACTGCTCGAGAGCAAGTGCCAAAGTCACGGGCGGACCTTAGATCTTGCAGTCTTTGGCGTAGGCATCGCCGTGATCGGCAAAGATCTTCTCCACCGTCTTGTTGGTGATGACGCCGTTCTGCTTCACCACTTCCGTCAGGTAGATGTCCTGGATCGGATGCTGGTTGGTGTTGAACTTGAACTTTCCACGCGGGGACTGGATGTCGGCCTTCTTGAGTTCGGCACCGAATGCCTTGGCATCCTTGACGCTTGCCTTGGAAGCGGCCGACAGGATGAGCTGGGCTGCGTCATAGGCCTGGACGGCATAAATGGACGGCAGGCGGTTATATTCCTTCTGGAAGTCCGCCAGGAACTTCTTGCTTGCGGCATTGTCGAAGTCCGGGGCCCACTGGCCGGACGCCTTGGCGCCGACCGCCGCATCGCCGATTGCCGGCAGAACGTCCTGGCTGAAGGAGAAGCCCGGGCCCATGACCGGGATTTTGACGCCCGACTGGGCGAACTGCTTCATGAAGGCGATGCCCATGCCGCCGGGCAGGAAGGTGAAGATGCCATCGGCGCCGGAAGCGCGCATCTGGGCGATTTCGGCAGCGTAGTCGGTCTGACCAACCTGGGTGTAGACTTCGGCGGCGAGCTGGCCCTTGTAATAGCGCTTGAAGCCGGTCAGCGAATCCTTGCCGGCCGGATAGTTCGGGGCGAGGATGAACATCTTCTTGTAGCCCTTGTTGGCATATTCGCCCATGGCTTCATGAAGGTTGTCGTTCTGGTAGGCAGCGTTGAAATAGAGCTTGTTGCAATTGGCGCCGGCCAGGGCTGCAGGCGCCGCATTGGTCGAGACGTAGAACTTGCCCTGGGCCACCGCGCTCGGGGCAACCGCCATCAGCAGGTTCGACCAGACGATGCCGGTCAGGATGTCGACCTGGTTGCTCTGGATCATCTTGTCGGCGATCTGAACGGCCAGTTCCGGCTTCTGCGCATCGTCCTCGGTGACGACGGTGATGTCCTTGTTGCCGGAATTCTTGATCGCCAGCATGAAGCCGTCGCGCGTATCGATGCCGAGGCCGGCGCCACCGCCCGAAAGCGTGGTGATCATGCCGATCTTCAAAGGCTCGGCGAAAGCCGTGCCGGCGGTGCTCATGCTCAGCGCCAAAGTGGCTGCAGCAAGCATTTTCTTCATGTGACGAACTCCCGTTTGTTGTTGTGTCGTTCCCGATGCCTTCGACGGACTTGGAGATCCGCCGGGTCTTCTTTGTCTTCCACATTTGCGTGGAAACTTCCACTCTGGTTATACGGCGAAATTCAACCGCTAATCACCTTGGTTAAGCCGATGGCTTCTGCTTCAGGCGGAAGCGCTGGATCTTGCCCGACTCGGTCTTCGGCAGCGCATCGGTGAAGATGATCGAGCGCGGATATTTGTAAGGGGCGATGACAGTCTTCACGTGATCCTGCAGGATCTTGACCATCGGTTCGCCTGGCTCGGCGCCCTTCGCCAAAACCACATGCGCCTGGACGATGGTGCCACGTGAATCGTCGGCCACGCCGATGACGGCGCATTCCAGTACCGCCTCGTGCTTGAGGAGGGCGGCTTCCACCTCGGGGCCGGCGATGTTGTATCCGGCCGAGACGATCATGTCGTCGGAGCGGGCGGCGAAGTGGAAATAACCGTCCTCGTCCTCGACGAAACTGTCGCCGGTCAGGTTCCAGCCGTCCCTGACGTAATCCTTCTGGCGGTCGTCGGCGAGGTAACGGCAACCGATCGGTCCCTTGACCGCGAGCCTGCCGATCGTGCCGCGCGGCACCTCGTTCATGTCGTCGTCGACGACGATCGCCTCGTAACCGGCAAGCGGCTTGCCGGTGCAGGCGGGTTTGGAATCGCCGAGCCGGTTCGAGATGAAGATATGCAGCATCTCCGTGGCGCCGATGCCGTCGAGGATCGGCTTGCCGGTCTTCGCTACCCATTCGTCGAAGACAGGCGCCGGCAGCGTCTCGCCGGCGGAAACCGCGATGCGCAGCGACGACAGGTCGGCACCGGCATCCATCGCCGCCAGCATGGCGCGATAGGCGGTCGGCGCGGTGAAGCTGACCGTCGCCTTGTAGGTCTCGATGATCTCGATCATCTTGGGCGGCGTCGCCTGCTCCAGAAGGGTCGCGGCAGCGCCGAAACGCAGCGGGAAGACCGCAAGGCCGCCGAGGCCGAAGGTGAAGGCGAGCGGCGGGGAACCGACGAACACGTCATCCGGCGTCACGTCCAGCACTTCCTTCGCGTAGGCATCGGCGATGATCAGGATATCGCGGTGGAAATGCATGGTCGCCTTCGGCACGCCGGTGGAACCGGACGTGAAGCCGAGCAGGGCGACGTCGTCGCGGCCGGTTTTCACCGCTTCGAAACGGACCGGCTTGTTGAGCGCCGCCCGATCGAGCTCGGCGTCATGGTTGGCGGTGCCGTCGAAGCCGATCACCTGTTTCAGGAACCGGCTTTCCTTGGCGCAGGCGACCAGTTCGTCCATCAGCCGCGTATCGCAGAGCGCGATCGAGATTTCCGCCTTGTCGATGATCTTGGCAAGCTCGCCGGAGCGCAGCATCGGCATCGTGTTGACGACCACCGAGCCGGCCTTCGTCGCAGCCAGCCAGCAGGCAACCATGGCCGGGTTGTTGGCGGAACGGATCAGCACCCGGTTGCCGGGTTTCAGGCCGTAGTCCTCGGTCAGCGCCTGGGCGATGCGGTTCGTCCAGTCGGACAATTCCTTGTAGGTGCGGCGGCGGCCATTGCCGATGAGCGCAGTGTTGTCTCCGAAGCCGCGCTCGACCATGCGGTCGGTCAGTTCGACGCCCGCATTCATCCATTCCGGATAATCGAAGCCATCAAGCCTGATTTCCGGCCACTGATCCGGCGGCGGAAGATTGTCGCGGGCAAACGTATCCAGATGGCCTGACGGTCCCAGCATATTTTCGTTCCCAAGCGTTTTTTATATAGCGGCTTTTTGCCTTTCGCCCAGAAAAGCACTGCTTTCCCTCGGTTGCAAGAGAGAAAGTTTAAGTTTGTAATAATTTTTCTTCCGACGCTTTTTGAAGCTGCGACGGGCTTCCATGCCGGCTGATGCGGTGACAGTATAACGTTCGAAATCAAGCGGATCGAAGGGGAAGTGAAGATGCGTCATCAGATCAGCGACTGGGACAATGCCTATGCCAACGGCATCAACATTCCCCAGGGCGACCGCTGGCCGGCTGCATGGGTGGAGCCGGCACGACGTTATCGCGAGGCGCTCGCCACAGCCGGCCGCGCCAGGCTCGGCCTTTCCTACGGTGAGAAGCCGCGCAACCGCTTCGACCTTTTCCTGCCTGAAACCGACCCGGCCGGCCTCGTGGTTTTCGTCCACGGCGGCTTCTGGATCGGTCTAGACAACAGCTACTGGTCGCAGTTCGCCAAGGGTTCGGTAGAGCGCGGATATGCCGTCGCCATGCCGATGTACACGCTGGCGCCGGAAAACCGCATTTCAGGCATCACGTTGGAAATCGGCAAGGCGATCGAGGCTGCTGCAGAGGACGTGGCGGGACCGATCCGGCTGATCGGCCATTCGGCGGGCGGCCATCTGGTGACGCGGATGATCTCGGCCACCTCGCCGCTGCCGGAGGCGGTGCGCAGCCGCATCGTCAACACGGTCTCGCTTTCCGGCGTGCATGACCTGCGGCCGATCATGAGGACGAAGATGAACGAAAAACAGGGGATCGACGCCGAGGAAGCCTCCCAGGAAAGCCCTGCCCTGCTGGAGCCGTTGCCGGGTGCACGGGTGACCTGCTGGGTGGGGGCCGGCGAACGTGCCGAGTTCATCCGCCAGAACGCCCTGCTTGCCAGCATCTGGAAGGGGCTGGGCGCCGAGACGGAGGCCGTCGAGGAGCCGGACAAGCATCACTTCACTATCCTCGACGGCATGGAGGATCCCGCCCACCCGTTGATGGACGCGCTGCTTTCCTAAAGCGAAGCCGCCGCACGGGCGGCCTGGTCGTAATGGCCGGACAGGGCGCGCAGGCGGGCCGCCATGGCCGACAGGGTCTCTCCCGAAACCTCGGTGGCCAGCACCGACTTGACCAGCAACTCCTCGCGCACCGTCGCATAACGCCTGCAGGCCTCGGCGCCCGCCTCCGTCACCATGACCAGCTTTTCCTTGCCGCGGCGGCCGGATTTGATCAGCTTCAGACGCTCGAGCTTCTTCAGCGCATAGGTCACCACGTGCGTGTCCTCGATGTTGAGGACCAGCGCGATATCGGCGAGCGTCTTTGCCTTGTTGCGGCTGTTAATATTGTGCAGCACGAGGATATCGATCGGCGAGAGATCCGGCACGCCGGCAGCCGACATGCATCGGACCATCCAGCGGCTGAATGCGTGGTTCAGCATGATCATGCCAAATTCGATCTCGGAGAGCGCCGGCAATGCGCCGCTCGCCAGGTGCCCGGAGGATACGATCGGGCCGAATTCACTCTTTTCCGATGCCATGATTTTTCCTCCCGGGACGAGCGCGCCGCAGGCGGATGCCTGCGGCGCCCCTCAAATCACATCTTCTTGTAGGCGTCCAGAATGGCGGCGCCATCAGCGCCGGCCTTCTTCGACCAATCCTCGGTCAGCTTCGCGCCGACATCGGCCAGGCCCTTCTTGAGATCGGCGCTCGGTTCGAGAACCTTCATGCCGTTCTTCTTGAGGGTTTCCATGTAGGCAGCGGTCTTTTCGGCACCGAGCGCCCAGCCGCGGGCCTCTGCGGCAGCCGCCGCATCGGTGACGGCCTTCTGGACAGCCGGATCGAGCGCTGCGAAGGCGGCCTTGTTGACGAAGATGACGTTCTTCGGGATCCAGGCCTGGGTATCGTAATAGTGGGTCAGCGATTCCCAGATCTTGCTGTCGACGCCGGTGGCGCTCGAGGTCATCAGGCCATCGATGACGCCGGTTGCCAGCGCCTGCGGCAGTTCAGCCGCCTGGACCGTGACCGGCTGGGCACCGACGAGATCGGCGATGCGCGACGTGCCGACGTTGTAGGCGCGCCATTTCAGGCCCTTGAGATCCGCCGTGCTGTTGACGTCCTTCTTGGTGAAGATGCCCTGCGGCGGCCACGGAGTCGCATAGAGGAGCTTGAGACCCTGGGCGTCGAGCGCCTTTTCGATCGCCGGCTTGGAGGCGGCATAGAGCTTCTTCGATGCGTCGAAGCTGGTCGCCAGGAACGGCACGACGTCGATGCCGAAGACCGGGTTTTCATTTTCGTGCAGCGAGATCAGCACTTCGCCGGCCTGTGCTTGTCCGGTCTGGACGGCGCGCTTGATGTCCGGCGCCTTGAAGAGCGAAGCGTTGGGATGGATGGTGATCTTGAGAGCGCCCTTGCTGGCGGCATCCACGTCCGAGGCAAACTGGCTCAGGTTCTGGACATGATAATTGGCCGGCGGATAGGCCGACGGAAGGACCCAGGCGGTCTGGGCGAAGGCCGCGCCGCTGGCGGCGAGCAGCGCTGCGCCGGCAAGGCCGGTGCGCACGAGATTGGAAAGCAAGCTTTTCATATCAGTCCCCTTTTTTGTCACTGTGGTTAGCCCGGGAATGCCATTTTCGGCAGAACCATCACGATTTCCGGGAAGACCGTGATGATGGCGACAGTCGCCACAAGCAGGAAGAAGAATGGCAGCGAGGCGCGGGCAACGGTCAGGCTGTCGCGACCGCTCATCGTCTGCAGCACGAAGAGATTGAAGCCCACCGGCGGCGAGACTTCCGCCATCTCGACGATCAGCACCAGGAAGATGCCGAACCAGACGAGGTCGAAACCGGCCTGCTGGACCATCGGCAACACCACGATGGTGGTCAGCACGATCATCGACAGCCCGTCGAGCGCTGCCCCGAGCAGGATATACATCACCGTCAGCACAGCGATAAGCGCATAGGGGCTGAGATTGAAGCTGTCGACCCAGGCGGCGAGCGCGTTCGGAATACCGGTATAGCCCATGGCAATCGACATGAAGCCGGCGCCGGTCAGGATCAGCATGATCATGCAGGTGAGCCGGGTCGCCCCCATAACACTGTCCCAGAAGGCCTTCATCGTCAACGTCCGCGACCAGGCGGCGATGGCAAGCGAACCAAGCACGCCCCAGGCCGCGCATTCCGTCGCCGTCGCCCAGCCGAGGATTAGGGTCGCGAAGACGAGCACGATGAGCAGCGTGACGGGAATGAGGTTGGCCGATTCCTTGAGCTTCTCCATGAAGCTCATCTTCGGCGGTGCGGGCGGCTGCTTGTCCGGGTTCAGAAGCGACCAGACGATGATGTAGCCGGAATAAAGCACCATGACGATGATGCTCGGCAGGAAGCCGGCGAGGAAGATCTGGATGATCGAGACATTCGCCGCCACAGCATAAACGACCATGGTGATCGACGGCGGAATGAGGATGCCGAGCGTGCCGGCGCCGGCGAGAGAGCCGAGGCTGACCATCTCGTCGTAACCGCGCTTCTTCAATTCCGGCAGGGCGATCTTGGCAATCATGGCGGTGGTGGCCGCCGACGAACCCGAGATCGAGCCGAACAGGCCGCAGCCGAGCACGTTGACATGCATGAGGCGGCCGGGCAGCCAGCCGAGCCAGGGAGCCAAGCCGCGGAACATCTCTTCCGAAAGCCGCGTCCTGAACAGGATTTCCCCCATCCAGACGAACAGAGGCAAGGCCGCGAGCGACCAGGAGGCGCCGCCGCTCCAGGAATTGGTGGCAAGCACGGCGCCGATGGGGATGCCCGGAACGAAGAGCATGGCGATAAAGCCGCAGATCAGCAGCGAAATGCCGATCCACACCCCACCGGCCAGCAGCGCCAGAAGGGCGACAAGAACGACGCCGGCGATTTCAACGAGTTCGATCGTGCTCATGGATCACGCCCCGCTCTGCATGGCGCGCTCGATGACTTCCTCGGCCGTTTGCGGCTCCGGTTTCTCATAGCGCGGCGAGCCGCCGAAAAGGACATGGAGGAGTTCATCGACAAAGGCGATCGCGAGGATGATCAGGCCACCGCAGAATCCGAGCTGCGGGATCCACAAGGGGACCGCGATGACGCCCTGCGACAGGTCATTGAACTGCCAGGAGGTCTTCGTCATGTCATAGGCGAACCAGGCGAAATAAACCGCGGCGGCAGTGCCCGTGGCCAGGGCAACAATTTCGATGGCCTGCCGCAGACGGCCCTTGAAACGCTCGATCAGCAATCCGACACGGATCATCTCGCCTGAGCGGAACGTGTGTGCGAGCCCGAGGAAAGCGCTTGCGGCCATGCACCAGGAGGCGAAGTCGTCACCGGACGGCACGTCGATATCGAGCGGGCGCCCGGCCGAGAGTCCCAGCATGATCAGGAAAATGGCGACGAGAAAAAGTCCGGCGAGATAGCCGGAAAACAGATACAGTCCATCCAGCACCTTCCGGAGCCAATCCGGGAATATGCTGTGGCGGGGATCAACGGAGGACATGGATGGCCCTCCCGTTACAGGATCTCGAAAACGGCATGGTCGGCTCCCCTCGGTTGCCGGTTATCCGGGTGGAGCTCTTGGCGGCTTCCTGCCCGTTCAGCAAGCATGATGCTTCAATGTGCATTTTCCTGTCAACTAATCATTGACGTTTTATCGACGAAATGTTTTCGTTAAGGCACGCAATTTGATTTGAGGGGCGGAACATGACCGAGGCTAAGTGGGATTTCTGGATCGATCGCGGCGGCACGTTCACCGACATCGTCGGCCGAAAGCCGGACGGGTCGCTCGTCGCCCATAAGGTCCTGTCCGAAAATCCGGAAGCCTATCGCGACGCCGCCGTGCAGGGGATACGCGAGCTTCTCGGCGTGCCGGCCGGCGCCGCCATCCCCGCCGATGCGATCGGCGCTGTGAAGATGGGTACGACGGTCGCCACCAATGCGCTGCTGGAGCGCAAGGGCGAGCGCACGCTGCTCGTGACGACCCGCGGCTTCCGGGACGCGCTGGCGATCGGCTATCAGGCCCGCGCCGACATCTTTGCCAAGAAGATCATCAAGCCGGAGCTGCTCTACAAACACGTCGTCGAGGTGGACGAACGGGTCCGCGCCGACGGCACGATCGAGGCCGCACCGGACGAAAAGACAATCTGCGGCCAGTTGCAGGAGCAGTATGACGCGGGCTTCCGCGCCGTCGCGATCGTCCTGATGCATGCCTATCGTTTCCCGACGCATGAGCAGCTGATTTCGCATATCGCACGCGACATCGGCTTTACCCAGGTTTCCGTCAGCCATGAGGTCTCGCCGCTGATCAAGCTGGTCGGTCGCGGCGACACGACTGTGGTCGACGCCTATCTGTCACCGATCCTGCGCCGCTACGTGGAGCAGGTTGCCGGCGAGCTCGGGACCGGGCTCGACGTCGCCGACAGCCAGGGCGCGCAGTTGATGTTCATGCAGTCCTCGGGCGGATTGACTGCGGCACGGCTGTTCCAGGGCAAGGACGCGATCCTCTCGGGGCCTGCCGGCGGCGTGGTCGGGGCGGTCGAGACTTCGCGGTTGGCGGGCTTCAACCGGATGATCGGCTTCGACATGGGCGGCACGTCGACCGACGTTTCGCATTATGACGGCGAGCTGGAGCGCTCGTTCGAAACCGAGGTGGCGGGCGTTCGCATGCGCGCCCCGATGATGTCGATCCACACGGTTGCCGCCGGCGGCGGTTCGATCCTGCATTTCGAGAATGGCCGTTTTCGCGTCGGCCCAGATTCGGCCGGCGCCAATCCCGGTCCGAAGGCCTATCGCCGCGGCGGGCCGCTGACCGTTACAGACGCCAACGTCATGCTCGGCAAGCTGTCTCCCAAACTCTTCCCGGCGATCTTCGGACCCAACCGCGACCAGCCGCTCGATGCGGATGCCGTGCGCGCCGCCTTCGAGGACATGGCCAAGGTGATCGGCGACGGCCGTTCGCCGGAAGAAGTGGCCGACGGTTTCCTGGCGATCGCCGTCGAGAACATGGCGAATGCGGTCAAGAAGATCAGCGTCCAGCGCGGCTACGACGTCACCCACTACGTGCTGACCTGCTTCGGCGGCGCCGGCGGCCAGCATGCCTGCCTGACGGCCGATGCGCTCGGCATCTCGACCGTGATGATCCATCCGTTCTCGGGCATCCTTTCCGCCTATGGCATGGGACTTGCGGATATTCGCGCCAGTCGCCAGCGCACGGTATCGCAAGAGCTTGCGGCCGCGCTGGGAACTCTTCAGCCTATCCGTGACGACCTGACTGCCAGCGTACTGGAAGAAATGACGTCGCAGGGCGTGACCGCATCCGGAACCGAGGTGCTGCACCGCGCTCATCTGCGCTATCAGGGCACCGACACCACCCTGCCTGTAACTCTCGCCAATGCGGCGGAGATGACGCTTGCCTTCGAGACGGCGCACAAGAAGCAGTTCGGCTTCATCTTCGAAAACCGCGAGATCATTTTCGAGGCCTATGAGGTCGAGGCGATCGGGGGCGGTGCCGATTCCGACGAACCTGAATTCGAATTGGACAATAGCGCGCCAAAGGCCGCCGAACAGACAAAATTCTTCTCCGGCGGAGCTTGGCGGGAGGCGCCGGTCTACCGCCGCGCCGACATCATGCCGGGCTCGCGCGCCAACGGCCCGTGCCTGATCGTCGAGCCGCACCAGACGATCGTCATCGAGGACGGCTGGGCCTTCGAGATCACCAGGCTGAACCATGTCGTGCTGAAGCGCGTGGCCGAACTTTCGCGCGCCAAGCCGATCGGCACGCAGGCCGATCCGGTGCTGCTCGAAGTGTTCAACAACCTTTTCATGTCGATCGCCGAACAGATGGGCGTGACGCTGCAGAACACCGCGTCTTCGGTCAATATCAAGGAACGGCTGGATTTCTCCTGCGCCGTCTTCGATGCGGACGGCGCACTGGTGGCGAACGCCCCCCACATGCCGGTGCATCTCGGCTCCATGGACCGGTCGGTCGAAAGCGTCATCGCTCAGAACCAGGGCAAGATCCGCCCCGGCGACGTGTTTGCGCTGAACGCCCCCTATAACGGCGGCACCCATCTGCCGGATATCACCGTCGTCACGCCGGTCTTTGATGCACAGGGCCGGAACATCCTGTTCTACGTCGCCTCGCGCGGCCATCATGCCGATGTCGGCGGCACCGCGCCGGGTTCGATGACGCCGCTTGCGACCACCGTCGATGAAGAGGGCGTGCTGTTCGACAACGTGCTGCTCGTCGATCGCGGCCGGTTCGACGAGGCCGGCATCACCGATCTCCTCTCCAACCACCCCTATCCTGCCCGCAACGTCGCCCAGAACGTCGCCGACCTGCGCGCCCAGATCGCCGCCAACGAAAAAGGCGTGCACGAGATGCGCAAGATGATCGCGCAGTTCGGGCTGGACGTGGTCCAGGCCTATATGGGCCATGTGCAGGACAATGCGGAAGAGAGCGTCCGCCGGGTCCTCGAGAAGCTCGGAAATTCCGAATTCTCCTATCCGACCGACCAGGGCAGCGTCATCAATGTGAAAATCACCGTCGACAAGGCCAAGCGCGAGGCGACCGTCGATTTCACCGGAACGAGCCCGCAAAAGAAGAACAATTTCAACGCGCCGGAACCGGTTACCCGGGCGGCAGTGCTCTATGTCTTCCGCGTCATGGTCGAAAGCTCCATTCCGATGAACGCGGGGTGCCTGCGGCCGATCCGCATCATCGTTCCGGAAGGATCGATGCTGAAGCCGCAATATCCGGCAGCGGTCGTCGCCGGCAATGTCGAGACCAGCCAGCATGTGACCAATGCGCTGTTCGGTGCGCTCGGCGCCATGGCCGCCAGCCAGGGTTCGATGAACAACCTCACCTTCGGCAATGCGACCTATCAGTATTACGAGACGCTGTGCTCCGGCTCGCCTGCCGGCGTGTTCAACGACGGGACCGGTTTCGAAGGCACGGATGCGGTGCACGTGCACATGACCAATTCCCGCCTCACCGATCCGGAAATCCTGGAAACCCGTTACCCGGTGCTGCTCGAGGACTTCCACATCCGCGAAAATTCTGGCGGCAGAGGCAGGTTCTCTGCCGGCAACGGCACGAAGCGCACCATCCGCTTCCTCGAAAAGATGGATTGCGCCATCCTTTCCTCGCATCGGACGATCAGACCGCACGGGCTTGACGGCGGCGAAACCGGCGAACTTGGCAAGACCACGGTGCGGCGCCTCGACGGCACGCTAGAAGAGCTTGGCGGCTGCGCCCAGACGATCATAGAGGCGGGCGAGGCTGTGACCGTTCAGACGCCGACGGCCGGGGGCTATGGCAAAGCGGAGTGATCTGCCGTAACCGGGAGGCATGACAAAGCAGATCGCGATCATCGGCGGCGGCCCGGCGGGCCTGATGGCGGCGGAGGTTCTCTCCGCTGCCGGCCATTCCGTGACCGTCTACGAGGCGATGCCGACCTTCGGGCGAAAATTCCTGCTCGCCGGCAAATCCGGACTGAATATCACCCATTCCGAAGATTTTTCAAAGTTTGCGGCGCGTTTCGGAAGCGCCTCCCCGCGCCTGCGCCCCGCCCTCGAGGCATTCACACCGGACGACGTTCGGGCTTGGGCAGCGGGTCTCGGCACGGAAACTTTCGTCGGAACGTCCGGACGCGTATTTCCGAAAGCCATGAAGGCCTCGCCGCTCTTGCGCGCATGGCTGCGGCGGCTGGAGGCGCAGAGCGTGGCACTCAGGACACGGCATCGCTGGGTGGGATTTGCCGAAAACGGTTACCGGTTCGAAACGCCGGAAGGGCCAGTCACCGTCCGGCCAGATGCCGCTCTTGTGGCACTGGGCGGCGCCAGCTGGCCGCGGCTTGGCTCGGATGCCGCCTGGGTGCCGTGGCTGAGCGCCAAGGGCGTTGAAGTCGCCGGCCTGCAGCCGGCCAATTGCGGTTTCAATGTCGCCTGGAGCGAGGCGTTTCGCGAGCGGTTTGCGGGCGAGCCGCTGAAATCTGTTTCGACCAATTCCGACGCCGGCACGTTCCAGGGCGAATTCGTGGTCTCGAAACAGGGGATCGAGGGCAGCCTGGTCTATGCCCATTCCGCAGCGCTTCGGGACCGACTTTTCTCGCAAGGCCAAGCGGCATTGACCGTCGATCTCGCGCCCGGCCGCACGCTGGAGCGACTTGGCCGCGACCTTGCCCGGCAGGATGCCAAGGCGAGTTTCTCCAACCGCCTGCGCAAGGGAGCAGCGCTGGAGGGCGTGAAGGCTGCGCTACTTCGGGAACTTGTTCCGGACGCCAACCGCGTGTCCCCTGAGAAACTGGCGCGCCTGATCAAGTCTCTGCAGATCCCGGTTCTCCGTCCCCGGCCGATTTCAGAAGCGATCTCGTCCGCCGGCGGCATCGCCTGGAGCGATCTCGGTGAAAACTACATGCTGAAGCCGCTTCCCGGCCTGTTCGCCGCCGGGGAAATGCTCGATTGGGAAGCGCCGACCGGCGGCTACCTGCTGACCGCCTGCCTCGCGACGGGCCGCTCCGCGGCAAACGGCCTCAAGGCGTGGCTTGGCGCGCAATAGGACTCGCTTCGGCGCTCGATTTGCGATTTCTTTCCTAGTTATCCGACATTGTCCTGGATCAACGCCTCGAGGCGTGATTCGCGCAGATTTACGCGGAGGAAAGGACCTCCATGACCAGGGAAAGACGACGACGCATCATCCGCAGGCGGCGGACCGTGACGGGTCTTGCGCTCGTTGCCGCGATTTCCTTCGTGGCGGGCATGACGGATGCGGTGGGGCTGCTGCTCTCGGGCGACTTCGTGTCCTTCATGACCGGCAACACGACCCGCGCGGCCATCTCCTTCGCCGACGGCGACTATAGCCATGCGATCATCCTCTTCATCGCGCTCTGGGTCTTCATCCTCGGCAACGCGCTCGGCATCGTGCTTGCCTATACGGTTTCGGCGCGCCGCACCTTCGTCGTGCTGTCAGGCGTTTCGCTCCTGCTGGCCGCAGCTTCCATCGTTCCCACGGCCGGTTATCCGAGGCTTCAATTCTATCTGATCGTGCTGTCGATGGGCATGATCAACGCGACGGTCGAGCATATCGAAGGGCTGCCGATCGGCCTCACCTATGTGACCGGCGCGCTTTCCCGCTTCGGCCGGGGCATCGGCCGCTGGCTAATCGGCGACCGCAACCCGACCGGCTGGCTGATCCAGACGGTGCCCTGGACCGGAATGGCATGCGGTGCCGTGACCGGCGCTTTTTTGACGAAATATGCTGGCAGCCATGCGCTCTGGATTGTTTCGGTTCTGGCCCTTGCGGTGGCATTGGCGACGGCGCTTCTGCCGCGCCCGCTGCACCTGCATTTCCAGCAGCCGATCGTCTCCGCCCGCCGCCGCGCCTGATCGTTCCGAAAGTTTTTAATGTTCCTGCTTTCCAAGCTCTTCTGGGTGTTTGTCCAGCCTCTCTCGATTGCCTTCCTGCTCGCGGCTCTCGCCACATTTCTGGTCTTCGTTGGCTGGCGCAGGCTCGGCGGGGTAGCCGCATTCCTAACCGGGTTGGTGCTGTTCCTGACGCTTTTTACCACGACGGGCACGGTGGCGCTGCAGGTGCTGGAAGATCGCTTTCCGAAGCCTACCCAGGATCCACCGGCGGTTTCCTGCATGATCGTGCTCGGCGGCGTGCTGGAAAACGAGGTGACGACGGTGCGCGGCGGCATCGAGCTCAACCAGGCGGCCGACCGGTTCGTGGAGGCTCTGCGGCTCGCCCGCAATCATCCGCAAGCACGCATTCTGATTTCTGGCGGCGACGGTTCGATCAGCGGCGCCTATGAAGGCGAGGCGCAGGCTTCGGAACGGTTCTTCTCCGCCTTCGGCATCCCGGCCGATCGGCTGGTGAAGGAAAACGCGTCCCGCACGACCTATGAGAATACGGTGAATGCGGCCGGGCTTCTCAAGGCTCAGGGGCTCGATAACTGCCTGCTGATCACGTCGGCCTTCCACATGCCGCGCTCGATGGGCCTGTTCCGGGCGGCCGGTATCACGGTCACGCCGTGGCCGGTCGACTACCGCACCAGCGGCATCGTCCGCCCGTCGCTGGATTTCACCCAGCCGGCGCTGAATGCGCAGCTGGCGACGACCGCGGCGCGGGAGTGGATGAGCCTGACCGCCTATTACCTCACGGGGCGGATCGCCAGGATCTTTCCGGGATGAGCCATCTCCGGGCCGTTCTATTTCTTCGACAGGATATTGAAATCAAGGCCGCGCACCCGAACTCGCATTTCGCAGGGCGCGGCGTCGTTTCGACCGCAGAAGCGGGGATGCATCGTCAATTCAAAGACCATGTTGCCGAAATACTGAACGAAATCGTATTTATAAAGCTGGGCGGTGGCGACCATCACGTAGCCGCCTTCCTTGATCTGGACATAAAAATTGTAGCGGCAGCCTTCACTGGCGCAGCGCGGTCCCTTGACCCCGTCGCAGGTGACCTCGGATTGGTTGGAAACGAGGTCAATCATGCCGTCATTGTTGATATCGAAGCGCTTGATGAAGGCCGGTCCGAAATCGACGATCTTGCATTCCTTGCGGAAGTAATCCCTCTCGTAGATTTCCGGATCGCTGAAACGCTGCGGCTGCTGAGCAAAAGCAAGTGTTGGCGCAAACGCCAGGACGAGCGTCTGCACGACGATGATCAAGAGCTTTTTCACAGGCCGACCTCTGCAAATTCATCTGTTCACGGCACGCGCGGAAGGGTGACGCACGCAACGATCGGCGGTTATGCTAACGGCCTGCACTTGCGCGACGCTGGATCACAAGGTCTGACATGTCACTGCTGATGATCCTCGACTACGCCGGCATCGCACTTTTTGCCGCGACCGGCGCGCTGGCGGCCTCGCGAAAACAACTCGACCTCGTCGGCTTCCTGTTTTTCGCGGCGGTCACCGGGCTCGGCGGCGGCACGCTCAGAGACATCATCCTCGGACGAATGCCGGTCTTCTGGGTGCTCGATCCGACCTATATCCTGATCTGCGTGATTGCCGGTGCTTTCGTCTTCTGCACGGCCCATCGGGTCGAATGGCGCTATCGCCTGCTGATCTGGTTCGATGCGGTAGGGCTCGCCGCCTATAGCGTGCTCGGCGCGGCAAAAGGGCTTGCCGCCACGGGATCACCGACGATCGCAATCGTCACCGGTGCGCTGACGGCTGCCTTCGGCGGCATCCTGCGCGATCTTCTCGCCAACGAGCCCTCGGTGCTGCTGAGGCCGGAAATCTACATCACCGCCGCACTGGCGGGCGCCTGCGGGTTTACCGCGGCAAATGCGCTCGGCCTGCCGCTCTACGCGAGTTCAGGCCTGGGCGCGGCGCTGGCCTTCGGCCTGCGCGGCGGCGCGATCCACTACGGCTGGACATTGCCGCGCTACAGGCCACGGCCCGGCCGGGAGCAGGACGAGGCTATGAGGGGAAACAAAGGAAAAGAGTAGAAGCGTCAGCTTCTCTTTTCGCGCAGGCGGATGATCACATCCACATGGGCAATTTCCATGCCTTCCGGCGGTTCCGGAAGGTTGTCGATGTGAAGATTGCTGACCGGAATGTCGAGCACCTCGTTGCGGCCCTCGACGAAGAAATGATGATGATCGGAAATGTTGGTGTCGAAATAGGTCCTGGCGCTTTCGACCGCGAGGACCCGGATAAGGCCGGCCTCGGTGAACTGGTGCAGGGTATTGTAGACGGTCGCGAGCGAAACCGGGACGCCGGCAAAGGTGGCTTCCTCGTGCAATTCCTCGACGGTCAGGTGGCGGTCACCCTTGGCGAACAGCAGGTCGGCAAGCGCAACGCGCTGCCGCGTCGGACGCAGGCCGCAATGGCGCAGTCTCGTCTCGATGTCCGTCATGGCTTCTGCCATATTGCCCGTCAGCTCCTGCCGTTTCACGCCCATATAAGGTATCTTGACTTTCGGATATAACTTTTACGGCGAGGACTTTCAACAGTTTCCGCAGGATACCTGCCGCGAGAGCGCCAAAAACGCGCAATTTCGCTACAAGCCTCTGGTTTGCGCCTGTAGCTTCCTATATGCGGACCAGAACAAACGCATGTTCCAGTGGCTCGGCTGCCATCCCCAGGCGGAGCGCAAGTTCATCGTTACGCTTCAATTCCGATTGATCTTGCACTAAAGCTGCTGAAACAAAAGGTCTAAGGTTCAACGGGGGGAACGGAAATTTATGGCACCCAGGCAGTCCAGCTTCTCTTACGAAGAACTTCTCTCTTGCGCCCATGGCGAGCTGTTCGGACCCGGCAATGCGCAGCTTCCGCTGCCGCCGATGTTGATGGTCCACCGCATCACCGACATTTCGGAAACAGGCGGGGCGTTCGACAAGGGTTATCTTCGCGCCGAATACGACGTTAAGCCCGACGATTGGTATTTTCCCTGCCATTTCGAAGGCAATCCCATCATGCCGGGCTGCCTTGGCCTTGACGGCATGTGGCAATTGACCGGGTTTTTCCTCGGCTGGCTCGGCGAGCCCGGACGCGGCATGGCTCTGTCGACCGGCGAAGTGAAGTTCAAGGGCATGATCCGCCCGGACACCAAGCTGCTCGAGTATGGCATCGACTTCAAGCGCGTCATGCGTGGTCGTCTGGTGCTTGGCACCGCTGATGGCTGGCTCAAGGCGGATGGCGAAACCATTTACCAGGCAACAGACCTTCGTGTAGGCCTGTCGAAGGAAAAGGCCGCCTGATCCTGCTTCGCGGCCAAAGAAGAACAAGCAGAAAAGGTTTTGATGAGATGAGACGGGTAGTTGTAACGGGTCTCGGTATCGTATCCTCGATCGGGAGCGACGCCGCCGAAGTCACCGAATCCTTGCGTCAGGCAAAGTCCGGCATTTCCTTCTCTCCCGATTTCGCCGAGCACGGCTTCAAGTGCCAGGTCTGGGGCCGGCCGACGCTCGATCCGACGGAGTTGGTGGACCGCCGCGCCATGCGCTTCCTCAGCCAGGGCGGCGCCTGGAACCATGTCGCCATGAAACAGGCGGTCGCCGATTCCGGCCTTGAAGACAAGGATATCGGCGAGAACGAACGCACTGGCATCATCATGGGCTCGGGCGGCCCCTCCACCCGCACGCTCATCGAGGCCGCCGAGATCACCATCAAGAACAACAGCCCGAAGCGGATCGGCCCGTTCGCCGTGCCGAAGGCGATGTCGTCCACGGCATCCGCGACGCTTGCCACCTGGTTCAAGATCCACGGCGTCAACTATTCGATCTCGTCTGCCTGCTCGACCTCCGCGCATTGCATCGGCAACGCCGCCGAGATGATCCAGTGGGGCAAGCAGGACGTGATGTTCGCCGGCGGCCACGAGGACCTCGACTGGACGATGTCGAACCTGTTCGACGCGATGGGCGCGATGTCCACCAAGTACAACAACGATCCCGACAGGGCCTCGCGTGCCTATGACGTCGACCGCGACGGTTTCGTCATCGCCGGCGGCGCGGGCGTGCTGGTTCTCGAAGAGCTCGAACATGCGAAAGCTCGCGGCGCCAAGATCTACGCCGAAATCGTCGGCTACGGCGCCACCTCGGACGGCTACGACATGGTCGCCCCATCGGGCGAAGGCGCGATGCGCTGCATGCGCCAGGCGCTTGCGACCGTGAAAGGCGATGTCGACTACATCAACACCCACGGCACCTCGACCCCGGTCGGGGACAGCAAGGAAATCGGGGCGATCCGTCAGGTCTTCGGTGAAAAGATCCCGCATATCCAGTCGACCAAGTCACTGACCGGCCATTCGCTCGGTGGCGCTGGCGTGCAGGAGTCGATCTACGGCCTTCTGATGATGCAGGAACGCTTCATCGGCGAAAGCGCCCATATCGAGAACCTGGATCCGGAATTCGAGGGTGTGCCGATCGTGCGCAAGCGCATCGACGACGCCAAGATCGACACTGTCCTTTCCAATTCCTTCGGGTTCGGCGGCACCAACGCCACGCTCGTCTTCCAGCGCTTTAACGGATAAATCCATGACCGGAATCATGCAGGGGAAACGCGGCCTGATCATGGGGGTCGCCAATAATCACTCCATCGCCTGGGGGATTTCGAAAGCCGTCGCGGCGCAGGGCGCCGAACTTGCCTTCACCTTTCAGGGCGAAGCACTCGGCAAGCGCGTCAAGCCGCTCGCAGCCGAACTCGATTCCGATTTCGTCGTGCCCTGCGATGTCGAAGATATCGCCTCGGTGGATGCGACCTTCGCGGCTATCAAGGAGCGCTGGGGCAAGCTGGACTTCCTAGTGCATGCCATCGGCTTTTCCGACAAGAACGAGCTGAAAGGCCTCTACGCCGACACGACGCGCGAGAATTTCAGCCGCACGATGGTGATCTCCTGCTTCTCCTTCACCGAGATTTCCAAACGGGCGGCGGACCTGATGATCGATGGCGGAACGATCTTGACGCTCACCTATGGCGGCTCGATGCGGGTCATCCCGAACTACAACGTCATGGGCGTTGCCAAGGCCGCGCTGGAAAGCTCGGTGCGCTATCTCGCTGCCGATTACGGCCCGCGCGACATTCGCGTCAACGCGATATCGGCAGGCCCCGTGCGCACGCTTGCGGGCGCCGGCATTTCCGACGCGCGTGCGATCTATTCGTGGAACCAGAAGAACGCGCCGTTGCGCCGCACCGCGACCATCGAGGACATCGGCGGCTCCGCCCTCTACCTGCTTTCGGACCTCTCTCGCGGCGTCACCGGGGAAATCCACTATGTGGACGCCGGCTACAACATCACCTCGCTGCCAAGCCTCGACCGGCTGCGGAACGCGGATTCGGAATGAATAAGATGCGCATAATAATGCGCATCTTGATCCCTCATCTCGGCCGCGCTATGTTCTTCGCATAGCAAAGTGTGCCCGTGGAGCGGAACAGTCACAAGATCATCGCGAGGTTGAAACGCGACGGTTACGAACTCGTATCCATCAAAGGCTCACACCACAAGCTCCGCAGGGGTGCGCAAACCATCATCGTTCCGCACCCGAAGAAAGACCTGCCTGTTGGGACCGCGCTTGCGATTGCCAAGCAGGCAGGATGGGTTGAGGTAGACCGATGAAGTACTTCATTGCGCTCGTGCACAAAGACGGCGACAGCGCTTTCGGCATCAGTTTCCCCGACCTGCCGTCGGTTTTTTCTGCAGCAGATATCGAGGATGACCTGACTGCAAATGCGATCGAAGCGCTTCGGCTCTGGGCGGAAGATGGCGCACTGCCGGGCCCCTCCTCCTATGAAGAGCTGATGTCTCGCAGCGAGATTCGCGCAGAACTCGCCAACGGCGCGTTCCTGGCGCGTATTCCCTTCATCGAGGATGATACGCGCGTCGTGCGCGCCAACGTGACTTTCGAAAAAGGCATGCTTGATGCGATCGACGCGGCCGCAAAAGAGCGCGGGTTGACGCGTTCCGCCTTCCTGGCCAGCGCCGCTCGCAAGGATATCGAGGCGGCTTAGGACTGCCTTACTTCTTCGCCCATAGAACCTTGAAGCGGGCGTTACGGCAAGTCTCGCCGCTTTCGCGGAAACCTTCGGCCAGGACCGGCTCATAGGTCAGGCCGCGATTGGCGACCAGCATCAGGCGGCCGCCGTTCTTGAGTGCCGCGGCGGCAGTGCGGATCATCGTCTTGCCGAGCTCCGGATCCGTCGCCTGCGTCTCGTGGAAAGGCGGGTTCATGATGACGAGGTCGTATTTTTCCTTCGGTGGCTCGGCGCCGAGATCCTGCCAGTAGAAACGGGCGTTGAGATCCGGGCAGTTGCGCGCGAGATTGCGCTTGGCAAATTCCAGTGCCTGATAATCGGCTTCGAAAAGATCGATGCGGTTCACGCGCTTCGACTTTTCGGCCAGCATCACCGAGAGATAACCCCAGCCGGCGCCGAAGTCGGCAGCATTGCCGTCGAAATCGGTCGGCAGGCGGCCTGCGAGCAGTTCAGAGCCCGCATCCACGCGCTCGTGGGAGAACATGCCGGGTGCTGCCTCGAACCGGGCGTCGATCACCACGGTCGACTTCTTCAACGCCTTGATCGCGGCGTCGGCATTGGCGGGCCTGGCGAACCATATCGCGACGCCGTGATATTTCGGGGTGTAGTCGAGTTCGATGCCAAGCTTCAGGAGCGTGTTGCGGAGCGGTTGGATGCCGTCTTCCTTACCGCCGGCCACGATGATGACGCCGCCTGTTCTGACGCGCTCCAGGGCCTCGGCGACGCGGTTTTCGTTCTCGCCGCGATGCTTGCCGCAGAGCACCAGCCCCACGCCGTAGCTATCGCCCTCGGCCTCGGGAAACGCGCCTTCGCTCAGGGCCCGGAACAAAGGCCGGAACGACTGTACCGCGGTGATCTCGGCAGCAAACCCCTCGGGTAGGGCGTTGCCTGCCTCAGCGCCCAGGAAGAGCACGCGCTCGCCTTCGCCAGGCATCGGAACAGCCTCGGTGTCGAAGGGGTGGAACAGGGTTTTCAGGGCGTCTCGGCTCATGGTTAGTCTCGTCGGTTCGTCTCGTGACAGCAGATAAACAAAAGGCGCGGAAGAGCTTCCGCGCCTCGATGTCTCGGAAGGAAGAAGGCCTTATTCGGCGGCTTCGCCTTCAGCCTTCTTGACTTCCTGGCCGGTGGCCTGGTCGACGACCTTCATCGACAGGCGAACCTTGCCGCGCTCGTCGAAGCCCATCAGCTTGACCCAGACCTTGTCGCCTTCCTTGACGACGTCCTGGGTCTTGGCAACACGCTCGGAGGCGAGCTGCGAGATGTGCACGAGGCCGTCGCGGGCGCCGAAGAAGTTCACGAAAGCGCCGAAGTCGGCGGTCTTGACGACCGTGCCTTCGTAGATAGCGCCAACTTCCGGCTCGGCAACGATCGAGTGGATCCACTTGCGGGCCGCTTCGATTTCCTTGCCGGAAGACGAAGCGATCTTGACGGTGCCGTCGTCTTCGATGTTGATCTTGGCGCCGGTCTTTTCGACGATTTCGCGGATGACCTTGCCGCCCGAACCGATGACTTCACGGATCTTGTCGACCGGGATGTTCATCACTTCGATGCGCGGTGCGAATTCGCCCAGCTGGCCACGGCTTTCGGAAAGAGCGTTGGCCATCTCGCCGAGGATGTGCTTGCGGCCGCCCTGTGCCTGGCCGAGTGCGACCTTCATGATCTCTTCGGTGATACCGGCGATCTTGATGTCCATCTGCAGCGAGGTGATGCCGTCGGCAGTACCCGCGACCTTGAAGTCCATGTCGCCGAGGTGGTCTTCGTCGCCGAGGATGTCGGATAGAACCGCGAAACGTTCACCTTCGAGGATGAGGCCCATGGCGATGCCGGCAACCGGCTTGGCCAGCGGTACGCCGGCGTCCATCAGTGCGAGCGAGGTGCCGCAGACGGTCGCCATCGAAGACGAGCCGTTAGACTCGGTGATCTCGGAGACGACGCGCAGCGTGTAGGGGAACTGCTCGACAGTCGGCAGCATCGGACGGATGGCGCGCCATGCGAGCTTGCCATGGCCGATTTCGCGGCGGCCCGGGGAGCCCATGCGGCCGGTTTCACCAACCGAGTAGGGAGGGAAGTTGTAATGGAGCAGGAAGCGCTCCTTATACATGCCGGTCAGGCTGTCGACGTACTGCTCATCTTCGCCGGTGCCGAGCGTGGCGACAACGATCGCCTGGGTCTCGCCGCGGGTGAAGAGGGCAGAGCCGTGGGTGCGCGGCAGGATGCCGACTTCCGAGACTATCGGGCGGACGGTCTCGAGATCACGGCCGTCGATGCGGCTCTTGGTGTCGAGAATGTTCCAGCGAACGATCTTGGCCTGCAGGTGCTTGAAGACGGCGCCGATGACTTCGGCGCTGTATTTCGGCTCGACACCCTCGGGGAAGAAGTGGGCCTTCACCTTCGCCTTGACGGCGTCGACGGCCGCGTAACGGTCGGCCTTCTGGGTAATCTTATAGCCTTCGCGAAGCTCGGCTTCGAAATGCTGGAGCATTTCGGCTTCGAGCGCGGAATGGTCTTCCGGTTCGAATTCGCGGGGTTCCTTGGCAGCAACTTCAGCGAGCTTGATGATCGCGTCGATGACCGGCTGGAAACCGCGATGGCCGAACATGACGGCGCCGAGCATGATGTCTTCGTTGAGTTCCTTGGCTTCGGATTCAACCATCAGAACGGCATCGCCCGTACCGGCGACGACGAGGTCGAGGACCGACTCGTCCATCTCGTCGAGATGCGGGTTCAGAACGTATTCGCCGTTGATGTAACCAACGCGAGCGCCGCCAACCGGGCCCATGAAGGGAACGCCGGAGAGAGTCAGCGCCGCGGAAGCCGCAACCATCGACAAGACGTCCGGATCGTTCTCAAGGTCGTGCTGCACGACGGTAACGACGACCTGGGTGTCGTTCTTGTAGCCTTCCGGGAAGAGCGGGCGGATCGGACGGTCGATCAGGCGGGAAACCAGCGTTTCCTTTTCCGACGGGCGGCCTTCGCGCTTGAAATAGCCTCCCGGGATCTTGCCGGCGGCATAGGTCTTTTCCTGGTAGTTGACGGTGAGCGGGAAGAAATCCTGGCCAGCCTTCGGAGCCTTGGCGGAAACGACGGTCGCGAGAACGACGGTCTCGCCGTAGGTCGCGAGAACAGCGCCGTCAGCCTGGCGGGCGATCTTGCCCGTTTCCAGCCTCAGCGGGCGGCCTGCCCATTCGATTTCGACGGAATGAGTATTGAACATATGTCTTGTCCTTCAATGCGGGAGCACACGCATCGCCGATATCGGGCGCAGCGCACAGTCGACCGCAATCAATGTGACACATCATGGGCAAGACAACGGGAGGCTTTGCATCACCGGCATCCTGGAAAAGGAGCCGCGGCTAAAGCCCCGAGGGCTTTGGCCGAAAGCATCCGGCAATCCTGCCCCATGACAGGTCAACGGTTTGTTTGGCAGATCCGGCCCATCCGGGTCTGCGGGCAGTCACCACGCGAACTAGGGCGTAGCGCAAACATTTCATCGGACCTTGGCCCGAATAAAGAACCGGCAGGCGCCCCAAGAGCGCCCGCCGGAAATTTTTAGCGGCGAATACCCAGAGCAGCAATGATCTTGCTGTAACGGGCCTCGTCCTTCTTCTTGAGATAATCAAGAAGCGAGCGACGGGTGGAAACCATGGTCAGAAGGCCACGACGCGAGTGGTTGTCCTTCTTGTGATCCTTGAAGTGACCCGTCAGGTTGTTGATGCGTTCCGTCAGGATTGCGACCTGAATTTCCGGAGAACCGGTGTCGCCTTCGACGGTTGCATATTCCTTGATCAGCGCAGTCTTGCGCTCGGCAGTGATCGACATCTTACGATCCTTTCGTAAAGAGGAGAACGAGACGCCAGAAGCCGAGATGTCGTTCAGCTTCGGCCATGAATGCAGTAGGATGCCTATAGGCTCCTGATGCTGGCGCTGCCTATAGACCATTCACGTTGCAATTGGAAGAGGCGTCCGCCGATCAGCCGAAGACCCGCTTCGGCCGGAATTCGCCCTGGCCGATCTCGCCGATGGCGATCAGCTTGCCGCGCACCGTCGCATAGGCCTCCGCCTCAGCAAGCGGCGCATCGCGGCCGCGCAGGATGACCGGATTGCCCATTTTCAGCCGATGCGCCTGATCGTCGGTGACGGGCAGGTGCGGCAGGCTGGACAGCGCCTCGGCGGTATCGATCAGGAACTCGTCGAGCGCCGCCAGGCGTTCGTCGCGGTCCTCGATCTCCTCAAGCGCCACGAGATCGGCGAGCGGCACCATCTTTTCCTCGGCGAACGGTGCGACGAAGGTGCGGCGCAGTTCGGAAATATGGCCATAGCAGCCGAGATCGCGGCCGAAATCGCGGGCGAGCGCACGCACATAAGTGCCCTTGCCGCATTCCACCTCGAAATGCGCCTTGTCCGCGGTGACGCCGAGCAGCGTCAGCCGGAAGATCTCCACTTCGCGGGAAGGGATATCGACCGTCTCGCCATCGCGAGCAAGGTCATAGGCCCGCTCGCCGGCAATCTTGATCGCCGAGAACTGCGGCGGGATTTGGCTGATCGTGCCAGTGTATTTCGGCAGCAGATCGCGGATGGACTGCTCGTCGGGACGCATATCCGAAGCGGCCGTGACTTCGCCTTCGAGGTCGTCGGTCGAGCGCTCTTCGCCCCAGCTGACGGCGAATTCATAAATCTTGCGGCCATCCATGACGTAAGGCACGGTCTTGGTCGCATCGCCGAGCGCGATCGGCAGCATGCCGGAAGCGAGCGGATCAAGCGTGCCGGCGTGTCCGGCCTTCTGGGCGTTGAACAGCCATTTGATCTTGGAGACGGCTTCGGTCGAGCCGAAATCAACCGGCTTGTCGAGGATCAGCCAGCCGGAAACCGGGCGGCCCTTTGGTTTGCGGGGTTTGGACATGCGTTCTCTTGACTATTCTTTGTCTTCGCTGCCGCCATCGAGATCCCGCTGGACCTCCGGCGAGCGCAGCAGCTCATCGATCTTCTTGTAGTTATCGAAGCTGGTATCGTCGCGGAAACGGACTTCCGGCATGTATTTCATCTGCCGGAGCTGGCCGCCGATACGGCCGCGAATGTATTTCGCGTTGCGGTTCAGCGCCTCGATGACTGCCGCGTGATCCGGCACGCCGAGCGGTGTCACATAGGCCGTGGCGACTTTCAGGTCCGTCGACATGCGCACTTCGGACACGGAGATTACGGTCTTCTCGATCAGGTCGTCGCGCACTTCGCCGCGCTGGAGGACCTGGGTTATGGCGGCGCGGACCTGTTCGCCAACGCGAAGCATGCGCTGAGACGGCGCCGAGGATGATGCCTTGGTCATTTTATTTCTCTTCTAGAGCACTTGCGGGGTTCGTCCCGTATTCCAAGCGCTGCGTCAGCAAAGGCGGTCACATGACCCAGGCGCGCCCAAAGGTCAAGGCGCGGCCTTCGCTTTATCTTAACAGGACGGGCTGCCTGATGCAGCCCCCAAACCCGGCTCCCGCAGGTGACGGCCGATCAGAACAGAGCGTCGTCGATATCGTCGTCGGACATGGTGTTCGTGACGGCAGCGGCTTCCACCGGCGGCTGGGTGCCGAGCAGTGCGGCATGCAGCTCGCGTTCGCTCACCATTGTATAAAGGCGGGCAATGCGGCCACCGACATCGGCAAGCGCTTCTTCGAGACCCGGCGCTTCGAAGATGTCTTCATCGAGTTCCATCTCATTGGCGCAGGAGCGCAGCACCTCGCCGAGCTCGGCGTTGAAGTTCAGCCGGGCGAGCGAGATATCCATCTCGCCGACCGCCGTCCTGCTCTGATCGCCGAGCGCCAACATCTGGGCATCCATCCGGTCGCCGACCGAGCGGATGTTTTCAAGCGCGTTTTCCAAACGCTGGTCGAGGCTTTGTTCACTCTCTTCGCCGTGGACGCTGGTCAGCTTGTTGGCAGCGATTTCAAGCGTCTGGAGTTCGATCAGGATCTTTTCGGCCGTCTCGTCGAGCACCGCGGCGAAGTTGCGCAGTTCGGCGGTCACGACATTGATCGCCCTGCCTTCCTCACCGATCTTGCCGCAACGCAGGTTGGTGTTGAGCGCCATATAGTGAATGTCGGTGCGCACGACCTTGACGATGCCTATGCCCTCGACAAGTTCCCCGACGGTATCGCTGGTCGACCGGCTGAGTTCGCCGGCGTGGTGGGCAACCTCCTCGATTTCGCGCACGGCACCGCGAGCTGCGGCCACGCCGTTCTCAAGCTGCCGGATCGCATTGTCGTTGTCGCCGCTGTCAGCGTCGGTCATCGTCGCGCGCAGGGCCTCGATCTGTGACAGATCGGACCGGAAGCTTGCGACAATGGCAACGATCTTTGCAGTATCGCGATCGAAGTCGGAGACGGATTGATTGAGCTGCAACGATACGAGCTTGCGGATGATTAGCGACAGGCTTTCGCGCTGGTCGCCGGTCAGCCTGGCGGCCGCAGGCGACTCCAGATAGTCGGAAAGGATGCGCAGGGCCGACTGGCAATGTTCGATGCGCTGGCGGGTGATGTCGCCGACCTGCATGGCCGACAGCGTCGAGGCGAGCTTCGACTGGATGCCGCCTGCAACGGTACGCACCCTCGCGGCGCGCTCGACCAGCAGCTTGCGGTGCTTGCCGATCTCCGCCGCGCCGTTGGAGAGGCCGACAACGATCTGCGGCACCGTTTGATCGTAGCGTGCCAGGATCGCCTTCCCCTTGACCATCACCGGTCCAAGACCGTGGCCGAGGGTGCTCAGCTTGCCGGCCAGATCGTTGACCTGGCGCGAGCCCTCCTGGATTCTTGCGAGAATTTCCTCTGCGAAGCCGGCGAAATCGGCAATACCGGCACCGGTGATCTTTGCGGTCACCGCGAAGGTGCGCAGATAACGCAGCGTTTCTTGCATCTCTTCGATCTGGGGCCGGAGCTTGCGCTCGGCACAGGCGATTTCCTGGAAGCCGATCTGGCGTCCGGATTCGAGCCTGGTCAGGTGCGACAGGCGCTCGACCGTGCTCTTCAGTTCGGCCATCGTGGCGTTTGCCGTTCCTTCATCCAGCGAACCGGTCAACTGGTCGAGAGAGCTGATCAGCTTGTTCAGCACGTCGAGGATCGACAGAAGTGCAGCCCCGCCATCGAGAAAGCGTTCCTCGATACGCGACCGTGCCGTTTCCATCCGGTCAACAAAGACCAGAACGCCCGTCGAATTGTCTGCGACGTCAAAAATGGGTGCCCTGACAGCCACTTTGCCTCACCTTTCGGGTCCCGCGGGACCTCTGCCTGCTGACGATAACGACGATGAACTCGTCTGTATTGTTTTGGGACGGCCCGCACCTGCAAGTCGCCGATACGGTTTGTCCCGTGCGAGAGGGACTGTGAGCGCCCAGGGGTTAATTCTCGCAGAATCCGCAGTCTCATTTGCGACTTGTGGTTAATTTTTCCGCCTCCTCGGTGGGCCAAAATACAACCTATAAGTATTGTTTCGCGAAAAGTCGCCATACGCGATTAACTCCCCATTAACGATGCAAGTCCAAATTCTGCCAGCTATTTCAGCTCTTTCGGAATTACGTTGAGGTAAGAATGCCTGCTTCCGATGTTAAAGAAGATTGCCTTCGCCTGCCGCAGAACCTGACGGTTCGCGCGATCACCATCGTCCAGCAGGAAATGCTGCAGTTTCTCGACAAGACCGCCTCCGCAACCATCGAACTCGACGATGACTGCCAGGTGGACATCAGCTTCATCCAGCTCATGGAAGCGGCACGCATTCATGCCGATACAGCCGGAAAGCACATCGCGTTGGCTCGTCCCGCCAGCGGCTCGACGCTCGATGTTCTGAAGCGCAGCGGCTTCCTCGAAGGGATGTCCGCTGAAGACCTGAAATTCTGGCTTCATCAAGGGGGTATTCAATGAGCGCCAGCATCCTAACAGTCGACGATTCCGCCAGCATCCGGCTGACGACGCGCGTCGCCCTCAGCAATGCCGGATATCAGATCACCGAGGCAGTCGATGGACTGGACGGCATCGCCAAGCTCAAGGCCGGCCAGTTCGACCTGATCGTCACCGATCTCAACATGCCGAACATGGACGGCCTGACGATGATCCGGGAACTGCGTAAGATGCCGGCCCATATGGGCGTTCCGGTCATCTTCCTGACGACGGAATCCGACAGCGACATCAAGCAGGAAGCCAAGGCCGCCGGTGCCACCGGCTGGCTCACCAAACCATTCGACCCGGAAAGCCTGGTCAAGATCGTGCGGAAGGTACTCGGCCGATGAGCTTTCCCGATCCTATCGCGGTTTTCAGGACAGAAGCGGCCGAGCTTCTGGAACTGATCGAAGCAGGGCTTCTCGACCTGAATGTAAACCTCGGTGACAAGGATCAGGTGGACGCGGTCTTCCGCGGCCTCCACACATTGAAGGGATCGGGAGCCATGTTCGGCTTCGATGCCCTTGCCGCTTTCACCCATCACTGCGAAACGGCTTTCGACCGCGTCCGCAAGGGCGAAGTTCCGGCAACCCGGGAACTGGTCACCGCAGTTCTGGAAGCCAAGGATCACATGCGTGCCCTGGTGGACACGCCGAATGGCGACCATGAGGCAACGGGCGAAGCGCTTCTCGCCAACCTGCGCGCCGCCGTCGATGGCGCCAACAGCCCGGGCGCGGCCAGCCCCGCCAAGGCTGCGCCGGGCCGTAACCATTTCAAGATCCGCTTCAGCCTGCCGCAGAACGCGATGGCAAACGGCACTAATCCGCTGCCGCTTCTCGACGAACTGCGCGAGCTCGGCGAGTGCGAGATTGTGGCAAACCGGTCCGCCATCCCATCGCTCGAACTTCTCGCCCCGACCGATCTTCATGTCTCCTGGCAAGTCGAGCTCGTGACCACACAACCGCGTTCGGCGATCGACGACGTGTTCATCTTCGTCATGGACGAAATGCAGCTCGACGTCGTCACAGTGGAGCCTCCACGCGCCGCCGGCACGCCGGCCAAGACCGAAGCCCCGGTTGCCGAAGCTCTGCCTGCCCCGGCACCCCAGGCCGTTGCAGCGGCACCGACCGCCCCAGCCCCTGCGCCCACCGCTCCGGCACTCGTCGATGCAAAGCAGAAAAAGACGTCCGAAAACGTCCGTGTGCCGGCCGAAAAGCTCGACGAGCTGATGGACCGGGTCGGCGAGCTCGTGATCGCCCAGTCGCGCCTCAGCCAGCTTGCAGGCGGCAGCGGCGATCTGCAGCTGCGGGCCGTCTCGGAAGACGTGGAACGCCTTTCCGGCGAGCTGCGGGATACGATGATGGTGCTGCGCATGGTGCCCGTCACCCAGCTCTTCGGCCGCTTCCGCCGGCTGGTACACGATCTGGCGCGTGAAACCGGCAAGACCATCGAGTTGTTGACCGAGGGCGAAACGACGGAAGTCGACAAGAGCGTGATCGAACGCCTTGCCGATCCTCTCGTGCATCTCGTGCGCAACTCCTGCGACCACGGTCTCGAGACACCCGAGGAACGGCGTGCCGCCGGCAAACCGGAGGCGGGCCATATCCTGCTCACCGCCCGCCAGCAGGCCGGCGAAGTGATCATCACCATCAAGGACGATGGCCGCGGCATCAACAAGGAGCGGGTGCGGGCCAAGGCGGAATCCTCCGGTCTCATCGCATCCAATGCCAACCTCACCGACCAGGAACTCTACCAGCTGATCTTCCAGCCCGGCTTCTCGACGGCCCAGACGGTCACCAACCTCTCCGGCCGTGGCGTCGGCATGGACGTGGTCAAGCGGACGATCGACGCGCTGCGCGGCACGATCAACGTCACCAGCCACGTCGGCAAGGGTTCCGAAATCTCGCTCGCCATCCCGCTGACGCTCGCGATCATCGATGGACTGCTCGTGCGGGTCGGCGATGGCCGCTATGTCATTCCGCTTTCGGCGGTAGAGGAATGCCTCGAGCTCCCGATCGAAGAAGACATGCGCTCGCGCGGCCGCAGCTTCATTTCGCTGCGCGACAGTCTGGTGCCGTTCCTCAGGCTTCGCGACCTCTTCCGCACCGGCACCAAGCCCGATCCCTTCCAGAAGGTGGTCGTCATCTCGACCGGTTCCGAACGGGTGGGCCTGGTCGTCGACCAGATCATCGGCGACCACCAGACGGTCATCAAGGGAATGTCCAAGCTGCACCATGACGTCGCCACCTTCTCGGGGGCGACCATCCTCGGCGACGGGGACGTGGCGCTGATCCTCGACGTCGGCCATCTCGTGGCCGAAGGACAACAACAGGAGGCGCATCTGCGCGCGGCCGGATGAACGAAGCAGTCAGAAAGATCTCCGAAAACCTCTGGGGCGGCCGCGACGAGCTGGAAGTCCTGACATTCGACATCGCCGGCGAGATGTTCGCGCTGGAAGCCGTGAGCGTACAGGAAATCCTCGATCTCCTGCCCGAGACCATGGTTCCCGGCGCAAAAGCCTTCGTCGGCAGCGTCATCAACTTTCGCGGCAAGGTCATTCCGCTTGCCGATATCCGGCTCGCATTCGGCATGGAAGCAACGAAGCCGACGATCGACAGCCGGATCATCGTCATCGCGATCAACATCGGCGGCGAACCGGTTCTTGCAGGCATCCGTACAGACAAAGTGCATGAGGTCACCACCCTGTTCCGCGCCGCCGGCGAACCGCCGCCGAGCGTGGGCATGCGCTGGCGGCCGGATTTCATCGATTGCCTGGTCAAGCGGGGTGCGGAGTTCATCATTCTCCCCAATCTCCAGGCGATCTTCTCCGCCCAACACGACCATTCCGCGACCGGGGCTTCCCACGGTTGATCACCCTTTCGATGGACGAAAAAAATGCACGCTTCGATCAAGCTTAAGCTGGCTTCAGCATTCGGTTTCATCATCATCATGCTGCTTGCGACCGCCGCCTACGGCATCGTCAGCCTTGGCAACATGAACGACACGCTCGAGAATGTGCTGCAGGGGCCGGCCCTGCGCCTGAAACTGGCCCAGAACCTGAACAACGAGCAGCTCCAGCAGACCCGTCAGCAGAAGAACCTGCTCCTGGCTGCAAATCCTGGAGAGATGCAGGGATATATCGCCAAGGGCGATGAGGCTCGACGCACGTTCGACGAGACGCTCAAGGCGGTTGAAGCCCGTGCAACCGAGCAGGGCAAGGCTCTGTGGGCGAAGCTTGGCGGCTTCACGGTCGAGTTCCGCAAGCAGGACGACCGGATCCGCAACTCCATGCTCGGCGGCGACGCAGCCACCGCGCTGCACATTTCCAACAATGAGGCCCGCGCTGTCACCAACGACATCGACACGCTGCTCTCGGATGTAGTCAAGCTCGAGGAGAGCCGCCTCAGTGAGGCCGACAAACAGACCGATCTGGATTACGCCCAGACCCGCCTGATCATGATCTCGGTCGCCAGCGTCGCTTTCCTGATCGCCGTGCTGGCCGCGCTCTGGATCGCGCTTTCGATCAACAGGGGTCTGCGCAATGCTGTAACGGCAGTTCAGAACGTCGCCGACGGTGACTTGACCAGGTTTGCCTCGATCACCAGCAAGGACGAGATCGGCGAACTGCTTGGCTATGTCAACACGATGATCGAGCGTCTGCGCGGCGTCGTGGGCGATGCGCTCGCCGCATCCGACAACGTATCCTCGGGCAGCCAGGAGCTTTCGGCAAGTTCGGAGCAGCTGAGCCAGGGCGCGACCGAACAGGCATCTTCGGCCGAAGAAGCCTCCGCCTCGATGGAACAGATGGCGTCGAACATCAAGCAGAACGCCGACAACGCCGCGCAGACGGAAAAGATCGCTCGTCAGTCGTCGCGGGACGCCGAAGCATCCGGCCAGGCCGTCGGCCGCGCGGTCGGCGCGATGCGCACGATCGCCGAGAAAATCTCGATCGTCCAGGAAATCGCCCGCCAGACCGACCTTCTCGCCCTGAATGCCGCGGTGGAAGCCGCCCGTGCCGGCGAACACGGCAAGGGTTTTGCAGTGGTCGCATCGGAAGTCCGCAAGCTTGCCGAACGGTCCCAGGCTGCCGCTGCCGAAATCAGCGCGCTCTCGGGCGAAACGGTGCAGGTCGCAACGGAAGCCGGCGAGATGCTCAACAAGCTGGTGCCGGACATCCAGAAGACCGCTGAGTTGGTCTCAGAAATCTCCGCCGCCTGCCGCGAGCAGGACATCGGCGCTTCGCAGATCAACGAAGCGATCCAGCAGCTCGACAAGGTGACCCAGCAGAATGCCGGCGCCTCCGAAGAGATGTCGGCGACTTCCGAAGAACTCGCCTCGCAAGCCGAAGAATTGCAGGCCTCGATCGCCTTCTTCAGGGTCGATCAGGCCGGCGGCAAAAAGCCGACCAAGCGGGCTCCGGCTACCGTTGCGGCCCACAAGCCGATTGGCAAGCCGGCCCCGATGCGCCGCGCTGCGGGACAGCCATCTCACAAGGCTGATCATTCGGTGCTCAGCCAGCAAGCCCGCGCCAAGGGTTTTGCCCTCGACATGTCAATGGGCGGACCGGATGCCGACGACGCGGATTTCCGCGAAAGCGCCTGAAGGAATTGAAACGGTCCCGGATCAACAGAGATCCGGGATCGCCTCTCGCATGTAAGCGGGAGAATGTCCGGACGGCCGGACCATCGCAGAAGGGTGAATGTATCGGTCTTCTCGTTCCAACCGCTTTCCTCCGCCGGAGGAAGCACTGACTGATGCACTTCACCGCCTCGAGGGGATAGGGCTATGCGATTTACGATCAAGGCCAAGCTGGGACTGGCTTTCGGCTTTCTTGTCAGCCTGCTGATTGGTACCGCCGGCTATGGGATATACAGCCTCGCCGCCGCGCACGATTCCATGACCTACGTGACAGAGGTCGCGGCAAAGCGCCTCGATAGCGTCCAGCAGATGGACATCCTGTCGCTCAATCGCATCCGCGCACAGAAGAACATGCTGCTCGCCACCTCGCCGCAGGAGATCGAAAAGTTCTACGTCGACGGCGACAAGCTGGAGCTTCAGTTCACCACGTTGCTGGACCAGCTGGCTTCGACGGCGTCGGCAGACCAGAAGCAGTTCTGGGATGAGACGCGTGCGCTCTCGACGACCAATCACGCTGCGAACGAAAAAGTCGACGCCGCGGTCAAGCGCGGCGACATGCAGGAGGCGATCGCCCTCTCGGCCGGAGAAAGCCGCAAGGCGATCATGGAACTTTCCGCGCAACTGGACGAGGCCGTACAGATCAACCGCCACCGGATGCAGAAGGCGAACGACGAAGCGGAAGCCAGCTACTGGACGACGCGCAGCCTGATGATCGCGATCGCGGTGGTGGCCGTCGTCACCGCAGCGGCAACGGCGTTCTGGATCGCCCTCGGGATCGGCAGGGGCCTCACCAAGATCATGGGCGTCGCCAAGGCAGTGTCGATCGGAGATCTCGACCAGAATATCGAGATCAAGACAAACGACGAGATCAAGGATCTGGTCGACACGATCAACACGATGACGGCGAACCTGCGCAATACGGCGACTATCGCCAGCCAGATTTCCAACGGTGACCTGACCGTCTCGCCGAAACCGCTCTCCGACAAGGATACGCTCGGCCTGGCGCTCGAAAGCATGGTGGAACGCCTGCGCGGCGTGGTCAGTGATGCGCTCGCCGCATCCGACAACGTATCCTCGGGCAGCCAGGAGCTTTCGGCAAGTTCGGAGCAGCTGAGCCAGGGCGCGACCGAACAGGCATCTTCGGCCGAAGAAGCCTCCGCCTCGATGGAACAGATGGCGGCGAACATCAAGCAGAATGCGGACAACGCCGCGCAGACCGAGAAGATCGCCCGCCAGTCGTCACGGGACGCCGAAGCCTCCGGCCAGGCCGTCGGCCGCGCCGTCGGCGCCATGCGCACGATCGCCGAGAAGATCTCGATCGTCCAGGAAATCGCTCGCCAGACCGATCTGCTCGCCCTGAACGCCGCGGTGGAAGCCGCCCGTGCCGGCGAACACGGCAAGGGGTTTGCGGTGGTCGCATCGGAAGTGCGCAAGCTTGCCGAACGGTCCCAGGCTGCCGCTGCCGAAATCAGCGCCCTCTCCGGCCAAACGGTGCAGGTCGCAACGGAAGCCGGCGAGATGCTCAACAAGCTGGTGCCGGACATCCAGAAGACTGCGGAACTGGTGTCGGAAATCTCCGCCGCCTGCCGCGAGCAGGATATCGGTGCTTCCCAGATCAACGAAGCGATCCAGCAGCTCGACAAGGTGACCCAGCAGAATGCCGGCGCCTCCGAAGAGATGTCGGCGACCTCGGAAGAACTCGCAGCCCAGGCAGAAGAACTGCAGGCCTCGATCGCCTTCTTCAAGGTCGAGCGCGCTACCGCAAAGGCTCGGACCCAGCCCGGGACCAAAGCCCACGCACCGGCAAAACCCGGCGCGAAACAGATGTCGAAGTTCGCCGCTTCCCGGCCAACCGAGCATTCCGTGAAGGCGCAGCAGTCCCGCGTGAAAGGTTTTGCCCTCGATCTTTCGATGGGCGGCCCCGACCAGGATGACGATGATTTCAGGGAAAGTGCCTGAGCGGCTTTCAGACACATGAGCGGGGCCATCAGGCCCCGTCAATGGCCAGCGTAACTGCGTTAATGCGAGCCATGAAAAGTCCCGGCGGTCGGCCTACCGGCCTTTTAGCCAGACTTTTCCCGGTCGCATCTGAGAATAAGGCGGCTCTGCCGGTTGTTTCAAGAAATTCGGGGGACTTAAGATGCGGTTTACAATCAAACTGAAATTGGGATTGGCTTTCGCCCTGTTGACGCTGCTGCTGGTCGGCATTGCAGTCTACGGCAGCCTGAGCCTTGGCGGACTCAACGACGCCAGCGTCAAGATGGTCGACGGCCCGGTTCGTCGTCTGGAGCTTGCGCTCACCGCCAATGTGAACGAGGTCGATGCCGTGCGCGCCCAGAAAAACGCGCTGCTTGCGACCAATCTCGCGGATGCCGCGAAATTCCACAAGGAAGCGGACGACAACACCGAACTGATGTTCAAGGCCGTTCAGGAAGGGCTTTCGATCGCCTCTCCGGAAGGCAAGCCGTACTGGGAAAAACTGCTGACGATCGGCAAGCAGTTCCAGCAGAAGTCCAACGACTTGCAGGCAGTTCAGGCACGCGGTGATCAGGCCGGCGCTCTGGCGCTCTCCATGGGCGATCTGCGCACCATGACCGCCGATATGGGCGAGGCCATCAAGGTTCTCCTCGATATCCAGCGCAAGGGAATGGCAAATACCGAAAAGGCGAACCAGGATCTATTCGCCTCGACGATGATGGTCCTGAGCGTCGCCTCGATTGCGGCCGTGCTGATCGCCATCGGTGCCGCCTTCTGGATCACGCTCGGCATCAACAACGGCCTCAAGAAGATTGCGTCCGTCGCCAACGCAGTGGCCATCGGCGACCTCAACCAGAAAGTCGAGGTCAAGACGAATGACGAGGTCAAGGATCTGATCGACACCGTCAACGTGATGACCGGCAACCTGCGCAATACGGCGGCGATCGCCGAGCGCATCTCGGAGGGTGACCTTGCCGTCGACGTCAAGCCGCTTTCCGACAAGGATACGCTTGGGCTCGCCATGCAGAGCATGGTGGCCAACCTGCGCACCACGGCACATGTCGCCGACCAGATCGCCAACGGCGACCTGACCGTCTCGCCAAAACCGCTCTCCGACAAGGACACGCTCGGGCTTGCGCTGCAGAGCATGGGCGAACGCCTTCGCGGCGTCGTCGCCGATGCCCTGGCGGCATCGAGCAACGTCTCCTCCGGCAGCCAGGAGCTTTCGGCAAGCTCGGAACAGCTGAGCCAGGGCGCCACCGAACAGGCATCTTCGGCCGAAGAAGCCTCCGCCTCGATGGAGCAGATGGCGGCCAACATCAAGCAGAATGCGGACAACGCCGCGCAGACGGAAAAGATCGCCCGCCAATCCTCGCGTGACGCCGAAGCCTCCGGCCAGGCCGTCGGCCGCGCCGTCGGCGCCATGCGCACGATCGCCGAGAAGATCTCGATTGTCCAAGAAATCGCTCGCCAGACGGACCTTCTGGCCCTGAACGCCGCGGTGGAAGCCGCGCGTGCCGGCGAACACGGCAAGGGTTTTGCAGTGGTCGCCTCGGAAGTTCGCAAGCTCGCCGAACGGTCCCAGGCTGCCGCTGCCGAAATCAGCGCACTTTCGGGTGAAACTGTGCAGGTCGCGACCGATGCCGGCGAGATGCTGAACAAGCTTGTACCCGCGATCCACAAGACCGCGGAGCTCGTCTCGGAAATCTCGGCCGCCTGCCGGGAGCAGGATATCGGTGCCAGCCAGATCAACGAGGCGATCCAGCAGCTCGACAAGGTGACCCAGCAGAATGCCGGCGCCTCCGAACAGATGTCGGCGACGTCCGAAGAACTCGCCGCCCAGGCCGAAGAACTGCAGGCGTCGATCGCGTTCTTCAAGGTCGATCGGGCGGGATCCAAGCAGCGGGGCCAGCCGGTCCCGGCCGCCAAGCTCGCACCGGCCAAATCCAGGGTCCAGCCGGCACCCAAGGCCTATTCGGCCGGTCATTCAGTCAATGCACAACAGGCCCGCGTGAAAGGTTTTGCCCTCGATCTGTCGATGGGCGGCCCGGACGCGGACGATGACGATTTCAGGGAGAGCGCGTAATGGCAGGCATATCCTCCGAATCCCAGTTCGTAACCTTCAGCCTCGGCGAAGAGATTTTCGCGGTCCCCGTCGAGGTGGTCCGCGAGATCCTCGACCACGAGGAGCCGTTCAAGATCCCGCACGGCCCGGAATATCTGCTCGGCCTGCGCGATGTGCGCGGACAGGGCGTGCCGGTGATCGACCTCCGTCTTCGCCTCGGCCTGACGAGGACGGTCAAGACGCCGCATACGCGCATTCTGGTGCTCGACGTGCCGGTCGCCGATCGCGTCCTGGTGCTCGGCCTCGTCGCGGACCGGGTCTTCGAAGTGGTGCCGTTCCGCAAGGAACAGATCGAGACGGCGCCGGATATCGGGGTGCGCTGGCGCTCCGATTATATCGCCGGCGTGGTGCGCCGGGAGAGCGGCTTCGTTGTCGTTGTCGACCTTGCACGGCTGTTTTCGGATTCCGGATCGGCGCTCGCCGATGTCGGGCCGCAGTCCCAGGTCGCATGACGGAATTCGCATAACCGAATAGGTTCTTGTACGGGGGGCACGCGCGTGAGTGCAGCAATGAGGAGCCAGCCGCTCGATGACCGGCTGAGCAAGCGCAACTTCGATCTGCTTTCGAAGTACATCTACGACTATAGCGGCATCAAGATGCCGCACAGCAAGATGACCATGCTCGAAGGACGGCTTCGCCGGCGCCTGCGCGTCACGGCCATGCCGACTTTCGACAGTTATTGCGATTACCTCTTCAAACACGGAGGTATCGAGGCCGAATCGATCTTCCTCATCGATGCGGTGACCACCAACAAGACCGACTTCTTCCGCGAGCCGAAGCATTTCGACTACATGATGCAGACGGCGTTGCCGGACATCCTGAAAACCTACGCCGACCGGCGCATCCGCACCTGGAGTTCGGCCTGCTCGACGGGCGCCGAGCCCTATACGATAGCCATGGTGCTTTCGGAATTTCTGAGCTCGTCGACGCCGGAACGTGACTATTTCGTGCTCGCCACCGATCTTTCGACAGACGTGCTGCAGAAGGCCCAGCGCGGCATCTACCAGAGCGATCTCCTGGCGCCCGTACCGGCCGACATGATGAGCAAATATGTCATGCGTTCGTCCGACAGCCGTCGGCAGGACGTGCGGATTTCACCGAAACTGCGCTCCCGCGTCGGTTTCGCCCGGCTGAACCTGATGGACGAGGCCTACCCCGTCGGCGACCTGATGCACATGATCTTCTGCCGCAACGTACTGATCTATTTCGACAAGCCGACGCAGCAGCATGTGCTGTCCCGCCTTTGCCAGACGCTGCTCCCCGGAGGTTATCTGTTCATCGGTCATTCGGAAACCGTGACTGGCTTCGACCTGCCGATCCGTCAGGTGGCAAATACTGTGTTCAAGCGAGTATGAACCATGAGCGGCAAAATTCGTGTTCTGATCATTGATGACTCCGCCAGCGTCCGCCAGACCCTGACAGCCGTCCTGTCGGCGGATCCGGACATCGAAGTCATAGGCGCGGCCAGCGATCCCTTCATGGCGGCGCGAAAGCTGCGCGAGGAAATCCCCGACGTCATCACGCTCGATGTGGAAATGCCGCAGATGGACGGCATCACCTTTCTGCGCAAGCTGATGTCCCAGCATCCCATTCCGGTGGTGATGTGCTCGTCTCTGACCGAAAGCGGCTCGGAAACGCTGATGCAGGCGCTCGAGGCGGGCGCTGTCGATATCATCCTGAAGCCGAAGATCGGCGCGGCCGACCACCTTGCCGAATCCGCCGAAAGGATCCGCACCGCTGTCAAGGGAGCGGCGCGCGCCCGGGTCGGCCGGCTGCGCCCGTCACGCATTTCCGAAGGCGGAACGACCGCCAAGCTGACGGCCGACGCGGTGCTTCCGCCCCCCAAGGCCGGCGCCATGGCGAAGACCACCGAAATGGTCGTCTGCGTCGGCGCCTCGACCGGCGGAACCGAGGCTCTGCGCGAGCTTCTCGAAGCCCTGCCGGCCAATTCTCCGGGCATGGTCATCGTCCAGCATATGCCGGAAAAATTCACCGCCGCATTCGCCAAACGGCTCAACAGCCTCTGCGAAGTCGAGGTCAAGGAGGCGGCCGACGGCGATCCCGTGCTGCGGGGCCATGTGCTGATCGCCCCCGGCGACAAGCATATGCTGCTCGAACGGCGCGGCGCGCGTTACGAGGTTTCGATCCGCTCGGGCCCGCTGGTCAGCCGCCATCGCCCATCCGTCGACGTGCTGTTCCGGTCGGCCGCACGCTCGGCCGGCGGCAATGCGATGGGCGTGATCATGACCGGCATGGGCGATGACGGCGCCCGCGGCATGAACGAGATGCATCAGGCGGGCGCCTATACGGTGGCCCAGGACGAAGCGTCGTCCGTGGTGTTCGGCATGCCCAAGGAAGCCATCGCCCATGGCGGCGTCGACAAGGTCGCGCCGCTCGAACAGATCGCCCGGGAAATCCTCGCCGCCGATCGTCGGCGGTAAGATCTGGCAACGGATTTTTCACGGCTCGTTAACCATGTTTGGCAAGAATGGGGCAACGCATCATGAGGGTGCGGTGAGAGAGCAATCTTACGCTCGTAGCCGGACAGGGACCGAAGATGCCAGTCATTACCTTTGCCAACACCAAGGGCGGAGCGGGCAAGACCACCGCTGTGCTTCTCCTTGCAACCGAACTCGTTGAGCAAGGCTACCGCGTCACGATCCTGGATGCCGATCCGCAATACTGGATCACCCGCTGGCACATGCTCTCCCCGCGCGATGACAAGCTCAACGTCATTTCCTACGTGACGCAGGCTTCGATCGACCGGCATATTTCCGAGAACCGCCACAAGACCGATTATTTCGTGCTCGACCTGCCCGGCGCCCAAAGCCCGCTGCTTGCCAAGGCAATCGGCCTTTCCGACCACGTACTGATCCCGATCCAGGGCTGCGCCATGGATGCCCAGGGCGGTGCAAACGTGCTGGAACTGCTGCGCTATCTCGAAGAAAAGGCCAATCTCCGCGTGCCGCATTCGGTCGTTCTGACCCGCGTCAACTCGATGGTGACGACCCGTGCCCTGCTTGCGGTGAAGATGCTGCTGGCCGAGCGCAAGGTCGAAGTGCTGGACACTCCGATCATCGAACGCGCCGCGTTCCGCGATATCTTCGATCTCGGCGGCACGCTTTACACGATGGACGAAAACCGCATCAGCAATCTCGACAAGGCCCGGCAGAACGCCCGCCTGTTCGCGCTCGAAATGCTCCGCCGCGTGCCACTCCACAAGCCGGCCTCGCTTTCAAAGCGCTTCGTCCGCGCCGCCTGATCACGCCTTGCCGTTCATCAGGATCTGCAGCTTGACGTCGGATGGATGTCCGGCGGCGGCCCGCTCGAAGGCCTTGATCGAATCCTTGAAATCGAAGACGCCGGTGATCAGCGGCTTCAGGTCGACCTTGCCGGACGCGATCAGTTCCAGCGCCCGGTCGAAGATGTTGGCGTAGCGGAACACCGTCTCAAAGCGAACTTCCTTGGAGATGGCGCTTGAGACGTCCAACGGCACCGGCTCGACCGGCAGGCCGACCAGCACGAAGGCACCGCCGGGCCGCACCAGGTCCAACATGCCGGCATAGGCCCTCGGGCTGCCGCTCGCCTCGAACACGACATCCGCACCCCAGCCGCCGGTCGCTTCGGCGATGACCTCGGCAAATGGCCGTTCGGTAATGTTGACAGGGATGATACCCGGGTACTGGCCGGCGATCTTCAGCTTGTCGGGGCTCAGATCCGAGATGAAGACGCGGGCGCAGCCGCCCGCGAGTGCCGCCAATGCCACCATGATGCCGATCGGACCGGCACCGATCACCGCACCGACATCGCCGGGCTGGATACGGGCGCGGCTGGCGGCCTGCATGCCGATCGCGAACGGCTCCACCATGGCGCCTTCGGCAAAGGAGACGTTGTCCGGCAGCTTGTAGGTGAAGGCCGCAGGATGGATGACTTCCGGCGTCAGCACCCCGTGGACCGGCGGCGTCGCCCAGAAACGGACGTCCGGATCGACGTTGTAGAGACCGAGCTTGGAGGCACGTGACGACAGGTTCGGTACGCCCGGTTCCATGCAGACGCGGTCACCGACCTTCAAGGTCTTCACCTCGCTGCCGACCTCGACGAGGATGCCCGCCGCCTCATGGCCGAGCACCATCGGCTCGCTCAGGACAAAGGGGCCAATTGCGCCGTGGGTGTAATAATGGACGTCGCTGCCGCAGACGCCGACCGTATCGATGGCGATCTTCACCTCGCCCGGCCCGACCTCGGTCGGAAGATCGATCTCCCTCAACGCGAGAACGCCTTTTTTCTCGAGCACCAGTGCCTGCTGCATGCGATGTTTCCTTCCGATTATTTCCTGACGCTGGCCGAGCTTCCGGGCGAGATCAAGGCAGCCATCTGCCGCTTTCAGCCACGGCCGGCATAAGGCATGCCGTTTGCCATCACTGTCATGAACAGAACATTGGCTTCCAGCGGCAATCCATCCATGTAGAGCACCGCATCAGCCACGTGCTTGGTATCCATGACCGGCTCCACAGCAGTCGTGAGGTCCGCCTGCAGCGCCCCTTCCTTCATCCGCACCGTCATCGGCGTGTCGGCATTGCCGATATCCACCTGGCCGCAGACGATGTTCAGTGGCCGCCCGTCGAGCGCGATCTGGCGCGTCAGGCCGGTAATCGCGTGTTTGGTGGCGGTGTAGGCGGCCTGGAAAGGACGCGGCACGTGCGCCGAGATCGAACCGTTGTTGATGATACGCCCGCCGCCGGGGTTTTGCCGCCGCATCATCCCGAAGGCCGCCCGGGCGCAATAGAAGGCGCCGTTGAGGTTGAGGTCGATGACAGCCCGCCAGGTTTCAAGCGGCAATTCGTCGATCGGAACCGCCGGCGTGCCGCGTCCGGCATTGTTGAACAGAAGATCAAGGCGGCCATAGGCCTCTTGCGTCGCTGCAAACAAGGCGTCGACGGCTGCCGGATCGGTGACGTCCGTCGGCACCACCAGCGACTCACCGCCAGCCAGTTCCGCCGTGCCCCGCAGCTCACTCTCGCGCCGGCCGGCAAGCACGGTCCTATAACCTGCGTTCAAAAGCCCGACGGCGACGGCCCTGCCAACGCCCGAGCCCGCGCCGGTTACGATCGCTACTTTCGACATATCCACTCCTCCTTGTCCGTTTCGCCGCATCTTATAGTCGGCGATCGGCATGGCCGTCGAGGCCCATCAGTCCTTTGCCAGCAGTTCGCGAAGGGCGAGCCGCTTGTAGGTTTCCACCATGGCCGCACCTTGGGCGCGCTCGACGGAGATCGCCAGCCGCATTGTCGACGTGCCGAGATACATGACCAGCATGGCCCGGTTGAACAGTTCTTCCGGATGGGCGTGGGGCTGGATATGCGCCAGCGCTGCCGCGACGATCGCGCCGTTTTCGCGGGCATCGGCGAGATCGATATCCTGCAATGCCTTGTCTGCCTGGGTGCCTGACCAGATGTCGCGCATCACGGGTTCAGCGAGGAACAAGCCGTAATAGATGTCGATCAGCTCTCTGAACGCTTGCGAAAACGCGGCCTCGTTCCGGACCGGCTCCAGCGCCTCGCGAATGCAGGCGCGGCCTTCCTCGTTGTAGCGTTCGGCGAGCGTGCGGACCACCGACCCCTTGTCCGGGAAGAACTGGTAGAGCGAGCCGATCGGCACGCCCGCCTTTTCCGCCAGCTCACCCATCTTCATCACGTCGCTGCCGCCGCGGGCGATCAGCTCCTTCGCCGCCGCGAGAATCCGCTCCACCCGCTCCCGGCTGCGCTTCTGCTGGGGCTGGCGTGGCGTCGATGCAGAAATCTCCATTGTCTTTCCGTGCCTTGAGTTTGTAACGCGAGGAATATTCGCATTTTTTGTTGACAAGCGCAACATGAGGATTTATCGCTTTAGAACATGAGGAAAATTCATGTTAAAGGAGGCATCCCATGGAAAACCCCATTCTCATCATCGGCGGCAAGGGCAAGACCGGCTCTCGGGTTACAGAGCGCCTGCAGGCATTGAACAAGCCTGTCCGTTTCGCTTCGCGCTCCACCGGTTTCGACTGGACGGACCGCTGCACCTGGGCGCCGGCCCTGGAGGGAGCGTCGGCCGCCTACATCACCTACTATCCGGACCTCGCGGTGAAGGGCGCTCCGGACGATATCGACGCGCTTGCGACGCTCGCGGTATCGCTGGGCGTCAAGCGGCTGGTTCTCTTGTCAGGCCGGGGCGAACCCGCGGCGCAGGAAAGCGAACGGCGGATGATCGCCTCGGGTGCCGACTGGACGATCGTTCGGGCAAGCTGGTTCAACCAGAATTTCGACGAGGGACAGCTCTTGCCGATGATCCTTGAAGGGGAACTGGCGCTGCCGGTCAGCGCCGTGCGCGAGCCGTTCATCGATGCCGGCGACATCGCCGACGTGGTCACTGCCGCTCTCACCGACGCTCGGCATATCGGCGAACTCTACGAAGTGACCGGCCCGCAGCTTCTGACCTTTGCCGAAGCCGTGGCGGAAATCGGCAAGGCAAGCGGTCGCGCGATCGCCTTCCAGACAATCTCCGATGAAGCGTTTGTAGAAGGCCTCAAACAGGCCGAAGTGCCCGCCGATGTTGCGGAACTGTTGGTGGAGTTGTTTACCGTCGTACTCGACGGCCGCAACGAATACCTGTCGGATGGCGTAATGCGCGCCCTCGGCCGGCCGGCCAAGAGCTTCTCCGATTATGCGAAAGACGCCGCGGCCCGCGGCGCTTGGGCATGATCTCAGGCAGGTTTTCTCTTGGTCACGGTCACAGTGCCGGCATCCGCATCGACCACGACCCAATCCCCGGTCTCGATTACATCAAGCGGGTCCTGGTCCAGCTCGGTGATCGCCGGAACCCGGGTGACGACGGCTCCGAGCGCGATCTTGGTGGTCATCCGGGTAAAGATCATCGCCGCCGGCTGGACGCCGTTCAGCCGGGTCATATGGAAATAGGCCGACCAGCCGGACGAGCCTTTCGCGCCGGGGAAAACCAGAATCTTGCCGGCGAAGGAGACGCCGCGCATTTCGTGCCGGCGCTCGATGACCGTGCCGGTGCGCTCGTTGATACCGCCCCAGCCGGAGATCGTTTCGGTGGTGACAAGCGCCTCGCCCTCAGCACGGCCGGCAACCACCTTGCGGCCTCTGAGCTCGATCGTGTCGGATTTTGCGTCGGTCGCGATATCCATCAGACCCTCCCGTTCCACTGGCCGGTCAAGGCAGCATCGACGCAATCACTGACCGAGCCGAACCAGCCCTGCACGCCGGTGATCGCCGGCAAGTAGTGTGCCTGCTTGGCGGAATCCGTGGCGATGACCTTGGTCCCCGCCGGCAACCGGCGGGAGATGGCGGGACAGGTGTCGCTCATGACGACCCCGCCAGCTTCGCGGATGACGTCGATATAGCCGTTGCGCTCGGCGACCTGCTTGATCGCACGCGGCGTGTGCACCCAGAGCTGCACATTCGAATGTATCTTTTTATTCTCCAGCATGTGGGCGATCAGGGCCATCTGGTCGATGGAATTGTGCGGACAGCCGAGCATGATGAAATCGACCTTTTTCTCGGTCGAGCTCTGCAGCTTATCATAGGTTTCGCGCCGTTCCTTGGCGCCGTAGCGGAACGTGCCCTTGACCTTGCGACCGCCGAAAGCTTCTTCGATGCTGTCCGCTTCCGGCGTGATGCCGGGAATATGGTACATCTCCACCCCACCGGAGGACGCTGCGGCTGCGCCAAAATGCTTGAGCTTGATGAGGTCGGGCTGGCGGCTGGCGCCCTTCAGGACAGGGATCTCCTCACCGATCACCTCACCGATATAATAACCGAGCAGGCCCCAATCCATCATGTCGTCGACCTCGATATCGAGCTCGACCAGATGGGTGCCGCGGCGGTTTTCGGTGATGTGGAACCCCCAATAGGGAATGCGGCCGGTGAGCGCCGCAGCGCCGGTGCTTTCCTTGCCCTCGACATTGGTGCGGGCGCCAAGAACCGAGTTGCAATAGATGACGGCCGATGATTCCATCCAGGCGCAGTGTTCGCCCTTCACCGGCACGTTGCCCACCTGATAGGGCGTGCAGGTGGCGAACATGTTGACGCCGCGTCGCCCCAAGTACTTCTCATTGGCGCGCTGCATGTCCACAAGCGCCTTATCGACGCCTTGGAGTTCCCAGTTGTCGTTGTCGATGCCGGTGATCAGCTGGCAGGTATGCGCCACCATATGGGGCACCTCGACGACTTCGTCGCTGTCGAGGTTGAGTTCGGAATAGACGTGTTCCATGCCCTTTTCGGCAATCGCCTGCACCGAGGGCGTCGAGGCGTTGAAAGCGCCGGCGACGTTGTTGGTCTCGACCAGACGCTCGGCGCCGAGCGCTTCGCCGTAGCGAACCAGCAGGTCCATGGCGCGCGCCTTGGCGCGGCCGTGCTCGCCGTCATACATCGCCTTTTCGTGATCCGTCAGGTTCATCGCATCCTCCTCACGATGCGGCGCGCATTTTCGCGTCGGCCCACCGATAATGCTTCTTTTCGACGTTGTCGGAAACCCGCTCGCGCAGCGCATCGCGATCGATCTGGTGCACGCTGCCGGTTCCGGCAAGGTCGAGCGCATTGGCAGCCGCCATGCCCATGGCGATGCATGGCCCCATGACCCGGATGCTCGAAAGCGCCGCCGAATCCGCGTCGACGCAGCGGCCGGCGGCGGCAATGTTGTCGCATTCGTCCGGCGTCAGGCTACCAAGCGGAATATAGTGGGCATGCTCTTCGTCGAAAGTGATCCAGTGGTGGCCGTCGCCGTGGTCATGCAGCTCGATCGGCCAGGCGGTGCGGGCAACGGCGTCGTCGAACTTGGTGCCGGCCTTGATCTCGTCGACCGTCAGGTGATGGCTGCCGGCGATCCAGCGGGTCTGGCGGATGCCCGGCAGGCCGAAGGAGCGGATGCGGGCATTGCCGAAGCATTCCGGGAATTCCGCCTTCAGGAACTCCACGGCGCGGGCCGCCTGGTCCTTGCCTTCCAGCGCCTTCCTGGAAGCCTCTACCGGATCGAGCGGTGTTTCCACATGGGTCATGTTCATGGCGGCGATGCCGCTGCCGGGAATGGTGAAGCCGAGGCCTTCGCGGCGTAGCAGGCCGTAGCTTGCCGCCTTTTCCTTCATCCGGTCGCCGATCTCGTAGCGGGTCGGCTGCTTGGCTTCGTCGATGTTTTCCAGCACCACCATCTGGGTACCGAAGACGCCGCCCTTTTCCGGTTGGCGGCAGGCGAAACCGGCCTGCCAGACGAGCGCCGCGTCGCCACTCGCCTCCACCCAGCCGGCCGCCTCGATCGACACGCCGCCGTAACGGGTCATGAAATCGGTCTGGACGACGCGCCGGCCTTCGACATGCACGTCGAGAATCTGCGCACCGAGCACGACCTCGATGCCAGCGTCCAGAATGCTACTCTCCATCCAGCGGCCGAGGACGACTTCGTCGTAATAGACGACCGTGGTGTTCGGCCCGTGGCGGCAATAGATCGACTGGTCCTGGCTTTCCAGATGGGCGAGCAACCTGTCGGCAACGCCATAGGTGAACTGGTAGCCGTGCGTGCCGTTCGAAAACAGGCCGCAGAACGTGGCGATGATCGAGTTGACCGCCTGCCCGCCGAGCGCTGCCTGGCCATCGACGATCACCACCTTGCGGCCCAGTCTCGCGGCTTCGAGTGCGGCCGAAATCCCGGCGATGCCGGCGCCGACGACGCAGATATCCGCCTTGAGCCTGCGGAACGGCGCCGACTTCTCGCGCCGGACAATCCGCGTTTCCCTGCTCAGCGTCTCCGCCATCGAACCCTCCCGTACAGCCTGCGCCCTCCCGGCGCTTTGGCCATGATCGTAACCCAAGCCGCCTCGCCTTGAACCCGGCAAGTGATGCGATCAGCTTTCTTGTTTCGAGAAAGGTCCCGCCGGATTTCAGCGGCTTGGCGTCAGCGAAACGGCGAGCTTGAGGCAGGTCCGGATTTCTTCTCAGAACATTGGGATGACCTGATCCGGCACCCCTTCCGAAAACCGCTTCTGCGCGTAGGATATGAACTCGGATACCACGACCTTGTTCATCTTGATCCTGGGCACCGATGCCTTCACCCAGAGCGGCTCGACCGGAAATTCCGGCATCACCTCCTCGAGCGCGCCGCTATCGAGATCCGACCGAGCGAGGAACCTCGGCAGGATTGCCAGTCCTAATCCCTGCCGGGCAGCCGCCAGCAGGACCCGGCTATCGTTGGCCGTGAAATTCGAGGTGATCTCCACGTTGAGCGTGCTCGTTTCCATCTGGAAGGTCCAGGTCGTGCCGATCGTGTGGAAGGTGATGCATTCGTGGCCGACGAGTTCGGTGGGCGTCTTCGGCCGCTTGCGGCTTGCCAGATAGCCCCGCGATGCGCACAGCACCCGCGGATAGGGACAAAGCGGATGATCGATCACATAGGCGTAGGATTGCGGCAGGGCGCCGATGGCCACGTCGAACCCCTCTTCCAGCGGATTGACCGAACGGTCGATCAGCACGATCTCCATCTTCACCCGCGGATTGGCGGCCTGGAACGCAGCGCAGATATCACCGAAGAACATTGAGGTCAGCGTCGTCGGTGCCTTGATGCGCAGCGAACCGGTCAGCCCCAGTTCGTGGGTATTCGGCGTCGCCAGCGTCTCCTCGATCTCGCCGACCAGGAGCTGCAGGCGGGGCCGCAGCCGCTCGCCGTCGAGCGTCAGGGCCAATCGTCTTGTCGTGCGTACGAAAAGCTGGGTATTGAGGTGCTCTTCGAGCCGCTTGACGCGCTTGGTGATGACCGACGTCGCGACGCCCAAATCACGGCCGGCAGCGGAAAAACTGCCGGCGCGGGCAGTCGCCAGGAACGCACCGATATCGAGAAGTATGTTCACTGTCTTTCTCGTTTCGAGAAAAAATCCGAGCCGGTATCACGCGCATATTTTCCGGGATTTCGCAACTCCCGCCGCGTTCCATAGCCGGCGTCCTATTTGGCTGATCGTCCTCGATGAATCAGCCGCAGCGTGCGCAGTGAAAATCGAACTCCGCAGCCAGTTTCCCGACCGCGCCAGTTTCCGAGATGCGCAATGCCATCCATATGGACACGGCCGACCATGCGGCCCGCATATAGCTGTCGGCGCGGTAGAGGGCGGCATCCGGGTGGCTTTGAAGCGCCGTCATCCGCCCGCTCAAGCGCTCGAAACCATCAAGGACCGCGAGAGCAAGTTCCGATTCAGCCGGGTGTTCGGCGATATAGGCGTCGATCTCGTCGCGCGCCTTCTCCAGGAAAAGGGCGAGCCCCCGCCCCTCGTCACGCCAGAGGCGGCGGGTCAGGAAATCCAGTGCCTGCATGCCCGTCGTGCCCTCGTAGATGGTCATGATGCGGGCATCGCGCAGATATTGCTCGAGCGGCCAGTCGCGCGTGTAGCCGACGCCGCCGAGCACCTGGATTGCCGCATTCGCCGTCTCGAACCCGGCCGCAGCGCCAAAGTTCTTGATCAGCGGCAACATCCAGCCGGTAAAATCCTCCAACCCTGCCTCGGGCTCCAATCGGACGATATCCATGGTCGTGGCAAGTTCGAGAATGGCGGCGCGCAGGATTTCCGTGGAGCTGCGGATCTCATGCAGTTGGCGCTGCACATCGGGATGGCTCGATATCGGCACTGGCGGCTGATCAGGCCGTCCGCCCTGGCGGCGCTCCTTGGCATAGTCCTCGGCAATGTCGGCCGCGGCGGACGCGATGCCCAGCCCCTGGCAGCCGGTGAGCAGCCGCATCAACTCGATCATGGTGAAAAGCTGCGGCAGGCCGCGACCTTCGCGGCCGAGCATGATACCCCGGGCATTGTCGAACCGCATGGCGCAGGTGGGAGAACCGTGCAAGCCCATCTTCTCCTCAATCCGATCGACCGAAACCCCGTTCGCCTGGCCATCGATGAGGTTCGGCACGAGAAAGAGGCTGATGCCGCGCGTGCCCGGCTGGTCGTTGGTACGGGCGAGCAGGCAATGGCCAATGCGGTCCGCCATATCGTGGTCGCCGAAGGAGATCCAGATCTTCTGGCCGGTGATTAGCCATTCGCCATCACTGAGTTCGGCCCTGGTGCGCAGCCGGCCGACGTCGGAACCCGCTTCCGGTTCGGAAATGCAGATCGTCGCCGCCCATTCGCCGGTGCTAAGTTTTGGTACCCATTCGTTTGCGGTCGCTTCGTCGGCGGCTTCCGCCAGAAGATGGGCCGCCGCACGGGTCGAGCCGGCGGCCATCATCAGCGCCACGCAGGCGCGCTCGAACAACGGCGCACAGGCGGCATGCAAGGTGAGCGGAACGGCCTGGCCGCCGAATTTCTCGGTCACGTCCATGCCGAGCCAGCCGGCCTCGGCATATTGCCGGAACGCATCGGCGAAACCGTCCGGCGTCCTCACCCGGCCGTCGACCACCTTCGCGCCGATCCGATCGCCGATCGCATTCAGCGGCGCCAGCACGCCCTCGGCAAAACCCGCCGCCTCCTCGATAATTGCGGCAACCGTCTCGTCGTCGCAATCTTCACGGAGCTCTTTCAGCCGGTGCCAGCCCGGCGTCAGGGCCAGGATGTCCAGCGTTCGGTCGGCCTGATCCGCAAACGACATCGGCGGTTACCGTGGCTGCATGCGCAGTGCGCCGTCGAGCCGGATCACTTCGCCGTTGACATACTGGTTCTCGATCACGAACCGCACCGCATCGGCAAACTCGCCGGGATCGCCGAGCCGGGACGGATAGGGGATCGCGCTGGCAAGGCTGTCCTGGGCTTCCTGCGGCAGTTCGTAGAGCAGCGGCGTCAGGAAGATGCCGGGTGCTACAGTGTTGACCCGCACGCCGAAACGGGAGAATTCGCGCGCCGCCGGCAAAGCCAGCGAAACGATGCCGCCCTTTGAGGCCGCATAGGCCGCCTGGCCGATCTGCCCTTCAAAGGCTGCGACCGAGGCGGTGTTGACGATCACGCCGCGCGCCTTGTCGTCGCGCTCGGGCAGGCCCGACATGCGCTCGGCCGCAAGCCGCATCATGTTGAACGTGCCGATCAGGTTGACGCGGATCACCCGCTCGAAATCGGCAAGCGGCATCGGCCCGTTCTTTCCGACTATGCGCCCCGCCGTGCCGATGCCGGCGCAGTTGACGAGGATGCGCAAGCCGTCGCCGGCTTTCGCCGCAACGTCGAGTGCCTTGGCCGCATCGTCCTCGCTGGTCACGTCGCCCGAGAGCGCCACGCCGCCGATCTCGGTCGCGACCTTTTCGGCCGCCGTCTGATTGCGGTCGAAGACATGTACCACGGCCCCGAGTTTCGCGAGCAGCCGTGCCGTCGCCTCGCCGAGCCCCGAGCCGCCGCCGGTGACGACAGCGCTTGTTCCTTCGATCCTCATGCCGCCAGCTCCTTGCCGACCCGGATGACGCCCGGTGCATCCGCGTACAGTTCCTCGACGAGATCGCCGCGATGGGCGAGCACGGCGCGCTGGTTGATCGAGCCCTTGTCTGTCACCTCGCCCTTTTCGAAACGCAACGGTTGGGTCATCAGCATCATGCGCATGACGCGCGTCGCCGAACCGCTGGACTGGCGCTGGTGTTCCTTCAACCGCTCAGTGATCGCCGCCCTTACCTTCGGATGGGCAACCACCGCCTCGTCGGAAAGGGCAGCGTCGCCGCCGATCAGTTCGCGCAGTGCCGGCATGAAGGGAACCGCGAGCGCCCCGAGCTCGGCCCGGTTCTCGCCGGTGATGACCGCATCGCGGATCAGCCCGCCGAACTGGTTGACGAGCTGTGCCCGCAACACGCCGACCGCCACCCAGGTGCCGGTCTGCAGCTTGAAGTTTTCCGCCGTGCGGCCGTCGAAATAGAAGCCCTGGCGCGGATCGCCGGGCACGGCGAATTTTACGGCGTCACCGATCCGGTAAAAACCTTCCTCGTCGAAGGCCTCTTTGGTCAGCTTCTCGTTGCGCCAGTAGCCGGGGGTGACGTTCGGGCCCTTGAGGCGCAGCTCGTACTTGTCGTCGATCGGCACCAGTTTCATCGTGACGCCCTGGCCGGGCACCCCGATATTGCCCGGCTTTTCCTGCGGGTCGGTGCAGAAGATCGCGAATGGCGCGGTCTCCGTCGAGCCGATGCCGGTGCCGAGCGGCACCTGTTCGCCGATCGTCATCTCGGAAAGCTCGATCAACGCGTCCCAGGTGTGCTGCGCCATGCCGGCGCCGGCGTACATCAGGAGCTTCAGGTCCTTGAAGAAGGTCTTGCGAAGTCCCTCGTCCTCGCGCATCGCCTGGATCAGCATTTCATAACCGGCCGGCACGTTGAAATACCAGGTCGGCGAAATTTCCTTCAGGTTGGCGATCGTCTGGGCCATCAACGCCGGGCTCGGCTTGCCGCGGTCGATGTAATAGGTGCCGCCGTTATAGATGGCGATGTTGAAGACCTTGTTGCCGCTGGCGGTGTGGTTCCAGGGCGCCCAGTCGACCAGAACCGGCGGTTCGTCGCGGAAATAGGAATAGCAGTCGGTCACCATCTCCTGATTGGAGCAGAGCATGCGCTGCGTCTGGATGACCGCCTTGGGCGAACCGGTGGTGCCCGAGGTGAACAGGAATTTCGCGACCGTATCCGGCCCGACCGCATCAAAAGCCTTGTCCACCGCCTCGGTCGGCTCGGTCTTGAGTATGTCGTCGAGGAGATAGGTGCCGGACCTATCCTCGGGCAGGTTGCGCATCCCGGCAAAGGGAATGTCTGCCCCGAACGCCGTATCGACCGCCTTGCGGAATGCACCCGCATCGTCGGCGAAGATCAGGCCGGGGGTGATCTGCCTGGCGATGTCGTGCAGCTTGGAAAAGTCCGAGGAGATGGTCGCATAGGCCGGCGCAATCGCCGCGGACGGGATGCCGACATGCTGGGCGCCGAGCGCCATCAGCGCATGTTCGATCGAGTTTTCCGAAAGGATGACGAGCGGATTTTCGGCCGAGAGCTTCATGTCCAGCAGGAACTGGCCGATGCGGCGCACCTGATCCAGCGCCTCGGCAAAACTCACCCTGCGCCACTCGGCCGTCCCTTCACGATCCGCCATCCAGGTGCGGTCGGGTGCGGTTTTTGCCCAATGGATCAGCCGCTCGTTGAGCTTGTCGGGATAAGGTCCGAGCGGATCCTCACGCCAGACCACGAACTCGCCGTCCGGCCGCTCTTCCCAGCCGACCGCAGGCGACCACAGCTTCACGTCACGCACAGGTTTTCCGCTCATGACTTCTCCTCCCAGACGTCAATGCTCCCTATCGGGCTCCCAAAATTTGTTTACAAAGAAACAATCTCCCTGTAAACGATCAAAAACTAATGACGGGCTGGGGAGCGTCCGTTGCTGGAGGAGAATGCATAAAATGGCCGATCAGACGGCAACCAGCTTCGTGACCTATGAGCTCAAGGGCAATGTTGCCCATATAGGTCTCAATCGTCCGGAAAAGCGCAATGCGATCAGCGACCGTTTCGTTGAAACGATTGCCGAGACCGTGGCGCGCGCCGAAAGCGAGGCGAAAGCCGTCGTGCTGTTCGGTCATGGTGATCACTTCTGCGCCGGCCTCGACCTTGCCGAACATGTGAAGAAGACGCCGATCGAAGGCGTGCGCGGTTCGCGCCGCTGGCATGCGGTGTTTGCCGGCATCGAACACGGCACGATCCCGTGGATTTCAGCCCTGCATGGCGCGGTGGTCGGCGGTGGCCTCGAACTGGCATCCTCCACCCATATCCGGGTTGCCGACAAGTCCGCCTTTTTCGCGCTGCCGGAAGGCCAGCGCGGCATCTTCGTCGGCGGCGGCGGCTCGGTGCGGGCCGCCCGGCTGATGGGTGTCGCCCGCATGACCGACATGATGCTGACCGGCCGCGTGGCTTCGGCGGAAGAGGCCGAGCGCTGGAACCTGGCACAATACGTCGTCGAAAAGGGCATGGCCCGGCAGAAGGCGCATGAGCTTGCGGAAGCCGCCGCCAGCAACGCCGAAATTTCCAACTATGCGGTTCTCAACGCATTGCCGCGGATCCAGGACATGGCCAAGGAAGACGGGCTTTTCGTCGAATCCTTCATCGCCTCCTTCACCGCCACCAGCCCGGAGGCCGAAGAGCGTCTGCGCGCTTTCCTGGAAAAACGCGCCGCGCGGCTGAAGGCGCCGGGCTCGGCATAAGGGGGAACGCCCATGGACATGCCGATCCGCACCGCAGACCAGGTCGAACTCGACCGGCTCAATTCGGCGCTCGGTTTCCTGATGCGGCTGGCGCAGCTCAAGATCTACGAGCGGTTTTTCGAAGAGGTCGGCGAGCACAATCTGAAGCCGGGGGAATTCTCCGTGCTTTGGGTCATTCTCCACAATCCCGGCATCCGCCAAAGCGTGCTCGGCCAACGGCTGATGATCAAGCGGGCTCATATGACCAAGCTGATCCGGGCGCTGGAGGACCAGAACCTCGTTTCGCGGAAGGTGCCGGATGGAGATCGCCGCGCCGTGGAGATCACGCTGACGCCGGAAGCGGTGACAAGGGTGAAGCAGGCAAGCCAATGGTTCTTCACCTACGAAGAGTCGGTCGGCGCCAACCTTACCGGTGACGAGCGCCAACAACTGACGGCCCTGCTGCGGAAATTCGTGGGCCTGGGCTGAATTTAAGGATCGGGAGGAGCGAACCTTGAACATCGACGAGCTGATCGCCATCGACGTCCACACCCATGCGGAAGAACCCTGCTGCGGCCCGCGCGACGACGGCTATGACCAATTCCAGGCCGGCATGGCCAAATATTTCAAGAACCCGGCCGGCCACAAGGGCATGCTGCCGACGGTGAACGAGACCGCCGTCTATTACCGCGAGCGCAAGATCGGCTGCGTGATCTTTCCGGTCGATGCCGAGCGCGAGACCGGCTTCCGGCGTTACAACAACGAAGAAGTGGCGATGATCGCTGCCGAAAACAGCGACATCATGATCCCGTTCGCGTCGATCGACCCCGCCAAGGGCAAGATGGGCGCCCGCGAGGCGCGCCGGCTGGTGCGGGAATTCGGCGTCAAGGGTTTCAAGTTCCATCCGACCATGCAGGCCTTCTATCCGAACGACCGGATGGCCTATCCGCTCTATGAGGCGATTGCCGAAGAGGGTGCGATCACACTATTCCATACGGGCCAGACGGGCGTCGGCGCCGGCATGCGCGGCGGCATGAACATGCGGCTCAAATATTCCAACCCGATCTATCTGGACGACGTGGCGGCGGACTTTCCCGACATGCCGATCATCCTGGCGCACCCCTCCTTCCCCTGGCAGGAAGAGGCGCTTTCCGTCGCGACCCACAAGCCGAACGTCTACATCGACATGTCCGGCTGGTCGCCGAAATATTTTCCGGCCATCCTGGTGCAATACGCCAACTCGATCCTGAAGCACAAAATGCTGTTCGGCTCGGACTGGCCGGCGATCACGCCGGACCGCTGGATGGCGGATTTTGCCGCAATCTCGATCAAGGACGAGGTGCGGCCGCTGATCCTCAAGGAAAACGCCCGCAAGCTGCTGAAGCTTTAAACCGGGACGAAACTCTTCCGCACCACCAGTTCGGGGATGACCCGCTCGTAACCCGGCGAAGCGTCCGGGTTTTCGAGGCGCCGTTCGAGAAGCTCGACGGCCCGCAGCGCCATGGTGATCGGGTCCTGGCGGAAGGTGGTGAGGCTGTAGCTCAGCCAGGCCGCTTCCGGCACGTCGTCGAAGCCGATCACCGCCACATCCTGCGGGATGCGCAGCTTCTTTTCGATGCGGATGAAATCCATAAGGCCGAAGGCGATCTGGTCGTTGGCGCAGAACACCGCATCCGGGCGTTCGCCATCGGCGAACAGCTCGCGGGCGGCGGCGATGCCGCTGTCGTAATCGGAATCGGGCCCGCCGGCGGAGCGGACCTCGGCGCCGAGCGCCAGCGCCGCCGACGTGAAGGCATTTTCGCGTTCAACGATGCTCGGCGTCCCCGATTTCGAACCGACAACGGCAAGGCGCCGACGGCCGGCATCGAAAAAGGCATTGGCGGCCTTGCGCGAGGCCTCGGAATTGCCGGCGCGGACATGATCGGCATCCGGTTCCGAACGGCCGATCACCACCAGAGGCTGGCCGTTGCGCTGGGCGAGTTCGAAAAAGCTCGCGGGCGGCGAACCGGAAAGGATGATCGTCGCCTCGGCGCGGTGGCCGATGAGCATTTTCTGGGCGGCCAGCAATTCCTCTTCCGCCTGTCCGGTATTGATGAGGATCGGGATGCTGCCGCGCTGAATCAGCGCCTTGGCGAGCGCCGCAGTCAGATGGGCGCGAAAGCCGAGTTCCGGCTTGGTCGCGACGATGCCGACAAGCCGGCTCTGGTTGGCAAGCACGCCGCGCGCGAGGTCGTTGACGTGGTAGCCGAGCTCTTCCGCCGCCCGCAGCACCTTTTCGCGCGTCGCCGGAGCCACGCTGGCGCCCGGCGTGAAGGTGCGGGAGACGGCCGAACGGGAGACACCGGCAAGGCGGGCGACCTGTTCGGCGCTGACAAAGCGCATCCGTTTTTCGTCCTTCATGCTTTCCTCAATGCCCCACCCGCGAAAGGACGTCCGCCTTCAGGAATCGCTCCACGATCAACATGAACACCAGAGAGGGAACGAGCAGCAAGAGGGCCGTGATCGATGCGATCTGATAATTGCCGCCGGCAGCGGTCGTATAGAGCAGCAGCGGCAGCATGTTCACGTCGGGTGCGCCGACGAAATAGCTGCCGGTGAATTCGTCCAGCGATTCCAGGAAAACGAAGATGGCGCTTGCCATCAGGCCCGGTGCCGCCAACGGCAGCGTCACGTCGAGGAAGGCTCGGAAGGCCCCGGCGCCGATGTTGCGCGCCGCCTGTTCGAGCTCCGCGTCGATCGCCGAAAAGGCGGCCGTCGCGATCCACACCGCGTAGACGAGGCCGTGCGAGACATGCACCAGCACGACGCCGGGAATCGTGCCATTGAGCCTGATCTCGTAGAAGATGCGAGCGACGTTGACGTAGACCGTCAGGTTCGGAAAGGCCTGCGGAATGAGGAAGGCGAGCAGGATGAGGCCGCGAAACGGCAGTTTTAGCCGCGCCAGCGCATAACCGGCAGGGATCGCCAACAAGAGCGAGACGACAACGGTCAGCAGGGCCACGACCAGCGAATTGGTCAACGATTCCATCGCCCCGCCGCGCGGTGCAAACACTTTTGCCCAGGAACTGAAGCCGTATTCCAGCGGCAGGCTGTGGGGGAAATACCACTTCTCAGCCACCGTCCAGAGCAGCAAGTTGAACAGCGGTCCGAAGATGACGAAGGCCATCAGCCCGAAGATGATGCCGCGCGGCACCCACCAGAGCGCGGCGAGAGGATTGCGGGCGGCGGAATTACGGGCGGCGGTCATGCGCGCTCCTTCAGGCTGGCGCGTAGGTAGATCCATGCGACGGATGCGGCGAGCACGAGCGAGATCAGACCAAGCGCGTTGGCGACGCCGTAATCCCCGTAGGAATTGACCCGGAAGGCGATGTCGGCGGTCAGCATGGTTGGCGACTGGGCGTTGATCATCAGCGGCACCGAGAGAACCGACATCATGGTGACGAAGGAGAGGATGAGGCCGACCGTCAGCGTCATCGCCACTTGCGGCACGACTATCTCCAGCAGCAGGCGCAGCCGCGAGGCGCCGAGATTGCGGGCCGCCTCGATTGTATCGCGGTTGATGGAGGCCATGGCGCCGGCGACGAGCAGCGCCACGAACGGCGTCTGCTTCCAGACGAAGGCGATGACGATGCCGCGCCAATCGAGGAAGCTCACCGCATCGAGCGGCGTCAGCAGGCCGAGATTGATGAAAGTATTGTTCATCATGCCGTTCTTGGAGAGGAACGTGCGGAGAATCTGCCCGACGACGATGAAGGGAATAAACATCGGCCAGCGATAGAGCCAGCGCAGCATCGCGACGGCGACCGGATGTTCGCCGAGCGTCAGATAACCGCCGATGGCGATCGAGGCGATGCCGATCAGCACCGTCGACAGGCTGACGATCACGACGGTGAAGATGATGTCCTTGGTATAGAGGTCGAAAGTCTTGGTGAAATTGCCCCAGCCGAACGCCCCCTCCACCTGGAAGGCACCGACCGCCGACATGATCAGCGGCAGGATGAAGAGGAAGGCGATCACCGCGAGTGCCGGCAGCACGAGAAGGAGACCGAGAAGGCGTTTTGGCATGGTTCGACCGTTCGGAGGGATGATGGGCACTATCTTCTCCCCTCGGGGAGAAGGTGGCCCGGAGGGCCGGATGAGGGGCCTTGCGGCAGATGCGACCTCGCTTGCGCTCGATCGCGCGCTCCTGCGTCGCTTACCCCCTCACCTGTCCTGTCGGACATCTTCTCCCCGCTGGGGAGAAGACAGAATGTTACTTCACGGACTTCTCATAGGCTTCGAGGATCGCTGTGTTGTAGGGCGCGATCGGGAAGGGCTTGCCCTTGGCGGCAAGGTCGGCCGGCGAGATGTCGACGAAGAGCTTGTTCCAGGTGGCGTCGTCCAGTTCTCGCTTGACGTTGTCGGCGTCGATGCCCGGATACCAGTTGAAGCGCTTGACGATGCCTTCAGCCTGGACCTTCGGGCTGGTGGCGAGAGCGATGAACTTCTCGGCCAGCGCCTTGTGGGCAGCCTTTTCCGGCATGACGTAATGCATCGGCTGGCCCGGCATGCCCGGAGCCGGCAGGACGAGCTTCATGGTCGGCGGCAGCTGGCCGTTGGCCTGCCAGGAATAGAACATGTCGACCCAGACCGGGCCCATGGCGATTTCGCCGCGCGACAGGAGGTCGAGCGTGCCGGCATTGCCGGGCGTCAGCGTCGCGTTGGTGGTGAAGTCGGCGAGGCTCTTGAAGGCCGTATCCCACTTCTTGGTTTCGTCTTCCTTGAACGGACCGTTCATCAGGGTGTTGGCATCACCACCGCCGAAGGCATAGATCCAGCCCATGACGAACGAAACGCCGGAAGCGCCGCCCTTGATGCCGTTATAACCGAACTGCTTCGGATGGACTTTGGCCCAGTCTGCAAGCTCCGCATAGGATTTCGGCGGGTTCGGAACGAGCGCAGGGTTGTAGGCGATCGCGGTCTGGCTGTTGAACATCGGCATGACATAACCGTCGACATTGGTGCCGAGCGCCATCTTGGCGTTGGCACGGGTGACGAGTTTGCCGGTTTCGATGTCGCTGCGGTACTTGTCGAGATAGTTCTTGGTCACCATCGGGCCGACGAATTTTTCGTGGACGACAGCGACGTCGACGTCCCACTTATCGGACTTCGCTGCGGCCTGGGCGTCGAAGCGCTCCAGGATCTTCTGCGAGCCGGCATCGCCGGGGCCGGTGCCGACGGCGCGAACCGTGTTGCCCGGATAGGTCTTCTCGAACAGCGGGCCGAGATACTGGTTGATGTAGTCGACCATGTTCTGGTCGCCGGCGGTCGCAACCGTCAGCTCTTCGGCATGAACCGGAAGGGCTGCGAAAACGACGGCGAAGGCTGCGTAGGACATCTTCTTCATGAGTGCTTCTCCGTGAGTTGAAAAGGCAGAGGTATCGAAAGGTCAGGCGTGGACTTTCCCGGATGGCGCCCGGGAAATGGGGGAGGCCGAAGCAGCCTCCGGCGAACCGAACAGAAAGAGCGCCTCGGCCGGCACGAACACGGCGACGCGGGCGCCCGGCTCGAAGGCGCGGTCGGCGTCGGCCATGATCTCGTGATCGCCGAGTTTGACGACATGGCGCCAATGGCCGCCGGGATAACTGACGGCGGCGACCTCGCCCCGGAAGCTGATGCCGGGACCGATCGTGGCGATATCATCGGCCGGGAAAAGGCGGGCGGCCTCCGGGCGGAAGCGGGCCTCGACCGGAGCGGCGGCCAGCGGACGGCCGAGGCGCGGTACGGTACCGGCCGCATTGGCCGGGCCGGCAGCAATCGCAAACTGGTCGCCCTGCGGCGCGCCGTTCAGGAAAAGCACGTTTTCCGCGCCCATGAAGGCTGCGACGAAGGCCGAGGCGGGACGGTTATAGACATCTTCCGGCGTGCCCTGTTGGGCGATCCTGCCGGCATTGAGGATGACGATCCGGTCGGCCATCACCATGGCCTCCTCGCGGTCGTGGGTGACGTGGATCGCGGTGATGCCCAGCCGCTTCTGCAGCGCCCGCAACTCGTGGCGCACCGTCAGGCGGATACGGGCATCGAGGTTCGACAGCGGCTCGTCGAGCAGCAGGATTTCCGGATCGATGGCAAGCGCCCGGCCGAGCGCGACACGCTGGCGTTGGCCGCCCGACAATGCCAGCGGCTTGCGCGCTTCCAGCCCGTCGAGGCCGAGCAGCGACTGCATAGCCGCGACGCGGGCCGCGATCTCGGTTCGGGAAATACCCTTCAGCTTCAGGCCGTAGCCGATGTTCTGCGCCACCGTCATATGCGGCCACAGCGCGTAGGACTGGAAAACCAGCGCCATGCCGCGTTTGTCGGGCGGCAGGTAGGTCACGTCGCGGTGGCGCACCTTCACTTCGCCCGCCGACGGGCTGATGAAGCCGGCGAGCAGACGCAGAAGCGTAGTCTTGCCGCAGCCGGACGAACCGAGCAGCGCCACAAATTCGCCCTTGGCAATCGACAGATCGATATCGGTCAGAACCTGCGTGGCGCCATAACGGCTGGCGACACCGCGCAATTCCAAAAAACCGTCCCGGTCCATCGAACCCCCTTTTGCACAGCCGTGCAATCTTGCTGGGCGTTTCTTAGAACCGGAGTTTTACAGGGGGATGACACCTTGGATTTTTTATTGTCGGATGCGCGTGAGGTGGCCGCTCAGGCTTCCACGGAGAGCGGGGTTTCGAGCCGGGCGAGCGCTTCTGCAAGCTCGTCGGCACCGGTTGCCACGAAAACGGCTCCGGCCTCCGCCAGGATTTTCGCGCGGCCGGGCCGCGGGTCGGCGGGATCGACAAAGCCGATCGCGGTCATGCCCGCCGCAATCGCCCCGGTGATCCCGTGGGCGCTGTCGTCGATCACCACGCAACGGGCCGGATCGGCGGCGAGCGTTTCGGCGCAGAGATGAAACAAATCCGGCGCCGGTTTCGGCCGCGCCACCATGTCGGCGCTGAAGATCGACGGCGCGAAAGCGTACCAGAGGGGCAGAAGGCCGAGGCTTTTCGACAGCCGGTCAGCCGAGATGTTGGAGGCGACGCATTTGCGATGCGGCAGTGCGCGGACGAGGCTTTCGATGCCGGGCATGGGTTCCAGCGAGCGGGCGAATTCCGGATAGATATCAAGATGCCAGGCGTCGAAGACCTCATCCAGATCAACGATGCCGAGCTCTTCGGTGCAGATGCGGCGGATGGCGCTGGCGGAATTGCCGGTAAAGCGGACCAGAACCTCCTCGGCAGTGATGGCGGCACCAGCATCCTGCAGGGCTTTGGCCAGCGTGCGGCTGGCGATCGGCTCGCTGTTGATCAGGACGCCGTCACAATCGAAAATCAGGAGATCTATCTGCATGAAAGTCCAATTTGAATGAGGCGTCAAAGCCGATTGACGCCGGCCAAACCGTCGGCGACGGCAAAGCTCTGGAAAACGGCAGCAGGGGAATTCTGCTGCTTACGGTCTGTGATCCCGATGAAATCGACCTCGGCCGACCGCTCGCTCAAGCGCATGATCGCATAACCATGCTTGTCCGAGGCAAACTTGAGATGCGGGTTTTCGGCAAGCGCCGTCGCAAGGCTTGCGGCGGACGGGGCGTCCGAGGTGATCGAGCCGCAGACGAATTCGCTGGCGATGACCTGAGCCTTCTCCTCCGTGAAGTCGCGCTTCACGTCCGCCGCATAGAAGGCATGCAGGTCGCCGCCAATGATCAGCGGATTTTGGACCGCCGAGGTCTGCACCGCCTCCAGCAGGCGGCCGCGGGCGGCGCGGTATCCGTCCCAACCGTCGAGATTATACGTGGTGGCCGGCCCGGACTTGGTGTCGCGCTCGGCAAGCAGCGTCTGCTGGGCGATGAGGTTCCACTTCGCCCGGCTGGCACCGAGCGTCTTGCCGAGCCATTGTTCCTGCGCCGGGCCAAGCATGGTCCGCTCCGGCCGGTCGTCGCCTGCAGATCCTTGGAGTTCCGGCGAACGATATTGCCGGGTATCGAGCAGCGTCACGCCGGCCAGATTGCCGAACCGATAATGATCGTAGATGCGCAGCGCATCGAAGCCGGCGACGAGGCTTGGATGCACCGGCATGTGCTCGAACCAGGCCTGGTATGCGGCACGGCGGCGGGCGAGGAATTCGTCACGGTTCGGTGCGTCGGGAGCGCGGTTAGCGGCGTAGTTGTTGGTGACTTCATGGTCGTCCCAGACGACGAGCCAGGGAAAGGCGGCGTGGGCGGCCTGCAGTTGCGGGTCAGATTTGTAGAGCGCATAACGATCCCGGAATTCGTAGAGCATCGACGGCACACCGGTTTCGTGCTTGCGCACCAGCTGCGCGCCATAACTGCGCTCGTAGATGTAGTCGCCGAGATGGATGACGAGATCGAGATCGCGGCCGGCCATGTCGGCATAGGCGCTGTAGAAACCCTGTTCGTATTGCTGGCAGGAGGCGAAGGCGAGGCGAAGCGTATTGACGCTGTCGGCCGGCGCGGTGCGGGTGCGGCCGACCGGGCTTTCCGCATTGCCGGACCGGAAACGGTAGAAATACCAGCGGCCGGGCAGAAGACCCGTCACTTCCACATGCACCGAGTGGGCGAATTCCGGGACGGCGCGGAAGAGGCCCGACTGGACCGGCTCTGAAAAAACCTCGTCCTCGGCGATCATCCATTCCACGTCGATCGGATCGAGGTTCGGCTTCGGCGCCGGGGCGAAAGGATCGGCGGAGGTGGCGGCCGATGTGTCTTCGAGGATCAGCCGGGTCCAGAGGACGACACTGTCGGCCCTCGGCGCGCCGGACGCGACACCGAGAGCGAAGGGATCGGTCTTGAAGCTCGCCGCACGCGCGGAGCCGAGCGTCCGCCAGATCGCAGCCGCCGCCAGTCCGCCCACCAGCAGGCTTCGGCGATCAATGAGCGGCATCGAACAGCCCTTCGCGTGCCTTGACGGCGAGATCCGGCCGGTCGGTGGTGATCTGGCGCAGCGGCCGCTTCAGCCAGAAGGACAGGTCTTCCAGCTCGTTAGGAACCCAGACGCCGAGCTTTTCGGCCGGGACGAGCGCGGAGAGCAGTTCCCATTCCTCGAGCAACAGAGCCTTTTCGATTGCCAGCACGTCGGAAACCCGCAGCATGGCTTCGACGGACTGGCGCAGGCCGAGAGCCTGGACGGACTTGTGATTGAGCGACGACAGCCGGCGGATATGCGGCGCGACTTCACCGATCGTCTTCAGGACGTCGCCGCTGAAGCTGGTCAGGAAGGAATTGTCCGCGATACCAAAGCGATCGATCATCGCCGCAGCCTTGGCTTCGAGGCCTTCATAGGGCTTGCCGTCGGCATCGGCCTTCAGCTCCACATGCAGTTCGAGGCCGGTCGGCGCGTAGATTTCGAGCACGTCTTCGAGCGTCGGGATGTGCTCATCGGTGCCCTTGAGGATCACCGAACGGTATTCGCCGGCGGCAAGCTCGGTCACCCGGCCTGAGCGTTCGGTGGTGCGGTCGAGCGTCGCGTCATGGATCACAAGGAGCTCGCCGGTGGCGCTCAGATGCACGTCGAATTCGACCGATTCGACGGAGAGGTCGAGAAGGTTGCGGAATCCTGTCAGGCTGTTCTCGGCCCAGAGATTGCGGGCGCCGCGATGGCCGACGATGATGGGATTGGTCATTGGAAATACCTCATTTCTATTTGCTGGAATCCACCAGGCCCTTGGTGAACCAGCGTTGCATCAGAAGGATGACGAGAGCCGGCGGCGCCATCACAAAAAAAGAAGCAGCCATGGCGATATTCCAGGCCGGCTGGGCGTCGGCGACCGGGATCAGGTCCTTCAATCCGATCATCGCCGTCGCCATCGCCTTTTCGGTGGTGAAAAGAAGCGGCCAGAGATACTGGTTCCAGCCGTAGAGGAAGAGAATGATCGACAGCGCCGCGATATTGGCGCGCGACAGCGGCAGCAGCACGTCCCAGAAGAATTTCAACGGCCCGGCGCCGTCAAGCTTGGCAGCCTCGCAGAGTTCGTCGGGCACCGTCAGGAAGAACTGACGGAACAGGAAGGTCGCGGACGCCGAGGCGATCAGCGGCAGGATGAGCCCGCCGTAGCTGTTGATCATGTTCCACTGCAGCGCCGCGTCGAGCTGATAGCCGGTCCTGTCGGCGATGAAGCCGGTCAGGCCGATCGCCTCGAACAGTGATCGCAGCGGGCCGCCGGCATCGGCCACCGCCTCGTAGGTCGGGATGATGCGTACTTCCACCGGCAGCATCAGCGAGATGAAGATCAGCCAGAAAGCGGTCATGCGGAAGGGAAAGCGGAAATAGGTGACCGCGAAGCCGGCTATCAGCGAGACCGTCAGCTTGCCGACGACGATGCCGACAGTCACGATGAGGGAGTTGACGTAGAGACGGCTGAACTGGCCTTCGTTCCAGGCGAGGACGGTGTTCTCGACGAAATGGCCGCCCGGGACCAGCGGAAACGGCACCTGCTGCACTTCGCCGACCGTCAGCGAACCGGCGACGAAAGCGAAATAGAGCGGCATGCAGACGACTGCGGCACCGATCAGCAGAACGACGTGGCAGAAGATCGAGAGGCCCGTGTGACGTTCGACCATGGTCACACCTGATAATTGACTTTGCGCTCGACGGCGCGGAACTGCAGGAAGGTGAAGAGCACGGCGATCGCCATCAGGATCACCGACTGAGCGGCCGACGAGCCGAGATCGAGCTGGCGAAAACCGTCCTGGTAGACCTTGTAGACCAGCGTGTTGGTGCTGCCGGCGGGTCCGCCGTGCGTCACGGTGTCGATGATGCCGAAGGTCTCGAACAGGCCGTAGACGAAGTTCATGACGATCAGGAAGAAAATCGTCGGCGCCGCCATGGGCAGCGTCACTGTGAAAAAGCGGCGGACCGGACGAGCGCCGTCGATCGCGGCTGCCTCCATCACCGAGGCCGGCACGGCCAGGAACGCCGCGACGAGGAAGATGTAATCGTAGCAGACATGTTTCCAGACCGCCGCGACCGAAACCAGCAGCAGCGCATCGAACGGCCGGCGGTTCGGGTCCCAGGCGAAACCGATCTCATGCAGCATCTGGGCGAGCGGGCCGACGGTCGGGTTGAACAGGAAGGCCCAGAGAACGCCCGATATCGCCGGTGCGATGGCATAGGGCAGCAGGATGACGCCCTTGTAGATCGCCCTGCCGCGCATGACGTTGTCGGTGGCGAAGGCCAATAACCCGGCGATGACGAGCGTCGCGATGCATTGCACCACCGTGAACCACAGCGTGAGGATGGCGCTGTCGCGGTATTCCGGGCTTGAAAACAGGGTGGTGAAATTTTCCAGCCCGACGAAGATCATCGTGCCGCCGAACGGATCCACCTGCACGAAGGCAAGCGACAGCGCCTTCCAGGTGGGGATGAAAAAGAAGAAGAGCAGGATCAGCAGCTGCGGCGCGAGCAGGCCCGCGGCCAGCCAGGGCCGCCGGAAATGCGAGGCCTTGAGCCCCGCTTCCGACGTCCCCACCAGGGAGCTCAGGCTCCGCCGCAAGGGTAACCGAGGGCGTGTCGCCGCGCCCTCGTTCCTGATCATGATGGCATCACTTGCCGGCATGGAGCTTCTCGTACTGGCGCAGGATCTCGTTGCCGCGCTTGACGGATGAGTCCAGTGCTTCCTGCGGGGCCTTCTTGCCGGTCCAGACAGCCTGGATTTCCTCGATGAGGATAGAAGTCGACTGATTGTGGTTGCCGAAGCGGAAGCCGCGGGAATTATCCGTCGGCTCGCCACGTGACAGCTGCTCGATCGCGATTTCGCGGGTCGGATGATCCTTGAAATAACCATCGGTCTTCATCTTCTGGTAGGCGGCATTGGTGACCGGAATGTAGCCGGTCGCCTTGCTCCACCATTCCTGGGTTGCCGGCTGGGCGACGAAATTAAAGAAGGCAGCGACGCCGGCCTGAACCTCTTCCGACTTGCCCTTGACCGCCCAGAGCGATGCGCCACCGATCGTACCGTTCTTGACGTCCGCACCTTCCTCGTGCGGCATGACCGCGGCGCTCCACTTGAACTTCGCGTCCGCTTCGACGCCGGAATGGCTGGCGGTGGAGTTGATGATCGTGGCGCAGGTGCCTGACGTGAAGAGGCTGATCGGAGCGACGCCCTGGCCGGCGATCTTCAGCACGCTGTCATCGACCCATTTCTTCAGCCGCGCGACCTGACCGACCACGCCGGTCTTGTTGTAGACGAATTCGGTGTCGAGACCGCCATAGCCATTGGCCTTGGTGGCAAAGGGGTAGTTGTTGATCGCCGAATAGTTCTCGATCAGGCTCCACTGGAAATCGCCCGGCAGCGCCATCGGGCAATCGGTGACCTTTTTCTCCTTCAGCGCATAAAGCTGCTTTTCGAGGCCCTGCCAGGTATCCGACGGCGCGTCGAAGCCGGCCGCATTGAAGGCATCGGCATTGTACCAGAGAATCGGCGTCGACGAGTTGAAGGGAAGCGCCGCCGGCTTGCCGTTGACGATATAGAAGCCGGCGACCGGCTTGACGAAATCGCTCCAGTCGATCTTGTAGCCTTGCTTGGCCATCAGCTGGTCGACAGGGATGACCGCACCGGAATTCAGCATGGTCATGAAACCGCGCTCGGCAGACTGAAGGATAGCCGGCTGCTGATTGACCCGGTACGCGGCGACCATGGCCGCCATGGTCTCTTCGTAATTGCCCTTGAACGTGCCGACGACCTCGTACTTGTCCTGGGACTTGTTGAAGTCGGAGATCAGCTTCTGGACGGTATCGCCGAGCTTGCCGGAGATCGCATACCACCACTCGATCTTGACGCGGTCGGCAGCAGTTGCTCCCGTCGCGCCCATCAGCAGCGCGCCGGCGGCAAGAAGGCCGGTTATCGATTTCACGTATGTCGAAGCCATGTTTCGGTCCCTGATAATCGGGTCTTTCGCACGACCCGCCCTGTTTCGGTTCTGGCCATCTCCATCAGTCTGGGTTAGCCATGACATGGATGGGTAAGTTACATGTGTTACGTGTGTGTGACATATGATACTTCGAAGGGCAGGGACAATGGAATATCGTGAGCTGATGGTGCGGGCCGCGTGGCTCTATCATGTGGAAAGCCTTACCCAGCAGCAGATCGCCGAACGGATGAATATCACCCGCCGGCGGGTCAACGAGATCCTCTCGGAGGCGCTGGAAGCAGGCGTCGTCAGGATCAGCTTCGATTCCGTGCTGGCGGAAAGCGTCGAGCTGGAAGCGAAACTGCGCAAGCGGTTCGGCCTGCAGGATGCGGTCGTGGTGCCGACGCCGGCGGACGCGGGGCTTCTGCATTCGGTGCTCGGACGCGGTGCCGCCGGCTTTCTCGGCCGGCTGATCCAGACGCAGAAACCCGCATCGATCGGCGTCGGTTGGGGCTCGACGCTGCGCGAGACGATCCAGCACATCCCGTCGCTGAACGAGCCGCAGATCAAGGTGCGCTCGATGATGGGCGGGCTGACGCAGGGCTCTGAAATCAACACGTTCGAGATCGTCCGCGGCTTCGCGCAGGTGCTGAACGCTCAGTGCCGCTATTTCGTGGCGCCGATCTATGCCGAGAGCCCGGAATCGCGCGATGCGATCATTTCGCAGGCGGTGTTCCAGAGGACGTTCAAGCAGATCTGCGAGGTGGATGTCGCCTACCTCAGCGTCGGCGACGTATCGCAGCAGTCGCTGCAGGTGCGCTATGGTCTTCCCGAAGGCATGAACGAGCAGATCCTCAGGAAAGCCGGCGCGGTCGGCGACCTGATGGGCCGTTATCTCGACGCGACGGGCAAGGAAATCGACCATCCATTGAACCGCCAGGTTCTCGCCCCGGAGATGGAGGATTTCCGAAAAATCGGCTGCCGAATCGTCGCGTCGGGCGGGGCGCACAAGCGCAAGATCCTGCAGGCGGTGGCACAGAGCGGGCTCGTCAACGTGATGATCACCGACGCCGACAGTGCCAAGGCCATGCTGGCGGCAAAATAGCCGTCAGATATTCCGCCTCTTGCCCTCCAAAAGGTCGATGATGGAATTGGCGGCATCCAGCACGTTGGTACCCGGGCCGAAGACGGCGGCGACGCCGTGGTCCATCAGGTAGTCGTAATCCTGCCGAGGCACGACGCCGCCGACCACGACGATGACGTTTTCGGCGCCTTTCGCCTTCAGCGCTTCGACGAGCTGGGGCGCAAGCGTCCGGTGACCTGCGGCGAGCGACGACATGCCGACGACCTGGACCTTCTCTTTGACCGCAAGGTCTGCCGCTTCCTCGGGCGTCTGGAACAGCGGACCGGCGAGAACCTCGAAACCGATGTCGCCAAAGGCCGAGGCGATCACCTTGGCGCCGCGGTCATGGCCGTCCTGGCCGAGCTTGGCGACCATGATCTTCGGGCTGCTGCCAAGCTTTTGAGCGTAACCGCCAAGCCGCGAGACGATCGTCTTGTATTCCGGGTCATCCTCGTAGGCAGGCCCGTAGATATCGCCGACCACCTCCGGCACCGCCGAGTGGTCGCCGAAGGCTTGCCGCATCGCGTCGGAGATTTCACCGACGGTGGCGCGGGCGCGGGCCGCCTCGATCGCCACTTCCAGCAGGTTTCCCTCGCCGCTTTCGGCGGCTTCCTCGAGGACCGCGAGTGCCGCCGCCACGCGCTTAGGATCGCGCTGCCGACGCACTTCCTCCAGGCGTTTGATCTGACCTTTGCGGACCGCGGTATTGTCGATCGCCAGAATGTCGATCTCGTCCTCGTTTTCCAGCCGGTACTTGTTGACGCCGACGATGATTTCCTCGCCGCGGTCGACGGCGGCCTGGCGGCGGGTGGCGGCCTCCTCGATCAGCCGTTTCGGCAGGCCATCGGCGACAGCCTTGGTCATGCCGCCCATCGCCTCGACCTCCTCGATCAGCGCCCAGGCCTTTTCGGCAAGCTCGTTGGTCAGGCTCTCGACATAATAGGACCCAGCCAGCGGATCGACGACCTTGGTCACGCCGGTCTCGTGGCTGAGGATCAGCTGGGTATTACGGGCGATACGGGCGGAAAAATCGGTCGGCAGGGCCATCGCCTCGTCGAGCGCGTTGGTGTGCAGCGACTGGGTGCCGCCGAGCACCGCCGACAGCGCCTCATAGGCGGTGCGGATGACGTTGTTGTAGGGATCCTGTTCCTGCAGCGAGACGCCCGACGTCTGGCAGTGGGTGCGCAGCATCAGCGACGACGCCTTCTGCGGCTTGAACTCCTCCATGATCCGCGACCACAGAAGCCGGGCGGCGCGCAGCTTGGCCGCTTCCATGAAGAAGTTCATGCCGATCGCGAAGAAGAAGGAAAGCCGGCCGGCGAACTCGTCGACGCTGAGGCCCTTGGCAAGTGCTGCACGGACATATTCGCGCCCATCGGCCAGCGTGAAGGCAAGCTCCTGGACGAGCGTCGCGCCCGCTTCCTGCATATGATAGCCGGATATCGAAATCGAATTGAACTTTGGCATTTCCTTTGCCGTATATTCGATGATGTCGGCGACGATCCGCATCGAAGGCTCGGGCGGGTAGATATAGGTGTTGCGGACCATGAACTCCTTCAAAATGTCGTTCTGGATGGTGCCGGAGAGCTCGGCCCGCGAACAGCCCTGCTCCTCGCCGGCGACGATGAAGGAGGCGAGGATCGGGATGACCGCGCCGTTCATGGTCATCGACACCGACATCTCCTTCAAGGGAATACCGTCGAACAGGATCTTCATGTCCTCGACGCTGTCGATCGCCACGCCCGCCTTGCCGACATCGCCCTCGACCCGCGGATGGTCGCTGTCGTAGCCGCGGTGGGTGGCGAGGTCGAAGGCGACAGAGAGGCCTTTCTGCCCGCCGGCGAGATTGCGGCGGTAGAAGGCGTTCGATGCTTCGGCGGTCGAGAAACCGGCATATTGGCGGATCGTCCAGGGGCGGCCGGCATACATCGTGGCGCGCGGGCCCCGCACGAACGGCTTCATCCCCGGCAGCGAATCGAGATGCTCGATGCCGGCCAGGTCGTCGGCCGTATAGAGCGGCTTGATGTCGATTCCTTCGGGCGTATGCCAGACAAGGGTTTCCGGCGAAGCCTTCAGCTCCTTTTCGGCCAGAGATTCCCAATCCTTGACGGTCTTTGCGGCTTTCACGGTCTTCTCGGCCATCACTCGAACTCCATGATCAACTCGTCGACCGCCAGGCTTTG
>NZ_PVBK01000059.1:0-402 GCF_002968535.1 Neorhizobium sp. T7_12 | reverse complement strand
TCTCTGACATGGACAACATACATCAGTAGTATGAAAATTTACCGCGAGGGAGATGGTAATTCTTTTGCTGCGAACAAAAGAATTTTATTTCCCTCGAGAACCTGACTTTTCCTTCCGATACAGACCCGGACCTCTCATGACCGTACCCGAGGGACAAATGCACGCGTTAAGAAATCAAAATGGCTTCAGCTTAATTCAGGCTCTGCTTTCTTTGGCACTTCTGGGAATAGCCGTTAGCGGCTTCATGACCTTGATCGCAAACAACTACAAACACGAAACGAACCTGAATACACTGCTGGAGGCCCGTGAGCTTTCCGGGGAACTTGTCGAGCTGACCAAATCTGCCAACTGCGGCATCGTGGATCTGGAAACGCCGATTCCCATCACCTCCGACACCTGGAC
>NZ_PVBK01000058.1:0-409 GCF_002968535.1 Neorhizobium sp. T7_12 | reverse complement strand
ACTCCTCATCATACTGCTGCCCCGGCAGACGGAGTGACTGTTGAAGGTGCTGCGTGCTTTCCTCTCCCAGCAGGTTTCCCCACTCGTCATACTCCCCGCGCCACGCCGTTTCCCCTTCCGGGCTGATAAGCGCCTGCGGCAGCCCACGGTGGTCACAGTGGTAAAGATGAAGTTTCCTCTCCGGGATGTATTCCGCCTCCAGTTGCGCCGCCATCTGTTCCGCCGTCAACCCACACTGTGCAAGCCACTGCTGGCTTTCTTCACTCACGCTGCCCTGCCGCAGTTCCCGCTCCAGCCTCCCCAGCATCACCGCCAGCTCCGCCGGTAGCGTCACACCCGTGTCCTCCTGCAACACCTCCGCCAGGCTACGGTGCCGCGCCTTCGCCTGTTCGCCATTCTCTGTTTCGAT
>NZ_PVBK01000057.1:0-427 GCF_002968535.1 Neorhizobium sp. T7_12 | reverse complement strand
TTGGTTTGGCAAGCACTGGCTTTGCTAGCCACTTCATTCACTTACGTTCATTCAGTTCTGCAAACCCGCTTGTTGGGGGTAAACCCCCAATCCCCCCTTTTTGCTAACGCAAAAAAGCTAGCCATATGGCTAGCTAATTCATTTGTTATCTTTTATTCTATGTCTTCTAGATTTTATAAATGTATTTATAGCAAAAGTACCATTATCAGCTAACAAAGGAAACCAATCATCAAATCTATTCTCCATAGCATAAATCCATAATTATTCATATTCTCTTATATCATTTTCAACTATAAAAGAAGTCATTTCTTTAAACATCTCATATCTACTTGCAGACGTAGGTTTTAACATCTCTAAGATATCTGCTCCACCATGAGCGATCATATCTTCTCGATTATATTGATATTTTTCAGGATTATCCATATGT
>NZ_PVBK01000056.1:0-428 GCF_002968535.1 Neorhizobium sp. T7_12 | reverse complement strand
GCTCCAGCGCACAACACGCCATGTCAGCCCGACGCTTGACGGCGAGGCCTATTACCAGCGCTGCCTGTCGATCCTTGCCGATATTGAGGAAGCCGAAGGCGCCTTTGCAGGCGCCAAGCCGAAGGGCATGCTGCGCGTCGACGTGCACGGCACGCTCGCCCGCCATTTCGTGCTGCCGAGCCTGCCGTCCTTCCTGGAGACCTATCCGGAGATCGAATTCTACATGAGCGAGGGCGATCGGCTGGTCGATCTCGTGCGTGAAGGCATTGATTGCGTGCTGCGCGTCGGCACGCCTGGAGATAGCGACATGGTCGCCCGGCACGTCGCCATGCTCGATGAGGTGACGCTCGCCTCACCTGCCTACATTGCCCGCCACGGCCTGCCGCAGCATCCCGACCGGCTTGCCGGCCATCGCATGGTCGGCTTCC
>NZ_PVBK01000055.1:0-435 GCF_002968535.1 Neorhizobium sp. T7_12 | reverse complement strand
CCGTTATCACTGGATGAAGCCTATCTCGACGTCACCGATAGTGTGCATTGCCACGGTTCTGCGACCCTCATCGCCCAGGAAATCCGCCAGACAATCTTCAACGAGCTGCAACTGACGGCGTCTGCGGGCGTTGCGCCGGTAAAGTTTCTCGCTAAAATCGCTTCCGACATGAATAAACCCAACGGTCAGTTTGTTATTACTCCGGCAGAAGTTCCGGCATTTCTTCAAACCTTACCGCTGGCAAAAATTCCTGGCGTCGGCAAAGTCTCGGCGGCAAAACTGGAAGCGATGGGGCTGCGGACCTGCGGTGATGTGCAAAAGTGTGATCTGGTGATGCTGCTTAAACGCTTTGGCAAATTTGGCCGCATTTTGTGGGAGCGTAGTCAGGGCATTGACGAACGCGACGTTAACAGCGAAAGGTTGCGAAAATCCGTC
>NZ_PVBK01000054.1:0-438 GCF_002968535.1 Neorhizobium sp. T7_12 | reverse complement strand
ACGATGAGTGGCCCCCAGGACAGCTTCAGGTACAGCGGGCGGTGGATCTCACCGTCCATCTTCCCGGTGACTGTGAGGAACTGCTCGATGTCCGTGGCCACTTCGCGCGGCGAGGCGGCCGTGCCGGTGCCATCGAACACCAGCTCGAAGATGTATTCGCGCGGCTTGATGCGGCCGAAGCGCTGCGAGCTGCCGCTGGTGCCCTGGCCCTGGCCCTGGCCGTACTCAATCTCGTACTTGGACGCGTAGCTGGCCGGGTTGAAGAGGACGGAGAACGTGTCCTGCTTTTCGCCCCCCGCGTAGGAGATGGCCCGGTAGGCCTCGATCTTCAGCTTCTTCAGCTCGCCGCTCACGTTCCACCCCTCACCGCTCGCGCTGCGCCTGGAGGATGCGCATCACCTGCTCCACGCACTCGGCGACGACGTCGTCGTGCTCGTC
>NZ_PVBK01000053.1:0-443 GCF_002968535.1 Neorhizobium sp. T7_12 | reverse complement strand
TCATCGGGGTCTTCCTCGTAGCCCACGGGCTTCAGCGCCGTGCGGTAGTAGTCGAGCACCTGCGCCTCGGTCGTGCCGGGCGGGGTCGCGTAGACGGCCAGGTGCGCGCCCTCCAGCTCCGAGCGCGTCAACCCCTCCGCGCCCGGCATCAACGGCGCCCAGCTGAGCGTCGTCCCGGGCGGCTTGTAGTTGGACATGTTGGAGACGCCGAGGATGAGCGTCACCGACTTGTCCGCGTTCTCCTGGAAGATGACCGTGTAGGCGAGCAGCTTCTCCACGTCGAGCGCGGTCAGCATCGGCTCCGTGGTGGGCGAGCGCTGCTCCTTCATCGGGGCCATGTAGAAGCCGGCCTTCCGGAAGCTCTCCATGATGTGCTGGACGACCGCGTTGAGCGGCCAGTCGGTTCGCGCCAGCTCCAGGTTCATGGGGACGCCGTCGGACAC
>NZ_PVBK01000052.1:0-768 GCF_002968535.1 Neorhizobium sp. T7_12 | reverse complement strand
ATTCGGTCGAGAAGCCGGGAAAGATTGTGCTGCGCCAAGAGGGTGCGCTCCTCGATCTCGTAGGGCCGCAAGCGACCACCCTCGGCCCGCGACAGCTCCAGCAGCACGTCATACCAGCCAAGCGGGGGAAGATCGGCCGCCTTTAAATCCTGCTCGATCGCGCCAAGCACGAGCTGCTGGGCGCGCATGAGACGCACCCAAGCCCGCGTGATGGCGGGAGAGGGCTCCTGTGCTTTGGTATCTGAACAATCGGACATAGATGCAGATACATGTATCTTGACGGACAAGGCAAGCCCTCATATAGATGCAAGTACATCTATAATCGGAGATCGTTTTTCATGACCCAAGAGCAATTAACGGACTACGGGGCAACGCTGCTGCGCGTCAGCCTCGGCGTGATGTATCTCGCCCATTCCATCGCGCTCAAGCTGTTCACCTTCGGCCTTGCCGGTACGGCGGGCTATTTCGAGTCCATCGGCCTGCCCGGATGGCTGGCTTATGGGACCTTTGCCGCCGAAGCCGTGGGCGGCACGATGCTGGTTCTCGGCATCTATGCGCGTTGGGTGGCCGTGGCCCTGATCCCGGCACTTCTCGGCGCGATCATCTGGGCGCATGGCGGCAATGGGTGGGTGTTCAACGCGCCGAACGGCGGTTGGGAATATCCACTCTACCTCATCGTCCTGTCTATCGCGCAATTTCTGCTTGGCGACGGCCGCCATGCACTCCGCCCCTCCCCCTCCCTTCGCTGATCTGCCCAAGGAGATTTCA
>NZ_PVBK01000051.1:0-832 GCF_002968535.1 Neorhizobium sp. T7_12 | reverse complement strand
GGCATCGGCCACAATCTGCCCTTCCTCTCGGCCGTCATGGATCACGACCGTTTTCGCTCCGGAAAGATCACCACGGCCTTCATCGCCGAGGAATTCCCGGAAGGTTTTTCGGGCGTGCATCCCGACGAGGCGGCCGCAAAGAAGCTTGTCGCCATCGCCGTCCTGGTCCATCAGGCCCTGCAGGAGCGGGCGGTACAGATTTCCGGCACGATCGGCAATCATCGCCGGGTGATCGGCAAGGACTGGGTGGTGACGCTCGCGGGCTTCGAAGAGGCCGTGACGCTCGAAACCGGCCCCGACGGCGCCAGCGTCCGCTTTGCCGATGGAGCACAGCTTTCCGTCGCCAGCGGCTGGCTGCCGGGCCAAAGCCATGCCCGCTTCCATGTCGGCGGCGAGACGATGGGGGTCAAGGTCAACCTCATCGGCTCCGCAGTGCGGTTGCGCTGGCGCGGCATGGACGTCACCGCCCGCGTCCGTTCGCCCCGCGTGGCCGAACTTGCCCGCCTGATGCCGAAAAAACTGCCCCCGGACACCTCGAAGATGCTGCTCTGCCCCATGCCCGGCGTCATCACCTCCGTGTCGGTGAAAGCCGGCGACGCAGTCGAAGCCGGCCAGACGCTCGCGACCGTCGAGGCGATGAAGATGGAAAACGTGCTGAAGGCCGAGCGCAGGGGCATCGTCAAGCACGTCGCCGCGAGCCAGGGCCAAAGCCTGGCGGTCGACGAGTTGATCATGGAGTTCGAGTGATGGCCGAGAAGACCGTGAAAGCCGCAAAGACCGTCAAGGATTGGGAATCTCTGGCCGAAAAGGAGCTGAAGGCTTCGCCGGAAAC
>NZ_PVBK01000050.1:0-841 GCF_002968535.1 Neorhizobium sp. T7_12 | reverse complement strand
GGATCGACATTCAGGATTCCCAAATCACCTGATCGCTGATTCATAGGACACCGTGTTGAACCACGGGGGTCGTTATGGCGGCTAAGCGTTATGAACTGAGCGATGGGCAGTGGGCGAAAATTGTGTCCTTGTTGCCGGGCAAGGTGGGCGATCCGGGGCGTACAGGCTCGGATAATCGTTTGTTTATCAATGGTTGCCTCTGGGTTTTGCGCTCCGGCGCACATTGGCGCGATCTGCCGGAGCGGTATGGCAAGTGGAAGACGGTGCATAAGCGCTTCAGCCGCTGGTGCCATGCTGGCATCTGGGAGCAGGTGTTCGAGACGCTGACGGCCGATCGTGACAACCAATACCTGATGATCGACAGCACGATCGTCCGTGCCCATCAGCAGGCAGCTTCCGGAAAAGGGGGGCAAGGATCAGGCGCTGGGGCGCTCCCGAGGCGGACTGACCACCAAGATCCACATGCTGGCCGATGCGCTGGGCCGACCATTGCGTTTCATCGTGACATCAGGTCGGGTCACAGACATCACGCAAGCGCCGGCTCTTCTGGAGGGCCAGAGCGGCAATGCCGTGCTGGCTGACAAAGCCTATGACAGCAATGCCTTGCGGGAAACGATTGCCGACATGGGAGCCGAGGCGGTGATCCCGTCAAACCGCTCGCGCAAGATTATTATTCCGCACGATGAACTCCTCTACAAACAGCGCAACCGCATCGAGCGGTGCTTCAACCGAATGAAGCACTTCCGCCGCTTCGCGACGCGCTACGACCGCAGAACCATTCACTTCCAAGGCTTCCTCTATCTCGTCGCCGCTATGATCTGGCTGCGATGAATGTCGATTC
>NZ_PVBK01000004.1:0-374134 GCF_002968535.1 Neorhizobium sp. T7_12 | reverse complement strand
CAGACCCAACCCCGCCCGCTGGCTGGTGGTCGCGGTGCCCTATCTCTGGCTGCTGCTGTTCTTCGTCGCCCCTTTCCTGATCATCTTCAAGATCTCGCTCTCCGAGACGGCGATCGCCATGCCGCCCTACACGCCGCTCTTTGAAGGGTTCGGCGCATTTGGCGATTTCGTCTCCGAACTGGACCTCGACAACTATCTCTTCCTGACCGACGATCCCCTCTACATCGAGGCCTATCTCTCTTCGCTGCGCATCGCGGTGATCTCCACCTTCCTGCTGCTGCTGATCGGTTATCCCATGGCGCTCGCCATGGCCCGCGCGCCGACCATGCTGCGGCCGACGCTCGTCATGCTGGTCATCCTGCCGTTCTGGACGTCCTTCCTGATCCGCGTTTACGCCTGGATAGGCATCCTGAAGCCCGATGGCCTGCTGACATTGCTGTTCCAGTCGGCCGGCCTTCTCGGCGCAGATGAGCAGGTCCAGGTCTTCCGCACCGACTACGCGGTCTTCATCGGCATCGTCTATTCCTACCTGCCGTTCATGGTCCTGCCGCTCTATGCGGCTCTGGAAAAGATGGACAACACTCTGCTGGAGGCCGCGAGCGATCTCGGCTGCCCGCCCTGGAAGGCATTCTGGAAGATCACCTTCCCTTTGTCGCTGCCGGGCGTGATCGCCGGTTCGATGATCTGCTTCATCCCGATCACCGGTGAATTCGTCATCCCGGATCTGCTCGGCGGTGCCGACACGCTGATGATCGGCAAGACGCTGTGGACGGAGTTTTTCGGCAACCGCGACTGGCCGCTGGCATCGGCCGTGGCGGTCATCCTGCTGATCATGCTGGTCGTGCCGATCATGATTTTCCAGAACCAGCAGAAGAAGGTGGCTTGAGATGAAATCATCCCGCTTCGATGCCACCGTCCTGACCCTCGGTTTCGCATTCCTCTACATCCCGATCATCATCCTGGTGGTCTATTCGTTCAATGCCTCCAAGCTCGTCACGGTTTGGGGCGGCTTTTCGCTGCAATGGTACAAGACCATGTGGTCGAACCAGGGCCTCATGGACGCCGCCTGGGTAACGGCACGCGTCGGCATCATCAGTGCCACGATCGGCACGGTGCTCGGCACGCTCGCTGCCCTTTCACTCGTGCGCTTCACGCGCTTTCCGGGCCGGATGCTGTTTTCCGGGATGATCTATGCGCCGCTCGTCATGCCGGAAGTGATCACCGGCCTGTCGATGCTGCTGTTGTTCGTCGCGGTCGGCATCGATCGCGGTTTCTGGACTGTCATCATTGCGCATACGACCTTCACGATGTGCTATGTGGCGATCGTCGTGCAGTCGCGGCTGCTGACCTTCGACCGGAGCCTGGAGGAAGCGGCCCTCGATCTCGGTTGCCCCCCGGTCAAGACCTTCTTCAAGATCACCCTGCCATTGATCTTTCCGGCGGTCATCGCCGGCTGGATGCTGGCCTTCACGCTGTCGCTGGACGACCTGGTGATCGCGAGCTTCACCACAGGTCCCGGCGCCACCACGTTGCCGATCAAGATCTACAGCCAGGTTCGCCTCGGCGTCACGCCGGAAATCAACGCGATCTGCACCATCCTGATCGGGCTTGTCACCATCGGCGTCATCATCACCTCGATCACCACCAAGCAGGCCGAGATGCGGCGTATCCGCGACGAGCATGTCGCAGCCCGTGGTACGACCTGAGGCTCACTCGCCTCCGCGCGGCGGCAGGAAGATGTAGATGAGCAGCCAGGCCGGCAGCACGATGACGGCCCCGAGCACGATGCGCGGCACCGACCAGACATAGGCGCTCTCGAGCCCGAGCCGGATATCGTCCGGCGTCAGGTGCAGGAGCGCCAGCAGCGACGGCATGGTGATGCCGAAGAAGCTCAAGACCGCGCCCATGATGAGACAGGCGAGCAGCGCCTTGCATAGATTGATCAGGAACCGCGCCACCAGATTACCCCCATCCGGTTGATTCGGCTCATTGTAGGGGTTTCGCCGGAGTTTGCGAAACAGGCCAGATGACCGGGTTGGGCCAGGACCCGCCGATGAAGACCATCAGCGGCGCGGTAGTGGCACGCTGCGGGATCGTTTCGACGATCGCCGAGAGCGCGAGGCTGTTGTTGATATAAGGAATGACGCCCGAAAGCGTCAGCGTTTCTGCGGCACCGGTGATCTTCCCCTCGCGGATATCGGCCGAACCGTCCGCAAGATTGGCGGATATGTCGATATGGTCGAATTCCAGGCTGCCGGTGCCGGCATCGCTCAGGGGGAAATAGGGTTTTTGCGCCGCAAGCTGCCGGATGCCGGCAATATTGACGCCTGAAAACGAGCCGCGGTCCGCGCGAAAGCGCAAGGTACCCTTGGCGTTGCGCCAGGCTTCCGGCTCCAGCGGCCGGTCGACGTCGAGCGCCAGGTCCAACGATCCGCGTGCCGCCGGAAGTGGCCCGGCGAGGCCGAGTTCCCTGACGATATTTCCGAAATCGGCGTCCTGCACAGCAAGGCGCAGGGCGACGGCCCCGGCCACGCCGCCTTTTACGGTGGCGACCCGGCCGGTCAGCCGGCCCGTCTCGAAATCGCTGTCGGCAATGTCGATACGGGATTGCTCGCCGGTGTTCATCACGCTCACGGCGGCCTCCGAAAGCTGGAAAGGTCCGAGCGTCGCCTGCTGGGCGGAAAGCCTCAGGTCGAGTTCCAGATCGGCGAGCTGGCCATCGCTCTCGCTGGTGTCTCCCATGGTGCGCGGCGCAATGGCGGCAAGTGCGGCGGAAAAATCCATCCGGTCGAAGGCGAGCGTGCCGGTCAGTCTCGGCGGCTTGTCCGCGGGCAGCAGCAGATCGAGTACGCCCGTCGCCTTGGCGTCGTTCAGGCTGAGGGAGAGGTTGTCGAAGCGCAGGACGTTGTCGTTGGTAACGAGGTGGGTCGTCAAAGAGAAGCTTTTCAAGCGTTCCGTGCCGGAAAAGTTCAGACCGGCCCAGCTCATCGCCGCCGCAAGGTCGGGGACCGTCAGTTCGGCATCGCCGGAAAGAAATGCCTGCGTCGCAAGATCGGCGACGCCTCGGAACTGGCCCCGAAAGAGGGAGGACGCCATCGTGCCCGAGATATCGCCGCTTTTGCCCGAGAGCAGCAGCAGGGGCTGGGTCGAGCTTATGTCCAGCGTCAGCGCCCGGCCGTTGAGCTCGGCATCCGCCTTCAGCTCCAGGCCGCGAGAAAGCCAGGGCCAGTCGAGCGTTCCGTCGATCGATTGGAACCGTGTGACGCGGCCGCTGGCGAGGTCGGAGATTTCGAGTGTTCCGTTGGTGATGCCGACATCGCCCATGCGTGCATCGTCATCCGCCGTCAGCGCCTGGCCGCTGCCGTCCGGCCGTGCATCGCGCACTGCACGGCTGAGCAACCCGTCATTCGCCCAGTCGAGCCTGCCGTCGACCTCCCGGATGACGTAGATTTCCGGATCCGTGAGCCGAAAATCCTTGAATTCGGGCTGGCCGACCAGGGCCTGCACGAGATCGAAGGAGGCCGAAAGCCGCGAGACCCGGCCGAGCACGCGCTCGCCGTCTTCCGCCTGCTTGCGGATGGTGATGTCCCTGAGCGTGACCCGAGGCTCGGGCCAGAAGCGGATATCCGGTGTTCCCTCGATCTCCACGTCATGGCCGGTCCATTCGGCGACCGCCCGCTCCATGCTTTCGCGCACGACGGCCGATGAAATGAGGAACGGTGCGATAACCTGGAAAAGCGCGAACAGGCAGAGAGCGACGATGGCACCGATCAGAACGCGGCGCGACCGCCGGCCCAGCGGGCGGCCCAGGTTCTTCCGCAGATTTCCGATCGGATTGGTGAGCATGATCATCACGCGCATATAGGAAATGCCGGCCCCGTGCAAATCCGGGAAACATCCCCGGCGGTCTCCTTTATAATGCGGTGCAACATGCTATAAAAGCCGATACGCTGCGAGCTCGCAGGGTCTGGCGTGATGGAGACGAGGCCGAACCCTGGTTTCCGATGTCGGGGCGAGGTTCTCCGAGGGTGGAGGAATGGGAATGGGCAATGAACAGCCGCTCTGGGCGCCCTCGAAGGAAGTACAGCAGAAAACCCCGCTTTATCATTTCATCAATTGGTGCGCTGAGCGTTTTGGCAAATGCTTTCCCGACTATGATGCGTTCTACGCGTGGTCGATCAGCGAGCGCGCCGAATTCTGGTCGGCGGTCTGGGATTTCTGCGGCGTCAAGGGCGAGCGCGGCGAACGCGCGCTGATCAACGGCGAAGACATGCTTGCCGCGCGTTTCTTCCCTGATGCGACGCTGAATTTCGCCGAAAATCTACTTTCCGGAACAGGCGCCGGAGACGCGCTGATCTTCCGCGGCGAGGACAAGGTGAGCTATCGCTGGTCCTGGGATAAACTTCGTGCCGAAGTCTCTCGTCTGCAGCAGGCCTTCAGGGTGCTCGGTATCGAGAAAGGCGACCGCATTGCTGCGATGATGCCGAATATGCCGGAAACCATTGCCTGCATGCTGGCCGCCGCCTCGATCGGTGCCATCTGGTCTTCCTGTTCACCTGATTTTGGCGAACAGGGCGTGCTCGACCGTTTCAGCCAGATCGACCCAAAGCTGTTCATCACTTGCGACGGCTACTGGTACAACGGCAAGCTCCAGGACGTCGTCGCCAAGGTGAGGGCGGTTTCCTCGGTGCTGAAGACGCCGGTTCTGGTGGTGCCTTATACCGGCGACGCTCCCGCACTCGCCGCATCGCTTGCCGATGGCCGTACACTTGCCGATTTCACGGCGCCTTATGAAGCGAAGGCCGTCGAGTTCGCGCCTCTGCCGTTCTCCCATCCGCTCTACATTCTCTTTTCGTCCGGCACGACCGGCGTGCCGAAATGTATCGTCCATTCGGCCGGCGGCACGCTGTTGCAGCATCTCAAGGAACATCGCTTCCATTGCAGCCTCGAGCCTGGCGAAAGAATGTTCTATTTCACCACCTGCGGCTGGATGATGTGGAACTGGCTGGCGTCAGGCCTCGCAGTCGGCGCCACGCTCTGCCTGTTCGACGGCTCGCCCTTCGCGCCGGACGGCAATGTCCTGTTCGATTATGCCGAAGCTGAAAAGTTCGCGGTGTTCGGCACCTCGGCGAAATATATCGACGCGCTCCGCAAGGGCGGCATCGTGCCGAAGGAGAGCCACGATCTGGCTGCGCTCAGGCTCGTCATCTCCACCGGTTCGCCGCTCTCGCCGGAAGGTTTTTCCTTCGTCTACGAGGGCATCAAATCCGACGTGCATCTCGCCTCGATTTCAGGCGGCACCGACATCGTTTCCACCTTCGTGCTCGGCAATCCGTTGAAGCCGGTCTGGCGTGGCGAGATCCAGGGGCCGGGTCTGGGGCTTGCCGTCGACGTCTGGAACGACGACGGCAAGCCGGTACGCCGGGAAAAAGGTGAACTCGTCTGCCCCAAGGCCTTCCCGTGCATGCCGCTCATGTTCTGGAACGATCCCGAAGGGCAGAAATACCGGGCGGCCTATTTCGAGCGCTTCGAGAATGTCTGGTGCCACGGCGATTTCGCTGAATGGACCGAACATGACGGCATCGTCATCCACGGCCGTTCCGACGCCACGCTCAACCCGGGCGGCGTACGGATCGGCACCGCGGAGATCTACAACCAGGTGGAGCAGATGGAGGAGGTCGCGGAAGCCATCTGCATCGGCCAGGACTGGGACGACGACGTCCGCGTCATCCTCTTCGTCCGCCTCGCCGGCGGCCTGACGCTGACCGAAGATCTTACCAAGGCGATCAAGGCCCGCATCCGCACCGGCGCTTCGCCGCGCCATGTACCGGCAAAGGTCATCCAGGTCGCCGATATCCCCCGCACCAAGTCCGGCAAGATCGTTGAGCTGGCGGTCCGCGACGTCGTGCACGGCCGGGCAGTCAGGAACAAGGAGACGCTCGCCAACCCGGAAGCGCTCGATCTGTTCGACGGACTTGTCGAGTTGAAAAGCTGATGCGCCGGGTATCACCAACGAGGCGAGATGTATCGATACGGCACATCTCCGGCATAAATTCCAGAAATGGGTCGCTGTTAACGACCCATTAAGCCGCTTTGATCAAAAGTGGAGCAACATGGTTTCGTCTCGTGTATGAACTACGCCTAGCCGCGAGCTTTCATAGACATGACGTCTCCACCGACCCTCGTTGGACAGCATTAAACTTCAAAGGCAGCTTCGGCTGCCTTTCTTTTAATGTCTGAAGCAACCCAGGGGCGCCGTAAGTTTCGCCGCAACCATCAGTGTGCCCGCTACTATCACAAGCCGAGCCACGAGGATGCGAAAACCAATCGCAGTCTCCCGGATCAGTTCGCCAGCACCCGCGGCGAGGGGAAGGTGATTTCCACCAGCGTGCCTTCGTTCGGTGCAGAGGTGATCGCGAAGGCGGCGCGGTTTGCATCGACCATCGCCTTGGTCAGCGGCAGACCAAGGCCCGTGCCGTCGCCGCGCTTGCGGGAGGCGCTCGCAACCTGGCGGAACGGCTTCATCGCAAGCTCCAGCTCCGAGCGGGTCATGCCGATGCCGGTATCGCGGACGCGAAGGACCACGTTGCCGTTGGTCTCGTAGGCGGTGGACACGACGATCTGGCCGCCGGAGGGCGTGAAGCGGATGGCGTTCGACAGGATGTTCAGCACGATCTGCTTGATCGAGCGCGGATCGGCGACCACCTGCGGCACGGCATGCGAGAGGGCCGTGCGGATGATCACCCGCTGGCCGTTTGCCTGCGGCTGCACCAGCGAGACGGCTTCCGACACCGCCTCGTTCAGGCCGACCGCGACGAAATCAAGCTCCATCTCGCCGGCCTCGATCTTGGAAATGTCGAGGAGGTCGTTGACGATATCGAGCACATGCCGGCCGGAGCGGCTGATGTCATTGGCATATTCCACGTAACGCGCATGGCCGATCTGGCCGAAACGTTCGCTCGCCATCATGTCGGCAAAGCCGATGATCGCGTTGAGCGGTGTGCGGATTTCGTGGCTCACATGGGCGAGGAACTCGCTCTTGTGGGCATTCGCCGTCTCGGCAGCACGCTTGGCCGTGCGCAGCTCGTCTTCGGTGCGCTTCCACTGGGTGATGTCGCGGATGACCGCGCAATAACCGTTCGAGGAGGTCAACTTGCCGATCGTCATGAACAGCGGCAGGAAGCCGCCGGAAGCCTCGCGGCCGATGACTTCGCGGCCGTCGTTGAGAACGCTCGCCACGCCATGGCCGGCAAGTCCGGCGAGATAATCGAGGATCGCCCGCTGGCTTTCATGGGCGAACAGGGTGACGAAAGGTTTGCCGTTGATCTCTTCATTGTCGTAGTTGAAGAGCGCGCTTGCCGCCCGGTTCAGGGAGCGGATGTCGCCATCGGCGCCGATGATCACCACGCCGTCGGTGGCCGTTTCCAGGATGGCGCGCAGCTCGGTTACCTCGACCTGCAGCTTGGCGAGCTGGTCGGCGGCGCGAGGCGCGCGCAGGGGAATGACCGCCGCCGCTTCGCCATCCTCGGTGGAGCCCTGGGTCTCGGCCACGACCGGCATCAGCGCCAACATCAGAACGGTCGAATTGTCCCAGCGGACGGACTGCAGACGCGCCGTCACCGGCACCAGCACATCGTCGGCGCGCACCACGACCATGCCGCCGGCTTCCGTTGTCTTGCCTTCGAGGTCCTGGCGCTGCAGCAGCGCATCGAGACCGCCGACTTCCGCCAGCTCGTCGATCGAGGCATAACCGGTCAGCCGCAGGAATTCCGGATTGCCGTAGATCAAGGTGTCGCCGCTGTGGACGAGAAGCGCCACCGGCATCTGGTCGACGATCTCCGCGGAAAGGCCGATACGTTCGCGAACCGGTATCATCTGGCTCAACAGTTCGCGGTCGGAAAGCTCCGGATGCGGATCGGCCGGAGCCTCCACAGCGGTTTCCGTGTCTTCGGTGGGCTCGATCGGCCCGTCGGCAAAAGCCTGGTTCGCGTCTTCGGCGAAGGCGATCGCCTCTTCCTCGGAAATCTCTTCCGAAACGGGCGCGACAGGTTCCTCGTGCACCGCCTCATGCTCGAACTGTGCCGGCTCTATCGCGCTCGGCTCGTTCTGTTCGACAACAGGTAGCTCCGCCTCGCCCGAGGCCTCCGGCGTCTTTTCCTCGTTGCGGCGACCGACGAAATTGTCGAGCTGTCGGGCGATTTCGCGGAAAGCCGCCTGTTCCACGGGGGTGAGTCCGTCGCGGCGGTTGGAGCGGCGTTCTTCCAGCTGGATGACCTTGTCGGAATGGCGGCGGCCGGCATTGTCGACGATCCGCAGTGCCGGGCGTTCGCCGGCCGGCCAGTCGAGCAGCGAAGGGATCTGCCGCCCCGACTTGGACGGCTGCGGCGCGTCCTCTGGCGCCGGCTCCGGCAGCAGGTCTTCGGATGGCGCTGCATCGGCGGATATGTCTTCGGCAGCAGCCGGCTGCTCGGCATCTTCCGTGACTTCCGGTTCCCCGGATGTCACGGGCTCATCCGTTGCAATGGCCTCTGCAATCGATTCGTCGCTCGCGGGAACTTCGACGATTGTATCTTCGACGGCGCTGAGTTCAGGAGCGTGCTCCTCAATCTCGGCGATTTCCGCCGGCGCCTCGGCAACTTCGTCCTGCCAAACGGGCAGATTGTCTTCCGCCGCCAATTCCGGCGCATCGACAGGCATCTCGTAGGCTTCCGAAACGATATCCCCTTCCGGTTCGGCCACATCCTCCGGCACCGCCCGGGTCAATGTCAGGCCGACGGCATTCGGATCCTCGGCTGCATCGCCGATGCGCACGATGCCAAAGCCGCGAAAACCGTCGAACTCGCGGGTGCGGGTATAGGTCGGCAGCGCGGCGAGATCGACCGGCACCATCAGCGACGTGCCCTCGATCGGCCACCAGATCGTCTTGCCGGACCAGGTATCGCGCTTCTGGAGCAGCTCGGTGATTTTGCCCTCGGGATCGAGATGGAAGAGGGCGGCGAGATCGGTGAAGGCCATACCATTGATATCGGCGGCGTGTGGGCCGACGGCATCGGCAAATTCGCTCGAAACTTCCCTGAACCGGCCTTCCGCATCGATCTTCCAGACGAAGCGGGTCGCGCGCCCGTCGCCGCGGAAGACAAAACCAACCGGTTCCGGCGCGGCAATTTCGGCGGCTGCGGGTTCGATTGAAGGCGCAACGTCTACTGTCTCCAACTGAGCAGCAGATGTTTCCTCGATCGCGGTTGGCGAAACCAGTTCTTCGGCCGTCTCGATCGCGTCATCGAGGGAAAGGGCCTCGACGTCCGCGGCCGGCACGGCATTTTCAGGCGCGACCTCTTCTACCGGTTCATCGAGAGCAGCCGGCTGCACCGGCGCGACATCGCCGCCGGCTTCCAGCGAAATTTCTTCTTCCGGCTCTTCCGTATCCTCGATTTCGGATACAGCGGCGATCACCTCGGCAACATCGTCCACCGGCTCGGCCTCGACCGTGAAGTCCTCGGTGTCGTCGCTCGCAGCGGGTTCCGTGGTGTCCTCGCCGATCTCGGCATTCGCCGGATCGTCTTCGGCGAGCGTCGGTGCCTCGTCGCGGGGCTCATAGCCGTTGGCGACGGCGGCGCGGCCCTGTTCCGTCTCGACCGTGAACAGGAGATGCAGGGCCGGTTCGTTGGAGAGCTTGCCGATCGCAGCCGGCAGGTAGCCCTTGGAGGTCGGGATCGGGCGCTTGACGAGGCGGCTCGGATCGGCGCCAGCCATGGTCGCCATTATCTTGGCCGTCTGCACGGAAACGCCGAGCCCCGCGAACTCGGCCGAGGCGGCAAGCACCTCACCGTTTTCGTCGATCACCGCCATATGCGTATCGGGATCGTCGAAGCCTTCGATCATCCGGGCAGCGGAGGCCGAAGGCGCGAGCCTGCCTCGTTCCACCGGCGCGCTGAACAGCACGGCCGTTTCGCCCTGAACCTGGACGAGCTCGCAAATTGCCTGCACGGGAATGCGCTGGAAACCGGAGGCGACGCGGATCGTCAGGTTGCGGATGTCGCCGACTTCGCCGAGCTGGCGCGCGGCCGCTTCGATCTGGCGGAAGGCGATATCGACGCGGTTGGGACCCTGGTCGAGGAAATCGTAGATGGAGCCGAAACCGAAGAGATCGGCGCCGCGCCCGTTCGCCCAGAGAGGGCTTTGCATGTCCGGAGAAAACAACACGATCGCTTCGCCTGCCGCAAAACGATCGCGGACGCGCTCGTGCACGGCAATGTCGATGAACGGGTATTGAACTGCGGACATAGGCAAAACCTACAGGGCGTTTGTGACCGGATTTCTACGTAGTTTAACGGATTGTTAATAACCTTCCCCTGCCTTCGGGTCGAGAGCGGCGCTATCCAAACCTCCGATAGGGTTAATTCCGGGACTCATTTTATTGTGCAGCGCACAATCATATTGCAATGCACAACGAGATGGTCTATATAAGAGGCATGACATCTTCGGTTCTGCCGAAGAAATCGCCAACGAGGACCTGAAACGATGGCATACAAGACCGACGATATCTTTTCCTTCTCCGCTTTCGATCCGTCCAAGATGACCGAAGGCTTCCGCGACTTCGCCGAAAAGGGTGCCACCCAGTCTCGCGAAGCCTATGCTAAGATGAAAACCGCTGCCGAGGAAGCCACCAAGACGGTGGAATCCACAATGCAGTCGGCCCAGGCTGGTTCTGTCGAACTCGGCCTCAAGGCGATCGACGCTCTGCGCACCAACGCCGAAACCTCGCTGACCCATATGGAATCGCTGCTCGGCGTGAAGTCCTTTGCCGAACTGATCGAACTGCAGACCGGTTTCATCCGCAAGCAGGCTGAAATCACGGTTGAGCAGGCCAAGTCCATGCAGGACACCGCCCGCAAGATCGTTGAAGACGTGACGAAGCCGGGCAAGGAAGCCGCTGAAAAGGTTATGACGACCTTCAAGGCTGCCTAATTCCTAGGGCGTGATTTTAAGGAGAAGGCCGGAGCATGCTCCGGCCTCTTCTATTTGCGGGATAGGACTTTCTATTTGCGGGATAGGACTTGCAAAAAAAGTCCGATCGCCGTATGTGACCCCCCAACGGCGCCCAAGGGCGTTTGTGCGGTTGTAGCTCAGTTGGTTAGAGCGCAGGTTTGTGGCACCTGAGGTCGGAGGTTCGAGACCCCCCAACCGTACCATTTCTTCTCTCAATGAAATCAGAGAGATAGAGAAAGCCACAAAAATCGGTATAGTGCCAAAATCAGAAGTTATACCGATCTCGCGTCTGCGCGAGAGGATAGGCGACAGCAAAATCGCATGGTTTGCGAGGCACCTAACCCAGGGGGTACCCTTCTGCGGTTCGATTCGTTGCGCGGATTTGCCTACAGCCGAACAGCTACCGGGCCGGAACCTGCGATGATATCGAGAGCTTGGTTGACGTGAGCATCTGTCAGAACCACTTCATGATACCAGTCTGTCTGTTCGTCTGGCTCGAAAGCTGGAGGAAGGACTTCTGGCCACGATTTGAGCAGTTGAAGGCCCGGCTCTGAATTGTTGTGTTTGAGCGTATTGATGAGATGCCTGACCTTGTTGAGTTCGGGTTGAACGTTGATGTTATTGGCGGTCGCCTCGCTCAGAAGCTTCGTGTGAACGCGCCCGTGATATCCAGTGTCTTTCCGAGTAGCGCGCTCCCAGTGATGGTAGAGAGCAATTACAAAGGCCTTGCGAGCCTCAACGACAGCTGCTTTGCAGACCTCCTCGTCCATTTCCAGCAGGCGTTCGCGATCCCATAAGAGGAAGCCGTCCTCGTCCCTTTCCTCGTCCGGCTCCCCTCCGTCGACGAGGTACTGCCTGTACTCCAGTAGCTCGGTGCCAATCGCATCAGACTTCTGTTCGAGCGCGAGAATCGCAGAGCTGTACCCTTCTTTCAGGACACGTAGACCTCGCTCGAAGTCGTAACCGATCATGTTGAAATTCATCTCGACCATGTTGCCGCTCGTCCCTGGAGATTACGAAGGCTCCCACTAGGAGCCTTACTGCTGTGCAACTCAACCTATCCACGTATTCGGTGAAATTGCAACGCATCAGGTAAAGCCTTAGTTTTGTGGCAACTTATCGGAATTTGGCGGCGCAGGCGTTGCGCCCGTTTGTGCGGATTCGGAAGTTTACCGCCGGCTTACCAGCGCAGCAGCCGGGGTCCCAGAAGTGCGCCGAGAATGCCGGTCAGCAGGATGCCGAGCGAATACCAGATGAGCACGAAAGGCATGCCGTTCTCGGTGCAGAACCAGGAATAGACCCAGGCGCCGGCGGCACCGGCCGCAATCCCGGCGATGAAGCCGGTGAGCCTCAGGTCCGTCGGCGCGCCGCGGCGCAGCACCCACATGTTCCCGGCAAGCACCGGCAACGCGAAGAGGAAGATCAGCAGAGGGCAATGGAGCGCTGACGATCCGATGATCAAGGAGCGATAGGTCTCAGCCGGAGACATCATCAGCTGGCCGACCGCAACCACGGCCATGATCGCAACGATCGCCGCCGCGAACTGGAAGAACCGCCCCCTGGAACCGTCGGGCCGCGCCAGATGGTAGGCGGCGAGGAACGCGGCGATCGCCAGCAGCACGTTATAGGCGGACTTGATCCAGAACACCGGCAACATCAGAGCTTCCGCTAGGTCTATGCGCAGGCCGAGGACCGCCAGCATCAGCACCAGCGACACGGCGAGCGCCGGCAGCACGCCGGTCACGAAGCGGCGCGCCAGCGCATGGCGCGGCACCGGCTTCAATTCGCCCACCAGGTTGTCGATGATGTCGTCCGTCTTTCTCACTGTCCGCCTCGCAATTTCTCCGCCAGTGCCTTGATCCCTCTATGAATGCCGACCTTGACGGCCGATTCCGATTGGCCGGTCCGGCTTGCCGTATCCGCGACGGATTGGCCCTCGAGCTTCACCTGGCGGATCAATTCCCGCTGTTTCGCCGGCAGGCCATCCAGAAGCCGTTCGACATCCATGCGTGCCGTCAGGCCTTCCTCGTTGTAGTCGCTCTCGAAATCCTCGCCGAGCTCCGTTTCCGCCATCATCCGGCTGCCGCGGCCGCGATGGTGGTCGATCAGCTTGTAGCGGGCGATCGAGAAGAACCATGCGGTAAACGGCCGCTCGCGATCGTAGGTTTCCCGGCGGGAATGCAGCGCCAGCAATGTTTCCTGGACGAGGTCTTCCATGTCCGCTTTCGTCGCAGCAGCCATTCGGCGGCTGTAATATCCGACAAGCAGGACGCGCACTGCGTTGAGCAAACGCCGATAGGCGGCCTCGTCCCCATCAAGAGACAGAAGCATCAGGGCCTTCAGGGCTTCTTCCGAATGGGTGCTCGTCATGCTGTTCAAATGATTATTCGGAGAAGCACATAAACGGTTACATCCGGAATGGAAAATAATCCGGGTGCTTTCGGCCTATCACATAACCGTGACGCTGTAACGACTTTCTGCGTGGGTCGAATTGATGGCTGTGAGCCCTCGGCACGCAGCCGGCGGACACATCGATTGATCCCAGGAGGGCATCCATGACCAAGCTTCTTTCCAGCCTCGCAGCCTGCACCGTCGTTGTCGGTCTTTCGCTTGCCGGCGCGGCGAACGGCCAGAGCAGCATGAACTCCGACGCGATGAAGAAGGACTCCATGAAGACCGACGCCATGAAACCGGATGCTATGAAGAAGGACTCGATGGCGACCGGCAGCACCAAGACCGACTGCATGCACAAGGCCGGCATGGAAAAGGATGCGATGAAAAAGTCCGAGATGATGAAGGCCTGCGACGCGATGAAGTGACGCCTTGAAATGATTTGACCGCGGCCGCTGAAACTTTCTGCCCGGCGGCCGCGTCTATCTTCTGGAGCCCGATTCCCGCATTCGGAGGAAACACCATGGCCACGATCGATGCCGGCGCTGCGACCGGCCGGACGGTCATCTACCGCCACAGCCTGCTGGTGCGCTTGTCGCACTGGGTGAATGTGCTCTGCATGACCGTGCTGCTGTTCAGCGGCCTGCAGATATTCAATGCGCACCCGGCGCTCTACTGGGGCCAGTACGGTGCGAATAACGATCCTTCCTTCATTTCCACGGAGGCGGTCGAGGATGGTGACAAGGCGAAGGGCCTCACGCATATCGGCTCGCTCACCTTCGACACGACCGGATTTCTCGGCGTTTCCGACGTGGACGGCGAGGCGACCGCACGAGGGTTCCCCGATTGGCTGACGATCCCGAGCTATCAGGATCTCGCAAGCGGCCGGCGCTGGCATTTCTTCTTTGCGTGGCTGTTCGTCATCAACGGCTTCATCTATCTCGCCTATGGATTGGTGAGCCGTCATTTCCGCCGCGATCTCCTGCCGGCCCGGGACGAACTGACGCCCGCCCATATCGGCCACGAAATCGTCAATCACGCCCGGCTGCGGTTTGCGAAAGGGCCGGAGGCGCGGCATTACAACACGCTGCAGAAGCTCAGCTATGTCGCGGTGATCATCCTGCTCCTGCCGCTGATGATCCTGACGGGGCTCACCATGTCGCCCGGCTTTAATGCCGTGGCACCCTGGCTGCTCGATGTCTTCGGCGGCCGGCAGTCGGCCCGCACGATCCATTTTCTCACCGCGTTTTCGCTGGTCGCCTTCGTGGTGGTCCACGTCGCGATGGTGATCCTGTCGGGCGTCTTCAACAATCTGCGTTCGATGATCACCGGCTATTACGCGATCGACCAAGGGGACATTAAGGGAGGCAAGCAATGACCAGCATCCTCACCCGCCGCCGCTTTCTGATCGGCGCGACCATGACGGCTTCGGCGCTCGGTTTGAACGGCTGCGACGCGCTTGTCGAAAGCGACCGGACGAAATCGGTCCTCAAGATCGCCGAGGGGCTTTCGATGAAAACCCAGCGCTTCCTGCTCGGCGACAACGCGCTGGCGCGCGAGTTCACGGAGGCGGACCTGTCCCCGGTCTTCCGCGCCAACGGCACCAGCATGCCGGACAATCCGCAATATCTCGACTGGATGAGCCGGCAGTTCTCGACGTGGAAGCTGGAGGTCGGCGGCCTGGTCGAAAAGCCGATGCAGCTGTCGCTTGCTGAATTGAGGGCCCTGCCGGCCCGCACCCAGATTACCCGGCACGACTGCGTCGAAGGCTGGAGCGCCATCGGCAAATGGACCGGCGTGCCGCTCGGCGCTCTGCTCAAGACGGTCGGCCTGAAGCCCGAAGCCCGCTACATCGTCTTCCATTGCGCCGACGAATACGAAAAGTCGCTCGATGGCAGCGGCTGGTACTACGAGAGCATCGACCTGGTGGATGCCTTCCATCCCCAGACCATTCTCGCCCACACGATGAACGGCCGGGACCTCGAAGTCGCGCATGGCGCGCCGCTACGGCTGCGTGTCGAGCGCCAACTCGGCTACAAGCACGCAAAATATCTGACCCGCATCGAGGCGGTGGCCGATCTCGGTCGCCTTTATGGCGGCAACGGCGGTTTCTGGGAGGATCGCGGCTACGAATGGTATGCCGGGATCTGACGAGGCTTTACGTTCCCGCCTGTGCCGGAGCAACTCTCGGAAGCCGGATGATGAACCGGGTGCCGCGGGCCTTGCTGGCGGGCGGGCTCTCGACGGCGATCGATCCGCCGAGAACCTCGGTGACGATCTGGTGGACGATATGCAGCCCGAGACCGGTACCGCCGCTGTGACGGGCCGTGGAAAAGAAGGGTTCGAATATCTTCTGGATGTCCGTTTCGTTTATCCCGCGACCGTCGTCGGTGAATTCGATGAGGACCTGGTCTGCCAGTCTGCGGACATCGATGCTGATCATGCCGGGTTTGCCGGCATCGAAGGCATGCAGCAGCGAATTGTTGAGGAGGTTCGACAGGACCTGGGCAAACGGTCCCGGATAGGTGGTGATCGCCAGATCAGCGGGCACGTTCAGCGTCAGGCTGATGCCGGCGCTGGCGTCCCATTTGCGCAGGCGCGGATCGGCATCGGGAATGAATGCGGCGAGATCGATATCCCGTCGCTCCAGCGTCGCCCGGTCGACCGCAACCTGTTTGAAACGCTGAACCAGCGCCGTGCACCGGTGGATGGCGTCGCGCACCAGATCCAGGCTGGTATCGCTGTCTGCGATATAGAGGTCGAGATCCGAGCGGCGCAGCCCCGCTGCAATCCGTTCCTTGAAAAGCCTGAGATCCTTGGCGGCCTTGCTGAGCACGAGTGCCGCACTTCCAAGCGGCGTGTTCATCTCGTGGGCGACGCCGGCAACCATCAGGCCCAGCGACGACAGCCGTTCGGCTCGCGCAAGTTCCCGCTGGGTCACGTTCAGTTTTTCATTGGTCTCGCGCAGCGCCTTGTTCGTGTCTTCCATCTGCCGCGTCCATTCCGCCTCGGCCTCCATGCCGTTGGCCAGGCGGCCGGTTACCGCAAGCGCCACCATGGCGAGGATTGCCGCGACCGCGCCGAGAATGAATTTCCCCCTCGTTTCCTGGTCGTTGATCGCGGCCGCCGAGTCACGGGCGAGCAGATAGAGGTCGGCACCCGCGGCACGTCTTTCCGCGACTTCGCCTGTTGCCAGCAAGCTCGCAACGGGCTGGAAGCGGCGGTAGTTCCAAACGCCGTCCCTGCTGCCGAAAAGCCCTCTGTCCCCCTTGCCGATCGCCCGCAACATCTCCGCCTCAGCCGGGCCGGGCGTTGAGGCCCCAAGCTGCCAGCCCCAGTTCGCATCCGCATTTGGACCTTGGAGCCAGTATCCGGCCTGGTTCATCAGATAGAGCTCGACGCTCCTGTCGAGCCGCTTCAGGCGTTCAAGCAATCGCGTGGCGCGGTAGTTGATGACGATGATGCCCTGCTTGATCCCATTGCGGAAGACGGGGCTTGCTACGCGCAACGTCGGCAGATGGGGAACCTCGACCACACCGTTGTCGATATTCAGATCGAGGGCAGAGAAATAGAGGCCGTTCAGCGGTAGCGGAATCGTATCGCGAAAATAGGGTTGGTCCGCCTTGTTCTGCAGCTGCTCGCTGCTCACGACGACCGGTTCCGCGCCGCTGCGGCGGTTGACGCGCAGCCGTTCATTGCCGTTATTATCCAGCCACCGTACCTGATCGTAATCCGGCGAGCTGGCGGCGAAACTCTGGAAGATCTCGGCGCTCAACGGAGCAGGCCGAGTGGTCGTTTCGCCGAAGCGCGATTGCAGGTCGGCCAGAAACAGGGCGTCGCGGCCAAGCCGGTCCAGGGCCCGACCGAGAATGTCGTAGCCTTGCGACAGGGTCTCCTCCCTGTTGCGGATCTGAGGTTCCCGCGCGTTCGCGCCGATCTGATGCCAGAGCAATGGAACGCCGATGCCAAGTCCCACGACCCAGGGTATCACGAAGACGGCAAGTCGCCTGCGATGGCGATAAATGGCCCGGAGAGACGGAAACATGCGGAGTGGAGACGCGGGGATCATCGGTCGCTACACCGCCTTGACCGGCGAGTTTTGCAACCGCGCCAGGAATTTCTCGAAGGGCTCCGGGCGAGCGTAGAAATAACCCTGCGCCAGGATGCATTTTCTTGCCCGCAGCCATTCCGCCTGCTGCTCGGTCTCGACACCTTCGGCGAGGACACGCATGTTCATGCGCTCGCCAAGCCGAATGATCATCTCGACGATCAGGTCACTCTGGCTGGACTCTCCGAGACCGGCAATGAACGACGGGTCGATCTTGAGCGTGGCTGCCTCGAACGACCGGAGCTTCGTCAGCGAAGAATAGCCGGTGCCGAAATCGTCGATGGCGATCGCGAAACCTTCGCTTCTGAGAATGGAGAGCATGTTGTTGGCGTGCTGGTGCTCTTCCATCGCGACAGTCTCGGTAATTTCCAGTTCCAGCCGATCCGGGGACAGGCCATAACGGCGCGTGGTGGCGATCAGTTCGTCTATGAATTCCTTTCGCCCAAGCTGTATCGGCGAGACATTGACGGCGATCGTGACGCTTGGGAATCCTGCTTCGCTCATGGACCGTAGCGCGCTGCATGCCTGTTCCAGGATTTGCTGACCCAGGGGCACGATCAGCCCGTTCGCCTCTGCGAGCGGAATGAAATCTGCCGGAAATACGACCGAACCGTCCGGACGCGTCCAGCGCGCCAGGATTTCGGCGCCGACGATCCGATTGTCGGCGAGGTCGATCTGCGGCTGGAATACGACGCTGATTTCCCGGTTGAGCAGCGCCTTGTAAAGCTGCTGCGAAAGAGCGAACCGACGGCGCGTCTCGTCTTCGACATTGGGGTCGTATTCGATGAGTTGCCCGCTCGTCCCCTTCAGTCCCGCCTTCTTCAGGAGCAGAAGCCCGGTCGCGATGACGGTTTGAGCCGACGTGAAGTGATTGAGATCGAGGGAGGCCGCTTCCGCGCCGAAGAACAGGGCTTCGGGCGAATGGGCGCCCGCTTCGAGACGATTTACATAGTCGATCCGCACGAGATATTCCGGTCCGAGCACGGCAAATACGTCTTCGTGCAGACGCGCGATCATGCAGGGCGGCGGAAAGGCCGCTGCCAGACGCTTCACGAAAGCGCGCAGCAGATGATCGCCCTGTTCGACCCCGAGCGAGACGCAGCTTCTCGCATACTGGTTCAGTTCGATGAACAGGACCTTCCGTCTGCGCGGCGGGGGAACCTCGAGCGCCGCTTGAATGCCGCGCTTCAGCGCGTTGCCGTTCGCGATCTCGAGCAGGCCGTCTTCATAGGCGGTGCGGTCGAGTTGGCTGGTCAGCGCCACATTGATCAGGCCGGTGCCGATATTGGTCGCGAAGACCCGCAGCAATTCCCGCTCCGTGTCGTCGATTCGCCTGTTTGTGGCGATGTACGCCGCTGCAGGAGGTGCGACCGCCTGGCCCTGGAAAAACAGAACCTGCGCTTTCGCGGTTTCGATACTCGCCTGCTCGTCGAGCGAGCGCTGGATCAGGTCGCGAATGGATTCGTCTTGGATGGTATCGAGGGTCTGGTTGAGGACCGAAGCGAACCGCCCTGCCGAGCCGATGATCTTCGGTGGCTGTTCGCGGTCACGCCCGCGGACGCAGACGATGCCATCCTCGCTGACGCCGAGAAGTGCGGCCAGTTCGTGGATCATCCGGCGGGAGAAGTCCTCGAATCCTGACGACCTCGCCAGGCTATTGCTCGCCTCCACAATGCTCTGGAGGCCCCGGCGCGCGCGGTTCAGCACGTCGATCTGCTCGAAGGTCCTGAGATTCGCAGTGAGAATGCTGTGAAGCCGCTCATTGGTCAGGTCGGTCTTCAGCCAGTAATCGGCAATATCATAGGTCTCGAGCGACGATTGCATCGGCGCGATGCCCGGTTGCCCCGTGAGAAGCACGATACGCAGCTGCGAGTTGCCGAGCACCTCGCGGATCGTGCGAACCAGCCTGAGCCCCGCATCGTCCGTCTCCATCACGACATCGAGCAGCAGGACCGCGACCGAAGGCGTTTCGAGCAGAAGCTTGGCCGCCTCGTTGGCAGAAGAGGCCATCAGTATCCGCGGCGCGATGCCGCGATAGGTGAAGCCAGAAAGCGAGAGCCTGAGGGAGTTCTGGAACATCTCGTCGTCATCGACGCTCAAGATGGTGAAATCCCTCATCTCCGTTTGGAACTGGTCGGGCGAAGCCCCTGTCTGGGCGGCGGGCTCTGGATGAAATTCGAAGAGATCCTGAGATTTCTTTTCTTGTTCGATATCGCCCACGGACACATCCCCCGATTGTCACGCAAGGGTTGCCCCTGCATTTCCGCGAATCCATTAATTCACTCAAAGCCAAGCATGTCTCGCAAAAAGATGCATCGAGGGCGAGATTCTGGTCCTGGCTGTGGATTGAGGCCGGTTGCGGTGTGGAGACTGGCGCCTTAAAAGGGCGGAACTTCTCAAGCCTCGCTTGACCTGCGGCCGTGCGGAAGGCCGGGCGCCGAAAACTTTTCTCCTTTTAGGCCTGCCGCTGCTTGAGGAAGCCTATCGCTTCGGCGAAAAGGTATTGTGGCGTCTCGATGTCTCACGCGAGATGTCGGCATCGCATCATTCACCTGGTAGACGCTTTTCGATCGTGATTTTTTCCACGGTCAGGACCGCCTGATTTTCCGGCAAAGGTAAGAGCCCGTGGCAGCCAGCCCATCCGACTTTCTAGAGCAGACGGCAGTCCGGGGCGATAGCCTTGCGGCGCGGGTGCTGAAGGGCGTCGAGGCCGTGCTTGGCACCATTGCAGCGCTCATCCTCGCCTTTCTGCTCATGGTCGTGCTGGTCAGCGTCTGCCTGCGCTATTTCTTCAGTACCGGCTTCATCGGTGCCGAAGACCTCGGGATATGGCTGCATGTGGCGCTGATCTCGATCGGCGCCCCGCTCAGCCTCAACAGTGCGCTGGCCATGCGGCTCGATGTCTTCGTGCGTTTGGCTCCCGCCCGACTGGTGCCGGCGACCCACGTTCTGGCGGACATGTTCACCGTGCTGGCCGCCATGATCCTGCTCTTCGGCGGTTCCGAAATCATGTCCATGCTCGGTGGCATTTCTCCGGCGCTCGGCGTTCCGGAGTGGATCCGCTTCGGTTTCTTAGGGGTAGGCGGCGTGCTGATCCTCGTCGTGCTCCTCCTCCAACGGCTTGCCGAGGGCAGGGCGCTGCCGGTGCTGATATCGCTCGTCCTCGGGGCCGCGCTCTATTTTGGCGTTCCCGAAATCTCTATCGACAGCGAACTGCCGCCGAGCCTGTTCCTGGCACTGGTGGCAGCACTCGGTCTCGTCCTCGCCGCCCCGCTGGCGCATGCGTTCCTTGCGGCAGCCTATGTGGCGATCGTCTTCGGCAGCAGCCTGCCGGAACCGGCGATCGTCTCTTCGACGGTGGCCGGCATGTCGAAATTCCTGCTGCTCGCCATTCCGTTCTTCCTGCTGGCCGGCGGGCTGCTAACCTCTTCCGGCGTCGCCAACCAGCTCGTCCGGTTCGCGGCATCCATGGTCGGCCATCGCCGGGCGGGACTAGCGCAGACGACGCTTCTGACCAGCGTGCTGTTTTCCGGCGCCTCGGGTTCGTCCGTTGCGAATGCCGCCTTCGGCGCCTCCACCTTCCAGCCGGAACTGGTGAAGCACGGTTACCCACCGGCACAGGCAGGCGCGATCATCGCCGCCACCTCGGTGCTCGACAACGTCATCCCGCCGTCGATCGCCTTCCTGATCCTTGCGACGGCCACCAATCTGTCGGTCGGTTCGCTGCTGGTCGGCGGCTTTTTCGCCGGCGGCCTGATGGCGATTTGCCTCGCCGTGGCCATCCATCTCTCCGTCAGAGAACAGGTGGCCTTGCCGCGCGCCTCGGGGCGTGAGCGCGGGCAGGCGGCGATCTCCGCCATTCCCGCCTTCGGTCTCGGCATCATCGTCGTGGTCGGCATCCGCATCGGCATCGTCACTACGACCGAGGCTGCGGCTCTCGCGGCCCTCTATACGATCATTCTCGCCGTCTGGGGCAGGGTCGGAGCAGGCTCGCTGCTCGCCTCGTTCCGACAGGCGGCGACGGAGTCCGCTGCGATCGGTTTGCTGATCGGCACGGCCGGGCCTTTCGCCTTCCTGCTCGCCGTCGACAACGTTTCCGGCCTCGTCTCCGAGTTCGTGACGATGCTTGGCGGTAGTGCGATCGCGGTCCTCATCCTCTCCAACGTCATCCTTCTGGTCGTCGGACTGGTGCTCGATATCGGCGCGGCGATCCTGCTGTTCGGTCCGATCCTGCTGCCGGCCGCCGTCGCCGCGGGCATCGATCCGATCCATTTCGGCGTCATCATCGTCGTCAATCTGATGATCCACGGCCTGACCCCGCCGCTCGGCATGCTGATCTTCGTGGTCAGCGGCGTCACCCGCATTCCTGCGGCCGCGCTGTTCAAGGCGGTCGTGCCCTATCTGCTTGCACTTCTGGTTTCCCTGGCGATCCTTTGCGCCTGGGCGATCATCTTCTGATTCTTCCATAATTCCGGGGACCTGAGACATGGACAACATCAACCGCCGAACCCTTCTGAAGACTGCCGCAGCAACCGGCGCGGCGCTCGCCGCTCCGGTTTTCGTGCGCAGCGCGGCCGCTCGCACGACGACGATCACCACCGCCTCGCTGCTTGGCGACGACAAGCCGGAATCGAAGATCTGGGTGAAGCTCGGCGAGCTGGTGGAAGCCAGGCTGCCCGGCCAGTTCAAGTTCAACGTCGTCAAGAACGGTGCGCTCGGTGGCGAGAAGGAAGTGGCAGAAGGCGCCCGCCTCGGTTCCGTGCAGGCAAGCCTTTCCACCGTCTCGTCACTGTCCGGCTGGGTACCGGAGCTGCAGGTCCTCGATCTGCCGTTCCTGTTCCGCGACGCAGCCCATGTCCGCAAGACGGTCGACGGCAATGTCGGTGCAGATCTCAAGCAGAAGCTCGCCGCCCAGAATTTCGTGATCGGCGATTTCATCAACTACGGCGCCCGCCATCTCTTGACCAAGGAGCCGGTCACCCGCCCGGAACAGCTGAAGGGCAAGAAGATCCGCGTCATCCAGAGCCCGCTGCACACCAAGCTGTGGGCCGCCTTCGGTACCGCCCCGGTCGGCATTCCGATCACCGAAACCTACAATGCGCTGGCGACCGGCGTCGCCGACGCCATGGATCTCACCAAATCCGCCTATGCCGGCTTCAAGCTTTATGAAGTCGTCCCCTGCATGACCGAAACCGGCCATATCTGGGCGTCCGGCGTCGTCTATTATTCCGCCAGCTTCTGGAACCAGTTGAGCGCCGAGCAGAAGGCGGTCTTCCAGGAGGCGTCGAAGGAAGGGGCCGCCTATTTCAACCAGCTCATCGTCGACGACGAGGCGGCATCCGTTGCCGTGTCGCTCAAGAATGGCGGCAAATTGCTGAAGCCGGAAGCCTTTGAGGAATGGCAGAAGGGCGCTCAAGGCGTCTGGCAGGATTTTGCCGCGATCGTCGGAGGCATCGACAGGATCAAGTCGATTCAGTCGGCCTGATGCGGTTTTTTGAAAGTTAAGAAAATTTAATGTGGCACCGCAAAAGCGGTGCCATTCATGTTTTTTCAGCTCGATTTAAGGCAAAAATGCCCGATTCTGGCCATTTTGACAGCGCCGGGTAGGGAGAGTCCGCCTTCTTTCGACCCGAAAGCGGACACATTTTTGTGCACTGCAGTAATTGCCCTTGTCTCGGCCGTTAGCATGCCTATGTTTGCGGCAGCCGGTGCCTAATTTTTTAGACTCCTGCGTCTAGGGCGTTCGTCCCCCTTCACCTGACCGGTTTTCGGCAGGCCATTCCAGAAGGAGCATACAATGACAATTTCGATCAATAATTTCGCATCCGCCAATGGAGCGAAGCTTTCTCCGCAGCACATTGCCTCAGCCGTTACCGAAACGCGACGTTCTGTCGGCTACAGCATCGAAGAGCTTGCCATCACGACCGGCCTCGTCAACGACGAGATCGTTCGCATTGAAAACGGCACCGATGCCGACCCGGCCAAGCTGAAGCGCATTGCCGCGGCACTCAAGGTTCCGGTTACGACCTTCCTGCCTTCTTGATACAAGGTTTTCCGGCCGCTCCGGCGGCCGGACCCTGTTTGGGTCTTCTTCTTTTCCTCTTGAAGACCGTCCTGTCCATCACACAAAGATGTGGCTTTCCCCGTCGACCAGTTCCTTCAGGAATTCCACCACCGTCCTCAGCCGCATCAGGTCGCGCGTCGTTTCATGATAGGTGGTCCAGTAGGACCTCCGGATGATGGTCTCGGGCAGCACGCGCACCAGTTCCGGATATTGCCGCGCCACATAGTCGTGCAGGATGCCGATGCCGGCCCCGGAACGTACTGCCTCGGTTTGGCCGATGGCGCTTGAAATCTCAAAGCTCGCATCCCAGTCCCGCATCACCTCGCCCGTGAAATTCAGGGAAGGCGAGAAGATCAGGTCTTCGACGTAACCGATGCGCGGATGGCTTTTCAGCGCCTCGACCGTCCGCGGCGTTCCGGCCTGATCGAGATAGGTCTTCGAGGCATAGAGGCCCAGCGTATAATCGGTCAGTTTCGAAGAGACGAGCCGGCCCTGCTCCGGACGTTCGATGGTGATGGCGATATCCGCCTCCCGCTGGGAGAGCGAAAAGGATCGCGGCACCGGCACCAGCTGCAGCCTGAGTTCCGGATGCCGGCGCGTCAGCCGCCCGAGCCGCGAGGCAAGGAAGGAGACGCCAAAACCGTCGGGCGCACCGATCCTGACCGTGCCGGCGATCGCCGCGTCGATCCGCCCGGTGCTCGCCTGCGCCGCCAACATCTCGGTTTCCATCCGCTCGGCCGCCCGAAAGAACACCTCGCCTTCGGCGGTCAGTTCGCAGCCATTGGTCCGGCGGATGAGGAGGCGGGTGCGCAGATCCTCTTCCAGTGCCGTCACCCTTCGCCCGAGCGTCGCATGGTTGACACCGAGCCGCCGCGATGCTGCGAGGATTTGGCCGGTGCGCGCGACCGCGAGAAACATACGCACATCGTCCCAGTTCATTTCAGGCTCCAATGTCGAAATTTGCACAACGGATGCGTAAACTACGGCGTTGCCTTGTGCAAATCTGAGAGTATCCTCGGCTATTCAAAAAAGATCGCCACAAAAGGCAGGAGGAGCATACCCATGCGTGAGATCGGGCATTTCATCGGCGGCAAGCATGTCGCGGGCACCAGCGGCCGCGCGGCTGAGGTCTTCAATCCGGCAACCGGCGAAGTCCAGGCGAAGGTTTCGCTCGCCAGCGTTTCGGAAATCCGCGCTGCCGTCGAAAACGCAAAGCAGGCTCAGCCGAAATGGGCTGCCACCAATCCGCAGCGCCGCGCCCGCGTGTTCATGAAATTCGTCGACCTGCTCAACCAGAACATGGACGAGCTCGCCGAAATGCTGTCCCGCGAACACGGCAAGACGATCGAGGATTCCAAGGGCGACGTCATCCGCGGCCTGGAAGTCTGCGAATTCGTGATCGGCATCCCGCACTTGTCGAAGGGCGAGTTCACCGAAGGCGCCGGCCCGCAGATCGACATGTATTCGATGCGCCAGCCGGTCGGCATCGGCGCCGGCATCACCCCGTTCAACTTCCCGGGCATGATCCCGATGTGGATGTTCGCGCCGGCGATCGCCTGCGGCAATGCCTTTATCCTCAAGCCGTCGGAGCGTGACCCGTCGCTTCCGATCCGCCTTGCCGAACTGATGATCGAAGCGGGCCTGCCTGCCGGCATCCTCAACGTCGTCAACGGCGACAAGGCGGCCGTCGACGCGATCCTTACCGATCCGGATATCGGCGCCATCTCCTTCGTCGGCTCGACCCCGATCGCCCGTTACGTCTATGGCACGGCTGCCATGAACGGCAAGCGCGCCCAGTGCTTCGGCGGTGCCAAGAACCACATGATCATCATGCCGGATGCCGATCTCGACCAGGCTGTCAACGCGCTGATGGGCGCGGGCTACGGCTCGGCCGGCGAGCGCTGCATGGCTGTTTCGGTTGCCGTCCCGGTCGGCGAGGAAACCGCCAACCGCCTCGTCGAAAAGCTGATCCCGAAGATCGAGTCCCTGCGTATCGGTCCCTATACGGACGACAAGGCCGACATGGGCCCGGTTGTCACCAAGGATGCGCATGCCCGCATCAACGGCCTGATCGACCGCGGCGTCGAGGAAGGCGCCAAGCTTCTGGTCGACGGCCGCGGTTTCAAGCTGCAGGGTTACGAGAACGGCTATTTCGTCGGTGGCACGCTGTTCGACCACGTCACGCCCGAAATGGACATCTACAAGCAGGAAATCTTCGGTCCGGTCCTCTCGGTCGTCCGCGCCCACAACTATGAGGAAGCGCTCGATCTGCCGATGAAACACGAATACGGCAACGGCGTTGCGATCTACACCCGCGACGGCGATGCGGCCCGCGATTTTGCCAGCCGTATCAATATCGGCATGATCGGCATCAACGTACCGATCCCGGTTCCGCTTGCCTACCATTCCTTCGGCGGCTGGAAGGCCTCCAGCTTCGGCGATCTCAACCAGCACGGCACGGATTCGATCAAGTTCTGGACCAAGACCAAGACGATCACCGCCCGCTGGCCGTCCGGCATCAAGGACGGTGCGGAATTCGTCATGCCGACGATGAAGTAAAACCGCAATCTGGGCAGAGCATCGGGACGGGCCTCTTCGGAGGCCCGTTTTATTTTGGCGACCGAAAACCTGATTACGTGTCGCGCGAACAATTGAAATGACATATCCAGGCCCTACAATCATGCGGGGAATCGGGCAGGCAGCCGTCTCGACGGTATTCGGCAAGGGGATATGACATCATGGCAATAGCAGAGACGGCGCCTCGGGCGGCCGAAGGACAGTCTTTTGAACGGGCATCCTTCACCGGCAGCGCCAGCGAATATTTCGGCATCTGGATCGTCAACGTCCTGCTGACGATCGTCACCCTCGGCATCTACTCGGCCTGGGCGAAGGTGCGGCGCATGCGATATTTCTACGGCAACACGGTTATTCTCGACCGCGCCTTCGAATATCACGCGACCGGCAAGCAGATCTTCATCGGCCGGATGATCGTCATCGCGTTCCTGATCGTGCTCAACATCGGCACGGCGATCTTTCCGCCGATCGGCATCCTGACCCCGATCGTGATCCTGATCGCTCTGCCGTGGCTCATCAAGCGCAGCCTGCGCTTCAACGCCCGGGTGACGAGCTATCGCAACGTGCGTTTCGATTTCGTCGGCACGGCAGGCGGCGCCTTCGTTGCTATTATGCTCGGCAGCTTAATAGCCTTCATTTCCTTCGGCATCCTGGCGCCGCTTGCGAGCCGCTGGACCTGGCGATACCTCTTCAACAACCTGCGTTACGGCGACCGGCCATTTTCCAGCGACCCTCAGCTTGGCCGGCTTTATGGCGTCTGGATTCTGCCGGCATTGATCGTGTTCCTGGGCAGCATCATCTTCGGGTTCATTGCCTTCATCGCGATCATGGGTGCCGCGACCGTCATGCGGGAGAGCGCCGAATTGACGAGCACGCAGATGACCGTGCTGAGCATCGTCGGTCTCTACGCCGGTCTCTTCATCTATTTCATCCTCTACGGTATTGCTGCTCTCTTCTATCGGGCGGGTGTGCGCAACGTCGCCTGGTCGGCGGCGGAGCTTGACGGTCGCCATCAGCTGGTCAGCGATATCTCCCGGCCGCGTTATGCCTGGATCGCAATCAGCAATGTGATCGTCACCATGCTGACGCTCGGACTGATGCGCCCCTGGGCGGCGGTCCGGATGGCGCGGTATGTCAACGAACACACCGGCATCCGCATCAACGGCGACCCGGGCGAGATCCTCTCCTCGATCGAGGCGAGCGGTGCTGCGATCAGCGCCGAATACATGGATATGGAAGGGTTCGACTTTGGCTTCTGACGGAGCGGTCATCGCGAAAGGCGAATGGCATCCGGCCAATTCCAGCCTCGCAATCGGGGCCGTCCTGCGCGAGGAGGGTACTATCCTCGTCGCAGCGGAAGAGGGGCGGGTCCTCGCATCGGCCGTGCCGGAGCGGGCCGAGATCAGCCCGCGGGTCGGCTCGATCCCGCGGCGGGTCAGTTTCCCGGACGGTTCCGTGTTCGAGACGCGCGACAACGACGGGATCGACACCTATCTCCACGGCAAGCGCGGCGCCGGCAGCGGCTTGATCCACCGGCTGGAGCAGTTCCATCCGCGACTGATCGTCATGACGATTGCCGTCATCCTGCTTGCGGCCTCGATCTATCGGTATGCAGTCCCCGTGCTGGTCGAGGTTGCCATCCTTGTAACGCCGCCCTTCGTGCCGGAACTGATCGGTTCCGGCACGCTGGCATCCCTCGATCGGACGATCCTGAAACCGTCGGAATTGCCGGAAGGCGACCGGCAGGCGATCTCCGAGGGCTTCTCGAAACTCGCCGTCCATTCGAAGGGCGGGCAAAAGGCCTATCAGCTTTATTTCCGGGATGGCGGCGTGATCGGCCCGAACGCCTTCGCGCTGCCGGACGGCAGCCTGATCCTTACCGATGATCTGGTGAAGCTCTCCAATGGCGATCGGGAAATGATCCTCGGCGTGCTCGGCCACGAGATCGCCCACGTCGAAGGCGAGCACAGCCTGCGGCAGCTCTACCGCGCCGCAGGCGTCGCCGCGCTGGTCATGCTGATTGCCGGCGATGTCGGCTCGGGCGTCGAGGACATCCTCACGCAGGGCGGCGCATTGGTGGCGCTATCCTATTCTCGGGCCGCGGAAGCGGAGGCGGACCGCCGGTCTGTCGAGCTGATGCGGGCGGCCGGCTACGATCCGGCAGCACTGGCCCGCTTCTTCGCGGTCCTCGAAGACAAGCTTGGAGATCATGAGGACGCAAACATTCTCTCGAGCCATCCGGGCACTCCGCAGCGCCAGCAGGACATCCGCAATTATGCCGCCGAGCTCGAAGGTAGGCTTCAGGCAAGGTAGCCGTGATCGATAGCCACCATTGACGTATCCGCAGACTATTCTAATTTAGCCCGCGGAGTAGGAGTGGGGATGTATGTCCATGGTGTACGAGTGGGATGGGAAGCGCGCCCGCCGCGCGTATCTGGCGAAGATCGGCCTTAGCCTGCTGGCTGCAATGGTGATGGTTGCTGTCCCGGCCTGGGTGGCGATCGCAATGACCAGTTGATGCGAGCCCGAACTTTTCCGGCGAATCGCCGCGGATCCGGAATGGCGATCTGAGGCTGCGGGAAATCGACCTATAATTCGGCGGTTCGTCGTTCCGGCGGGCTGCAAAAGCAAGGTCTTCCCGGGAGAGCTCGCCGGGGTGTCTGCCTATGCCCCTTGATCTAGCTTGTACCTCGGCCTTTCGGGTCTCCGTTCGTGTGGACGAACAATTCGCCGCTTGAATTCCGCGCCGATGAAGGCAAGCTGGCCCGACGCGAAAACTTGATGACAATTTTCTTATTTTGGAATTGTTCAAAACTAGCGGAGCCTTTATATAGGGCGGGTACCAGTCTCGGGAGACCAGCATGCGCTTGACCAAACAGACGAATTACGCAGTACGGATGCTGATGTATTGTGCCGCCAACGAAGGCCACCTCAGCCGGATCCCCGAGATCGCAAGAGCATACGGTGTTTCCGAACTCTTCCTCTTCAAGATCCTCCAGCCGCTCACGAAGGCCGGCCTGGTGGAAACCGTGCGCGGCCGCAACGGTGGCGTAAGGCTTGGCCGCGCTGCCGATCGCATCACCCTTTTCGATGTCATCAAGGTGACTGAAGACAGCTTTGCCATGGCGGAGTGCTTCGAAGAGGGAGTCGCGGAATGCCCGCTTGTTGACAGCTGCGGCCTGAATGCTGCGCTTCGCAAGGCGCTCAACGCTTTCTTCGACGTGCTCGCCGAATACACGATCGACGACCTCGTCAAGGCGCGTCCGCAGATCAATTTTCTGCTGGGCATCGATATGCTGCATCTGCCAAAGGCCATCCCGAAGGTCATCGCGCCGGCCGCTTGATCCTGCCCGTTCCTGCTTCTTGAAGGCGCCGCCGTTGAGGCCGGCGCCTTTTTGCTGTCCCGTATGCGGCAGAAGAGGTTGACCTCCCGCCCATTTGCAATAGAAGGGGACTAGGCGTTTTTCTGGCTTTTGTCAGTTTTCTTTCCTGTGGCGCCTTCAGGATTAAGCCATGCCCCTTTCGGAATTGCGCACCTTCGCGCTGACTGCGCTGATCGGTACTGCCGGTGCGCTGATCGCAATTCTCATTGCCTTTCCGGCTCCTTACCTCATCGGTCCGGCAATCGCGATCACCGTTGCAGGGCTTGCCGGGTTGAACCTGGCGGTGCCGGCGCAGGTCCGCAACGTTTGTTTCATCGTCGTCGGCGTGTCGATGGGGGCGACTGTCACGCCGGAGGTGATCGTCGCGGCGCGCACCTGGCCTCTGAGTTTCGTCATGGTGCTCGTGGCGGTGGTGATCCTGCTTTATGCAAGCTCGTGGGTGCTGCAGCGGTTCTTCCACTATGACCGGATCACCGCGCTTCTCGCCTCTTCCCCCGGCCATCTGAGTTATGTGCTCAGCCTCGCCGCCGAAACCCGTTGCGACCTGCGCGCCGTCAGTGTCGGCCAGAGCGTGCGCGTGCTGGCACTGACGGTTACGGTTCCGTTGATCGTGGAGATCTTCGATCTCGTCGGCACCGATCCGGTTCTGGTGCCTCTGGCGATGAGCACACCCGTTCTCCTGGTCATGCTTGCGGTCTCAGCGCTGTTCGGCCTGCTGTTCATGCGTTGGAATTTTCCGGCAGCCCTGCTGCTGGGCGGCGTCGTGGTGTCGATCGCCACGCACGTGACGGGGTTCGTCAGCGGCGGCGTTCCGGACTGGCTGCTGGTTCCGACTTACGTCATCCTCGGTTCGGTCATCGGCACGCGCTTCTGCGGCGTGTCGATTACCGATTTGCGCACCGCTTTCGTGGCCGGCGGCGTGGTGACCGTGGTCGTCATCGTGCTTGCGGCGGCGATTGCCGGCGGCGTTTCATATTTGACCGGCGTGCCGCTCGATGCGGCGCTGATCGCCTTTGCGCCGGGTGGGCTCGAAACAATGTCGGCGATGGCTGTCATGCTGCATGCCGATCCGACCTATGTCGGCGCCCACCACGTGTTGCGGCTGATGTTCCTGTCGGTGCTGATGCCAATCGTGCTCGGCAAGGACGCCCGGCAGCGTTGAGCGTCAGTTGACGAGGCGCACCGAGGTAATCTCGGAGCCGCTTCCACCGGCTGCGCCCGTATAGGGTTCGATCTTCCAGTTGGACGAGTTCATGATCATGGTGTTGACCACCAGCGTGATGAGGTTCGTCTGGTTCGTCGTCGAATTGTAGGTGACGTCGCGGTTCGGAAGATGGATCACTCCCTTGAGCGTTTCGCCATTGGAACCGTTGAAGATGTATTGCTGCTTGCGGGCATTGTTGGCGGTATCGCTGGTCTTTTCGAACATCAGGATGCCCTTGTAGGTGCCGCTGGTCGGTGCCGACGCCGTGAAGCTCAAGTTGCCATTGGCGCGGATTTCGCTGTCGGTGTCGGGAAAATAGAAGGTCACGCCCTCTGCGACGACCGTCGAACCGGAATTGATGATCATCCGGCCCTTGATGATATGGAGCCCGGGCTTGAACGTGATCTTCGGCGATCCGTTGAAGGTGGTGCCGCAATGGACGCCTGGAGCCATTTCCTGCACCGCTCCGTCCTTGGTGCCACTGGTCGTGCAGGTGGAGGAGACGGTAGGCTCGGCAATGCTGCCGGCATAGGGATCTCCGGAAACCTTGCAGCCCGGCTTCAGGTTGCTGAGCGTCCCGCCGTTCTTGATGTACTGGGTGCCGGCAACGCAGAAGCTGACCGTATCGATCGTCGCCCCGCCGTTCATGATGAAGGCCGGGTTCTGGGTCGAACTGACCTCCACGCCGCATTTCTCCGACTGCACGTTGGCGCCTGAATTGATCAGAACCGCCTGTGACACGTTGCCGAGCACGTAGATGCATGCGCCTGAAGGCTTCGCATTCTTGTTCGCGATGGCGGTGGATCGGACCTTGACGTCGATGGTGTGGATACCGAGCAGGCCGAGGAAATTGGTGGGGACACCTTGGGCATAGGTACCCGTCAGGCTGCCGTCGCTATTCGCGGCAACGACAAGCGCGGTGTCGAGGTCGGTCTCTTCCGGAACCGTATCGGTCAGAAAGCGCAGCGCTTCCCGGCGCTGACTGGCGATATCAGGTTTTGCAACGGCGCTGAGCACAGCCGCATCGAGCGCACCCTGCAGCCGGCTGCGTTCGAACGAGGCCTGGGTGAAATCAACCGCCCCGCCGGCGGTCGTCAGGAGAACCGGCAGCGCGAGAGCAGTCGCTATCGCAAAATTGCCGCCCGTATCGCGCAGGATGTGATAAACGCGAGGCGCAATAATATTGATGAGTCGCCGCATGATCGTGGATCTCGAGTTGGATTTGGAGGGCGGAATTCGGTTGAAGGTGGGTCCTTTTATCGTAGTCTCTCTAAGGTTCCCGTAAGAGAATTGGAAAACCCGAGGTTAACTGCGATCTCCACAATTCGGCCTTGCCGCCTCCTGAACGCGTTATCAAATGGAAGTCAGTTATGCCCGCAATCGAACTCACGTCCCCTCTTGCCGTCGTCGTCATGGGTGTCAGCGGGTCGGGGAAGACATCGGTGGGCGAGCACCTCGCCGCGCGTCTCGGCTGCGCTTTCGTGGAGGGTGACCGTCTGCATCCGGAGGCGAACGTCGCCAAGATGGCGAAGGGGATTCCGCTGACCGACGACGACCGCTGGCCATGGCTCGATCTGATCGGCAACCAACTGGCCGAGGCGAGGGGACGGGGCGAAAGCGTGGTGGTGTCGTGCTCGTCCTTGAAACAAACCTATCGGGACCGGTTGCGGCGGGAGAGCGGCGGCACGCTCTATTTTGTCTTCCTCACCGGCGACCCCAAGGTGCTTGAGCAACGGATGGGCGCGCGTACCGGCCATTTCATGCCGGCGTCACTGCTTCAGAGCCAGCTTGCAACCCTGGAAAGCCCGGAGCATGAGGCCGGAGTGGTAACTGTCGACATCGACGCAAGTGTCGATACCATTGTCGACAAGGCTTTCGATGGTATTACCGCGCTCACTGGAGCATAGATAATAGGATTTAAGCTACCGTTTTCTCCGATGTTCTGTCTTGTGCATCGGCGTGGAAAGTATTCTAAAAATTACCGGCCTTCGTGATCCGATGCTCTTCGGGCGTCGTATAAACAAACAGTTTGTGTTCAAGCAATTCTGCCCTCGGCTACCGGAAAACCCCACCGGCAACGAAGGCAGCGGTTGGCAGGTGTTTGAGGAGACGGTTTGCGGATGCCAGATTCGACGCAAGGACCAGGGCGGGGTTCCCTTCGCCGGGTGCCGAAACAGGAGCGGAGCCGCGAGCGCATCGATGAAATCCTGAAAGTATCCATGGAACTGATCGGCCAGAAGGGCATCGACGCAGTGACCATGAAGGAGATAGCCGCCCTCTCCGGCGGGCCTATCGCATCGGTCTATCAGTATTTCCCCAACAAGTCCGCCATCATCGCCACGCTCTACGAGAGTTACGCCGAAGAGGTCCGTACCCTGGTGACGGAGCAGATCGGAAGGATCACCACGGCAGAAGAAGCTCTGCAGGCACCGGCCGAGCTTTTCGATTTGTACTACTACAATATGCGGGAAAGGCCCGCGACCCAGGATCTCCTGAATGCCATCCAGGCGGACAAGGCGCTTGCGGACCTCGATATCGCCGAGACCCGCTTCCAGGCCGACGTCTTTTACAAGGCGACCGAACCTTTCGTTGAACAGCCGCTGCGAGAAAGTTATGCGCAGACGCTTCTGGTGATGTTTCACATGGCCGGCGCCACCCTGCGGCTGGCTCTCATGATTCCGGAAGACGAAGCCGCCGGAACCGTGGCGCAGTTCAAGTCCATCGTTCGGGCGCAAGCGACCTACTACCTTACAGGCAGCTTCCCGGTTTCTCTCTGATCCCTTGATCAGATACCCAGTCGGTCGCGCAACCCATACCACCAGGCGCCGAGCACGGTGAGCGGTACCCGGAAGGTGCGGCCGCCCGGGAAGGGCAGGTTGGGGAGCGACGACCAGATGTCGAAGCGTTCCGCGTGGCCGGCGACCGCCTCGCCGAGAATCTTGCCGAGCAGATGGGTGGTAGTCACCCCGTGGCCGCTGTCGCCGTGCGAGAAATAGACCTTGTCCGACAGTTTCCCCATATGGGGGATACGCGTCAGGGTGAGCGCGAAATTGCCGCTCCAGGCATAGTCGATCTTCACGTCCCTCAATTGCGGAAACGTCTTCAGCATATTGGGCCGGATGACGCCCGTGAGGTCGCTCGGGTCGTGTCCGCCGTAACCGATGCCGCCGCCGTAGAGCAGCCGGTTATCCGCGGTGCGCCTGTAGTAGTCGAGGATGTAATTGGCGTCCTCGACGCAGTAATTGGCCGGCAGCAGGCTTTCGATCAGTGCCGCGTCGAGCGGTTCCGTCGCCATCACCTGGCTGGAAACCGGCATCATCCGGCCGCTGATCTCCGGAAACTGCGGGGAGAGATAAGCATTGCCGCAGACGAGCACATACGAGGCCTTCACCGAACCCCTTTCGGTCCGCACCACCGGTTTCTCGCCCATGTCGAGGCCGGTCACGCGCGAGGCTTCGAAGATGCGTCCGCCAAGGCTTTCGAACGCCGAGGCTTCTCCGAGCACGAGGTTGAGGGGGTGGATATGGCCGCCGAGCTTGTCGATCATGCCGCCGGCATATCGATCGGTCTTCACGTATTTGCCGACATCCGCTTTCGAGACCATCTCCAGCCCGCCATGGCCGTATCGTTCCCAATCGGTTTTGTGGTGCTCCATCTCGCGGATCTGCTTGTCCGTGAAGGCTGCGAAGAAGCCGCCATGCACCAGATCGCAGTCGATCCCATATTTCGCGACCCGGCTGCGGATGATCTCGCCGCCTTCGAGCGACATGGCGCCGAGCTTCACCGCCTTGTCGCGGCCATAACGGCCGGCGATGGTTTCGAGATCACGGCTGTAGCCGTTGACGATCTGACCGCCATTGCGGCCTGATGCGCCGAAGCCGATGCGTTCCGCTTCCAGCACCACGACGGAATATCCGCGCTCGGCAAGTTCGAGCGCCGCGGATATTCCGGTGAAGCCGGCACCGATAACGCAGACATCGGCCTCTATCGCCCCGTCGAGGGCAGGGCGGACACGCTTGTCCTTCGCCGAAGCCGCGTACCACGAATTCGTGTGGCCGGGATTGTCGCTTGTCTTGCCCCGATCTTCGCTGGTCATAAAAGCCATCTCACACCATCAGGATATAGGCGTCGCATTGGACGTCAGTCACGCGTCGGGGCAAACTCCGACCGGCCCTGCTGCCCGCAGGCCAACCCGCGCTTTTAGATAAAGCTAGGCGTTGAAGCGCTCCGGACGATAAGCCGAGATGTCGATCAATGTCTTCTGCCCCGTGATCGCCTCTGCAATCACCTGGCCGGTCACCGGGCCCAGCGTCAGGCCGTGATGCGCGTGACCGAAGGCGAACCACAGGCCGTCGTGGCGCGGCGCCTTGCCGATCACCGGCATCATGTCCGGCGTGCAGGGGCGGGCACCCATCCAGGGCTCCATGTCGAGCCGCTCGGCGAGCGGGAAGATACTGCGCGCCACCGCTTCGGCGCGTTCCAGCTGAACGGGCGTCTTCGGCGCATCGCGGCGGGCGAATTCGGCGCCCGTCGTCAATCGGATGCCCTGGTTCATCGGGGCCAGAAAATAGCCGCGCTCCGCATCCATCGTCCAGCCGTTGAGCTTGGCATTGCCCTTGGCCGAATAGTGCATGTGATAGCCGCGCTTGACGCCGACCAGGAAATTGTAGCCGAGCGGTTTGGTAACCGTATCGGACCAGGGGCCGAGCGCCACCACGACATCCTTGGCTTCCACCGTGCCGTCGCCGGCGACGATCCTCCAGCCGGTCTTGGTCTGCGACAGGCTCTTGGCATCGCCCTTCAGCACGCGGCCGCCGAGCTTTTCGAACAGCGCCACATAGGCGCGGGTCAGCGCCAGCGGGTCCTTGACAGACCAAGGGTCTTCCCACCGCAGTCCGCCGACGAAATCGTTGGAAAGATTGGGCTCCTGCTCGGCGATATCGGCAGGCGAAAGTTCCTTGAAGGCGACACCATACTCCTTGCGAAGCCGCTCGGCCTCGCCGATCTCGCCATCATGCTTGCCGCGGGTGCGGAACACCTCCGTCCAGCCGTTCTTGGCAATCAGATCCTGGGCTCCGGCTTCCTCGATCAGCTCGTTATGGGTCGCGATCGAGTGCTCGATCAGCGGCGCATAGGCGCGGGCGATCAGCTGATGGCGGGTCAGGTTGGAATGCCACCAGTATTTCGCCAGGAACGAGGTGACGGAGGGAATGGCCTTCCAGTGGAAATGCGCATCGATGCGGTTGTTCATGGCATAGCGCAGGATCAGGCCGAACTGCTGGGGGAAGCCATAGGGCACGACGCCCTCGCGCTGGATCAGGCCGGCATTGCCATAGGAGGTCTCCATGCCGGGTTCTTTCCGGTCGACGAGCACTACCGATTTGCCGCGCCGGGCGAGCTGCAATGCCGTCGAAACGCCGACAATGCCGGCTCCCAGCACGATCGCATCTGCTGTCATGATCTGAATTCCATTTCCCAAGTCTTTTATCGTTCGAGGATTTCAACATGCCGCCCGGAATGCTGCGGCGCAAACGAAAAATCACTGTTGCTTATATGGATTCCCTATTTCTTCGTCTGCCGCATCCAATCGAAAGCCTATGCGGCCGTCGCTACCTTTCGGATCGTGCATCGGTTTCGATGCGGGCTCCGCGCGGACAATGCCGCGGGCCGATCCCAACAAGGAGTGACTGAAATGTTTGGTCGTCTGGGGAGCGTTTACTTCCTGCATCTTGCTGAAGCCAAAGCCCGGCAGCGCCGGCTGTCGCAGCCAAATCGCCCGGTCGATGCGAACCTCGGGGTCTTCCTGAGGCTCCTCGGCGTCATCGGCCTCGGCCTTTGTGCCGCCGGCCTCGTTTCCGTGATGGTGGCTTGAGGAGAAACGCGATGAACAAGGCAATATCGGAAGTCGAACCTCCCTCGAGAGGCGTGCGTTTCATGGTGGGTCGCGATGTCGGCGGCCGTTGGGTCGTCTCCGACCGCGATGGCCTCGTCGGCGGATTGTTCACCGATCGGGCGTCGGCGGTGCATTTCGCCATGTTCGAAAGTGATCGCACGCCGGGTGCCGTCTGCTGCCTCCCGGAGGGCGTCACCTTGAGCTTGGGCTCGGTTTTCGAGATCCCGGTGAAGGCTCCCGAGGCGATCGATCCCCGCATGAAGATCGTCGGACGGGCGTGAGGAGAATGCCGATGTCCAAGGCCCTCTACCACATGCGCGGAGCTGTCTATCCGCGCTCCCGTAATTTCGGGAACCCGGACCATCTGCGTGCATCGAGCATCATTCTCGGCATGCTCGCGGTGATGCTGATGGTGCTCGTTTTCGCCTATGTCATAACCTTTGCGGCCGCTTCCTGAGGGCAGCCGCCGCCGGAAAGAACGAAATTCCTATAGGATTTTTATTTCTTTCCTCTGCGCTCCGTCTCGAACCCCTATGCGGTCGCGCCGCATATTAGCGTCCGGGAGATCGCAAAAGATCGTCTCCAAGCCGAAAGCATCAAGGTGCCGTCTTTAGGGGATGGCACCCTTGTCCTGTCCGGCCTCGCCTTAACAACAGGAGTCCAGATCAATGTTGGACGTCATTCTACTCGGCACCGCAGTCGTCTTCTTCGGTCTCTGCTTTGCCTATACCCGCGCCTGCGACAGGCTTTGAAGGGAGAAACACGATGATCCTCGATTATGTCCTGAGCGGTGCTGTGACCGTGTTCCTCACCGTCTACCTCACCTACGCTCTCATTCGCCCCGAACGCTTCTGAAAAAGAACGCTTTTGAAAAGAACTGGCGCTTCCAGCCAAGCAGCCGGGTATTGAAAGTTAACTCCAAATGACCCTCAACGGATGGCTTCAGATCCTGCTTTATTGCGGGATCATCATCGCGCTCGTCAAACCGCTCGGCGGTTACATGACGCGTATCTTTTCAGGCGAGCGCACGTTTCTGTCACCCGTCCTCGTTCCGATCGAACGGGGACTGTATGCCATGGCCGGCACCAGCGAACGCGAAGAACAGCATTGGACCTCCTATGCTGTCTCGCTGCTGATGTTCAACCTCTTCGGCGTTGTCGTGCTTTACGCGATGATGCGCCTGCAGGCCGGCATGCCTTATAATCCGGCGGGCATGGGCGCCGTTCCGCCCGAGCTTTCCTTCAACACCGCCGTCAGTTTCGTCAGCAATACCAACTGGCAGAACTATGGCGGCGAAAGCACCATGTCGTATCTTACCCAGATGATGGGTCTCAACGTGCAGAACTTCCTGTCCGCCGCGACAGGCATGGCGATCGCCGTCGGTCTGATCCGCGCTTTTTCCCGCGCATCGGGTAAGGCGATCGGCAATTTCTGGGTCGATATGACCCGCGCCATACTCTACATCCTGCTGCCGATCTGCATCGTGCTGACGCTGGTCTACGTCTATCTCGGCGTACCGCAGACGCTCGGGCCTTATGTCGAGGCGACGACGCTGGAAGGCGCCAAGCAGACCATCGCGCTCGGCCCGGTCGCTTCGCAGCTTGCCATCAAGATGCTCGGCACCAATGGCGGCGGTTTCTTCAACGCCAACTCGGCCCATCCGTTCGAGAACCCGGATGCGATATCCAACCTCATCCAGATGCTGTCGATCTTCGCGATCGGTGCTGCCTTCACTAACGTTTTCGGCCGCATGGTCGGCAACCAGCGCCAGGGCTGGGCGATCCTCGCCTCGATGGGCATCCTGTTCATCGCCGGCGTCGGCATCACCTACTGGGCGGAAGCGGCCGGAAATCCGCTGATGCATGCCTTCGGTCTTGAAGGCGGCAACATGGAAGGCAAGGAAGCCCGCTTCGGCATCACCTTGTCGTCGCTGTTTGCGGTCATCACCACGGCGGCTTCCTGCGGCGCGGTCAATGCCATGCATGGCTCGTTCACGGCACTCGGCGGCCTGATCCCGCTCATCAACATGCAGCTCGGCGAAGTCATCGTCGGCGGCGTCGGCGCGGGTTTCTACGGCATCATCCTCTTCATCATCGTCGCCGTCTTCGTGGCAGGCCTCATGGTCGGCCGTACGCCAGAATATCTCGGCAAGAAGATCGAGGCGAAGGAGATGAAGATGGCCGTGCTCGCCATCCTCTGCCTGCCGCTCGCCATGCTGGTGTTCACCGCGATCGCCACGGTGCTGCCGTCCGCCGTCACCTCGATCGGCACCGCCGGCCCGCACGGCTTCTCCGAAATCCTCTACGCCTATACGTCGGCTGCGGCCAACAACGGCTCTGCTTTCGGCGGACTGACGGGCAACACGCCCTGGTACAACGTGACGCTCGGCATCGGCATGCTGATGGGCCGCTTCCTGGTCATCATTCCGGCGCTCGCCATCGCAGGCTCGCTGGTCGCCAAGAAGACGGTTCCGGCCTCGGCAGGCACCTTCCCGACCGACGGCCCGCTCTTCGTCGGCCTGCTGGTCGGCACGATCCTGATCGTCGGCGGCCTCACCTTCATGCCCGCCCTGGCGCTCGGTCCGGTCGTCGAACACCTGGTCATGATCGCCGGCCAGACGTTTTGAGGCGGCGCCATGTCGCTCATCCGGCCACGGTGGTGCGAGGAGCCCCTCCCCCTTGTGGGGAGGGGTTGGGGAGGGGCTTTCGCTCCACATCAAACCCCTCCCGCCTGCCGGCCACCCTCCCCACAAGGGGGAGGGTTAGGGATGCCGCGCCGCCTCGGCACCATCGAATTGTTTCGCAAACATCCTTTCAAAGCTGGAGTCTCTTATGAGCCAGGCAAAATCCGCGAGCATCATGGATACTCGCATCCTCATTCCGGCCGCAGGCGATGCTTTCAAGAAGCTCAACCCGCGGACCCTTGCCCGAAACCCGGTCATGTTCGTCGTGGCCACGGTCTCGGTCCTGACGACCGTCCTCTTCCTCCGCGACCTCGGGGCCGGCAACGGCAATCTCGGCTTCTCCTTCCAGATCAATCTCTGGCTCTGGTTCACCGTGCTGTTTGCCAACTTCGCCGAAGCGGTCGCCGAAGGCCGCGGCAAGGCGCAGGCGGATTCGCTGCGCAAGGCCCGCACCGAAACCCAAGCCAAGCTGCTCTCGGGCAGCGACCGCTCCCAGTACAAGATGGTCGCCGGTACGAGCCTCAAGGTCGGTGACGTCGTGCTCGTCGAGCCGGGCGACATCATTCCCTCCGATGGCGAAGTCATCGAGGGTGTCGCCTCTGTGAACGAAGCGGCGATCACCGGTGAATCCGCGCCCGTCATCCGCGAATCCGGCGGCGACCGCTCGGCCGTGACAGGCGGGACGCAAGTCCTGTCGGACTGGATCCGCGTCCGTATCACGGCCGCTGCCGGCTCGACCTTCCTCGACCGGATGATCTCGCTCGTCGAGGGTGCCGAGCGCCAGAAGACGCCGAACGAGATCGCCCTCAACATCCTTCTTGCCGGCATGACGCTGATCTTCGTGCTCGCCACGGCGACGATCCCGAGCTTTGCGATCTATGCCGGCGGCTCGATCCCGATCATCGTTCTCGTCGCGCTGTTCGTGACGCTGATCCCGACCACGATCGGCGCCCTGCTGTCGGCGATCGGCATTGCGGGCATGGACCGCCTCGTCCGCTTCAATGTGCTCGCGATGTCAGGTCGCGCCGTGGAGGCCGCCGGCGACGTCGATACGCTGTTGCTCGACAAGACCGGGACGATCACGCTCGGCAACCGCCAGGCGACCTCGTTCCGCCCGGTCCGCGGCGTCTCCGAACAGGATCTCGCCGACGCGGCCCAGCTCGCTTCGCTTGCCGATGAAACGCCGGAAGGCCGTTCTATCGTCGTGCTTGCCAAGGAGAAATACGCGATCCGCGGTCGTGATATGGCGAGCCTCAAGGCAACCTTCGTCCCCTTCACCGCCCAGACCCGCATGAGCGGCGTCGACCTCGAAGGTTCCCAAATCCGCAAGGGTGCCGTCGATGCGGTGCTCGCCTATGTCGGCTCGGGGACGATGCCGGTCTCCGGCAACGTGGCAATCGCCACCCAGGCCAATTCCGACACAGTGCGCGAGCTGCAGGCGATCGCCGACGAAATCGCCAAGGCCGGCGGTACGCCGCTTGCCGTCGCCCGTGACGGCAGGCTGCTCGGCGTCGTGCAGCTGAAGGACATCGTCAAGGGCGGCATCCGCGAGCGTTTCGCCGAACTGCGCCGCATGGGCATCCGTACCGTGATGATCACCGGCGACAACCCGATGACCGCGGCGGCGATTGCCGCCGAAGCCGGCGTCGACGATTTCCTCGCTCAGGCGACCCCGGAAAACAAGCTGACGCTGATCCGCGAGGAACAGGCCAAGGGCAAGCTCGTCGCCATGTGCGGCGACGGCACCAACGATGCGCCGGCGCTCGCCCAGGCCGATGTCGGCGTCGCCATGAACACCGGCACGGTCGCCGCCCGTGAGGCGGGCAACATGGTCGATCTCGACAGCGATCCGACCAAGCTCATCGAGATCGTCGAGATCGGCAAGCAGCTGCTGATGACCCGTGGCGCCCTGACGACCTTCTCGATCGCCAACGATATCGCCAAGTATTTTGCCATCATCCCGGCGATGTTCCTGACCTTCTACCCGCAGCTCGGCGTGCTGAACATTATGGGGCTTGCCACGCCGCAAAGCGCCATCCTGTCGGCGATCATCTTCAACGCACTGATCATCATCGCGCTGATCCCGCTGTCGCTGAAGGGCGTCAAATACCGCGCCATCGGCGCCGGCGCGCTGCTTTCCCGCAACCTGCTCGTCTATGGTCTCGGCGGCATCCTCGTTCCCTTCATCGGCATCAAGGCGATCGACATGATCATCACCGCGATCGGTCTCGCTTAAGGAGAAATGACAATGTTCAAGCAACTTCGCCCCGCGATCGTTCTGATCGTCGCCACCACGGCCATTACCGGCCTGATCTACCCCTTCGCCATGACCGGCATCGCCCAGGCCATCTTCCCCACCCAGGCGAACGGCAGCCTGGTCGAGAAGGACGGAACCGTTGTCGGCTCGGCCCTGATCGGCCAGGCATTCACCGGCGACCAGTATTTCCACGGTCGCCCCTCGGCTGCCGGCGACGGCTACAACGCCGCCTCGTCCTCCGGCTCCAACCTCGGCCCGACCAGCGCCAAGCTGATCGACCGGGTGAAAACGGACTACGAAGCCGCGAAGGCCACCAACCCGAACGCGGACGTGCCGATCGACCTCGTCACCGCATCCGGCAGCGGCCTCGACCCGCATGTCTCGCCGGAAGCCGCCTACTTCCAGGTACCGCGCGTCGCCAAGGCACGGCAAATGGACGAGGCAGCGGTTCGCTCGCTTGTGGACCAGCATGTCGAAAGCCGCGAACTCGGGTTCCTCGGCGAATCTGTGGTCAATGTGCTTGCGTTGAATATGGCGCTTGATGCTCCTATGACTCGGTGAAGGGACGGAGTACCCCCTCATCCGCCTGCCGGCACCTTCTCCCCGAGGGGAGAAGATATATGCCGCGGCGTCGCCGTTCCTCCTCTCCCCTTGGGGAGAGGGTGGCCGAGCGCAGCGGAGGACGGGTGAGGGGTGGCGCCACCCACTGACACGAAAGACCAGGCATGCCCGACGACAGTCGAGAGAGTGAGAACAGACCTTCGCCGGATGCGCTTCTGGAGCATGCCGAGCGTGAGGCGCGCGGGCGGCTGAAGATTTTTCTGGGGGCGGCGCCCGGCGTCGGCAAGACCTACGAGATGCTGATGTCCGGCCGCGCCCGGAAAGTCGATGGTCTCGACGTGGTGATCGGCGTGGTCGAAACCCACGGCCGCCAGGAAACCGAGGCGCTCGTCGAGGGCTTCGAGATCGTACCCCGCAAGGCGATCGACTATCGCGGCCAGCAGCTCGACGAAATGGACCTCGACGCCATTCTCGCGCGCCGTCCGGCTCTGGTCCTGGTCGACGAACTTGCCCATACCAACGCCGCCGGCAGCCGCCATCCGAAACGCTACATGGATGTGCAGGAAATCCTCGGCCAGGGTATCGACGTCTATTCGACGCTCAACATCCAGCATGTCGAGAGCCTGAACGACGTGGTGGCACAGATCACCCGTGTCCGCGTGCGTGAGACGGTGCCGGACAGCATCATCGACCGGGCCGACGACGTCGAGATCATCGACATTACCCCCGACGACCTCATCAAGCGGCTGAACGACGGCAAGGTCTATGTGCCGCAGACGGCGCGGCGTGCCATCGAGAACTACTTTTCCCCCGGCAATCTGACGGCACTGCGCGAACTGGCGCTCCGCCGCACCGCCCAGCGGGTTGACGAGCAGCTTTTGAACCATATGCAGGCGCATGCCATTTCCGGTCCCTGGGCGGCCGGCGATCGGGTGCTGGTCTGCCTCGACCACGGCAGGAACGGCGCCAGCCTGGTGCGGTACGCGCGCCGCCAGGCCGATCGCCTGCGGGCGCCATGGGCGGCGCTGCATCTCGAAACGCCGCAATCGGTCAATCTGCCCGAACAGGACAAGGACCGGCTGGCGGCCAACATGCGGCTGGCCGAACAGCTCGGCGGCGAGACCGTGACGCTGCCGGCGCTGCAGCCGTCGCGCGAGATCATCGCCTATGCCAACGCCAACAACTTCACCCATATCGTCGTCGGACGCCCGGCCAGACCGCGCTGGCGACAGATATTGCAGGGCTCGGTCACCTATGACCTGATCCGCTACGCGGGCGATATCAGTGTCCATGTCATCTCCGGCGACACCAAGGAAGGCGAACCGAAACGTGGCCTGAAGGCGGCGCAGCTGCCCAAGGCTTTCCGCTTCAAGCCCTATGTCAAAAGTACGATCTTTGTGGCTCTCGCGATCATCGCCGGTGCTGCGCTCGACCAGACGCTCGACGTCCGCAACCTCGCCCTCGTTTTCCTGATGGCGGTGCTGGCGGCAGCGGTGCGCGGCGGGCTGGGACCGGGCCTGTTTGCCTCCGTGGCTGGCGCGCTCTCCTTCAATTTCTTTTTTCTCGAGCCGCGCTACACGTTTACGGTCCGGGATCCGGAAAGCCTGGTGGCGCTGCTCTTTTATCTTGGCGTCGCGGTCGTCGCTTCCAACCTGACGGCGGCCGTCCAGCGCCAGGCAGCCGCTGCCCGCCAGCGGGCCCGCACCACCGAAGACCTTTACCTCTTCTCGAAAAAGCTCGCCGGCACTGGCACACTGGACGATGTGCTCTGGGCGACCGCCTTCCAGATAGCCTCGATGCTGAAAGTCCGGGTCGTCATCCTGCTGCCGGAAAACGGCTCGATCGCCGTCAAGGCCGGCTACCCGCCGGACGACACGCTGATGGATGCCGATATCGCCGCCGCCAAATGGGCTTGGGAGCACAACCGCCCGGCCGGCCGTGCCGCCGATACGCTGCCGGGCGCCAAACGCCTCTACCTGCCGATGCGGACCGGCCGCGAGGCGGTCGGCGTCATCGGCCTCGACAACGACAAGCAGGGGCCGTTGCTGACACCCGAACAGCAGCGGCTCTTCGATGCGCTGGCCGATCAGGCGGCGTTGGCGATCGAGCGCATCCAGCTCGTATCGGATGTCGACAAGGCCAAGCTCGCCGCCGAGACCGACCGCCTGCGCACCGCGCTGCTCACATCCATCTCGCACGACCTGAAGACGCCGCTCGCAGCAATCATGGGGTCGGCCGGCACGCTCAAGGATTTCGGCGCCGATATCCCCGAAGAGGCCCGCGCCGAACTGCTGACCAGCGTCGTTGACGAATCCGAGCGGCTGAACCGTTTCATTTCCAACCTGCTCGACATGACCCGCATCGGCTCCGGCGCCATGGAGCCGAACTACGCCTTCCATTTCGCCGGCGATATCGTCGGCACGGCCTTGAGCCGGGCAGCGAAGATCGCCAACCGGCACAGGTTCAGCGTCAACATTCCGGCGGATTTGCCGATGCTCAAGGTCGATCCGGTCCTGTTCGAACAGGTCCTGTTCAACCTCATCGACAATGCCGCCAAGTACGCCCCCGACGAGACCGTCATCGACATCCGCGGCTGGCAGGATGGCGATTCAGTTCTTATCTCGGTGATGGATGAAGGACCGGGCATCCCGCGCGACGATCTGGAGCGCATCTTCGACAGTTTCTACCGGGTTCGGAAAGGTGACCATGTGCGGGCCGGCACCGGGCTTGGCCTTTCCATATGCCGCGGCTTCATCGAGGCCATGGGCGGCACGATCAGGGCCGCCAACCGCTCCGACCGTGCCGGCGCGATCTTTACGATCCGCACGCCGGTGCCGGCCGGAATGCCCATTCTGGGAGAACAGGAATGACCAATACCGCCGTGCGCGTCCTGATCGTCGATGACGAGCCCCCGATCCGCAAGCTCTTGCGCGTCGGCCTCTCCACCCAGGACTACGCCGTCAGCGAAGCGATGAATGCCAGGGTCGCGATCGATCTCGTCAAGTCCGAGAAGCCGGACCTGATCATTCTCGATCTCGGCCTGCCGGATATGGCGGGCCACGATCTGCTCGCCAGATGGCGCGGCGAGGGGCTCGATCTGCCGATCGTCATCCTGTCGAGCCGCACCGATGAGGCTGGCATCGTCAAGGCGCTCGAACTCGGCGCCGACGACTATGTGACCAAGCCCTTCGGCATGAACGAACTCGTCGCCCGCATCCGCGTGGCGCTTCGCCACCGGCTCCAGACCCAGGGCGAAAAACCGATCTTCCAGACCGGCGAGCTTTCGGTCGACCTCGTCAAGCGCATCGTCAAGGTGGCGGACAAGGAGGTCAAGCTGTCGCCCAAGGAATACGATATCCTGCGTATCCTGGTGCAGCATGCGGGCAAGGTCCTCACCCATCGTTTCCTTCTCGAACACGTATGGGACGGCCTGACCGACGTGCAGTACCTGCGCGTCTACGTGCGCCAGCTTCGCCAGAAGATCGAAAAGGCGCCGGACCAGCCGCAATACATCCTGACCGAGACCGGCGTCGGTTATCGGCTGCAGGAAGGCCAGTAGGCCAAGACCCGATCAATGGACATGACCCATGAAACTGCGTGACTACCTCCTGCCGGAGAACATCGTGCTCGATCTGGCGCCGCCGTCCAAGGCGATCCTGATCAAGCAGCTTTCCAGGCTCGCCGCCGAGCGGCTGGCGCTGGATGCCGGCGATCTCGCCCGGGTGCTGACCAATCGGGAAAATCTGGGATCGACCGGCATCGGCGCCGGAATTGCCATCCCGCATGCGGGCATCAGCGGCATCGACCGGCATTTCTGCCTGTTCGCCCGGCTTGCAGATCCGATCGATTTCGACGCGGTAGACGACGAACCGGTCGATCTCGTGTTCCTGCTCCTCACGCCGGAAGGCCGCCCGGACCACCTGAATGTCCTCGCCTGTATCGCGCGCTGCGTGCGCGATGAGGAGACTGCTGCAGCCATACGTCGTGGAACGACGCCGCAGGATGTCTATTCGCGGCTCTGCCCCGTAAATGCATGATTAAAATGCGGGTATGTTGGTTTAGGCGAACGTAAACAACTTTTCCCTAACGTCCCTGGCTGGCGGATCGCGACTCCTGAGCCGCCCTATTGCGTCGGTTTGGGAGAGAGAGATGACTGGTGCAATCAAATACCTGCCGGCCAGGACGTTCGTTGCTGTCGCATTTGCCGTTTTCGGCTTTGTAGGACTGATCGTCTGGGGAGAATATTCCAGCTGGAGATCCCAGGTCGCCGGCATCGAGGCGGGCCTGGCCCAGACAGCCAAGGCGCTGGTGCAACATGCCGACGACACGGTCGACATGGCGAGGTTTCCGCTGGCGGCCCTGATCACCCGGATCGAGCAGGAACGCGACGTGGCGGACCTGCCGGCAAAGATCACCCAGGTGATGAAGCGCCAGGTCGATACCACCCCTTGGCTCGACGCCCTCGCCGTCTTCGATGCCGATGGCAGAATGGTCGCGACATCGTCGTCGATCGACGCCAGCGGCATGAATTTTTCGGATAGGGAATATTTTGTATTCCACCAAGCCTCCGACATGCGGGAACCCGTCTTGGGCAGGCCGTTGAAGAACAAGTTGAACGGTCAGTGGATATTGCCGGTCACGCAGAGGATCAGCAACCCGGACGGAAGTTTCGGCGGCGTTGCGCTGGCGGCATTCATCCTCACAGAATTGACCAACTTCTTTCAGGGTTTCAGCCTGGGCAGCGAGGGTTCGTTCCTGTTGGTTCGCCGCGACGGCGTCGTGCTGGCGCGTGCGCCATTCCTCCAGACGCTGCTTGGATCGAGCATCTCGTCCTACGATCTGTTCACGGACCATCTCCGTCAGCGGCATTCCGGCTCCTATCACTACATCTCCCCGATTGATGGCCTGCAACGCATAGGCGGCTTTTATCAGAGCGAGCGCAGCGGCCTGGTCGGGCTTGCTGCCGTATCCCAGTCCGAAGCACTGGCGACCTGGATGAAGGGCGCGCGGATACGATGGGTCGCCTGCCTTATCCTGGTGGCGATCACCGGCTTCCTGGTTTGGCGCTGGCGGCGGCAGGTGATGTTGCGGCGGGCGAGCGAAGCGCTGCTGGTGGCGCGCGAAGCGGAATTCCGCCTGCTTGCGGAAGGGTCAGCCGACCTGATCCAGCGCTTCAACGGCCACGGGATCAGGGAATATCTGTCGCCATCCGTCCGGGAAATATTCGGTGTCGACGCCGAGGCGATGCTTGGCACGCATATCCTCGAGAACCTGCATGAGGATGACCACGACGCCGCCAACCAGGTCATGACCCGGCTGCGGGAAGGGTCGCCCCGGGAAAACATGATCGTCCGCCGCAAGCGGGCCGACGGCAAGCAGATCTGGCTCGAAACCACGCTGAACAGGCTGCCGGGCGGCACCGGCGGCGACGATATCCGCATCGTGGCCGTCACACGCGACGTCACGCGCCAGAAGAACCTCCAGGAAGAGCTGGACGCGCTCGCCAACACCGACGAGCTTACCCAGCTCGCCAATCGCCGCTCGTTCAACATTCATTTCGAGGACATGGTGCTGCAGGCCGCGCAGCAGCGCACGCCGCTCTCCATTCTGATGATCGATGCGGACCGCTTCAAATTCTTCAACGACACCTATGGCCACGCCGCCGGCGACGACTGTCTGCGTGCGGTTGCGAACGTCGTGCGCGGCTCGATCCGACGGTCGAAGGATCTCGCCGCCCGTCATGGCGGTGAGGAATTCGCCGTCCTCCTGCCGGATACCAATGGTGCCGGTGCGTTGAAGGCGGCGGAAAACATCCGCCAGCGCGTCGCCGGGCTTCATTTGCCGCATGAGAAGAACCTTCCCTGGGGTCATGTGACGATCAGCATCGGTACCGCGACCTTCTATCCCGCTGCGGGCGCCAAGCTGACGACTGCGGAACTGTTCGAGCGCGCCGACCATGCCCTTTACCGGGCGAAGAACAACGGCCGCAATCAGGTCGCGGCTGGCGGGGACGAGGCGATGAGGCCAACCCTCCGGTCGGGAATCAAGTCCGTCTGACCGCATGCCCGCGGTCACGGCACCGTTACATCCTTGATAAATGCCAGATTTCGCCCTTGACGCCGGCCCGCAGGGGAATACTAAGAAACATCCCCCGCCGACGGCCGTTTGACCGCCGAACATCCATCCCCAGCGTGTTCGCCGCGCGGCGTTCCCAGGTGAATCCATGACCAATCCAAGCTCCAACCGGGCGCTCGTCATTGCGGCCGTCATGGCAAGCATGGCGATGATCGCAATCGAGGCGACCATCGTTTCGACGGCCATGCCGCAGATCGCTGCCCAGCTCGGTCAGCTGAACCTCTATAGCTGGGTGTTCTCGTCCTTCCTGTTGGCGCAGACGGCTATGACCGTGGTGTTCGGCAAGCTTTCCGATATCTATGGCCGCAAGCCGATCATCCTGTTCGGCACGGCGGTCTTCCTGATCGCCTCGGTGCTCGCAGGTTTTGCCTGGTCGATGCCGTCGATGATCGCCTTCCGGCTGTTGCAGGGCATCGGCGCCGGTGCGATCCAGCCGGTCATCATGACCGTCGTCGGCGATCTTTATCCAGGGGCGGAACGTGGCAAGGTCCAGGGATACCTCGCCAGCGTCTGGGCGCTTTCTGCCGTCGTCGGGCCGCTTCTGGGCAGCATCATCGTCCACAGCCTGCCCTGGGCCTGGGTGTTCTGGATCAACGTGCCGATCGGCATCATGTCGGCGGTCGGATTCATCGTGTACCTGCACGAAGAAAAACAGACCCGGACGGCATCGATCGACTTTCTGGGAGCGGGCCTCTTCGCCGTAGCTATTTCGGCGCTGATGATCGCACTCACCGAAACCGAAGGAACTTCCGCCTACCTGTTCGTTTCGCTGGCGATCTTCCTCGTCAGCTTCGTGCTGTTCATCTGGCAGGAGCGGCGCGCATCGGCCCCGATGGTTTCTTTAGAACTCTGGCTGAAGCGGCCGATCGCTTTTGCCAATACGGCAGTCTTTCTCTCCAGCATGGCGATCATGGGGCTGACGACCTTCCTGCCCATGTACGTGCAGACGGTGCTCAACCGCTCGCCGCTGGTGGCCGGTTTCACGCTGACGATGCTGCTGGTCGGCTGGCCGAGCGGCGGGACGTTCGCCTCGCGGATGTTCCCGCGCTTCGGATTGCGGCCGCTGATGATCGCCGGCAGCGTCTTCGTTCCGGTCGGAGCATTTCTTCTGGTTTTGCTGACTCCGGAAAGCTCGCCCGTCCAGGCGGGCACCGGCTCGCTCCTGATGGGCTTCGGCATGGGTCTGCTCAATATCTCCGGCTTGGTGATCATCCAGGACAATGTCGGCTGGTCGGAACGCGGCAGCGCGACGGCCTCCAACGTCTTTTCCCGCAATCTCGGCAGCACGCTCGGCGCAGCACTTCTCGGCGCCGTCCTGACCTACGGGCTTGCCAATTCCGTCGCGGGGCCGATCACGTCCGATCAGTTGCGCGATCTGCTGCAGGGCGTCGGCGGCGGACTTGCGGCGGATTCGCCCATCCGGTCTGCGCTCCAGCACGCGCTGCACATGACCTTCATCGCGATGTTCCTGATCACCGCCCTCATCATCGTTGCCTGCCTCTGCGTGCCCGGTGTGACGAAGCGCACCGAGGCCGTGCAGGAAAGCTGAGGCTTTCGAGACGCCGCTATCGCCAAACGGGCGGCGATAGCGGAATTGTGCCCTTGGGTCTCAGTTGCCGATGCCGGCCTGCGCGACCAGTACCGGCTTGTCGCGGTAATCGCTCGGGAACAGCTTCTTGAGGTTCTCGATCTTCGGCAGGTCGTTATAGACGATATAGGGATAGGTCGGGTTCTGGGTCAGGAAATCCTGATGGTAGGCTTCCGCTGGATAGAAGGCCTTGCCGGGCTCGATGGTCGTGGCAATCGGCGCGTGGAAGACCTTGGCCTTGTCGAGCTGGCCGATATAGGCCTTGGCGACGCGGGCTTGTTCCGCGCTGGTCGGGAAGACGGTCGAGCGGTACTGGGTGCCGGTATCCGGCCCCTGGCGGTTGAGCTGGGTCGGGTCATGGGCGACCGAGAAATAGATCTGCAGCAGATGCCCGTAGGTGACCTTCTTCGGATCGAATGTCACGCGAACCGCTTCCGCATGGCCGGTCTTGCCGTAACCGACCGTCTCGTAGACGGCGGTCTCCTTGGCGCCGCCGGCATAACCGGAAACGGCGTTCTTGACGCCCTCGACATGCTGGAACACGCCCTGGACGCCCCAGAAACAGCCGCCGGCGAAGATGGCGGTTTCGGTCGCGGCCGTGCTCGCCGCCTGGTCGATCGCGGGAGCGGGGATGGCAATTCCCTCTTCGGCCGTGGCGCTGGTGGTCGCGCCGAACGTCAAGCCGGCCAGAACCAGCGCCGTGCCGGCAAAGGCGGTGAGGGTATAGGGTATTTTCGTTCTCTTTTTCATGGCGGTCTCCTCAACCGAAGTGAATGAAGGATAAGGGCGGCGGATCAGGCCGATACGGCACGGAATTTCATGACTGCGCCGTTCATGCAGTAGCGCAGGCCGGTCGGTTTTGGCCCGTCGTCGAAGACATGGCCGAGATGGCCGCCGCAGCGGGCGCAATGAACGGCGACGCGGACCATGCCGAGCGTCGTGTCGCGCACCGTGCCGACGGCGCCGTTGAGCGGCGCCCAGAAGCTCGGCCAGCCGGTGCCGCTTTCGAATTTCGTTTCCGACGAGAAAAGCGGCTGGTCACAGCCGACGCAGGCGAACGTGCCTTTGCGGTGCTCGTTGAGGAGCGCGCTGCTGCCGGGATATTCGGTACCTTCCTCGCGCAGGATATTGTACTGCTCCGGCGTCAGCAGCTTGCGCCACTCGCCTTCGGTATGGCTGACGGGGAAAGTGCCGGCGGTCGCGAGCGCCGGGCGGATGCCTGCCGCAAGCTGCGCAGTTGCGAGCGTCAGGGCGCCGCCGGCCAGGAATATGCGTCTGTTCATCATGGTGGAGCCTCCCGGATCCATAATCTGCTTCCTGCATGATTACGGAAGAGGCGCGTGATCGGTTACACACATCGACGCGAAACACCGAAACGTGATCTTGCGTCGAAGCCAGGTTCCTGACCCGGGGGCCGGGAACCTTCGTGGATACGGCATCACCGCGCCGGCCATTTCCAGTTCTGGATTTCCGGCATGTCCTCGCCATGTTCGCGGACATAACGGGTATGTTCGTCAAGCTTGCCCTTCAGCATGTCGATCACGCCGGCCGCCTTTTCCTTCAGTCCGGGAACGCGCTCGATCGCCTCGATCGCAAGATGGAAACGGTCGAGTTCGTTCAGCACCGTCATGTCGAAGGGTGTCGTCGTCGTGCCCTCCTCGATGAAGCCGCGCACATGGATGTTCTGGTGGTTGGTGCGTTTGTAGGTCAGCCGGTGGATGAGGTAGGGATAGCCGTGATAGGCGAAGATCACCGGGCGGTCGGTGGTGAACAGCCGGTCGAACTCCTCGTCGGGCAGGCCGTGCGGATGCTGGTCCTGGGACTGCAGGGCGAGCAGGTCGACGACGTTGACGACGCGGATTCTCAAGTCGGGGATCGCCTCGCGCAGCAGGGAAACCGCGGCAAGCGTCTCCAGGGTCGGCACGTCGCCGGCGCAGGCCATCACCACGTCCGGCTCGACCGCGCCGCTCTCGTTGCTTGCCCAGTCCCAGATGCCGATGCCTGCCTCGCAGTGCCGGATCGCCTCATCCATCGTCAGCCATTGCGGCTCGGGCTGTTTGCCGGCGACGATGACGTTGACGCGGTCCCATGTCTTCAGGCAGTGGTCGCCGATCCATAAGAGCGTATTGGCATCCGGCGGCAGGTAGATGCGCACGATATCCGCCTTCTTGTTGGCGACGAGATCCACGAAGCCGGGATCCTGATGGGAAAAGCCGTTATGGTCCTGCCGCCAGACATGCGAAGTCAGCAGGTAGTTGAGGGAGGAAACGGGCTTCCGCCACGCCAGCTCGCGCGACACTTTCAGCCACTTGGCGTGCTGGTTGAACATCGAATCGACGATGTGGATGAAGGCTTCGTAGCATGAGAAGAAACCGTGGCGGCCGGTGAGCAGATAACCTTCCAGCCAGCCCTGGCAGAGATGCTCGGAAAGCACCTCCATCACCCGGCCGTCGCGCGACAGGTGCACGTCATAGGACTCGATCCGCTCCATCCAGACACGGCCGGTGACCTCGAAGACCTTGCCCAGCCGGTTCGATTCCGTTTCGTCGGGGCCGAAGATCCTGAAGTTGGAATTCATGTCGTTGAGCTTCAGCACGTCGCGCAGGTATCTGCCGAGTATCTCCGTCGTCTGGACCATTTCGCTCCCCGGCGCCGTCACCGGCACCGCATAGTCGCGGATGTCGGGCACGGCGAGTTCCTTGCGCAGGAGGCCGCCATTGGCATGCGGATTGGCCCCCATGCGGCGTTCGCCTCCGGGCGAAAGTGCGCGCAACTCCTCCTTCAGCCGGCCGTTGCCGTCGAAGAGGTCTTCCGGATCGTAGCTCCGCATCCAGTCCTCGAGGATCTTGCGGTGGGCGTCGTTCTCGCGGCAGCCGGAGACCGGCACCTGGTGGGCACGCCAGAAGTCCTCAACCTTCTTGCCGTCGACTTCCTTCGGCCCTGTCCAGCCTTTCGGGCTGCGCAGCACGATCATCGGCCAGCGCGGGCAGGCTTCAGGTGCCTTGCCGGCGCGGGCGTCCGTCTGGATTGCGCGGATACGATCGAAAACCTCGTCCAGCACGGCGGCCATCTGCCGGTGCATCTTCTCCGGCTCGTGGCCCTCCACGAAGAAGGGTTCATATCCATAACCGCGGAAAAGATGGTCGAGATCCTCGTCGCCCACCCGCGCGAGCAGCGTCGGATTGGCGATCTTGTATCCGTTGAGATGCAGGATCGGCAGGACCGCGCCGTCGCGGGCGGGGTTCAGGAACTTGTTCGAATGCCAGCTGGCGGCAAGCGGGCCGGTCTCTGCCTCGCCGTCGCCGACGACACAGGCGACCACCAGGTCCGGATTGTCGAAGGCCGCGCCGAAGGCGTGCACCAGCGCATAGCCGAGTTCGCCGCCTTCATGGATGGAGCCGGGCGTTTCCGGTGCCGCGTGGCTCGGAATGCCGCCCGGGAACGAGAACTGCCGGAACAGTTTCCGCATGCCGGCCGCATCCTCGCCGATCTCCGGATAGATCTCGCTATAGGTGCCTTCGAGATAGGTGCTGGCGACCATGCCCGGCCCACCGTGGCCCGGACCGCAGACATAGATCATGCTGAGATCGCGGTTGCGGATGATCCGGTTGAGATGCGCGTAGATGAAGTTGAGCCCGGGCGTCGTGCCCCAGTGGCCGAGCAACCGCGGCTTGATATGCTCCGGCTTCAGCGGCTCCCTCAAGAGCGGGTTGTCGAGCAGATAGATCTGCCCGACGGAGAGATAGTTCGCGGCCCGCCAGTAGCGGTCGATCAGCGCCAGTTCCGCCGCCGTCGTCTCATGGTTTTCCGGCTCGATGGTCTTGAGTTGCATCTCATTCTCCTTCGATAGGTCGACCACATCTACCGCGGGGTTCCACCCGGGCTCATGACATGGATCAAGGCTGCGAATTGAGGACGGCGAGGCATTCCTCCGCGATCATCCGCTCCTCGTCGGTCGGAATGACATAAACTGCGACCCGGGCTGCGGGGGTGCTGATCTTCAGGGCATTGCTGTCGTTGGCCGCCGTATCCAGTTCGACGCCGAGCCAGAGCAGGCGGTCGGCGATGCGCTTCCTTACCTCCGGCTGGTTCTCGCCTATGCCGGCGGTGAAGACCAGCGCGTCCAGACCACCGAGCGTCGAGGCAAGTCTCCCGACCTCGCCGGCGATCCGGAGCGCGAAGAGGTCGATCGCCTCCCGGGCCTGGCTGCCGCCGTCCCCGATCAGTTCGCGGGTATCGCCGCTGAGGCCCGAGACGCCGAGGAGGCCGGATTTGTGATAGAGCATGTCCTCCACCTCCTCGAGCGATTTTCCGAGTGGGGCCAGGAAATGCAGGAGCACGCCGGGATCGAGCCAGCCCGGCCTCGTCGCCATCGGAATGCCGTCGAGCGTCGAGAACCCCATGCTGGAATCGCGGCTCTCCCCGTTCTCGATGGCGCAGAGGCTGGCGCCGCTGCCGAGATGGGCGATGATGACTTTGCCGTCGGCGATATCAGGCGCGGTCCTGGCAAGTGCGCCGGCCACGTATCGGTAGGAAAGCCCGTGGAAGCCGTACCGCTTGATACCCTGGTCGTGATAGGCGCGTGGAATAGCGAGACGCCGCACGAGATCCGCCTGCGTGGCATGGAAGGTGGTGTCGAAGGAGCCTGTCTGGAAAAGCGCCGGCCGCAGATGCCTGACCGCCCTGATCATCCGCAGCGCCTGCGGTTGGTGAAGCGGCGCCAGTTCCGTCAGCGACTGGACCTTGGCAATCGTCTCGGTCGTCAGTTCCACCGGGCCGTCGAAGACGTCGCCGCCATGGACGATCCGATGGCCGGCGGACGTGACGGCGTTCAGGTCGAAGTGCTTGCCGAGTTCCCGGAACACCTCGTCCATCAGTTCGGCCAGATCGTCGCCAACCTCTCCCTTCAGCGGCAGCTCGAACTGCTCCGGACCTTCCTTCAGATGCAGAGTCAGCGGGTAGGTTCCGAAATCGACGACTGCCTTGCCGATTCGCTCCGGCTTGTCACCGTCCACCTCGAAGATGCCGATCTTCACCGTCGAAGAGCCGGCGTTGAACGTCAGGAGAAGGTTGTCCGTCATGGAGGCATCCTTGCTTCAAGTCGTTTCGCAGTCAGTATGATAGGAACCCCGGCGCCGAGGACCAGTCCTGCGGCGTCGGTACGGGCGAAATAAATGAGCGTCCGCATCGAAATCGCTTGGCGGATGATGGCCTCGCAACGGCCGTGATGTCTTAGCATGATATTCACGGGATCGACCTGTTCCTCTCGCAGGGAGCGCATGAGGGCGCCTACGATCTGTGTCGCCGGGAACGGCGTCGCTTTCCTTGACGCAGCTCAATGTGCCGACGCAGCGATCAGCGAACTGTCGAACCGGTGCCGTTCAATATAAGGTGCAGCAGATGATGACAGACGATCAGCGCGCGACGGCAGTCTTTCTGGCCAACCCGGCATCCTACGGCCTCGCTGTCCCCGTCGAGCGCATGGAGACGCATATCTCCATGATTTTCCTCGTCGGCGATCGGGTCTACAAGCTGAAGAAGGCGCTGAAACTGCCCTATGTCGATTTCTCCACGGCGGCGATCCGCGAGGATGCGTGCCGCAAGGAAGTCGCGCTGAACAGCGAGACCGCCCCCGGTCTCTATATCGGCGTGCGGCGCATCACCCGCTCCGGCACCGGCACCCTCGAATTCGATGGCGAGGGACCGCTCGTCGATGCCGTCGTCGAGATGAGCCGGTTCGAGCAGAACCAGCTCTTCGACCAGATGGCGACTGCGGGCCGGTTGACGCCGGAGCTGATGACGCAGACCGCCCGGATGATCGCATTTTACCACCGCCGGGCGCCGGTTGTCTCAAAGGGAGGCGGGGCGGCCAATATCGGGGCCGTTCTCGATATCAACGATGCCGGATTTGCCACGAGCCATGTCTTCGGCCCGGCGGAGCTGGCCAAGGTTAGCAAGAGCTTTCGGTCCCGGCTCGTGCAACACGGCGAACTTCTCGACCGGCGGGCGCTGGCGGGCAAGGTCCGCCGCTGCCATGGCGATCTTCATTTGCGCAATATCTGCCTGCTGGACAGCAAGCCATGCCTGTTCGACTGCATCGAATTCAATCTCGGCATCGCCACCGTCGATGTCCTCTACGACCTCGCCTTCCTGCTGATGGATCTCTGGCATCGCGGTTTTCCCGACCTCGCCAATCTGGTGATGAACCGGTACTTGGATGAAACCGATGACGAGGACGGGTTCTGCCTCCTGCCGTTCCTGATGGCGATCAGGGCAGCGGTCCGCGCGCATGTGACGGCGACGCAGGCAGAAGAGCCTGGGCAGGATGTCACCGGGCTGGCGCAGGAGGCGAGGTCCTATTTCGATCTCGCCCATGCTCTCCTGAGGGAAGTGCCGCCGCGCCTCGTCGCGATCGGCGGCCTCAGCGGTTCCGGCAAGACGACGGTCGCGGATCATCTGGCAGCGAAGGTAGGCGCGCCTCCAGGCGCCAGGATCGTCGAAAGCGACCGAATCCGCAAAGCTCTGCATGGTGTCTCGGCCGAGACGAGACTTCCGGTTTCCGCCTATCAACCCGATGTATCGGAAAAGGTCTATCGCGAGATGGCAAGGCATGCGGAGCTGATCCTTGCCCAGGGCGGATCGGTCGTTGCCGATGCTGTCTTCGACGATCCCATCAACCGGCGCCTCATCGAGGATGTGACCACGAGGACCGGGGCAGGCTTCCGGGGTATCTGGCTCGAGGCCGATTTGGAACTGCTCTGGCAGCGGGTTCGGGAGCGGGCGGGCGGCCCGTCTGATGCCACCACGGACGTGCTCTCCGGCCAATTGGCCCGCAAACCCACCGATATAACCTGGCGGAAACTCGATGCATCGAAAGCGCCCGAGGCGATCTCCGCCGCGATCCTGCAGGCTTGAGAACCCGACGGTTTTCATTAACCGGTGCAGGCGAAGACAGATGGGCTCCGCCCGCGCCATTGACCCGCGTCAATGTCGGTGGCGGTGACGACGCTAAAACTTGAGATCTTGGGGAGCCGGCCCGACGTGACTTCACGGGCCTTGTGGCGGAGAGAGGATATGGAGACAGATTACGACGTGGGTGTCCTGGATGCGGCAGATGTCTACCGCGCTTTCGCGGTCGTCCAGCTTGTGATGTCAGGCCTGGATCTGCAGACGTGGGAACGGCTGACCGCATCGGCCTCGTTGCGTCGCGATTGGCTGGCCGTTACCGACGCGCAGGGATATGTCCGCGGCCTTTGCCACGTCTTTGCCCGCGAGCATCCGCTTTACGGACGCCAGCTCGAAATTCCGGTTTTTGCGTCCATTGGCCTCATCGATGACCAGAGTATCGCGAAACGTCTTTTCGAATTCGCCAAACTGCGCGCAAAACTGGACGGGTGCGAAAAGGTCCATTTCTGGTCCTCCGCATCGAAGGCTTGTTACAGCCTTGATACACTCCGGGAAGCAGGCCCCTGGGACGATGGATTGATCTATGATCTGGGCACCGACCGCGGCACCGTTCACTGACGGGGCTTGCGGTTAAGGGTGCAATAGGCGTGCTCGGATCAGCCCAGGTCGGCCGCCGTCAGAGTATAGGTAGTGCCCCGACTAGGACGATAGGCCTTCATTGCCGCATCCTGGATACTGGATCGGGCGGCATCGAAAGCCCTCAAGTAATCGGCCTCGGACATGCCTGTCGCAGTGTTATGGGCGAGTGCCTTGGCTTCCACGAAAAACCTGACCTCGAACATGCCGTCATAGCCCAGGAAACGAACGACCTTGCGCGCTTCGTCGAAACTGCGGCTTCTGTTCGGAAATATCAGGGTCATGATGGTTTCAGTTCGAGATGGAAGGCATTTCTTTTGGAAACGGCATTCCGGGGTTTCTGATGATGCGTATTGCCGTGTCAGAACAGATCGCGAAGCAGGATGTAGAGGATGAATGCCATGGATATCCCCGGCACGGCCATGCTGAACAGGCTGCCATAGCCTGCCCGATGTAATTGCGGGCCTGTCTGGGAAGAAGGTTGGATTCGCCTGATGGAAGACATGTCGTCCTCCTCGTTGGGGCCAGGGCTCACGCCCTTGATCGCAGCGCCCGGTTCTGAATCTGCTACCTACGCTCAATATGGGTCGAACGCGGACAAATACAAGGGGAGGTCTCTCCGCTCCTCAAGAGTTGAGAGATCCGGCGCAGCCGCATTTCATGCGATCCGGCTGCCTGCTGTTGGGCGACGTAGCGTTGTCGGCTACTTGTTCTTCAGAAGCCAGATCTTGCCGGCCATGGTGATGCCATGCGCGGATTCTTCCGCCGGAACGTCCTCGTTGAGGGTGCGCAGAAGGCCGTATTCCCGCAGTTCGTTCAAGGTCGTGGTGGTCAGGAACTTGATCTTCTGGGGCCGTTCCTTGAACCGGTCGTTTCGCGCATAGGTCACGACCGCATTCAGATGGGTCCATTTCTTGGCTTCCTGCGGAAACAGGTCACCATCCTTGGCGAGCTTCAGGCCCCTGATCTGGGTCGGCGTCAGCTCGACGGTCAGCGCGTGCGCCGCAGGCGTCGGGGTGGCGGTTGTTTTGGTGTTCTCGGTCGTGTTCAATGTACGGTCCTTGATCGGTACGGAGGTAGTCTTTGTGCATTCGCTGCGCAGGCGGAGGTCCCAGCCTGGCAGATCGCATGGGTTAAGAAGTCTTTCTCGCCTTGGCGGCGTCGCGAAACGACAGGAGCCTTTTGCTCTTTTCGTCCCAAAGCACGAGCTTGACACATTGGATGCTCTGCCAAAGCGTTATGCGGCCGATGCCGGCGAGCTCGGGATGATCGCGCAGCACCTCGGGCAGCCGGTAATAGGGGATCCGGCTCGACAGGTGATGTACGTGGTGGATGCCGATATTGCCGGTCAGCCACCGCAGCGCCAGCGGCAGATCGTAGTGGGACGCGCCGTGAAGGGCGGCCTCCGGAAACTGCCATTCCTCGGTCTTCGACCAATGGGTTTCCTCGAACTGATGCTGGACGTAGAAGAGCCAGACGCCGGCGGCCCCTGCGATCAGCACGATCGGCAGATGGACCAGCAGGAAAGGCACGATCCCGATCGCCCAAATCATCAGTGCCGCCAGAATGGCGACCGCAAGATTGGTCGCCATCGTCGAAATCCAGGGCAGCGAGCCAGACTTCATCATTCCGAACGGCAGGCGCTGCTTGAAGAGGAAGAGCCAGGCGGGTCCGATGCCGAACATCACCAGCGGGTGGCGATAAAGCCGGTAGGCAAGCCGGCGCGACCAGGGCAGGGCCTGATATTCGTCGATCGTCAGCGTGGTGATGTCCCCGACGCCGCGCTCATCGAGATTGCCGGCCGAGGCGTGATGGGCGGCATGCGCCCGGCGCCAGTAATCGTAGGGCGTCAGGGTCAGAACCCCGAGCACTCGTCCGGTCCAGTTGTCGAGGCGCCGGCGCGCGAAGAACGAGCCGTGGCCGCAGTCGTGCTGGATCATGAACAGCCGCAAAAGAAAGGCCGCGGCCGGAAGGACGAGGATCAGCCCGATCGGGTAGCCGAGGAATACGGAAACATAAGCTGCAGCCGAGAAGGCTGCAAACGGCAGTACCGTGACGAGCAGCTCGAAGGTGCTGCGTCCGAAACGGGGCTGCCGGTATTTCGAAAGAATCTTGAGCCAGGCGCCGATATCGTCTTCGGCAACGGGCGCAATCGCATGGGCTGTGGCGTTCATGGATATCGATCCACCTTTTTGGCCTCGGCATGCGGCGCGCCCGAAGCGGGATGTGCCTGCACGTCTTCAGGCACATGCCTCAAATATCAGCCCTGACGGGCCTTGCGTGCAGCGTAACGACGATCGCGCTCCGCCTTGCGGGCGGCTTCATCGGCGATGACCCGGGCAACCCGGTCGTTGGTTTCCGCTTGCCGGGCCTCAGCCTCGGCCTTTTCATCGGCTTCCGCAGCGGCGGCCAATGCGGCCGCTTCCTGGAGCTGGCGCTCGTTCTCGGCAGCCTTCTGGGCCTCGCGCTCGGCGCGGCGAGCTTCCCTCGCGGCCGCAATGGCTTCGCGCTCGGCGCGACGTTCCTGCACGGCAGGATCCGTCGGCTTAGGGGCGGTCGCAAACTTTGCCAAAAGCTCGCGCTTAGCATCCGCTGCGGTTTTGCGGCGCTCGGCAAAGCTGTTGTCGTTCGGGTGTCTCAATGTATCGTCCTTGTCAGATTTGAACTTGTCAGATTTGAAATCTTGTGGCCGAGACCAATATCGCGCCTAACGGGAGGCCATGCAGATATTCGCGTCAGCCAGATGCCTCAACGGAAAAAGGCCAGACATACGCCTGGCCTTCACATATCTTTGCCGCCATGCCAGTACGTCCGTGGTCATGGGAGGCTAAAGTTTTAGGCAGCCTGGAGCTGGCCTGCGGACATCTTGCCCGACTTGCGGTCACGCTCGAGTTCAAAGCCAAGCTTCTGGCCTTCAACGATCGAGCTCATGCCAGCGCGTTCGACGGCAGAGATGTGAACGAAGACGTCGGCGCTGCCGTCGTCAGGCTGAATGAAGCCGAAGCCCTTGGTGGCATTGAACCATTTAACTGTGCCAGTGGCCATAACGAACCCTTTCATAGCAACATTAATAAACCGCCGGGCGACGCACGGCGGGTGTTTCGACTTTTGAGAGGGAAAGTTCGTCAAGAAGCGCAAAGCGCAGCAAAAACAAAGATCGGCAAACAAAGTATCGATGTCCTTTACCTACCGCATCGGGATTGAAGTGTCAACTTTTTGTTTTGAAATTCGCGAAATACGCAACCATGAGTAGCTTTTCTGGCGGGCGAACGAATATCAGCGGTACCCGCATCAAGGTCTCGCGGGCCGATGGGCCGACAGCTTGAGATCTAGGCGGAGGCCGGTATTTCTTCGGTCGTCACTTCGAACGAAGACAGGATTGCCGGGCCGAAGGCGGTTGAAAGCGCCACGTCCGTGGCATCCCGCCCCGTCGCCATCAGGATGCGCCCGATGCGCGGTTTGTTGTGGCGGGCGTCGACCGTATTCCAACGACCGCCGAGATAGACCTGGAACCAGGCGCTGAAATCCATCGGATTGACATCCACCGGGACGCCGATATCTCCGAGATAGCCGGTGCAGTAACGCGCCGGAATGTTCATGCAGCGGCAAAGCGTGATGGCGAGATGCGCGAAATCGCGGCAGACGCCGGTGCGATCGGTAAATCCTCCGAAAGCTGTGCGAAGCGGATCCGCGTTCTGATAGTTGAAGGTGATGTGGTTGTGGGCAAAGTCGAGGATCGCCTGCACCCGCGGCCAGCCGAGGGGGGTCGAGGAGAATGTCTTCCAGGCGAAATCCGCCAGGCGGTCGGTGTCGCAGTAGCGGCTGCCGAGCAGGAAGACCAGCACGTCGTCCGGCAGGTCCTTGATCTCGTGCTGGAAGGCGTTCTGCGGCACGGGATCGGGCATGCCGTCGTCGTAGATTTCGAATTCCGTCGAGATCGTTGTCAGCCCCGCCGGCGCGACGATCCGGCTGCAGGCGTTTCCGAAGCTGTCGAGATAGCTCCAGGCCTCGATCGGCCGGTCGAAACTCAGTACCTGATCGCTCAAAAGGTCCGCCCGACGCGAGGGATGGATATTGAGAACCAGCAGCATCGCGGTATCGTGCTGGCATTCATACCCTATGCGAAACCCTGCGCGTATCTTCATGGTCGTATCCCTATGGAAAAACTCTCGCCGGAATGGCAGTTCAGCGGCAACGCCCGAATAATCCGGGTGTTCCGGTCACCCATGCAGTTTCACGCTGTGGTCGTCGGTCGTCACGTTAACCTGCACGGACATGCTGTCGAAATCGGTCTCGTCGCCATCGTAACTTCCCGATAGCGGGACAGCCTGCCGCGGATCGCGCGCGACACCCACGCGGATCAGGTCACGGTTGCCGACGATGCCGTTGGTGGGATCGAATTCCACCCAACCGGCGCCGGGAAGATAGACCTGGCACCAGGCGTGGGTCGATCCGCCGCCAAGTGTTATCGATCCGTCGCGGTCGGGCACGTAGATATAGCCGGTGACGAAACGTGCCGCCAATCCGAGCGATCGCGCCGCCTCCATCATCAGCAGCGCGAAATCGCGGCAGGTGCCGCGGCGCAGTTGCAGGGTTTCGAGCGGTGGTTGCGTCCCGTGTTCCGAGCGCCGGGCGTAGATGAAACCCTCGTGGAGCGCAAAACACATGGTCATCAGCAGGTGGCCGGTTTCGGTGGGGTGGCCGACCTTGATGAATTGCCGTGCCCATTTGCCGACCCGGTCTTCTGGATCGGGATAGTGGCGCTGGATCGTCCGCTCCAGATCAAAGACTTCTTCGGGATCGTATGCGAAAGGGTAGGTGAGGGCCTCTTCGTCGATCTGGAAGTCCATCGCCGCCTGAGGTGTGTGGTCGAGGCGGATGATCGTTTCGAACCGCAGTTCGGATGAGGGTTTGGATATCCCGACGAGCGCGACGCAATTGCCGAAGACATCGTGGATCCACCGGACATAATCCGGTTTTGGAAAAACGTTGAGATGGGAACTCAGCAAAGTCTGGTCAAAACTGTCCCGCGGCCTGAACATCAGCCTGTGTTCGCCGAACTCTACCGGCCTCGTGTACCGGTAGGAGGTGACATGCCGGACGGAAAATATCGTCATCCAATCACCGCAAAAGCATTGAGGGCGGGATGCGCTGGCGCGGGGCGCGCCTTATCCAACCGTGCATGGATCACCGCTATAGCAGGCGCCATGCGACGGCGACAGGAAAAACCGGCCGCAGTCGGTAAAATACGATAGCCCCGAACGCGGCATCGGAACGCCGGATCGGTGCTGCCTCACTGGTCCCGGCGCTGCAGCGGATAATCGCCGGCGTCGTAGAGCCTCTGTATCTGCGTGCTGTCGAAACGGGCTTCTTCGACCTCGAGAATGGACCCGCGCAACAGGGATGCGGGCATCACCTCGATTGCGAAGCGCAGAGCCTCGGCCACGGTGTCGAACCTCTTGTAGCCGAGCCTGCTCGTTCTCTTCCAGTTCTTGCACGGGTAGAGCCCCGCGCCGGCGTTGTAGTTGAAGGCGGCCATGGTGGTGTCCTTGTGGTCGAGGATAGGTGCGAGGGGATGGTCCGAACGAGCGGCCTCGTCGGAGCAGTCCCGTGTCAGGCCGGCTGCAGTTGCGACGCGCGCCTCTGGAGGCGTTCCTGCTTCTGGGCGAGCTTGAGCTCGCGGCTTCTCAGGGCCTGCCTATGGCGGAATTCCTGGAGCTTGGCGGCATTGGAGCCTTCTTCTGCATCGGGTTTGCGAAACAGATTCTGGGCGGCATTGCGGACAGTATCGATCATTGATGTAACCTTAAAGGGTAGACTGCGGGACGTGACGACGGCCAACGCAAGAATTCTCCAGCCGACAGGGCGGAGTTCGACGTTCGCAAAATCAAGGGTGTCGCCAAACAACCGGCAGGGCCGGAAGGATCAGGTAGCCGAAAAGGCTGAAAACGTGAATCATATATGGCGATATAATGCGTCACTTTCAAGACTTGTCTCAAATACGGATAGGCGGCGCTTGCCATCGGCGGAAATGAGGCCCATCGTGGCTGGTCGGCTGCAACTGGTAAGGGCGCAGCCGCCTGAGGGACCCGAGCCCTAGCCCCGACGAAAAAGGAGGGGCGCGATGTCTTCACGATCCTCGAATCCGAATTTCCAGCTCTATTTCCAGAAGATGCTGACCAACAGCCAGCCGGAGCAAGCCGCAGAAACCTGTCCGGACGGCCCGGCCCTGCGTGCGATTTTCCGGGATATGCTGATCCAGGGGCCGCCGCTGACCGGTTCGGAGATTTGGCTTGAGGGCATCCGTGCCGCCCGGGTTTCGAAAAAGCGCCCCGGGTCCAACTAATTTAGATCAGTTTCGGCCTTCTCGGAAAAGACAGTCCGGCATGCGTCACCGGAAAATCCAGGCGATGCGATCTTTACACGATCAAGGATAAAGATTGCGTCAGAGGCGCCGTGGTACGGCGCCTCCTGCTCGAAATATTATTTCGGCTTCTTGCCCAAGGTAAGGCCGCTGCCGGCGAGCTTGACCTGTGCGCCTGCGGGCGCGGCGGTTGCTGCGGCGGCCTTGTCTTTTTTCGGTTTGCGAGTTTCGCGATTACTTCGTACCTGGCCTTTAGCCATTTTGTCCTCCTTGGGCGGCGATCGAATGTCGAGAGTGAAATCATGTTCGGCGACAGGCATGCTAGGCGTGAAATGACGGATTTGCAAAACCTGCCTTTGCCAGCCGAAGCATCAAAGCTGCGGTAGCACGGTATCTCTGTGTTTGCTCAACGAAGCCGATATTGCGGCCCCAAAGCTCTTTTCGGGATGATCGCCAAAACGGGCAAGCATGAGGGCAGCCCCCGTTGCGCCGACCCGGCCGGCGACAAGCATGTCGCTTGGCTGCGTATGCTCACCGAATTGATGAAGTTCGATATTTTCCCGGTATCCGGGACCGCTGACGCGGACCAGATTGCGGGAGGTGGACGGAGAGAATTCGGAAGACATGACGTCCTCCTTTCATTGGGGCCAGGGCGTGGGAATCCTGAAGCAGCAGTGCCCTTTATATCGCTGCTGAAGCTGCCATCATGCGCCGGACTTGCGCCAAACGCAATGTGCGGGTTGTGAGAAATGCCTTGCTCAAGACATAGTTGACCGGTAGTGGTAACCATCGAAATTGGTTGTCGAGCTTCGTTTTCACGCCTTTTGCGTTCGAGCTGATCTTTCCCTTCAAAATCGATCTCTTTTGTCGCCGGCATCTTGCCGGACGGCGACCTGTGTTCGATCGGAAGGATCATCTTCATGAGCAGCGGAATCGTAAAATTTTTCAATACCTCCAAGGGTTTCGGCTTTATCCAGCCCGCCGACGGATCGACGGACGTGTTCGTCCATATCTCGGCCGTCGAGCGTTCGGGGATGACCTATCTGGCTGAAGGCCAGAAGGTGAGTTTCGATGTCGTGCGCGACAACCGCACCGGCAAGAATGCAGCTGAAAATCTGCAGATCGCTTAAAGCCAAAACCAACTTCGGGTTCCGGTCACGGATGTACTGGCGCGGGACCGTAAGCGGTCGCGAGGCACAGTTCCTCTCGGCCTTTTGTTATTGAATAATGAAAGAATTTCCATGAAAAAGACAGATGCAGAACAGCAGGTAAAGCGTGCCCAGCGCCAGGTGATCAACACCAGCGGCGGCGGCCATCTCGGCGGCACCAACCACGGTCAGGGCTACGACGCCAAGACCTCTTCCGCCAAGGGCAAGGCCGACAAGGGCCGCAAGCCCGGCGGCAAGAGCTAACTATCCGATGATGCGGGCCGAGGGGTACTTCGGCCCGTTCTCGCGGATCGGATTTGTCCGTTCCGAGTAGGCCCCACGTCTTCCAACTCCATGCCGGCGATCGCGCCGTCGGCGCGCGGAATTTGGATCACTTGCGCTTGGGAGCGACCGGCCCTTTTTCCGGTTTCTGGGGATGGCCCGGTGCGATGGGATCGCTTGCCGGAAAAGTCTCTTCGAGCGACTCTTCCAGGTAGTCGTCCTGTTCCTTGGCGATATCCTTGGCGGACGTTCCGGGCGAAGGCGCCTCTTTTCTCGTTCCCATTTTCGATCTCCCTGGTTGGTCGAACCGGATGATCCTACTCCCGTTTCTTCGAAGGCAGAAGGCACGATTGCGTTCTCATGGCTGCTGCGTTTCGGCTACACAAAAGCCTTCCCCATGACGACGGAATCCATTTTCAATTCTAGCCGATCGGCGGGCGGCGCCAGCAGTTTCGAATTATCCGCTCCGATTGACGAAGATCATGGCTCGGGCCGGTGCCGATCCTAGACTTTCCTCCATAGGGCCGATCAAGGCCTCGTGCAGAGGAGACAGACAATGTCGTTCAAGACAGTGCTCGCAATGATCGGCAATATGGAACCCGCCGCTGATCTCGCCCGTGCCATGGAGATCGCGACCGAACTCGAGGCACATCTTTCCGTGATGGTCATCGGCCTCGCGGTTCCGGCAACCATGGGAGATTTTCCGGCCGGCACCGTATGGCTCGACCAGCGGGACCAGGACCTGAGATTGCTCGACGGCATCCAGAAACAGACAGCGGGCGCCTGCGAGGCGAATGGCCTTTCGTTCGACGTCGACGTCGTCTATGCGGATGGCGGTTTCGTCAGTGAGGAAATCCATCGCCGCGCACTTTATGCCGATGTGCTGGTGATCGGAGACGGCGTGCGCGCCGACAGCATGCTCACAAGGCGGATCGTGGATGGTGGCGTGTTCGAAGCGCGGCGTCCCCTCCTGCTGGTTCCGAAGGGCCGCAAGACGACGCTGAAACCGCGTCGGATCCTGCTCGCCTGGAATTCCCGCACCGAGGCCGCTCGGGCCGCGCGCGAGGCTCTTGATATGATGACCTGGGCGGAAGAAGTGCATGTGGTGCTCGTGGATCCGGACACCTCCTATTGGGTCAGCGGCGGCGAACCCGGCGCCGACGTTGCCGCCTATCTCGCCCGCCACGGGATCAACGTCGTCGTCGAGCAGCTGCTGAGCGGCGACCGGCTGGTGGAGGACGTGCTCGAAAGACATGCGCTGGAAATCAACGCCGACCTCATCATCATGGGGGCCTACGGACACTCGCGGCTGCGAGAGCGGATTTTTGGCGGGGTGACCGCTTCGATTCTGGAGGAAAACAAGTTCCCGGTGCTGATCGCCCGGTAAAACCTGAAACGTCCAGCAAATCCTGACCTGCCTCCTGTCAGTCCGCGGGAGGCGGGTTCTTGTGCGCGTATATTGCAGCGACAGGGACGCAAGACCCACCCCACGGGACTGAACCAGAAGGGCGGGTCAGAGCGCACTGCCTGCTGCCTATCGAGCGGTTTGCATCGGCGGCGTTCGGATCACGACGCCGCCGACGTCGGCAATGCTTGCGGCCAGGATACGTATCGCTTCCTCCGCATCGGAGGCGAGCTTGCCAATGATCTCCACGACCGAGTTGCGCACCCTGACTTCGACCTTGTCCTTGCCCAGTCCCAGTTCTGCCAGGAGCCGCGTGGCGACGGCGAGCTGCAGCGCATCGTCGCCACGTGCGATCACGTCAGGCATGCCGATGTCGAGCTTGAGGACATCGCGGCGGCTGACGATCCCGACGAGCATGCCATTGTCGAGGACAGGGATCCGCTTGACGGAATGGAGGCGCATCAGTGCGACGATCTCGGCGACGCTGGCTTCCGGCGCCACACTGACGATCTTGCGGCTCATGCAGTCCTCGACCTTCAACCCGTGCGTCTTGACGTAGTTTCTGAAGAATGCGGGATCGCCGGCGTCCGGAGCGGCCTTCGGCGCAAAGTTGAACTCGTGCCGTTTCAGAATGTCTCCCTCGGTAAGCATTCCGCACAATGCCCCACCGTCGTCGATCACGGGCAGGCCGCTGATGTCGTTGTCGATCATAAGCCGGATCGCGTGTCTGAGGCTGGCTCCGGGGCTGATGTGAACCACCCTGGTCGTCATCAAATCTTTGGCAAGCATCCTGTGCTCCTGTGGTTGCGATCATCCGTCGCTTGCCCTGAGCTTCCCGCATCGTACCCGCGCCGACCTTGACCTAGCGCAATCCGAGCGCGGGCGGCCTTCAGGCCAGGGTCGTTCTACGGAGGCGCCATTTGTCCAGTTCGGTGACGACCAGGATCGAGGAGGCGGCAAGCATCATCAACGCCCACTCGGCAAACGAGATCGGCGCGAGATCGAGGGTTTCGCGGAACCAGGGGATATACATTGCCGAAATATGGATGGCCTGGGCCGCGATGACAGTCAGGATCAGCAGCGGGTTGCCGAAAAAATTCAACGAGAAGATCGATCGGCGCTCCGAGCGGCTGGTGAAGGTCTGGACGTTTTCGAACAGCACGAAAAGCAGCAGCAGCAGGTTGCGCGCCTGCGAAATCTCGTAGCCCTGATACAGCAGATAGGAGAAGATCGCGAAACCGCCGCCGCCGATGACCAGCGTCGACTGGACGATCCGTCGGATCATCAACCGGTCGAAGATCGGCTCCCTCGGGCGGCGCGGCGGTCGTGCCAGTTCGTCGCCTTCAGGTTTCTCGCCGGCAAGCGCGACATCCTGAATGCCGTTGGTGACGAGATTGAGCCAGAGCAGCTGCACCGGAAGCAACGGCATGGGTAGCCCGAGCGGGATTGCCAGCAGGAAAAGCAGCATTTCGGCAGCACCCGTCGCGGTGAGCATGAGGATCACCTTGCGGATATTGGAATAAGCGGTGCGGCCTTCGCGGATGCCGCTGACGATGGACGCGAAATTGTCGTCGGTGACGACGATATCGGCGCTTTCCTTGGCGACTTCCGTTCCCTTGCGGCCCATCGCCACCCCCACATGGGCGTGTTTCAGGGCGGGGGCGTCGTTTATCCCGTCGCCGGTGACGGCCACGAAGTGGCCGTTGCGGGCGAGCGACAGCACGATCGCAAGCTTCTGCGCCGGTGCCACCCGGGCATAGATTCGCGCCCGCCCGGTCAGCTCGTCGAGCGTATCCGGACCGGCTTCCTCGGCCTTGCCGACATCGGCGCCGCTGGTGATCTGATCCGGCAGGAACCGCAACCCGGCCTCCGCGGCGATGGCGGTAGCGGTCTTCGGGTCGTCGCCGGTCACCATCACCACCGTCACACCGGCCGAGTAACAGTCCTGGATCGCTTGCGGAACTTCCGGGCGGATCGGGTCCTGCATGCCGGCAAGGCCGAGAAACACAAGGTCGACCAGGTGATGGTAACCGAAGGTCTCCTCCGAGCCGCTGCGGATTTCCCCCTCCGCAAACGCGAGCACTCTGAGGCCGCGCTCTGCCATCTCCTCCTTCTGTCGGAGAAGTATCTCGCGATCGATCGGCATGACGCCGTTGCCGCCGTCCATCCGGTCCGCCATGTCGATCAGGGTTTCCGCCGCCCCCTTGACGAAGATGCGTACCCGCCCGCTCCGGCGATGGAAGGAGGCGGCATATTTGAGGTCCGGCTCATAGGGAATGCGCGCGATCAGCGGGTAATCGTCCTTCATCGCTTCCTGCTCGAGCCCGGCCTTGCGGGCTGCAGCCAGGAGAGCGATATCGACCGTATCGCCGACACCTTTCCAGCCATCCGCCTGGCGGGTCAGACCACCCTCATTGGGCAGAACGGCCGCCTTCAGCAGTCTCCCGGCACGATCACGCGCCTCCGCCGCGCTGAGGTTCGACCCGCGGATCTCGCAGGTATCGAGATCCATGCCGGCATCGAGCATGAGTTCGCTGCCGTCGGGAAGACGGATATCGGTGACGGTCAGTTCGTTGAGGGTCAGCGTTCCGGTCTTGTCGGTGGCGATCATCGTGCAGGAACCGAGCGACTCGACCGCCGGCATGCGGCGGACGATGACGTTACGCTTGGCCATGCGGCGCATGCTGATCGCCAGAGCGATCGAGATCGCGATCGGCAGGCCCTCCGGGATGGCGCTGACCGCAAGCCCGACCGACATCATGAACAGGTCGTCCCAGGCAAGCCCGCGAAACAGGCCAACGGCGACGAGGACGACGGAAGCGAGCCCGACGCTCCAGGCGATCATGTTCGAAAAATGCTTGAGCCGGATCAGCAGCGGCGGCTGAGTGGCAGACGCCTTGCCGATCTCGGCGGCGATCCTGCCGATTTCGGTCGAAAGACCGGTCGCAACCACCAGGCCGGCACCGCGCCCGCGCGTGACGAGGCTGCCCGCAAATGCAAGGCCGGATTTTTTGTTTTCGGGCGGTGCGCCGACGATGGTCACCGTCTTGCGCGCCGGCGCGGATTCGCCAGTCAGAAGCGACTCGTCGCAGAGCAGGTCGTTGGCCTCGAAAAGTTCGATATCGGCGGGGATGCGCCCGCCCGCCTCGATCCGCACGAGATCGCCCGGAACCAGCAGGCGCGCCTCGATCTCCTGCGCGATCCCGTCGCGGACGACCGTCGCAAACGGTTGTTCGAGATTGCGCAAAGCCGCCGCCGCACGGCCGGCGGAATATTCCTGGATGCCGCCGATCACACCGTTCAACACCAGCACGATGCCGATAAACGCGGCATCTTCCGCCTCGCTGACCAGAAGCGAAACTGCTGCCGCGATCAGCAGAATATAGATCAGCGGGCTGCGGAATTGCGCAAGGAAGATCAGGAACAGGGACGAGGCCCGGGGTTCGGGAAGGCGGTTCAGGCCGAACCGCGCCAGACGCTCAGCCGCTTCGGTGGTGCTCAGCCCTTCGGAAGCCGCATCGTTCTCTTCGCGCTCGGATTGGACGAGGACTGAATTTGCAGGCATCGGCGCTCCAGATCAAACTGCGCCCTTGTCGGCAAACGAGAGGCGCTCGATCGAGGAGGATAAACGCTGGTGTTTGCCGGCCATTGATATCCATCAACGTGGTGCGTGTCCTGGTCGCTGCATCACAGTTGAATTATCTGCTCCATGTTGTTCCCGGAGAATCTGTCCGCCTGGGTCAGATGGAATCGGCGGCGTAGTATCGCTACGCCGCCGAAGCAGTCGCGGGTTTACCTGTCGGTGCTCGCGGTCTTGGAAGCGGCGGTGCCACCATTGTCACTACCGGCGTTGGTCCCGTCGTTCGTTCCTTGGTTCTTTTCCTGTCCCCAGCCGTTGTTGCCTTTGGAGGTTTCAGGCGGCGGTTCACACTCGCCGGCTCCGCACGCATAACTCGCCGAGAAACCCGTCCCGGCAAGGACCATCCCCGCGCTTAGGGTGATAATCTGCAGCAACTTCGTTGACATCACAGCATTCCTCCTTTGCTTGAGACATGACTTTCGTGACGATGAACCGATCACTCCGCCATGTCATGCCAGCACATCGAAGGATGGGCGAAAGGCGTAGCCGATCCAAAGTGGCTAAACGTCGAAAAGTATTTGCCGGATTGAAAATTGGCGAGAATGGCCTCGGCAAAGACTGCGCTGCAAGTGCTATTCATTTCCATCCTCTGAACGAGCCAGAGGAGGAGATCGTCCGTCTTGAGGAGTTGTTGCAAAGCCAAATCATCGGCTTCGGAAGCGATGGAAACCGTTCCTCAGACCGTGCGCTTCCGGCTACGACACTGTCGTTTGTCACGGCTTGTCTGAGGCAGTCGAACGGGGTCCCAGCCGTCTTTCCACACAGCTCCAGGCATCCCCGGAATCTGGAGGGCGTCACACGCTTTTACGCTGGGAGTCGATCCAGTTTACGAAAAGTTCTCCAGCACAGCCATGAACGTATGCCGGTCGCCCTGGCCCTCGGTGAGCCGCACGCGGCCTTCGATGTCAGCAAGATGATGGTCCATCAACTGCTGAGCCTTCACCAGGTCCTTGGCCTTCAGCGCGGTCACGATCAGGCGATGGTGATCGGCGCCGCAGTCGTCCTGCTTCTCTTCCTCGTAGAGGGCCATCACCAGCGAGAGGCGGGCAACGATCTTCGACAACATTTCGGTCATGACCGCGTTGCCGCCGAGTTGGGCGAGCACGATGTGAAACTTGCCGGACAGGACCGTTTTCGACTTTTCGTCGCCGTGATGATGGATATGTTCTTCCTCGTCCGTCAGCTTTTCGAGAGCGTCCAGTTGCTCCGCTTCGGCGCGGTTCATGACGAGTTCGAGGATGACGTGCTCCAGTTTCCGGCGTGATTCGAAAAGAGCCCTGGCTTCTTCGATGCCGGGTTCTGCAACGAAAGTGCCGCGATTTTTCTTTCGCTCCAGAAGGTGGTCGCTTTCCAGAACGCCGAGCGCTCCTCGGACGACCGTTCTGCTGACGCCGAAATGTTCGGCTATCGCATCCTCGAGAATCTTGGTGCCCGGCTTCAGTGCACCTTCGCCAATGGCCGCGGCGAGCGTGGTCCTGATACGCTCAGAAACATCGTCATTGTTGGTTTCGGCCGTATCCGCTGTATTATTTGCGTTCGGCGTGGCCTTGGCGCTTTGACGGCGCGTCCTTTTCATTTCCTGCTCCAAATGCCCTTACGGCAGCATTATTTTTTCCATGAGAATATTCCTGCGTATATGCCGATCTCGACAAAAAGCCAGACTTTCCCATGATTTTAAAGGGCATCGGCAGCTCATGCCGCCGATGCTGATGGACTGATCGTTCAGGCAGCCTGCCGCTTTGTCACCGACGAAGAAAGAGAGATACCGTTTTCCGCGCAAATCCTTTCGACGTAGCGAGCTGAGTCCTTGATGAAGATCACAGCTTCCTTGTAGCCGTAGGACTGCTCCTCATAGGTGGGGTAGCCGTACTGGCTGGCTTCGTACGCTTCCCAATCCGGAATTTCACCAGATGTGACGCGCTTTTCGTATGCGTCCACCATGGCGATATAAGCATCCAGCTCTTCGGTGTTGAGATCCGGGTGGCCAGCGCGCCAGATCGGGTCGTCGATCTGGATGCACTGGCGTGGATTGGCTTTTCGGGGCTTGTCTTCGACGGAAGCGGCAACTTCCAGCGAAAAATTCAGATCTGGGTTCGCTCTTGCGAGGATGGGAAGGATCGAGCCGAAATCGACGATGCCGCCGCCGACCGGGCGGGTCTGGAAATCCAGGCCACCGGGTGCCCGTCCGACATAGGCGTCCTTCACGTGGGTCTGGCGGACATAGGGCGCGACGCGTTTTGCGGCAAAGACCGGATGTTCTGCGCGCTGCAGACCGTTGGCCGTGTCGAAGACCACGCCCATGCAATCCTCGCCGACCTTTTCGATCAGCCGAAGAATTTCGAAGGAGGTGATCTCGTCATGGGTCTCCATGTTGAGGTGAACGCCGTTGGCACGGGCGACAGGTGCCAGCTTCAGCAGAACCTTTTCGATGGCGAGCAACTGCTCTTCCCAGGTGACGTCGGTCCGGAACCGGTCATTCGCCAACCTGCCGCGATACTCCGATTTGAAATTGCCGGGCGATACCCAGAGTTCACGGCAGTCGATGGCAGCGCCGGCCTCGATCATCCGGGTGAAGCCGAGAATGATGTCGCCGTCGCCGATTGCCCTGAACTCCGGCGCCTCGGCGCTGCAATAGGGATTGATCTTGCCGACGCCGCTTTCGAGATAAAGGCCGAGTTCGTCGGCCTTCGCCCTGATGTCGCGCAGTTCGCCCTTGTCCAGCGTCGGGCTCATATCGAGAACCGTGGTGAAGAAAAGGCCACCGAGGCCGAGGTCCTTGACATGGTCTAGGCTTGCAAGCGGCCCACGCTTTGTGGCCTCGGGAAGTTTCTGTGCATCAATGCCCAGTCTCATGGTCTGCTCCTTGGGGTTTCCTGATCGGATACGCTGCGCTGGCGATCCTTGCTTGGTTGGATTGAACGATGGCGTCGGGCTGTCACGTCCGTCGCCGGGTCTCCTTTTGCGAGCCGCCAGATCGGCCCTTGGGTGCGAGTTGCTGTTCCAGGAAATGCTGGCCGATCGAGGCGACCGTGGTGATCGCGAGATACCAGAGCGACGCAACGCACAGCAGTTCGATGACGAGAAAGTTGCGCGCATAGATCGCCTGCGCCTGCGTCAGCAGATCCTGCATGCCGATGACGGAGACGATGGCACTTGCCTTCAGCATGCCGATCGCCTGGTTGCCGGTCGGCGGAACGATGAGGCGAACAGCCTGCGGCAGAACGACCGTCCGCAAGGTTTGCAGTGGCCGCAAGCCGAGGGACGATGCCGCCTCACGCTGTCCACGATCCACCGCCGTCAGGCCGCCGCGAATGATCTCGCTCATATTGGCGGCCTCGTGCAGACCGAGCGCCAGGAACCCGGCGACCGCGGGAGTGACCAGATCATTGATCGATATTGTATAGGTGCCGAGACCAACCTCGGGGATGAAAAGTGCGATGTTGAACCAGAAGAAGATCTGGACGATCAGCGGCACGCCCCGAAACCACCAGACGAAGCCGACAGCCATGGTTTTCAGCACGATATTCTGACTGGTGGCCATGATGGCGACGATGCAGCCGACGGCGATCCCGGCCAGCATCGCGCCTGCCGTCAGTTGAAGCGTCAGGACGACGCCGCCCAGGATCATCGGATCGATCATGAAGCGAGGAATTTCGCTCCATTGAACGCTCTGGCTACGGCCGATGATCATCATAAGGAGCGCCAGCGCGAGGATCGCGCTGGTGCCGGTTGTGATTTGCCCCCACCGTATCGGCTTGCCGACGGGAGGTGCCATGGCGATGCTGACGGGTTGAGCAAAAAGGGACATGGGCTCAATCCACCGGCATGCTGGCGGCGTCGTTGACCTTGACCGTCTTCACGGCGAGCGGACCAAGGCTCCATTTTTTCATGATGGCTTCATAGGCGCCGCTATCGACCATATGCTGAAGGCTTGCCACGACCGTGTTGCGAAGCTGTGGGTTGTCCTTCGATACCAGCATGCCGAGATATCCGACTGCGAGGCGGACATCCGGAAGAGCCTGCAGGCCGACGCCTCTGCCGGTCTGGTTTGCCGTGGTGTAGACGCTCGTGGCATAACCGTTGACGGTCGCATCGGCGCGGCCGGTGCGCACTGCCTGCAATACGTCGGGCATTTTCGGGATGGACATGATGTTGATCGGCGTGGCGCACTTGGCCGACGCGGCCTCCACCATGCGCCCCTGGAAAGTGCCGACCGGCACCGCGACCTTCTTGCCGCAGAGATCCGCCATGCTCTTGATGCCGAGCGGGTTGTCCTTGATGGTCATGATCGTGGTCGCGTCATACATGTAGTCGATGACATCGACCTGCTTTTCCAGTTCCGGATCATCGTTGATGCCGGAGACGGTCATGTCGAAACGCTTCGACAGGATTGCAGGAACGATCGCGGCCCCAGCGCCGACGTCGGTCATCTGCACGTCGATACCCAGAACAACGCCGAGGGCCGCCGCGATATCGGCATCGATGCCGATCAGCTTTCCATCCTCTGCGCGGAAGCTGATCGGCGGGGTGAGGTCGGTTGCGACCTTGAGGACCTTCGACGCCTTGATGGCAGGCGGCAGGCCGTCCGCAAGTTTCTGGTTGAATGCTATGCCCGGCAGCTTCGCCACGTCCGCCTCCGGTATCATCTTTACCGCTGGGCCTTCGGCTGCCTGTGCCGACAGGGAGAGCAAGGCTGCGAATGTGCCGGCAAGTCCGCTTCTCAGAATTCCGTTGATGCTGTTCATGGGATCCCCTTTCGTTGTTTTGCTGTGTTTGAATTCTCGGGGATTTTGAAGCAATCGCCGTGCCAAGTTGACGGGCTGATTCCTAAGTTATTGAGAAGAAAGCTAGATATTTCTATCGCCGACATTCGTATACTGTTTCGAAATTAGTTTCGCGTATTCATTCGAATATGAATGCATAAATTTTCATCGATCTCAACGTTGTTGTCAGGGGAAACGCCGCGTCCAATCCAATTTAGCTCCAATTATAGGAATATTTGCCTGATTTTGAAGACGAAAACTCTGCAATGGGCAAGTTTCCGGTGAAAAGTGGCGTGAATTCTCCCGGCCGGATACCAAGTTTCTGCTCAAGAACTAAACTATCGAGACCAAATTATATGCAGTCACACTGATTTATTCAGATTCAAAACTCTATGATAATAAACTTGCGAATTTCACTTCGACAAAAATAACATATTTAAAACACTGCCTTGCTTCGATTCTTCGGTTGGCAGTTTGGAACTGGCACGGTGCTTGCAATTCGATTGGCATGAACCAGACCGAAACCAGATTTTTTAGCCAACGAGATATCCGCTTAGCTCCCGGTCGCTACTCGCGTCCCATCGTTGCGGCAGATCATGGGGGAATTTGCATGCCTCATATTGCGAACTCGATCGAAGGAAAGCAGCTCAGTGTCAAAGACCTCACGCACAGTTATGGCGGACAGAATGCCGTCAGCGATGTGTCCTTTGAGGTCAACGCTGGAGAAATCGTCGCACTCCTCGGGCCAAGCGGCTGCGGCAAGTCTACGGTGCTCCGGGCTATTGCAGGCTTGATCCACCCAAAGTCTGGCCGAATGGTGCTCGGTGGGGCCGACCTTGCCAACATATCAGCCCGAGCTCGTGGCATCGGCATGGTCTTCCAGAATTATGCGCTGTTCCCGCATCTGACCGTGGCCGAGAACATCGCCTATCCACTCGCCTGCCAGCAGGTTCCGCGTGCCGTACGAAAGGCACGCGTCGAGGAAATGTTGTCCCTCGTTCGCCTCAACGGTTACGGCAATCGGCTCCCACGCGAACTGTCCGGCGGCCAGCAGCAACGCGTCGCGGTTGCCCGCGCCATAGCAGGGCGCCCTTCGCTGCTTCTGCTCGACGAGCCGTTCGGCGCACTGGACCGGGCGCTTCGCTTCGACCTGCAGGTCGAGCTTCTGCATCTTCAGAAAACGCTCGGGATCACAACGCTGATCGTCACCCACGACCAGGAAGAGGCCCAGAGCCTGGCAAACCGTCTTGTCTTGATGAGCAAGGGTAATGTCGAGCAGATCGATACGCCGATGGCCGTTTACGACCGGCCGAACACGCTGTTCGTCAACACCTTCATCGGGCAGGCCAATATTCTCCGCGGAACGGTCGTGCGTCTGGATCCTGAAGCCACGTTGATCGGCTTGCCCGGCGACAAGGCTCTTCGCCTGCCGCGCCGCCTGAACTTCACCATCGGATCGAAGGTCACCGTCACCTTCCGGCCCGAAGAGGTTCGGCTGACAAGCCAGCCAGGCGAAAATTCGCTTGCGGCACGCGTGACCGTATCCGTGCCGCTCGGCCCGACGCTCGTCCACGACCTCGTCCTCGACGACGGTACCAATCTGCGTGCGTCCGAGGTTCGCGGCCCTTCGACCTTCGTTCCCGAAACCGGGACGCAGGTTTTTGCCGAGATCGACACAGCACGAGCCCATGTCTTTCCGGGCGAACCGGAAGTCTCCCAGTGAATGAAGCCAGTGAATGAAAGCCGTCAATCAACAACCAACAGAGGTGAACGCATGACCAACTTCAATATGACCCGCCGTAATTTTGGCCTGCTCGCTGCCGGTGCGGCCGCAGCCGCAACCATGCCGTTTTCCGCCCGCGCCGCCGGCAGCGTCGTCGCCGCAACCTTCCCCGGCAACTGGGAAGATGGCTACCGCACGGTTCTGACGCCGCTCGTCAAGCAAGCCGGTTTCGATCTGACGGTCGCCCCGGCACTGGCACAGGACCAGCTCGCCAAGGTGATGGCGAGCCCCGGCAACCCGCCTTACGACACGCTGCTGATGTCGCCTGGCCAGATGGCGACCGCCATCGACAACGACCTGATCCAGAAGATCGATCCGAGCAAGCTCAAGAACTGGAGCATGCTCGATCCGGCCTTCCAGGGCGAGTACGGCCCGACCGTGACGATCGAAGTCAACGGCATCGCCTACAATCCCGATCTCGTGCCGGCTCCCAAGGGCTATCGCGACCTGTTCGAAAACCCGGCCTACAAGGGCAAGGTTTCCTGGACCGGCTTCGGCTCGAACACCGGCGTCATGGCCTATAGCCAGATCGCCAAGATCTTCGGGACCAGCGCCACGGACATGGACGCCGTCTTCAAGCTGTTCAAGGACAATCCGGAGCAGATCAAGGGCGTCGTCGCCAGCACCAACCACCAGATGACGCTGTTCCAGCAGGGCGAGATCGCGGTCTTCATGTGCTCGACCGGCAACGTCGCGCGCCTGAAGAGCATGGGCCTCAAGGCCGAGTTCGTTCAGCCGGAAACCGGCTCTCCCGCAGCCCCCGTCAACATCCACCTGACGAAGGGTTCGAAGAACGTCGATGCGGCCTATGCTTACATGGATGCCGCGATCTCCAAGGCGGCGCAGGATCAGTTGAAGATGCCGCCACGCGAGATGTTCCCGACGAACAGGCAAGTCGCCCTGACGCCCGGCATCGAGGCTTTCGTCAAGCGTGACCAACTTGCCAGCATGATCTATCCGGACTGGGCTTCGATCAACAAGAACCGTGCGGAATGGATCCGCAAGTTCGACGCCCTCGTTGCTGGTTGAGATAAGACAATGAAGGCGAGCGGCTTCCCCTACGTTATCCCGATGCTCCTCTTGTCGGTGGCGTTCTTTGCGACGCCGCTCGCCGTTCTCATCGGGTTCAGTTTCATCGGTCCGGACGGACTGACACTCAACAATTATGGACGCTTCCTCGGTGATGCGTTCAATTATCGCGTGCTGATGAATACCGCTAAGCTCGGTCTGCAGACTGTAGCGAGCACGACGCTTCTCGGCATTCCGATCGCGCTCCTGTACTGGCACAGTGGCAAGACTGCGCGTCAGGTCATCATCTTTCTGACGCTCATCCCGATGCTGACCAGCAACGTGGTGCGAACCTTTGCCTGGATTGTCATTCTCGGGCGGCAGGGGCCGATTAGCGAGACCTTCGTGGCTCTCGGTCTTGCAGGACAACCGTTCTCGCTGATGTCGACCGAACTCGGATTGGTATTGGCCATGTGCCAGATCGATCTGCCCCTTATTATCCTGCCGCTGATCGCGATCCTGTCGCGGACACCCGTGCAGTTTACCGAAGCCGCGCAGGTTTCGGGCGCCGGGCCATGGCGGATTTTCGTGACCGTGCTTCTGCCGATGATGCTGCCGGGCCTGCTGGCCGGCTGGATCCTCGTCTTTGCGAGCACCAGCAGTTCCTTCGTGACCCAGGCGGTCATCGGCGGCGCCCGCAACGTCTACGTTCCGCAACTCATCTACCGTGAGGTCGGCACGCTGTTCGACTGGTCCATGGCATCGGCGATTGCCGTCGTGCTGTTGCTCTCGACCGGAATTCTGCTGGTCGCAATGACCATGATTTCCCGTCACAGGAGGCTCGTTGGCCATGCATGACAAGCGTGAAAATCCGATCCCCGCTTTCCTCTACAAGGCATTCGTCTTCGGCTTCGGCGGTCTCAGCCTGATCTATCTGGTCGCCCCGATCATCATCGCGATCACCATGTCGTTTACGTCAGGGCAGACCCTGAAATACCCGCCGCAGGGCTTTTCGATCCGCTGGTACGAGGCCTTGTTCGATCCGATCCGTTCGGGAACCGAGCACATCGCGGCCGGCAATTCGTTGAAGATTGCCGCTCTTGCGGTTCTCGGGTCGCTGCTCTTTGCGGTTCCCGCCACCATCGGCATGGCTCGGATGAAACGCAGCACTGTGAGTTCCATCGAGCCTCTCCTGCTCGCGCCGCTCGTCCTGCCGAGCCTGGTCTACGGTCTCGCGGCGCTGATCGTCGCCAACTTCGTCGGCTTCCAGCCTTCGCTCTGGCTGACCGTGACCGGACATGTGGTCGTCTTCGGGCCGCTGATGTACAGAGCCGCATCCGTTGTTGCCCAGGGGATCAATCCATCGCTGGCGGAGGCTTCGACGGTGATGGGGGCGACGTGGTTCACGACTCTGAGGCGCGTAACCTTGCCGCTCCTGCTGCCGGGCATTCTTGCCGGTGCGTTTCTCGTTTTCATCCAGTCGCTCGACAACGTGTCCGTCTCGCTCTTCCTCGCCGATGCCCGCACGACGGTGCTGCCGCTCAGAATGTTCGCTCTCATCGAAGAGTCGCTCGACGTTCGCGTTGCCGCGATGTCGGGAGTTTTGATCGCTCTCACGCTCGTGGTGCTGCTTGTCGCAAGACGGGTGCTGGCACCGCAGAAGCAGGCCTGACCTATTTTAGAATTCTGGAAGGAATACCCAATGAACATGCGTGCAACCAAGGCGGGCTCTTATCGTGTAGGATCGCTGCTCGCCGATTTCCAGCCGGACTTCGATTTTGCAGCGCCACTGCCTCTGCCGGTCGAGGAGTTCGAGGATCGTCTGCGCCGCATTCGCCGTCAGGCGGTCGAAGCGGGGCATGACGCGCTGATCGTGCACACCGGCGGTGTCGGCTGGTTCCACACGTCGAACCACTATCTCCGCTATATCTGCGACTGGATGCGCGAAGGCGTGCTGATCATCCCGACCGACATCGAAAAGCCGCTGACGCTTCTGTCCTTCTTCACCCAGTCCGTGCTGCTGCCGCCGGGCGGCGAACCGGTGCTGGTCGAGGATATCTGGCAGATCGGCCCGATCGGCCGCGAATATGCCGACCGTCCGGGCGACTCGGTGATCAAGACCGCAGAGAAATGTGCCGAAGTGCTGGCGAGCCTCGGGCTCGCAAAGGCGCAGATCGGCCGGATCGGCGACCGCACCTCACTGACCTGCTGGGCGGCGCTCGACGAACTCATGCCGAAGAGCAAGTTCATCGTCGACAACGCCATTCTCGACCGGATGCAGAAGCTGCGTTCACCGCGCGAGGTCGAGATGTTCCGGGCTGCCGCGCAACTGGTCAGCATCGCGACACAGGCCGCCTATCACGTCGCCAGACCCGGCGTGACCGACCACGAGATCTATGCCGCCTTCACGCAGGCCCAGCTATCCTTCGGCGGTGAGACCGGCGACGGCTACCAGATCGGTATCAACGAATTCGGCACCCATTGCGGCAAACCCTATGGCCATGTCGTGCGTCCGGGCGACCTGATCAATCTCTATGTCTCCAACATCACCTACCGCGGCTACACGGCCCAGACCGCCCGCATGATCGCCGTCGGCGAGATCACCAAGCGGCAGGAGGAGGTGCTTGCCGCCTGCACGGAGGGCGTCAAGCGCGCCGAAAAACTGATCCGGCCAGGTGCGCTGATGCGCGACGTCAATAATGCCGCCTTTGAGCCGATGATCGAGCGTGGCATGCTGACCTCCCCGGAGGCGCGCACCATGCCCTATAACTGGGCGCCGATGGATGACGGCAGCGCACGGCTGATCCCGCGCCAGTATGTGAAGAACATCGACTGGGAGGCGCAGGGCCGCAAGCTGATGCATGTCTATCCCGCGACGGAAGGCCCGCATAATCCCAATCTCGGCCATTCCGTCGGCATGGCTGGCGGGCAGAACAGTTTCAACATCTCCTCCCACAATTACGACAAGCTGGAGGAGGGCATGGTGTTCGTGATGCACGCCCAGTGGCTGGAACCGCTCTCCGCCGGCTGCAACGTCGGCGACATGTATGTCGTCACCAAGGACGGGTTCGAGAACCTGTCCCGCCACACCCCGCTTGAAACCCATCGTATCGCTGCCGAGGCCTGACATGACCGACCATACGCATTTCGATTTCGCCAAGCTCAATGAACGCGAGCGCTATAAGCTTCTGATCGGCACCGTGATCCCGCGCCCCATCGCCCTGGTGACGACGGTCAGCAGGCAAGGGCGACCCAATGCGGGTCCGTTCAGCTTCTTCAATGTGCTGACGCATGATCCGGCCATCGTCGCCATCGGCGTCGAGAACTATTCGGACATGCGTTTCAAGGACACGGCGCGCAACATCCGCGAGACCGGAGAGTTCACGGTCCATATCTGCGATAACGCGCTTGTCGACCAGATGGAGGTCTGCGCGATCAAGTTCGGCCCCGAGGTCGACGAGATGGAGGAGGCAGGCCTTGCGACCGTCCCCGGCCAGATGGTGCGCAGCCCGCGCATTCTCGCGGCACCGGCAGCGCTGGAATGCCGCCGGCATACGACCCTGCAGGTCGGCCCGGCGCGGGAAATCATCTTAGGCGAGGTGCTCGGCGTCTATGTCCGCAGCGACGCGGTCAACCCGTCGAACCTGCATATCGACCAGCAGCTCATGGACGCGGTGGGGCGCATGGGCGGGCACACCTATGCCCGGACCCGTGACCAGTTCGACATCAAGACGCTGACCCCGCAGGAATGGGAAAGCCGGAAGGATGGCGCGAAGGCGGCGGCGGAGTAAGCGCGCTTGTCCGCTTCCTCCACGGGATCTATGCCTCCTTATGGTCCGAACAATAAGGGCTGAGCAGAAGCGGGCGGCCGGGAGCGACGCCGCCGCGCGATTTCGCGCGTGGGCATCACCTGTGGGCATCAGGTGCCAATGATGCCCAAACGATATCCGGCACGACTGGAAAATCAAGGAATTAAGGGCGTTTAGGGAGAATTGGCTGGGGAACCTGGATTCGAACCAAGATTAACGGAGTCAGAGTCCGTCGTTCTACCGTTGAACTATTCCCCAGCAGGGCGCGCCGGTGAATGCCCGGGCCGGTGTGCGGCGCTTATAAACAAAAGCGGGCGGATTGCAAATACCGATTTCGAAAAAAATCGACACTGCGGAGGCTTTCTCGTCATTGGCCGGGAAAAGCTCAAAAGTCGGCTGATGACGGGGCGATGACATGGTCGGCAAAAAGCCGTTGGCGAAATCGCCACCGCCTGTTATCTTCGCACCAACGAAACAATCAGACGCCAGCGGCATACCTTCAAGAGGCTTTGCGCGGCGAGGTGGACTTAACAGTGATGGACCCCGATAGCGGCGCAAAGCCGCCGGAAGGCGGGGCGTCGGCGGTACCGCGCGGAGAGGGTAAATCCTCGAGGCGTCGGAAGGCGAAGCGGAACGGCAAACGTCGTGACGCGGCGCCTGTAACCAATTCGGAAGCGGTCGATTCGGCCGCCTCTGCCGGACGTCCCAATAACCAGGAACCCAACCCGTCGGCGCGCAAGCGCAAGCGGCGGCGCGCGAAATCCGCGGGCGCCCAGCAGCCGGTACAGGGGGCGGCACAGGGGACGAACGCCGCACCCGCAGCACAGCAGGTTCCGGTTCGTGACGAGGGCGGGCAACAGCCGCACTCGGCCAAGTCGTCGTCGCGCAATCGGCGCAAGAAGAACAGAGGCGGTCGCGGCCTTCAGGGCCGGCCGCTGACACCTGCCAAGGCGGCGCCCGGTGTGGCCAAGGCTCCGGCGCCTGCCGGTTCGGACCAGGTTTCCTCCAAGGATGTCCGCGGCAGGGCCGGAGCTGAAAGCCCGAGTGCTGAGCAGCGCGGCGAAAAATTCTCCTACGTCAACGATCTCTATGCGGCGCTCGACCTCGGCACCAACAATTGCCGCCTGCTGATCGCCCAGCCGACAAGGCCGGGCCAGTTTCGCGTCGTCGATGCGTTTTCGCGGATCGTCCGTCTCGGCGAAGGGCTCGGCACCAGCCGCCGTCTGTCGCAGGATGCCATGGACCGCGCGGTCGAGGCGTTACGCATCTGCGCCACAAAGCTCGCCAACCGGCCGATCCGCCGGATGCGGCTGATCGCAACCGAAGCCTGCCGGGCCGCCGAAAACGGCGAGGAATTTCTGGCGCGGGTGATCTCGGAAACCGGGCTGGAACTGGAAATCATCGATCGCGAGACCGAGGCGCGGCTTGCCGTGTCGGGCTGCTCGTCGCTGGTCGGCCGCGAGGCGCGGTCTGTCGTTCTCTTCGATATCGGCGGCGGTTCGTCCGAAATCGCCGTCATCCGTATTGATGACAGCCGCTCGAGCCGGCTTGCCAATCACATCACCCATTGGACCTCGCTTCCGGTCGGCGTCGTGACGCTGTCGGAACGGCATGGCGGACGCGATGTGACGCCCGAGGTTTTCGATGCGATGGTAATGGAAGTCGAAGGCATGCTGGCCGGTTTCGATTGCCCGCCGCTTGCCGCCTTCCGCCGCCAGGGCGCCGAGGATTTCCACCTGATAGGCACGTCGGGCACGGTGACCACGCTTGCCGGCGTGCATCTCGACCTGCCGCGCTATGATCGCCGCAAGGTCGACGGCCTGTGGCTGTCGGATGCGGAAGTCTCCGCCATGCAGGCAAAGCTGCTCTCCTGGGATTTTGCCGGCCGTGCCGCCAATCCCTGCATCGGCCCGGACCGGGCCGATCTGGTGCTGGCCGGCTGCGCCATTCTGGAAGCGATCCGCCGCCGCTGGCCGAGCCAGCGCATGCGGGTGGCCGATCGGGGCCTGCGCGAGGGCCTGTTGACGGACATGATGGCCGACGACGGCGTGTGGCGCCGGGTGCGGCCGCGCCGCCCAGGGGGCAATCAGGCGGGCAGTCAAGGTGCCGGCGGACAGGATGAGGCTGGAGCAAGGCGATGACGAAACCACCCTCCAAATCCCCGGGCAGCGGCAATCGCACCGGCCGCAAGCTCGGGCAGAAGGTCAAGAAGGGCAAGCTCAAGGCGTCGTCGCGGCGCTGGCTCGAGCGCCATATCAACGACCCCTATGTCCAGCGCGCCAAGCTCGAAGGATATCGCGCCCGCGCGGCCTTCAAACTGCTGGAGATCGACGAAAAACATCAGATTCTCAAAGGCGCCCGCCGCATCATCGATCTGGGTGCTGCACCGGGAAGCTGGTCGCAGATCGCCGCCAATGTCACCGGTTCGACCGACGATGATATCCGCGTCGCGGCGATCGATTTCCTGGAAATGGCGCCGCTCGCCGGCGTCAAGATCCTGCAGCTCGACTTCCTCGATCCGGAAGCACCGCGCCTGTTGATGGAAGCGATCGGCGGCACGCCGGACGTGGTCATCTCGGACATGGCGGCGCCGACCACCGGCCACCAGAAGACCGATCACCTGCGCACCATGCATCTATGCGAGGTGGCGGCGCATTTCGCGGTCGAGGTGCTGGGCGAGGGCGGCCATTTCCTGGCCAAGACCTTCCAGGGTGGCACGGAACGCGACCTGCTCAACATGCTGAAGCAGAATTTCAAGCAGGTCGTCCACGTGAAGCCGGGCGCATCGCGCCAGGAATCGGTGGAGATGTTCCTGCTCGCCAAGCATTTCAAGGGCCGCAGGGCCGGCGAGACTGCCCCGAACGCCGAGATGGAGGAACCCGAGGTGGAGGATGCGGCCGTGGAACACGCCGAAGCCGAAGACCGCGACCTGGACGATCGGGCCTGACTACTCGCCGGCTTCCGGTTGAATCTTGGCGGCTCCGTGGCCGGAAACGGCAGCACCCGTCATCGGGTCCAGCCTCAGCAGGGGCATGATCGCCAGAAGCGAAAGGGCCGCCACCAGGAAGAAAGCCAGGTGGAAGTCGAAGAGTTGCAGGTGCGTGCCGGTGACCGCCGCCGAGGCTTCGAGGATGAAGGCTGCAAAGGCGACGCCGAGCGCCATGCTGATCTGCTGCATGACGGAGGCGATCGAGGTCGCCTGGCTCGCCTGTTCGTCGCTGATCTCGGAATAGCTGAGTGCATTCGAGCCGGTGAAGAAGAAGGAACGGCAGACGCCCGACATCAGCAGGAAGGCGACGATCAGCGCGTGCGAGGTTTCCGGCGTGAAAAAGCCGTTTGCCGCTGTGGTCGCCGCGCCGAGCACGCCCGAGACGATCAGCGTCATCTTGAACCCGGTCATCGCGAAGACGCGGCGGGCGACGAACTTCACGATCAGCGCGCCGAGCGCGCCCGCAAACGTGATGAGGCCCGACTGGAAGGGGTTGAGGCCGAAACCGAGCTGCAGCATCAGCGGCATCAGGAATGGAATGGCGCCTGTCGAGATGCGGAACAGCGTACCGCTGCTGCTGGCGGCCCGGAATGCATCGTCCTTGAAGAGCCGCAGGTTGAGGATCGGCGCGGGGTGGCTGCGCGCATGGACGACATAGGCGACGCCAGCCGCGAGCCCCAATGCCGTCGCCGTGATGCCAACGGCCGGCGGTAGCGCCGGAAGGCCGACGACTGAAAGTCCGAAGACCGTGCCGGCGGCGGTGACCGAGGTCAGGAAGAACCCCCACCCGTCGATCGAAGGAGGATTGGTGGTCTCGATTTCCGGCAGGAAGATTGTTACGAGATAGATGCCGAGCAGGCCGACCGGCACGTTGATCAGGAAGATCCAGTGCCAGGTGAAATAGGTGGTGATGAAACCGCCGATCGGCGGGCCGGTGAGAGGCCCGACCAGTGCCGGAATGGTGAGCAGCGCCATGGCCGGGACGAGTTCGCTGCGTTTCGTGGTGCGCAAGAGAACCAGGCGCGCGACCGGCGTCATCATCGCTCCGCCCATGCCTTGCAGGAAGCGCGACAGCACGAACTGCAGGAGGTCGGAGGAGAACGCGCAGCAGATCGAGCCGACAACAAAGACGAAGATCGCGATGCGAAAGATCTTCTTGGCGCCGAAGCGGTCCGCCATCCAGCCGCTGATCGGGATGAACATGGCGAGCGCCACCATGTAGGAAGTCAGTGCCAGTTTGAGCGTGATCGGCCCCACATTGAGGTCGGCGGCGATCGCCGGAAGCGCGGTCGCAATGACGGTGGAGTCCATCTGCTCCATGAAAAGGGCGACGGCGAGAATGAGCGGAACGATGCGATTCATGGGGTGCCTGCAATGGCGGGAATTGGCCCGTCCATAGACCTGTTGGTCCCGTCTGCCAATTGCGGAATCTCACCGTTTCGGATTTTGGGTCACGTCTGCGTGAGATCGGATTTCCTCGGCAGGGAGCGCGGTTATGTTCCACCGGATAGGACCGGATTTTGACGGTCCGGCACAATTCCAGGAGGCAGCGACATCATGACGAATTCAGGTATCGGACGGCGCACCCTTATCGGCACAGCCGGTTTGGGAATTCTCGCCGCTCCGGCGATCATCAATGCCGGGGCTTTTGCCCAGGAGAAGCAGAAACTGGCTATCGATCATGTGACCCCGCCGGATATTCACAAATTCAAACTCGGTGGTTTCCAGGTTCTGGCGGTGAAGGACGGCGCCCGCCCCTCCGGTGCTCCCGGCGAAACCTTTGGCCTCAAGCAGCCGCCCGAAACGCTCGCAGCGCTGCTCACTGAGAATTTTCTGCCGACGGACCAGTTCGTCAACAGTTTCTCTCCGACGCTGATCGATACAGGCAGCAACGTCATCCTGTTCGATACCGGCCTCGGCAAACCGGGCCGCGCCCAAGGCGTCGGACGCCTGATCGAAGGATTGGCAGCCGCTGGCTACATGCCGGAGGATATCTCGATCGTCGTCATCACCCATATGCATGGCGACCATATCGGTGGGCTCATGGAAGACGGCAAGCCGGCTTTCCCGAAAGCCCGTTACATCACTGGCCAGGTGGAATACGACTTCTGGACCGATGCCGCCCGCGCCGGCACGCCTGCAGAGGGCAACCAGAAGAGCGTGCTCGCCAATGTGAAGCCGCTCGCCGAAAAGATGACCTTCCTGAAGGATGGCGGCGAAGTGGTTTCCGGCATCACCGCCATGTTGGCGCCGGGCCATACGCCCGGCATGCTGAATTTCAATGTCGAATCGCAAGGCAAGCGCCTGATCCTCGCCGCAGATACGGTCAACCACTACGTCCTGTCGCTTCAGCGGCCCGAATGGGAGGTGCGTTTCGACATGGACAAGGCGCAGGGGGCGGCCACCCGCAAGAAGGTCCTCGACATGATCGCCACCGACAAGGTCGCTTTCCTCGGCTATCACATGCCCTTCCCGGCGGTCGGTTTCGTCGAAAAGCAGGATGCCGGCTACCGGTTCGTGCCGAAGAGCTATCAGTTCGACATCTGATTGTTGTTGAAAAGCAATCGAAACCCGGGAGAAGCCGCTCTCGGGTTTTTGCTATTCCCTTCTTGTCATGAACGTGTTACCAGCCCTCGCCAACTTCCAAGCAATTGTTGCCGGAGCGTCGGGACGTATAGAGTCGTTCCTGAGCGCATCCCGCATTTTCTAGATCGAAGGAATTTGGCAATGGCACGCATCATTGAAACCGCAACCGGCGCAGATGCGCTTACCTTCGACGACGTGCTCCTGCAGCCCGGCCATTCCGAAGTCATGCCGGGCCAGACGAATATCGCGACGAGGATCGCCCAGGATATCGAGCTTAATCTGCCGATCATTTCCTCGGCCATGGATACGGTGACGGAAAGCCGGCTTGCCATCGCCATGGCGCAGGCAGGCGGCATCGGCGTCATCCACCGTAACCTGACCCCGATCGAACAGGCCGAACAGGTCCGCCAGGTCAAGAAGTTCGAAAGCGGCATGGTCGTCAATCCGGTGACGATCGGCCCGGACGCGACGCTGGCCGACGCGCTGTCGTTGATGAAGTCCTACAGCATTTCCGGCATTCCGGTCGTCGAAAACGGCGGCGGTCACGTTCCGGGCCGGCTGGTCGGCATTCTCACTAACCGCGACGTCCGTTTTGCTTCCGATCCGGCTCAGAAGATCTACGAACTGATGACCCGCGAGAACCTTATCACGGTCAAGGAAAGCAGCGTCGACCAGACCGAGGCCAAGCGCCTGCTGCACAAGCACCGCATCGAGAAGCTGCTGGTGGTGGATGGCGAAGGCCGCTGCGTCGGCCTGATCACCGTCAAGGATATCGAGAAGTCCCAGCTCAACCCGAACGCCTCCAAGGACGCTCAAGGGCGCCTGCGCGCCGCGGCCGCGATCAGCGTCGGCGACGATGGTTTCGAGCGCGCCGAACGCCTCATCGAGGCCGGCGTCGATCTTCTGGTCGTCGATACGGCTCACGGCCACTCGCAGCGCGTGCTCGACGCCGTCACCCGCGTCAAGCGCATCTCCAACCACGTACGCGTCATGGCCGGCAATGTCGCCACCTCCGACGGCACCAAGGCGCTGATCGATGCCGGCGCGGATGCGGTCAAGGTCGGCATCGGCCCGGGCTCGATCTGCACCACTCGCATCGTCGCCGGCGTCGGCGTGCCGCAGCTTGCGGCGATCATGTCGGCCGTCGAAGCGGCACGCGCCCAGGACATTCCCGTCATCGCCGACGGCGGCATCAAGTTCTCGGGCGATCTTGCCAAGGCGATCGCCGCTGGCGCATCCGCCGTGATGATCGGCTCGCTGCTGGCCGGCACCGACGAAAGCCCGGGCGAGGTCTATCTCTACCAGGGTCGCTCGTTCAAAGCCTATCGCGGCATGGGCTCGGTAGGCGCCATGGCCCGTGGTTCCGCCGACCGTTATTTCCAGGCGGAAGTGCGTGATACGCTGAAGCTGGTTCCCGAAGGCATCGAAGGCCAGGTCCCCTACAAGGGTCCGGTCTCGGGTGTGCTGCATCAGCTTGGCGGCGGCCTGAAGGCGGCCATGGGTTATGTCGGCGGCGCCAATCTCAAAGAGTTCCAGGAGCGCGCCACCTTCGTACGTATCTCCGGGGCAGGCCTGCGCGAAAGCCACGCGCATGACGTGACGATCACCCGCGAGAGCCCCAACTATCCGGGCTCTGGCGCCTGACGTTTCGATCGGAGGAGGTTGTTGCCTCCTCCTCAATCTCGGAAATAGTTGGCTGGATGCCTGCGACCTTGGTGGCCTGCAGGCAGCGGTGAGACTGTGGCGCCGCTCGGACGGCGCGTGCCATTGTGCATCGGAGAACCCGTGTTACTGGGTTCCTCTGACGAGTGAGGAGAACCGATGCTTTCCACCGACGCGACGCTCTGGCCGATGATAGCGCATGCCGCGCTGGTCTTCTTTCTCTACTGGCTCCTGTCGAAAAAACGATACATGGCTGTGAAGTCCGGCAGCGCCGCGGCCGGTCAGTTCCGTGAAAACCGGGAGGAGCCGCGCGAGAGCCTGGTTGTCCACAACAACCTCAAGAACCAGTTCGAGCTACCGGTCCTGTTCTACGCCGTCTGCCTCGTCCTTTATGTATCGACTGCAGACAATTGGGGCTCGGTTGTCCTTGCCTGGATATTCGTGCTTTCCCGCTATGCGCATTCCTACGTGCATCTCACCAGCAACCGGCTCCGCTATCGCCGCCCGATCTTCATGGTCGGCTTTTTTGCGGTGATGGCAATGTGGGCCTGGCTCGCGGCCTGGCTGGTTTTGAACTAGCCTGGCCAGCGCCAGATGGGGTCGAAAGCCGGCCCCCCTCGACCTTCGCAGAGCGGCGCTTGCGGCTTTCCGCCGCAATTCCGGCGGAGTGGCCGATCAACCAACCTCACGAACAAGTGTAATATCGGGCACTTGGATCACTCAGTGTTTCATCTGCAAGCTGCAGGTCCTCGGTATAGATTTCTCCGTCATACGGTCTGCTACGGAGGAATAGCCATGGACAACGAGACACCGAAGATCACCCAGGCGATGATCGATGCCTACGACGAATACACCCATCTGACTTTGGACCGCCGCCGCTTCATGGAGAAGCTGACCCAGCTTGCGGGCTCCGGTGCGGCCGCCGCGGCAATCGCGCCCCTGATCGGCGCCAGTTCCGCCATGGCGGAGATCATTCCTGCCAATGACGAACGGCTGACCACGGAGGACGTTACCTATCCGGGCGCCAACGGCGTGACGATGAAGGGTTATCTCGTAAAACCCAAGAATGCCTCCGGCACGCGCGGCGGCGTCCTCGTCATCCACGAAAACCGCGGCCTCAACGCCCATATCAAGGACGTCGCCCGCCGTATGGCGCTCGAGGGCTTCAATGCGCTCGCCGTCGATTTCCTGTCGCCCCAGGGCGGCACGCCGGCGGATGAAGAGCAGGCCCGGCAGATGTTCTCCTCGCTGAAGCCTGAAGAGGTTTCGGCCAATGGCGAAGCAAGCCGCGCCTATCTCGCCGGTATCAGCGGCGCGAACGGCAAGGTCGGTGCGATCGGTTTCTGCTGGGGTGGCGGCGCGGTCAACAATCTGGCCGTTAAGTCACCCAGCCTCAACGCCGGCGTCGCCTACTACGGCGCCCAGCCGAAGGCCGAGGACGTGCCTGCCATCAAGGCGCCGCTGATGCTGCATTACGGCGGTCTCGACGAGCGCATCAATGCCGGCATCCCGGCCTTCAAGGCGGCGCTTGAAAAAGGCGGCAAGACCTTCGAGATCTTCGTCTACGACGGCGCCAACCACGCCTTCAACAACGATACCTCGTCGGCCCGCTACGACAAGGCCGCCGCCGATCTCGCCTGGAGCCGCTCGGTGGCGTTTTTCAAGAAAAATTTGGCTTAATCGCCACCTCCGCATATCGCGAAGTTAGAAAGCCGGGTTCGCACGGCTTTTTTGCCCTATCAAAATGTACACTATTTGTGTATGATATCGCCAGATGCCGGGGAAATCACCATGGAATTCGAATGGGACGAGGTGAAGCGGCAGCAGGTGATCAAGGAACGTGGCGTCGATTTTTTGTATGCCGCCGGAATTTTCGAAGGGGCCATTCTAACGCGCATAGATGATCGGGCCGACTATGGTGAGGTCCGAAAGATCGCGCTGGGAATGGTCGAGGGAGAGTGTTTCGTCGTCGTTTTTACCGAGCGCGGCGACGTGATCCGGCTGATAACAGCGTGGAAAGGAGGTCGGCATGACCGATCAGAATATCAGAAGAGCATCGCTCACAGAGCTGAGGAAAATGAGGGAGGCGGGGGAGCTTTTTCATGACCCTAAGGCGCCGGATACAGAAAACCTTGGCGCGGAATTTTGGGCCAAGGCTGACGTAAAAAGTCCTGCGAAACCCCGCTCCGTACATTTGAAGATCGATCCGGAAGTTTTCGATTTCTTCTTCGAGGAAGCCAATGGCAAGGGGCACCTCACGAAGATGCAGAACGTCCTTCGTGCCTACGTCAACGCCCATAAACATTCCTGATAGCCGCCAAACGTTTGGCGGCTAGTCGTCTCACCACCCCGGCATCACCTGTGTCGCCCGGGCCCGCGGCATGCGCTGGAACGCTTTCACCTCGCCGTCGAGATCGTCGGGTATCACGGCCGGCGAGATGTTGTCGAGGCAGGCGGTGATGTGGTCGGTGATGGCGTTCATCAGCGACGGTGAAAGTCCGGGCCGCTTCATCAGGCCGATCTGCACCGGCGGCAGCGGCGGGAAGCCGTCGGCGGACGACAGCACCTTCATGCCGGTGCGAAGCGCCGACTCGGGCAGCACCGAGACGGCCATGCCCGCGAGCACCGCGGCTGCGACGACGGTCGAGGACCAACTCGTGAACAGGACCTGGTATTCGCGCCCGTCTGCATCGAGCGCCGAACAGGCAAGCTGCCGCCAAAGGCAATCGCGGCGGCCGACCGCGAGCGGCACCGGCGCATCGTCCTTCAGCGGATGGTTGGCTGAGGCGACCCAGCAGAGCGGCTCCGTGCGCATCACGTCGGAAATCCGCTGGCGCGGGTTGTGGGTGACGAGCGCGATATCCAGCTCGCCGCGTGCCATCTTCTCGGCAAGGCTGACCGAGGGCTCACAGACGATATAGAGTTCGACATTCGGGTGGGTCTTGGCAAAGCGGCCGATGATCTCGGGCATGTACCGGTCGGCGTAGTCGTCCGGCGTGCCGATCCGGAGCGTGCCCTCGAGACGGTTGTCGTCGAAGGCGGCGATCGCCTCGTTGTTCAGGCGGATGATGCGCCGTGCATAGTTCAGGAGCTTCTCGCCCTCCGCCGTCAGCCGGTTGCCGCGGCCGTCCTTGGCGAACAGCTGCTTGCCGATCCGTTCCTCGAGACGGCGCATCTGCATCGACACGGCGGACTGGGTTTTGAACACCCTATCGGCGGCCTTGGTGAAACTGCCGGTGTCGACGATGGAAATAAAGGTATGCAACTGATCGATATCGAGCGGTGCGGACATGAGAATGATCCATCAGAGAGGTTGATGCTAATCATTAGAAACATTCGTTGGACTGATCAATAGGTTTTACGCGATAAGGAGATCGCAAATCAAAATCGAAGGGTGCTTCTTCCCTGAGCACCCAATCCGGGCAGCCTTTCCGTCGGACCTCCACGGAAGGGACGGCCTTTCTCGTGCCTGCGAAAGGATAGACCAATGAGCACGACCGACTGCGGAACTGAACTCGATCTGGTTCACGAGGAGCGCGGCACGCAAGGCCGTCTGGCTGTCGTGATGCTGCGAACGAAATCCGTATGGCGTGCCTTTCGCAATCGTTTGGCGAGCAATCGCCTCCATGATCTCGACGACCGCCAGCTCAACGATATCGGCATCACACGGCATGATGTGGTGATGGCGCTCGATCGGTCCGGCGTGCTGGATGATCCGTCGCTGCTTCTGTCCCGCTCCGCTCGCGAGCGTGCGCGGCACCGCTTTGCAAGACCGGCCAATCGCTGATCTTGCCTGACCTTTTCCCCGCAGGGTGATAGCCAATAGCCCTGCTGCTTGCCCGGCCGGTCGATCCGTGCCGGGCTTTTTTTATTTGGAAGGCTTTGGAGCGGCAGGCGTGGCCGCTGCTTCGTCATTGCCGCCCGTTCCATTGCGCAGATAGGTGTCGAAGATCGCTTCCATGTTCTTCTGGTAGCTCTTCTGTACTTCCAGCCCGCTGTCGAACATGTTGTTCAGCACGTCGCGATAGGGATTGGGTTCGTCCGCCGGCGCTTCCTTGGATTTCTCGGGCGTCGGGGCTGCCGCCGGGCTGGGGCTCGTGAAGGCGCCGCCCATCATGTCCTGGAAAGCCTTGGCGAAGGGATTGTCCGCAAACGGGTTGCCGCTCGAAGGCTGCGGCTGTTCCGGCTTGTCGAGCCCCCACATGGAGCGCATCGCCTGCGCGAAGGGATTGTCGAAGGGATTGGCAGCCGCCTGCGGTTTCGCCTTGGGCTGCAGGCCCATGCTTTCCAGCCATTGCTGCTGCATCTGGCCGATGGGGGAGGCGGCGAACGCTTCGTTGGCGCCGGTCATCTGACCGCTCATCTGCTTGAACAGCCCGCCCATCAATGTGTCGGCCATGGCCGGCATCATCTTCTTGAAGACTTCCTGGCCGATCCCTGTGAGCTGTTCGGCCTGCGCCGCGATCGCGCGGGAGACTTCCTTGGAGCCGAACAGCTTTTCGAGCACCGCGTTGCCGTCCATCGTGCCCTGCGGCGTGAAGGCCTTGGTCAGGTCCTCGAAATATTTACCGTACGCGCCGGACACCATGCTGCTCATCAGCGAGGTGAGATCATAGGGATTGGCACTGGTGCGCTTGAACCCGGAGGAAAAAGCGGGCATCAGCGCCGCCATGGCCTGGGTGGCCTGCTCCTGAGCCAGGTTGAACTGCTTGGCGATCGCCTCCATGCCTGCGCCGTTCTGAGCCCTGAGCATCATGTCGAACAGTGGCAGCATGGAGAATCCTTTCCGGTTGTGTGATACACCACTATATCCGGAAAGTGCTGGACGGAAACCGGTTTTTAGAACCGATCTCAATCTGGTCAGTATTGGTATTCCTCGAACACCGGCTCGACCGAGCCGTTCCAGCGGCCGTGATAGAGAGACAGCAGGTCGTCCGCCATGGTCGTCTTCTTGGCGAGCACTTCGTCAAGCGGTTGCAGGAAGATGCTTTCGTCCTGTCCTTCGCCGTTCAGCCGCGCCCGTGCCTTCAAACCCGCCTTGGAGATCGCTACCGCCTCGCGTGCGACGTCGAGCACCGACTTGCCCTTGATTTCGGCCTTCAGGCCCTTCGCCGGCACGGCATCGCGCATGGCGATGACGTCCTCGACCGTCCAGTCGGCCGTCAGCGTCTCGGCGTCGGCAAGCGCCGTGTCGTCGTAGAGCAGGCCGACCCAGAAGGCCGGCAGCGCGCAGATCCGCCGCCACGGGCCACCATCGGCGCCGCGCATTTCGAGGAAACGCTTCAGGCGGACATCGGGGAAGAGGGTGGAAAGGTGGTTGGTCCAGTCGCCCATCGTCGGTTCCCAGTCCTTGACCTCGCCTTTCAGGGCGCCGTTCATGAACTGGCGGAAGGTGACATGCGTGCAGTCATGGTATTTGCCGTCGCGGACGATGAAATACATCGGCACGTCGAGCGCCCATTCCACATAGTCGGCAAAGCCGAAATCTGGCCTGAACACGAAGGGCAGTACGCCGGAGCGCTGGTTGTCGGTGTCGCGCCAGATGTCCCCGCGCCAGGAGACCAGCCCGTTCGGCTTGCCTTCGGTGAACGGGGAGGACGCAAACAGCGCGGTCGCGATCGACTGCAGCTTCATCGACACGCGCATCTTTGCGGCCATGTCAGCTTCCGAGGAGAAGTCGAGGTTCACCTGGATCGTGCAGGTGCGGTACATCATGTCGAGACCCTTGGCACCGACCTTCGGCATGTAGCGCGTCATGATGTCGTAGCGGGATTTCGGCATGCGCGGAGTTTCCGCGAGCGTCCATTTCGGGCTGCCGCCGATGCCGAGAAAACGGATGCCCATCGGTTCGGCGATCTCGCGCAGAACGGCGAGATGCTGGTTGGACTCCCGACAGGTCTGATGGATGTTCTCGACCGGCGCACCGGAAAGCTCGAACTGGCCGCCGGGCTCGATGGAGATCGCGCCCATTCCGGACTGCTCGCCGAGCCCGATGATGTTTTCGCCGTCCAGGATGGGCTCCCAGCCGAGCTTCTTTTCCATGCCCTTGAGCAGCGCGGAAATGCTGGCGTCGCCGAAATAGGGAACCGGGCTGTTGTCCGCTCGGAAAAAGGCGAATTTCTCATGCTCCGTGCCGATGCGGAAATCTTCTTTCGGCCGCGGTCCCTGCGCCAGGTAGGCGGAAAGCTCGGACACCGAGGTAAGCGGTGTCTGGTCGGTCGTATCGCGGGCCATGAAAATTACCTTGCTCGGAATGCCTGATCTGGACAGATAGCCGGCTGATTGGACCGGATTGATGTGCGCTGCAAGTGAATTTCTTTCAAGATAGATTCAGAATTTTCGAGGCCGTCATGTCAAGCGGGTCAACGCCAGTCGCCGACCGCTGCCTGGAGGACCGCAAGCGCCGCCACCGCGGCCGTATCCGCCCTTAATATCCGGGGCCCGAGCGGTATCGCGGTGACGAAGGAAAGCGAACGCAGCCTTTCCCTTTCCTCGTCCGAAAATCCGCCTTCGGGGCCTACCAGCAGCGCCAGCTTGCTCTCTTTGATCGCCGAGAGGATCGGCAGCGGGTTCTGGCCCTCGTCGCCTTCGTCGCAGAAGATGATGCGCCGATCGTGGGGCCAGGTATCGAGCAGGTCGCCGAGTTTCTTCGGTGGCGCGACCTCCGGCACCGACAAAATGCCGCACTGTTCCGCGGCCTCCACCACATTCGCCTGAAGCCGGTCCATGCTGGTGATCTTGCCCTGCACATGCTGGGTCATGATCGGCTGGATGAACCCCGCACCCATTTCGACCGCCTTCTGCACCAGATAGTCGAGGCGGCCGACCTTCAGCGGGGCGAAGAGATAATGCAGGTCGGAGGCCGGCGGCTGCGGCCGGGTTTCCTCGACCGCTTCCAGCACGATCTTCTTGCGGGTCGGATAGGTGATCTTCGCCTTCCATTCGCCGTCGCGGCCGTTGAAGAGCAGGATCGCTGCCCCTTCCTCCATCCTCAGCACGTTGGCGAGATAGTTGAACTGCTCCGACGAAACCTCATGGCGGGCATCGGCGCCGAGCGGCGCCTCGATGAACAGCCTCTGCATCCGGAAATTGGCGCGCATGGAAACCTCGAAGCTAGACGAACAGCGCGAACATAGCCGTGGCGATCAGCGCCGCAAGGGTTGCGGCCGCCGGAAGAGTGATCATCCACGCCGCGATGATGCTGAGGAAATGCGAGCGCCGCACCAGGTAACGCCGTTTCAACTCGTCATCATTGCGCTCGAAGGGCTCGGTGGTATCGAGCTCCTTGCCGGCCCGCACCCGCATGTATTCGAAGCGGCGTCGGGAATGGCGGGTATACCATTCGCGGAAGAAGCCGACGCCGAACACCGCACCGACGGCAATATGGGTCGAGGAAACCGGCAGCCCGATCCAGGAGGCAACGATCACCGTCAGCGCCGTCGACAGCGAGACGCAATAGGCGCGCATCGGATTGAGCTTGGTGATCTCGGCGCCGACCAGCCGGACCAGCTTCGGGCCATAGAGCAGCAGGCCGAGCGAGATCCCGAGGCCGCCGATGATCAGCTCCCAGAGCGGGATGCGCACGCCGGTCGAAATGCCCCGTTGGGCCGCAGAAACGATCGCCGCAAGTGGACCGATGGCGTTGGAAACGTCATTGGCGCCATGCGCGAAAGAGAGGAGGGCCGCAGAAAGGATGAGCGGAATACGGAAGAGCGTGCGAAGCGACTGATTGCGGTTTTCAAGCCCCTCGGCCTGCCGGGCGATCACCGGGATCAGCAGGCGCCAGGCAGCGAGGCCGGTCAGGAGAGCGACGAGCGTGGCAACCGGCGCCGACACGTCCACCAGTTCTCCCAGCCCGAGCAGCGCCAGATAGCCTGCAAAGGCGCCAGTCATCACGCCGATCAGCACCGGCACCCACTTCTTCGCCGCGGCGATCTTGTCCTCGCGGTAGATGATGGTTTCCTTGACGAAGAACAGGAAGGAGGCGGCAATGACGGCGCCGAGGATCGGCGAAAAGACCCAGCTTGCGGTGATGCCCGCAATCGTTCCCCACTTGACTGCGGATAGTCCGGCGGCCGCGATCCCGGCACCCATGACCCCGCCGACGATCGAATGGGTGGTGGAAATCGGTGTGCCGAGCCAGGTCGCGACGTTGATCAGCACCGCGGCCGAGAGGAGTGCCGCCATCATCGCCCATATCAGCACGTCGGGGCTGGTGATCATACCGCCCTGCATGATGCCGTTGGCGATCGTGTTGGCGACGCCCCGGCCGGCGATCACGGCACCTGCCACTTCGAAAACGGCCGCAAGACCGAGACCGAACGTCATGGTCATGGCACGGGCGCCGACAGCCGCGCCGATATTGTTGGTGACGTCGTTGGCGCCGATGTTCATCGCCATGTAGGCGGCAAGGCCGGAGGCGGCGATGACGACGACGGCTCCGGGTTTGCCGGTGACATAGGCGGCCGCAAAGATGGCGACGAGGATGATGAACAGCAGTGCCGTTCCCGGTGCGGCAAGCCCGCGCGACATCTGCCGGGTGGCTTCCTCAACGGAGGAGAATTTCTCCAGATCCTTGTCGAGCGTCGGCTTCGCCAGGCGCGGCCTTCTCTGGCCCATATCTCCATCCTTGGGTGAAAAGTGAGGCGCGAGAACGGAACTGCCTGCCGTCTCCGCTTCCCGGAAGAAATCAAGGCCTATCGCTTAATAGCGTGCGCAGGCGAAGGCAATATTGCGGAATTGTGAAGGTGCTTCGAAGCGCTCTAACTTGCAGCCTTGATTGCAAGCTGCGGAATGCGCGGCTGCATTCGTTCGGCGAACTGCAGGAAGAGAATCTTCAGTTCCGGTTCGTTGACGCGCATCGCGGCCTCTTCACAGGAAACCCATTCCAGCGTTCGAGAGCCCTTTTCCGGATAGCTCTTCAGGCATTCGTCCACTTCGAGCGCGTGAACCTGCACCCGCACAGGGATCTTGAGGCCGTTATCGAGGGTCTTGCGGTAGTGATAGAAACCGAGTGGTTCCTTCTCCACCTTGCCCTTGACGCCAACCTCTTCGAACGCTTCCCGTTCGGCGACCTGGTGAGCTTTCTTGTCGGTCATCGGCCAGCCCTTGGGCACGACCCAGCGGCCGGTATCGCGGCTGGTCGCAACAAGAACCTCGAGTTGTCCCGGCTTCTTTTTTATCCGGTAGCAAAGCGCAGCATATTGCTGCCGCGGCGGCCGCTGCAGCATCAACCTGAGATTGCTCGTAACCCGATCCATCAAGCCCAATTTCTGTTTAGTCCTCCAGCAAATGGTAATTTACTAATATAATGCTTGCGCGAGGATTAACGACCCTCAGCGGCTCCTTTTGAGAAGAATCACGGTGGATAACCACTACGGAAGCGCTAACCATTGTGAGGCCACTTAGTTTCACGTCAATAGAAATTTGCACAGGTGTTCAATTGTAGCTGTGCATGACGTCCGGCCATCTGCAGGACGGGCTTCAGATCGTGGTCTGAATCATCCTGAGTTGCGCGATTCGGCTCCATTCTCCCGTGCGTTCGGTCTCGTTGGTGACCTTGGAGATGAAGTCGATATGGTCTTCCGCAGCCTTTCGGGCTTTGGCAGGATCACCGTCGAGGATCGCCTGGCCGATCGCCTCGTGTTGCGTCATCACGGCATCATGGGCGCTACCGACATTGAAGATGATGCGGCGGTTGTAAAAGATCCCGTCGCTGAGCAGCCGGTAGCAGGCGCGCAGGGTGTGCATGAGAATGATGTTATGCGCCGCATCGCCGATTGCATTGTGGAACTCGACGTCGGATGTCAGTTCGTCCTCGAAACGCCCGTCCCGATGCGCGCTGCGCATCGTCTCCAGGATGCGCTCGATGAGTTGCTTGTCGGTGTCCGTCGCGCGTTCGGCGGCAAGTTCCGCCGTCATGCCTTCGAGCTGGCGACGATATTCCAGATAGTCGTGAACCGCCCGCTGGTGCCGGCGGATCAGGGCGACCAGCGGCGGCGAGAAGATCTGGCCGACGATATCGGCCACGTAAGTGCCGCCGCCATGCTGGCTCACCAGCAGCCCGCGTGCCTCAAGCTCCTTCAGCGCCTCCCGCAGGATCGGCCGGGAAACATCGAACCTCTGCGCCAGCTCGCGTTCGCCCGGCAGGCGATCGCCGTCGCGCAGTACGCCGTTCAGGATCAGGCTCTCGATCTGCAGGATGACCTCGTCCGCAGTTCGACCATGCGGCACCGGCGCGAAAAGCTCATGCGTCAACTTTGCCGTCTCCAATCAGGTGATGTCAGCCGGGCGTTCGGGCTTCTTGTATCACTGGTAAAAAAAGTATACCAGTTGAATGTCTTTAGGAGGAGCCGGTGGCCGATACGATCAGTTTTCTGAAGCCTCGCGAGGCGGTGCTATCGCGCCGGGCGGCAATCATTGCCGACCTGACCGAGCTCCTGCCGCCCGAATGCCTGGTGCATGAGGCGCGCGAGCTGGTGCCTTTCGAAACGGACGCCTTCGTCTCCTATCGCCGCCTGCCGCTCGCCGTCGCCCTGCCCAAGACCACGGCGCAGGTGGCCGCGGTGATGAAATACTGTCATCGTTATGGCATTCCGGTCGTGCCGCGCGGGGCCGGCACCTCGCTTTCCGGCGGCGCCATCCCGCAGGAGGATGCGGTCGTGCTCGGCTTGTCCAAGATGTCGCGCATCCTGGAAGTCGACTACGCCAACCGCACCGCCACCGTGCAGGCCGGCGTTACCAACCTCAACATTTCCGAAGCGGTCGGCATCGACGGCTTTTTCTATGCACCGGATCCGAGCTCGCAGCTCGCCTGCACCATCGGCGGCAATATCGGCATGAATTCCGGCGGCGCCCACTGCCTGAAATACGGCGTCACCACCAATAACCTGCTCGGCGTGAAGATGGTGCTGGTCGACGGCACGATGATCGAGCTTGGCGGCAAACATCTGGATGCGGCGGGTTACGACCTGCTCGGCCTCGTCTGCGGTTCGGAAGGCCAGCTCGGCATCGTCACCGAGGCCGTGGTTCGGCTGATCGCCAAGCCGGAAGGCGCCCGCCCTGTCCTGTTCGGCTTCGATACGTCCGAGCATGCCGGCGCCTGCGTTGCGGATATCATCGGCTCGGGGATCATTCCAGTTGCCATCGAGTTCATGGACAAGCCGGCGATCGAGATCTGCGAGGCGTTCGCCCATGCGGGTTATCCGCTCGACGTGGAAGCGCTGCTGATCGTCGAAGTCGAGGGTTCCGAGGCCGAGATGGACGCGATGCTGAAGGCGATCGTCGAGATCGCCGGGCGCCATGGCGTCAAGACGGTGCGCGAAAGCCAGTCGGCAACCGAGGCGGCGCTGATCTGGAAAGGCCGCAAATCCGCCTTCGGCGCCACGGGCCGCATCGCCGATTACATCTGCATGGATGGCACGGTGCCGCTCGGCAAGCTCTCCTATGTGCTCAACAAGACCTCCGAGATCGTCGATCGTTTCGGGCTCAGGGTCGCCAACGTCTTTCATGCCGGCGACGGCAACATGCATCCGCTGATCCTGTTCAATGCCAACGACCCCGAGGATGCGGCCAGGGCCGAGGAGGCGGGCAACGAGATCCTGAAACTCTGCGTCGATGCCGGCGGCTGCCTGACCGGCGAACATGGTGTCGGCATCGAGAAACGTGACCTGATGCGCCACCAGTATTCCGAGGCTGACCTCAACCAGCAGATGGCGGTGCGCTACGCTTTCGACGAAGGCTGGATACTCAACCCGTCCAAGGTCTTTCCGCTGGATGGACGGCCTGCCGCATGACCCTGATACCGAATTCCGAAACGGACGCCGCCTATATCATCCGCAATGCCGCCGGCGACGGCAAGAAGCTTGCGCTGTGCGGCGGCAACACCCGCGCCGGTTTCGGCAACGCCGCCGAGCCTGCCGAAATGATGAACTCGACCGGCCTTTCCGGCATCGTCGACTACGAGCCGGCGGAAATGGTGATGATGGTCAAAGCCGGCACGCCGGTCGCCGAGATCGAGGCCGCGCTTGCCGCCAACCGGCAGATGATGGCTTTCGAGCCGATGGATCATCGCGGCGTGATGGGCACGCTCGGCGAACCGACGATCGGCGGTGTGTTTGCGGCCAATGTGTCCGGCCCGCGCCGTTTCGTCTCGGGTGCTGCCCGCGACAGCCTGCTGGGCATCCGGTTCATCAACGGCCGGGGCGAGGCGATCCGCGCCGGCGGACGGGTGATGAAGAACGTCACCGGCCTCGATCTCGTCAAACTGCTCGCCGGCTCACACGGCACGCTCGGGTTCCTGACCGAGGTGACTTTCCGGGTGTTGCCGGTGCCGCAGACGGTGGAGACCATCGTCATCTCCGGGCTCGACGACGCGGTGGCCGCAAAGGCGATGGCGGCGGCGATGGCGCTGCCGGTCGAAGTATCGGGCGCCGCCCACCTGCCGCAGACCGTCCGGTTCCGTTTTCTCGGCGGTGCCTTGGCGAGCGGGGAGGCGACCGTCCTGCGTCTTGAAGGCCTTGCCGCGTCGGTTTCCGTGCGTGCCGAAAAACTCGCGGCCGTCATGGAGGCATTCGGTCCGGTCTCCCGGCTCGGCCTGGAGGAGAGCCAAACGCTCTGGCGCCAGATCCGCGATGTCTATCCTTATTCGGATGGGACCCTCAAACCCGTCTGGCGCGTCTCGGTCGCCCCATCTGCGGGCCATCAACTCGTTGCCGCCCTCCGGCTGGAAACCGGCGTCGATGCCTTCTACGACTGGCAGGGCGGGTTGGTCTGGATGCGCATGGAAGCAGACCCGGAAGCGGATTTGCTGCGTCGCTATATCCGCGCTCTCGGCGGCGGCCACGCGACGCTTCTGCGGGCATCGGATGCGGTGCGCGCGGGGACGCAGGCTTTCGAGCCGCTGCCGGATGCGGTGGCGGCCCTCTCGGCGCGCGTAAAACAGAAGCTCGACCCGGCCGGCATTTTCTGCCCGGGGAAGATGGGGTGATTGCGGCCATGGTAGTGTTCTCGGCATACCCCCCTCTGTCCTGCCGGACATCTCCCCCTCAAGGGGGGAGATCGAATCGGAGCAACGTTTCGCCCATATCGACGGTAGCCGATAAAGTGATGTCCGCGCGTCTTGCCGATCTCCCCACCTGTGGGGGAGATGGCCGGCAGGCCAGAGGGGGGCTGGCAGAACGCGGAGCGATCGGCGGAAATGCGAGGGATACCCAATAAATGCAAACCAACTTCACTCTCGCCCAGCTCGCCGATCCGCATGTGGCCGAATCGGAAAAGATCCTCCGCCGCTGCGTTCATTGCGGGTTCTGCACCGCCACCTGTCCCACCTATGTCACCCTCGGCAACGAACTCGACAGCCCGCGTGGCCGCATCTATCTGATCAAGGACATGCTGGAAAACGGCCGGCCTGCGGATGAGGAGGTGGTCACACATATCGACCGCTGTCTCTCCTGCCTTGCCTGCGTCACCACCTGTCCGTCCGGCGTCGACTATATGCACCTGGTCGACCATGCCCGCATCCATATCGAGAATACCTACCGGCGGCCGCTGATGGGCAGGTTGATCCGCGACCTGCTCGCCGCCGTTCTGCCCTATCCCGCCCGCTTCCGCACGGCACTTGGTTTCGCGAGGCTCGGTCGCCCGTTCGCGCCGCTCCTGAAGCGTATTCCCGCGCTGAAGCCGCTGGGCGCGATGCTGGATCTCGCGCCGAAATCCGCAGCCAGAATTTCCCAATCGGCGATCCCCATCACGCAAGCGCCCGAGGGCGAGAAGCGGGGCCGCGTTGCGATCCTGTCAGGCTGCGCCCAGCCGGTGCTCGATCCGGGCATCAACGAAGCCACCCTCCGGCTTCTTGCCCGGTTCGGTGTCGAAGTCGTGGTGCCGGAAGGCGAGGGCTGCTGCGGCGCGCTCGTCCACCATATGGGCCGCGAGGAGCAGGCGCTCGATTTTGCCCGCCGCAATGTCGATGTCTGGATGCGCGAGATCGACAAGGGCGGCCTCGATGCGATCATCATCACCGCGTCGGGCTGCGGCACGACGATCAAGGACTACGGCCACATGCTTCGCCTCGATCCGGCCTATGCGGACAAGGCGGCCAAGGTCTCGAACCTCGCCAAGGACATTACCGAATATCTGTCGGCGCTCGACCTGCCGAGGCTGGAGCCGAAGCGGCTCAACGTCGCCTATCACTCCGCCTGTTCGATGCAGCACGGCCAGAAGATCACCATGGCGCCGAAGAACCTGCTGAAGGCGGCGGGCTTCACTGTCCGCGATCCGGGCGAGGGGCATCTGTGCTGCGGTTCGGCCGGCACCTACAATATCCTGCAGCCGGACATCTCGGAGCAGTTGAAGGCCCGCAAGGTGCGGAATATCGAGGCCACCAAGGCCGACGTGATCGCCACCGGCAATATCGGTTGCATCACCCAGATCGCCTCCGGCACCACAATCCCGATCCTGCACACGGTGGAGCTTCTGGATTGGGCTTATGGCGGCCCGAAGCCGGAAAAAATCCCGGCCGGATAAAATTCTGCTCAATAAAAAAGCCGGCGAAATCGCCGGCTTTTTTCGTCAAAGGCCTGAGCCTTAGAACTTGTAGGAGACGCCGAGATTGATGGCGTGCGTCAGGATGTTGGTCTTCAGCGAAGCGCCGCTGTCGATATCCACATCCACGAACGAGTAGTTGCCCTTGTATTCGGCGAACATCGACCACTTTTCGGTGAGCTGGTACTTCACGCCGGCCTGGGCCTGGATCGTCGCGCCACCGAACTGATATTCGAAGGTGCGGCCGGAAGCGCGGGTCACTTCGACATGCGGCACGTTGATACCGACACCGGCGCCGACATAAGGCGTCCACTTGCTGCCTTCGATCGGGAACTTGTAGAGCGCGTTGAGCGTCAGCAGGTTCAGGCCGTCGGTGAATTCGAAGACGCTCCAGCCGCCGGCCTTGGCCATGGTTTCGTCGTTTGCATAGACCTTGGCGTGGGTGTAATCGAGCGAAACACCCCAGTTCGTCAGGGCGCCGCCGTCGAACCAGTAGGTGCCGCGGACGCCCCAGTAGGGCGGCATCGCGAAGGGCTTGGTATCCCAGCCGGCTGCGAAGTCAGGTCCGTCGGAGACGTCGACATCGGAGTGCGGCGCGAACTGGTAACCGCCGTAACCGGAGATTTCAAATCCGCCGGTGTGAACCGGAGCCACATAGGCCTGGGTCGCTGGTGTCATGTCGGCCGCTTGAGCCGGAGCAATATAAGCAAGACCAGCGGTGAGAAGCGTGGAAGCGAAAGCGAAAGAAAGAATTTTGCGCATGAATCAGCCTGCAGGGAGGAACGTTGGCTTTTGATGACTGAATGTTTAGCGGCGGATGCATCGGCGGTCTGTGCTTTTTCTGCATCAGTCGCCGACGAAGCTAGGCGATTTATGGTTAACGAAGTCTAAACCCCCAAAAAGGGCAGCTTTTGCTGCCCTTTTTGACCTTTGGCGGGGTGTCTCAGCCGCCGAAAATTGTGCCGAAAATATCGATGCCGCGATCCTTGAAATCGACGTTCCCCTGCCGGTTGCCGGGGCCGATGACAATCACCTTCGTGCCGATGTCGGCGCGTGAATAGAGATGCTCGACATCCTTGTTCATCATCCGGATGCAGCCTGACGACATGTTGAGGCCGATCGTCCAGGGCTGGTTGGTGCCATGGATGCGGAAGATCGTATCGCGGCCGCCCTTGTAGAGATACATGGCGCGGGCGCCGAGCGGGTTGTCGATGCCGCCTTCCTGCACGGCCGGCAGAATGCGGCCGGCGCGACGTTCGCGAACGCGCATCTCGGCCGGCGGCGTCCAGGAGGGCCACTCCGCCTTGCGGCCGACATTGACCACGCCCGACCAGCCGAACCCTTCGCGCCCGACGCCGATGCCGTAGCGGGTCGCCCGGTTCGGGCCTTCGATATAGTAGAGGAACTTGTTGTTGGTATCGACGATGATCGTGCCGGGTTTCTCGGTCGTCGAGAAGCGCACCACGCGGCGCTTGAATTGTTCCGGAACTTCCCGTGGCATCGCGACAAGCGTCACGTCGCCCGCGGGGCGCTCGATAGGCGCTGCCGCCGGGTTGATTGCGCTAGCTTGTCCGGCGGTAAAGAAGATCGCGCCAGCCATTCCGACGGCCATCGCGAAGGTCTTGCCTGCCCCCATTCCCCCTGTCTTCATTCCCAAATCCTCTCCGCTCTGTTGAACGGCGGAGGCTAACCGACTCGGGCATCAAAGCAAGCGGGGATAGATGTAATAAAGAAGATGTGATGGCAAAAAGACGGCGGTACTGTGTCTCCGCCGCCTCACCTTTGGCATTTGCCGGCGTTACATGACGACGACTTTGGTGCCGATGTTCACCCGCTCGTAGAGGTCGGTGACATCTTCGTTACGCATGCGAATGCAGCCGGAAGAGACGGCGCTGCCGATCGACCAGGGGGCATTGGTGCCGTGGATGCGATAGAGCGTCGAGCCGAGATACATGGCGCGGGCGCCGAGCGGATTTTCGGGTCCGCCTTCCATGCGGGCCGGCAGGTAATGGCCCTTGGCGGCTTCGCGGCTGATCATTTCGGAAGGTGGCGTCCAGTCCGGCCACTCTGCCTTGCGGGTCACCCGGTGCTCCCCGGCCCATTCGAAGCCCGGCTTGCCGACGCCGACGCCGTAACGCCGCGCCCGGCCGTTGCCCGTGACCAGATAGAGGAAACGGTTGTTGGTATCGATGATGATGGTGCCGGCCTTTTCCTTGCTGTCGTAGGCGACCGTCTGGGGGAGGAACTGCGGTTCGATCCGGCTGCGGATCGGCTGCGGCCGCATCGCCACCGGCTGCACGGTGGAGCGGTCGAAGATGCCGCGGCGAACCACCGGCTGCTGGTCGCGCTGCTGATAGATGGCGCGCTGCTGGGCGGCCTGGCGCGGATAGACAACCGGGCGACCGTTCGGCCCGGCGAGCTGCATCACCCACGGGGCGGCAAGATCGGGGCTGACGACCACGGGCGGGCGCTCGCGATAGCGGTCCTGGGCAAACGTGGCGGAACTGGAAAAGGCGGCGGCAAGGCCGAAGGCCAGGAAAAGGGTTTTCTTCATGATCGGATCCACACGTTACAAATCACCGACCGGACGCCCCTCAAACTTTTGGATAATTTGGCGTCGGTGTTGACGAACATGGTGACCGCGAGGTGAAAGCGAATGGTAAACGGGTGGAACATTCCAAGCCGGCCGGCCTATAAACCTTTTGGCAGGGTTACCGCCCGGTTTTGAAACATGGTTGACCAATGTTAAAGCCGGCCAAAAGCCCTTTAACCAAAGGATCGGGCCAAAAGGAATTGGGAATGGAAAAGGCGGGAATCATCGTCGGCGAAGACGGCAAGGGACGTTGCGCCTGGCATGGCGGTCTCGAAGACTACCGGCGTTATCACGACGAGGAATGGGGCCGGCCGGTGACGGACGACATCCGCCTGTTCGAGAAGATTTGCCTGGAAGGTTTCCAGTCCGGCCTGTCCTGGCTGACGATCCTGAGGAAGCGCGAAAATTTCCGCGCCGCCTTTGCCGGTTTCGATTTCGAAAGAATCGCGCAGTTCGGCGAGGAGGATATCGCCCGCTGCCTGGCCGACGCGGGCATCATCCGCCATCGCGGCAAGATCGTCTCGACCATCAACAATGCCGCCCGCGCCATCGAACTGAAGCGCGAGTTCGGTTCGCTCGCAAAGTTCTTCTGGAGTTTCGAGCCGGGGCCGCACCAGCGTCCGGAGGTGATGGATCTTGCGACGCTCAGGGCCAACCCCACCACGCCGGTGTCGGTAACGTTGTCCAAAGCCCTGAAGAAACGCGGCTGGACCTTCGTCGGGCCGACCACCGTCTACGCTTTCATGCAGGCGATGGGCATGGTCAACGACCATCTCGACGGCTGTTTCTGCCAGCGCGAAGTCGATGAACTCAGGCTGAAGTTCAGGCGCCCGTAATTTCCGACAGCACCGATCCCAGTTCGCCCAGATGTTCGATCTGGCGGAAGCGCGGCGCGTCGGTCGGCGCGTCCACATGTTCCAGAACCCAGGTCAGCGCGTGCGGCACGAATACGCCGTAGCTCCCGGCCGCGATTGCCGGCACGATGTCGGATTTCAGCGAATTGCCGACCATCATCGCCCGTTCAGGTCCGTCCGCGACCTTCGAGAAGATGCGGCGATAGGTGGTGGCGTTCTTCTCGCTGACGATCTCGACCGCATCGAAGAAATCGCCGAGGCCCGACTGGGCGAGCTTGCGCTCCTGGTCGAACAGGTCGCCCTTGGTGATCAGCACCAGCAGATATTCGCCGTTCAGGGCCTCCAGCGTCTCTTCCACATGCGGCAGGGTTTCCACCGGATGGCGCAGCAGGTCGCGGCCGATATCGAGAATTTCGCTGATCGTCCTGGTCGGCACCTTGCCGTTGGTGATCTCGATCGCCGTCTCGATCATCGACAGGGTGAACCCTTTGATGCCGAAACCGTAGTGGGAAAGATTGCGCTTTTCCGCTTCCAGCAGCCGCTCCGCAATATGCGTGCCTTCGGCGAACCCGCCGAGCAGCTTGGCGAAGTGTTCCTCCGTCAGCCGGTAATACTGTTCGTTCTGCCACAGCGTATCGTCGGCATCGAAGCCGATAGCGGTAATCGGGCGCATGGATCTGCCTCCATCCGCTGATATGGCGAAAAAGGGGGCGCCGGGCAAGATGAAAGCCTGCCCGACGCCGATCTGCATCAAGGCTTGTTACTTGCCGTGCGCCTTCAACCAGGCCTGCATGTCGGCGATTTCCGCCTCCTGCGCCTTGATGACGGCTTCAGCGAGCTTGCGGATTTCCGGGTCCTTGCCATGCGCAAGCTCGATCTTTGCCATGTCGATTGCGCCCTGGTGATGCGGGATCATGCTGCGCACGAAATCCGCATCCGTATCTCCGGAATACTGGATCGCCATGTCCTTGTGCATTTTGGCGTTCGCATCTTCGAAAGCCTTGGTGGAGGGGCTGCCGCCCGTCGGCATGCTCATCTTGGAGTGGTCTATCCCTTTCATCTCCTGCGCGGCGAGCGGGCCGGTCACGAGAGCGGAGAGGGCGGCGGTCATGAGAATGATTTTTGCAGACATAGGTTTTCCTTTCCGTGTCCGGCAGAGTTTTGATGATGACGTGAGCCGAATTTACGTCACGCGCGGGGAGGGGCGTCAGCGGCGCGGATGGTTCCGAATCTACGGTCGTCCTCGCGGAAATCAACCGCGCCGAGATCACAAGGCGATGACATCGTGCACCGCCTGATACACCTTGCTGAGTTCGCCATAAGGCGCGACCGGCCAGGTCCAAGCCCGTTTCGCCGCCGGCGCCGGCACGCCGCAGAGCAGGTCGGACTCTTCCAGCACCTGGCCCTCCCGATCGGCGACGCGATAGGCGGTATCGGTGATCAGAGCCGTCTTGCAGGGCAGTGCGGTGAGGCCGTCGAGATGCGTCCGGACCAGTCGCTGCAGTATCTCGTCGCGCGCGGGATTGTTCTCGGCCTCCAGCCGGCGTTTCGATCCCACCCCGATCTGCGACAGGATATTGGCCGAGACGACGAGATCGAGATACGGCACCTGCCGCAGGAACGACAGCGGCTCGGGATTTTTGGCTGCGACCGCATCGTCGAAGCCGGAGAGGTCGCGAGAAATCAGCCGGACATTCGCGAACCGCTTCGCCTTCAGCCTCATCTGCACGTTCGCCAGATGCACGAGATCGACCAGCACCACCGTATCGAATTTCGCTGCCAGATCGTCGATCGGCACGTCGCGCAGCAGGCCTGACCCCAGCACGACGCAGGTCCGCCGCTGCTTCATTCCAGCCACCGTCTCTCGAATGAAGGTCTTGCAGTTCTCCTCATGCGCTGCCCAATCCTTCGCGCACCGCCCGGCCCGCGACCACAGGCTGACCGATGAATGGATGAAGGGACGGAATTTTTTGGGCGTGACCAACGAGGTCGCGGCGTATTGGAGAGCTTCGGTGAGCATGAATTAGCGATAGACCTTGCTGCGGTGGCCGATCTCGATCACCAGCACGACGAGCTTGTGGTCCTGGATGTCGCAGATGATGCGGTAATCGCCGACCTTGTAGCGCCAGAACTTGCCCAGTTCGGATCCGTGTAAGGCTTCGCCTGCCTGGCGCGGACTGTCGAGCTTTGCCAGACGGTTATAAAGAAAGGAATGGATACGTTTTTGGACTTGAGGATCGAGCTTTTCGACTTGTCTTCGGACCAGCTTGTCGAATTCAATCGACCAAGCCACGCCAGAACTCCTCGCTGCTGATCACTTCGGATTCTCCGCGCCGGATTCTGAGCGTAGCCTCTTCGGCCAGACGCAGATCTTCCATATCTTCCAACAACTGCTCCACAGCCTCGGTGACATAAACAGAAGGATCTTTTCCGGTCCGCTCAGCCAATGCTTCGAGCCGTTCGATCGTCTCATCAGGGAGCTCAATGGGAGCGTGCTTACCCACGGCGCATTCCTTTGTGGCGGGGACTTCGTCCGTATAGCACTTTATGTCCGCACCTTCCAGTATCCGGCATGACGCCGCCCTTGCCGCTCCGGCCTCTATCCTCTAAGAAACCGCACACAAATCCGGCCTCTCCGGGGCCTTTGGCAATGGAATTCCGATCATGAACGACAAGAGCAAAAAACCTCAGAAACTGAAAGCCCGCCTACCGCGCGGCTTCGTCGATCGTTCCGCCGCCGATATCCACGCCACCAACGAGATGACCGCGAAAATCCGCGAGGTCTACGAGCGCTACGGTTTCGATCCGGTCGAGACGCCGCTGTTCGAATATACCGATGCGCTCGGAAAATTCCTGCCCGACAGCGACCGCCCGAACGAGGGCGTGTTCTCGCTGCAGGATGATGACGACCAGTGGATGAGCCTGCGCTACGACCTGACGGCGCCGCTCGCCCGCCATGTCGCGGAAAATTTCAACGAGATCCAGCTGCCGTTCCGCACTTATCGCGCCGGTTATGTCTTCCGCAACGAGAAGCCGGGCCCGGGCCGTTTCCGCCAGTTCATGCAGTTCGACGCCGATACGGTCGGCGCGCCGGGCGTCCAGGCGGATGCCGAAATGTGCATGATGATGGCTGACACGATGGAAGCGCTCGGCATCAAGCGCGGCGATTACGTGATCCGGGTGAATAACCGCAAGGTTCTGGATGGCGTCATGGAGGCGATCGGACTTGGCGGCGACGACAAGGCGGGCCAGCGGTTGAACGTGCTGCGGGCGATCGACAAGCTCGACAAGTTTGGTCCTAAGGGCGTCGAGCTTCTGCTCGGTTCTGGCCGCAAGGATGAATCCGGCGACTTCACCAAAGGGGTCGGATTGGACGATGAAACTATTGAGTTTGTAATCGCGGTCGTTACCAGCCAACCCTTTTTGCTGGGGTTAGGTTCGAAACCCAAAATTGACGAAATAAATGTCCGCCTTCAAGCAAGTACTGCCGCCACGGAAGGCTTTGCCGAACTCAAGCTGATAGAGTCGCTTATCACAGAGGCTGGCTATAGTGACGGCCGGGTCAAAATTGACCCGTCTTGCGTCCGCGGCCTCGAATACTACACCGGTCCGGTTTTCGAAGCCGAACTTCTCTTCGACGTCACCAACGAAAAAGGCGAAAAGGTCGTGTTCGGCTCGGTCGGTGGCGGCGGGCGTTATGATGGCCTCGTGTCGCGCTTCATGGGCCAGCCGGTTCCAGCCACCGGCTTCTCGATCGGCGTCTCGCGCCTGATGACGGCGCTGAAGAACCTCGGCAAGCTCGGCCAGGACGAGGTGATCGCCCCGGTTCTGGTGACCGTCATGGATGGCGATGTCGAGAGCATGGGCCGTTACCAGCGCTTCACCCAGGCGCTGCGCAACGAGGGCATCCGCGCCGAGATGTACCAGGGCAACTGGAAGAAGTTCGGCAACCAGCTGAAATATGCCGACCGCCGCGGCTGCCCGATCGCCATCATCCAGGGCGGCGACGAGCGGGCGCAGGGCGTCGTGCAGCTGAAGGACCTGATCGAGGGCAAGCGCCTGTCCGGCGAGATCGAGGACAATGCGAGCTGGCGCGAGGCGCGTGTAGCGCAGGAAACCGTTCCCGAGGCGGATTTGGTCGCCAAGGTGAAGGAAATCCTGTCGGCTCAGGCGGAGGATCGGAAAAGGGCGGGCAATGCTTGAGTGCTACCCCCCTCTGTCCTGCCGGACATCTCCCCCACAAGGGGGGAGATTGGCTGGGCTCCTGCTCACCGCTCCCTATCTAACGTCGCGTCCTTTGCAGCGCTCCTTCGGGGGCGTCGGTCATGCCGCTTGTGATCTCCCCCCTTGTGGGGGAGATGCCCGGCAGGGCAGAGGGGGGTATTCCTGGGGAGCCATCCCATGCCCCTGATCGACATGCCCGACTTCTCCAGCGACCTCCTCGCCGAATTCGCCGCCCGCCGCACCGAGCGGGTCAACACGCCGGTCATTCAGCCCGCCGAACCCTTCCTCGACATGGCCGGCGAGGATCTGCGCCGCCGCATCTTCCTCACCGAAAGCGAGACCGGTGCCAATCTCTGCCTGCGGCCGGAATTCACCATTCCCGTCTGCTTGCGCCACATCGAGACGGCGACCGGCACGCCGAAGCGTTATTCCTATCTCGGCGAAGTCTTCCGCCAGCGCCGGGACGGTTCCCACGAATTCTACCAGGCCGGCATAGAAGATCTCGGCGACAAGGATATCGCCAGCTCCGACGCCCGCGCCATCGGCGATGCGACCGGCATCCTGAAAGCGCTGCTGCCCGGCAGCAAGCTCGCGCTCACGCTCGGCGACCAGGCGGTGTTCGAGGCGGTGGTCAAGGCGCTCGGCCTGCCGTTCGGCTGGCAGCGGCGGCTGATCCATGCGTTCGGCGACATGGCCCACCTCGAAGCGTTGCTGGAACGGCTCGCCAAGCCCCAGCCGGTCACCGGCCTCGATCCGGAGATCGCCGAACTGATCGCTTCGGACAACGAGACGGATCTCGTCGCCCGCATCGACCGCACCATGCAGGAGACCGGTTATTCCACCAATGCCAGCCGCTCGCCGACCGAGATCGCGAGAAGGCTGAAGGAAAAGCTGGAACTGGCCGAAACCCGGCTCGACGGCACCGCGCTGCTCCTGCTGCGCGAATTCCTGACGCTGCAATTGCCGCTCGCCGAAGCGCCCGCCGCCTTGGCCGGCTTTGCCGATGCCGCCGGCCTGAAGCTCGGCGCGGCGGTTTCCCGCTTCGATGCCCGGCTCGCAGCACTCGCCAATGCCGGCGCCGATCTCTCCGCCATGACCTACCGCGCCGCCTTCGGCCGGCCGCTCGATTATTATACCGGCCTCGTCTTCGAGGTGACCGAGGCGGGGTCGTCGGCAGTGCTCGCCGGCGGCGGCCGTTTCGACCGGCTGCTGACCCTGCTCGGCGCCAGGGAGCATATTCCGGCTGTCGGTTTCTCGCTCTGGCTCGACCGCATCGAAGTTGCGAGGGCATCGAAATGAGTACGATCACCATCGCTCTGCCCTCCAAGGGCCGCATCAAGGAAGACACCGCGGCAATCTTCGATCGTGCCGGGCTTGCCATTTCCGCCGTCGGCAACGACCGTTCCTATCGTGGCCGTATCGAGGGCATGGAAGGCGTCGAGGTCGCCTATCTCTCTGCCTCGGAGATTGCCCGCGAGCTTGCGAGCGGCGCCGTCGATTTCGGCGTCACCGGCGAAGACCTGGTGCGCGAAGGCATGGCCGGCGCCGACGGGCGGGTGGAATTCTGCGCCCGCCTAGGCTTCGGCCACGCGGATGTGGTGGTCGCGGTGCCGGAAATCTGGCTCGACGTCGAAACCATGGCCGACCTCGGCGACGTGGCGGCGGATTTTCGCGCCCGCCATGGCCGGCGGCTGGCCATCGCCACGAAATACTGGCGGCTCACCCAGCAGTTCTTTTCGAGCCAGCACGGCATCCAGCTCTACCGCATCGTCGAAAGCCTCGGCGCCACGGAAGGCGCGCCGGCTGCCGGCCAGGCGGATATCATCGTCGATATCACTTCCACAGGATCGACGCTCAGGGCCAACCACCTGAAGATCCTGTCGGATGGGGTGATCCTGAAGTCGGAAGCCTGCCTGGTCAGGGCCCGCAAGCCGGCTCACGAAAAGGATCCGCGGATCGCCAGGATCGTGGAGGCAGTCCGCGCCGCGCTCTGAGTTTTGAAGAGGAGGAAGCACGATGCACGTGACCGGTCGATGCCATTGCGGGTATGTGACCTATGAGGCTGAACTCGATCCGAAACGGATCAGTATTTGCCATTGCACCGATTGCCAGACGCTCAGCGGCTCGCCGTTTCGCGTCACCGCCGTCGTACCGGAAAGCGATCTGAAGCTCACCGGGCACGAGCCAAAGCTCTATCGCAAGGTTGCCGAGAGCGGCCGTGTCCGCCAGCAGTATTTCTGCCCCGAATGCGGCTCGCCGCTTTTCGTCAATGGCGAAGGTGAGGCGGCCAGGATCTGGGGCATCCGCTGGGGCAGTATCGACCAGCGGGCGGAGTTGAAGCCGCAGCGCCAGATCTGGTGCCGTTCGGCCGTTTCCTGGCTGCCCGAAATGAGCGGACTGCCGGCCGTCCAGACCGATTGAGGTCAAAAAAATACCCGCCGGACTTCTCATCCGGCGGGCAGTCTTGGGCAGGGAATTTCGAAAGCTTAGGCAGCGATTGCGACAGAACCGCGGCGGGCGTCGACAGAAAATGCACCGGCGCCGACGGCGGCGAGAGCCAGGAAACCACCGGCAATCGTCAGGTTCTTCATCATCATCAGGCTGTTAAAGAGCGTCAGCAGACCATTGGCGGCCTCCGGGAAGTTCGGGACGTTGATAGCGCCGGAATGGAAGACGAACGCGGTGAAAGCCGAGAAGAGAGCCAGCAGCAGCGCTGCGATGCGCGTCTGGAAGCCGGTCAGCACGGCAAGGCCGGTGACCAGTTCGAACAGGCCCGCGACATAGGCGAGCAGCATGCCGGCCGGAAGGCCGGCACCGGTGATCATGCCGGCGGTGCCGGCGGGATCGATGAGCTTCTGGAAACCGGACATGACGAACATGCCGGACAGGAGGACGCGGCCGACGAGAAGCAGGGAATTGGTAGCGGTGGTGGACATTTTGGGATCTCCGGATCGGTGTCTCTGGTGGGACACGCGGGTTGAATTCTCTGGGGCCGTATTTGCCCCATTTCGCCCGTATCTGGAAGATGAACAATGATTGACGGTTTGTTCGATAAAAAGAGACAATCGATCGCACGGCCGATGCTGTGCCGCCTCCTGCCGCCCTCGCCAAAGATTTCCAAGGATGCTCCTGTTTGCTGAACGCAACCTTCAGCAAAGGTTCATCGTTTCTCCTTCAACATGCGATCATTGCCGATGAAAGGACCCCTCATGAAGAAGATCATCATCACCACGCTCGCCCTTCTGGTCGCCTCCGCCGTTCCGAGCCTTGCCCAGACCTACCGCAGCGAGGCGCGGGAAAACCGCCAGGAATACCGCATCTATCGCGGCATGGCCCGGGGTGAGCTGACGCCGCGCGAATTGCGCAACCTCTCCCGCCAGCAATATCGCATCGACCGGGCGCAGTCCCGTGCCGGCCGTGACGGCTACATTTCCTATCGGGAGCGTCAGCGGATCGAGCGCATGCAGGACCGCGCCTCGCGCAACATCTACCGCAAGAGCAACAACGGCCGCGATATCTACTGATTGCGCAACGCGGAACTGTAGATCGGTATAACGGGGCGGCTTCCAGGCCGCCCTTCGCATGCCGTGCCGGCATTTCGTTACCCGCCACAATACTGACTGAACGGCGGATCAGATTTCCTCGATCCTGCGCGCATCTTCCGGCAGGACCGAAAGTTCGCGCCAGTCGATCTCCTCGAGCAGCAGATTGTATTCGTCGACATTGACCTTGTGCACCGAGCGAAGCTTTTCCAGCTCTTCGCGCTGCGCGGCAATCGCCGTCAGGGCGAGCCGCCGGTAGGTCTCGAGCGCGTTGGCGTCCTCGATACGGGTAGCGGCCAGCTGCTCGATGCGGAACTTGGAGCGCAGCAGTTCCGCCTCCGTCTCGGTCGCGCCGTCGAGCCTGGAAAGGCCGGCGAGGGCGATCTTGCTGCGCAGGACGGCGAGTTCGCCATGCCCTTCGGCACGGCGGTCGAGGCCGAGCCAGCGGATGATCGGGGTGAGCGTCAGTCCCTGGACGACGAGGGTCGCAAGAACCACCGAAAAGGCGGTCAGCACCACCACGTCGCGCTGCGGAAAGTCCATCGGCAGGGCAAAGGCGGTCGCAAGCGTCACCAGGCCGCGCATGCCGCACCAGCCGGCCAGCAGCGCCTGCGTCGTCGTCGCGGGTTCCGGCCTGCCGCGGCTGCGCTCGTACCAGGCGGTGAGGCGATTGTAGCCGACGCAGACGATAAAACGGACGGCGACGACGATCACGATGGTGATCAGCGAAAACTGCGCAGCGTCCCAAAGATGATCGGCCGGCATCCCGCCGACGATGTCGCGAACCTGCATGCCCATCAGCAGGAAGGCCATGACGTTGAGCACGAAGACGACTGCGGTCCAGACCGCATAGGACTGCACCCGCATGCGGGCCGAGGAGCGGGCTTCGCTGCTTCTCGCCAGCGTCATCGCGAAGGCGACGATGGCGAGCACCGCCGACAGGCCAAGCCGCTCGGCGAGGATCCACAGAAGGAAGGTCTGGACGAACTGCAGGAGGACGCCGCCGAGCGTGCCGGCGACGAACCGCATGAGATACCGGACCACCCAGGCGGCAAGGATGCCGAGCAGCAGGCCGCCGGGCACTGCGACGGAAAGATGCAGCGCGACGCCGGTGTCGAGACTCCCAGCCGATTGTACCGAAAGCGCCGCATCGAAGATCAGCAGCGCGGCCGCATCGTTGAACAGGCTCTCGCCGCGAAGGACCGTATCGGTGGTGCGCGGGATCGACATCGAAGACAGCACCGCTGTCGCCGCTGCCGCATCGGGGGGAGCGACGATCGCACCGAGCACCAGCGCTGCCGCAATCGGCAGCCCGGCAAAAGCCCATCCCGCAAAGGCGACGACGGCCGCCGTCGCACATACGCCGCCGATCGCAAAGACAAGTAGCGGAACCCAGAACCGGCGGGCCGTCCCGAGCGGAAAATCGAACGCGGCATCGAGCAGCGCCGGCGCGATGAACAGCGCGAGCGCCGTGTGCGGATCGAGCGAGATATAGGGCATGCCTGGCACCAGCGCGACCGCGGCACCCGCCAGCGCCAGCATCGACGGATAGGGCACGGAAAGCCGGCGCGAGATCTGCAGGAGCACGATCGCGACAAGCAGCAGGACGAGCAGGCTCTCGAAGAAACTCATGGCGCGACTGTAATTGTGGTCTGGGTCTTTGTCAGCTGCGGGTTTGCGCAATTGGTTTGAGGCATATGGGCGCCGCTTGCCTCGTGCTCGCCAGGACAGAATGGCCACGCTTGACATATGCTCGGAGACTTCCGTACAGCTGGACATGCGCCTCCGCAAAAGACGAGAGGTTTTGCATCAAACCGTGGTCATCAGCACATAGAGGTCCCAATGCGCCGAGTCCCTTCTCACGAAATTCACGTTCGAAATTCTGAGAAGTTGAGGGTCCATGCGCACTTTGAATCTGGGCATCCTCGCCCATGTGGATGCAGGCAAGACTAGCCTTACGGAAAGACTCCTTTTTAATGCCGGTGTGATCGACAGGCTGGGCAGCGTCGATACCGGCGATACGCAGACCGACAGCCTCGAGATCGAGCGTCAGCGCGGTATCACCATTCGTGCTGCGGTCGTGTCCTTTACGATTGGCGACACGGCCGTCAACCTCGTGGATACGCCTGGCCATCCCGATTTCATTGCCGAGGTGGAGCGGGTACTTGGGTTGCTGGACGCTGCGGTCGTCGTCGTCTCGGCGGTCGAGGGCGTGCAGGCGCAGACCCGCGTATTGGTACGAGCGCTGCAGCGCCTCGCCGTGCCGTTCGTCTTCTTCATCAACAAGGTCGATCGGGTAGGCGCTCAGTATGACCTCGTGCTGGAGGATATCGCCCGCCAGCTGGCGGTGCGGCCGATTGCGATGTCCGCCGTCATCGACCCCGGCAGCAAACTCGTACAGGTGGAGACGCCCGACCTGCTTGCCGAACCGTTGTTCACGGTACTCAGCGAAACGCTGGCGGACAACGACGACGCACTGCTCCGTGATTATGTCACGGCCCCCGACCGTCTGACCGCCGAAAGGCTCGGAAACTCTCTGGCCGATCAGGTCGCGAGGGGGCTGGTGCACCCCGCATTCGCAGGAGCGGCGATGACCGGCGTCGGCTTGTCTGCGCTGACATCGGCCATCGCGGTTCTGCTGCCCAGCCGCGCGCTCGACCCGGATGGCCTGATCGCAGGGAAGATCTTCAAGATCGAACGCGGGTGGGGCGGCGAAAAGCTGTCCTACATGTATCTGACATCCGGCACGGTCCAGCTCCGGCAATACCTGGATCTGCCCAAAGGCCCGGCAAGGGTGACGGGGATCCAGGTTTTCAAGGCCGGCGAGACCCATCCCGTCACCAGTTTCCACGCAGGGCAGATCGCTCGCGTAAACGGGCTGGCCAGCGCTCGGATAGGGGATGCGGTGGGAAACGATCTGCTCTCCGGCGCCCAGTCTCACTTTGCTCCGCCCACCCTTGAAACCCGGGTGTTGGCCAAGCGCCCCTCCGACAATGCGGCACTCTGGCTGGCGCTGAACCAATTGGCCGAGCAGGACCCGCTGATCAACCTGCGTCGCAACGACGCCGCCGACGAAGTCTTCGTGTCGCTGTATGGCGAGGTGCAGAAGGAGGTCATCCAATCGACCCTGCTGGCGGATTTCGGTCTCGAAGCGATCTTCGAGGAGAGCACGGTCATCTGCGTGGAAAGGCTTGTCGGAACCGGTGCCGGCCTTGAGATCATATTCAATGAGCCCAATCCCTTCATGGCGACAGTCGGGCTGCGCGTCGAGCCGCGACCGGAAGGGGCCGGCAACAGCTTCGCATTGGAAGTGGATGTCGGCCAAATGCCCGCAAGCTTTTATCGGGCGGTCGAGGACACCGTATTCGAAACGCTGAAACAGGGGCCTTTCGGCTGGCAGATCATCGATTGCCACGTCGCAATGACCGCGGCCCGGCATAGCTCGCCGGTGAGCACCGCTGCCGATTTTCGTCGGTTGACGCCGCTGGTGCTGGCGGCTGCTCTGTCGGCGGCGCAAACCATCGTCTGCGAACCGATCGACCGCTTTTGCCTTGAAGTGCCTGCCGCGGCTTTAAGCGGTGTACATGCCATGCTTGCGAAATCCGGTGCGATAACCAGGCAAGCGGCGATTGCAAATGGCGTGGCCCGGCTGGAAGGCACGACTGCATCCACGACGACTCAAGGCATACTGCAACAATTGCCGGGGCTGACGAGCGGCATGGGTACGATGGAATATTCCTTCGATCACTATGCCCGGATGCCCGATCCGCCGCGTTCGCGCCAACGTTCAGGCGCCAATCCCTTCAATGCTGCGGAATACCTGCTCCGTATGCGCTGAAACCTCATCGGATTGGCCGGAAATCAACGACAAAACAAAAAGGGCGATCCGAGGACCGCCCTTTTCTCAACTGAACCGGTTGGCTCAGATGTGAAGACCCGGAGGTCTTACATCATGTCCATACCGCCCATGCCGCCCATGCCGCCAGGCATGCCGCCGCCAGCCGATTCCTTCTTCGGAAGTTCGGCGATCATGGCTTCGGTGGTGATCAGCAGCGAAGCAACCGAAGCTGCGTTCTGCAGAGCCGTGCGAACGACCTTGAGCGGGTCGACGATGCCCATGGTGATCATGTCGCCATATTCAGACGTCTGGGCGTTGTAGCCGTAGTTGTCTTCGTTCTTTTCGAGGATCTTGCCGACCACGATGGAAGCTTCGTCACCAGCGTTCTCAGCGATCTGGCGAACCAGCGACTGCAGAGCGCGGCGAACGATGTTGATGCCGGCTTCCTGATCGTCGTTTGCACCCTTTGCGGTGATCTTGACGGAGGAACGCAGCAGGGCAACGCCGCCGCCCGGTACGATGCCTTCCTGAACGGCAGCGCGCGTCGCGTTGAGGGCGTCGTCGATGCGGTCCTTCTTTTCCTTGACTTCGACTTCCGTCGAGCCGCCGACGCGGATCACGGCAACGCCGCCGGCCAGCTTGGCCAGACGTTCCTGCAGCTTTTCGCGGTCGTAGTCGGAAGTGGTTTCTTCGATCTGAGCCTTGATCTGACCAACGCGGCCTTCGATGTCGGCCTTGGAGCCGGCGCCGTCGACGATCGTGGTATTTTCCTTGGAGATCGAGACCTTCTTGGTGCGGCCGAGCATGTCGAGCGTGACATTTTCGAGCTTGATGCCGAGGTCTTCGGAGATGACAGTGCCGCCCGTCAGGATGGCGATGTCTTCGAGCATGGCCTTGCGGCGATCGCCGAAGCCCGGAGCCTTGACGGCAGCGATCTTGAGGCCGCCACGCAGCTTGTTGACGACGAGCGTCGCAAGAGCTTCGCCTTCGACGTCTTCAGCGATGATCAGGAGCGGCTTGCCGGTCTGAACGACAGCTTCGAGAACCGGGAGCATCGCCTGCAGGTTCGAGAGCTTCTTCTCGTGGAGGAGAATGAAAGCGTCGTCGAGATCGGCAACCATCTTTTCCGGGTTGGTGACGAAGTAGGGCGACAGGTAGCCGCGGTCGAACTGCATGCCTTCGACGACTTCGAGTTCGGTTTCAGCGGTCTTGGCTTCTTCAACCGTGATGACGCCTTCGTTGCCGACCTTCTGCATGGCTTCAGCAATGTCGAGACCGACCTGCTTGTCGCCGTTTGCGGAGATCGTGCCGACCTGTGCGACTTCTTCCGAGGTCGAGATCTTCTTGGCCTTGGCCTGGAGATCCTTGACGACGTCTGCCACTGCGAGGTCGATGCCGCGCTTCAGGTCCATCGGGTTCATGCCGGCTGCAACGGCCTTGTTGCCTTCGCGAACGATCGCCTGGGCAAGAACGGTAGCAGTCGTGGTGCCGTCGCCGGCGATGTCGTTGGTCTTCGAAGCAACTTCGCGGACCATCTGGGCGCCCATGTTTTCGAACTTGTCGTCAAGTTCGATTTCCTTGGCGACCGATACGCCGTCCTTGGTGATGCGCGGAGCGCCGAAGGACTTGTCGATAATGACGTTACGACCCTTCGGGCCGAGCGTCACCTTGACTGCGTCGGCGAGAATGTCGACGCCGCGCAGCATCTTTTCGCGCGCGGTGCGGCCGAACTTGATTTCTTTAGCTGCCATTTTGGGAACTCCTGAAAAGGGGTGTCAGCGATATTTCAGTGAAAGCAACCGACTGAGATCAGCCGATGATGCCCATGATGTCGGATTCCTTCATGATCAGAAGGTCTTCGCCGTCGAGCTTGACTTCGGTGCCGGACCACTTGCCGAACAGGACGCGGTCGCCGGCCTTGACGTCGAGAGCAGTGATGTTGCCCTTGTCGTCGCGGGTGCCGGTGCCGACGGCGACGATTTCGCCTTCCTGCGGCTTTTCCTTGGCGGTATCAGGAATGATGATGCCGCCCTTGGTCTTGGCTTCGGATTCGACGCGACGAACAACGACGCGGTCGTGAAGGGGGCGGAAATTGGTGCTTGCCATTGTCTAATCCCTCGATCAAATGACATGGACGGGTGGAAACCCGTATCTCGGTGCTGTTAGCACTCCCATTTGGAGAGTGCCAGCCGCCTCGAGATAAGGGTGCCCGGCGGATGAGTCAAGAACGGCCGTAAAATTTTCGGGACGGCTCGGAACTCATGGGAAATACGCTTAACGATACGGATGCTGGGCAACGCCTGCGCCTGGCGGAACTGATGGCCGCTGCCGGCCACATCGGGTCTCGGGTTTAAAGCCACCTCTCCGGGCAGGTCGGCATGTTGCACCGGACTTTGGTGGAAGAAAGGCGCCGGCGCGTTTAACAGCCGCGCGGGGCCTGTGAATGCCTCAACGTGGCGCCATGCCCGAAGTTCGCTTCCTTCATACGGTCTTCACATATGGCTCCTAGAGGGGACGGCGAGCTTCCGCGCCCGGGGGGTACATGACGCCATGGACGACAGGTAACCGTTGCGGAAGAGCATGAGGCAATGATGGATCAGGCGGTGAAGGACGAGATTGCGGTGAAGCCGACGCTCGGCGAACTGACGGCGGTGTTCGGCAGGATCGGGGTCCTGAGTTTCGGCGGCCCTGCCGGGCAGATCGGCCTGATGCACCGGACCCTGGTGGACGAAAGGCGCTGGCTTTCCGAGGCGCGTTTTCTGCATGCCTTGAACTACTGCATGCTGCTGCCGGGACCGGAAGCCCAGCAGCTGGCTACTTATATTGGCTGGCTGATGTTCGGGGTGCGCGGCGGCATGATCGCCGGCCTTCTTTTCGTGCTTCCGGGGCTGGCCGTCATCATCGCCCTTTCGACGGCTTACGCCCTCTATCAGGATACGAGCTGGCTCACCGGCCTGTTTTTCGGCCTCAAGGCGGCGGTGCTCGCGATCGTCGTCGAGGCGGTGATCCGCCTCAGCCGCAAGACGCTGAAGAACCGCCTCCTGTTCGGCATCGCGGCGGCCGCCTTCGTCGCATTGTTCTTCTTCGGGTTGCCGTTTCCGCTCGTGGTGCTCCTGGCCGGGTTAGTTGGCTTCTTTGCCGCCCGCAGGGGCGGCGGAGCCGCCAAAAGCTCCGACGCGATCGACCTGCCGAAACGGCCGAAGCCGTTGACGGCGATAGCCACGCTGGTTTTCTGGATCGCGGTCTGGCAGCTTCCGCTTCTCCTGCTGTGGATGTTCTCGGCGCCGGAAGGCCTGGCCGTCATGTTCACCTTCTTCTCCAAGATGGCGATGGTGACGTTCGGCGGTGCCTATGCGGTGCTCGCCTATGTGGCGCAGGTGGCGGTCGACAATTACGGCTGGCTGAAACCGGGCGAAATGCTGGACGGGCTGGCGCTTGCCGAAACGACGCCTGGGCCGCTGGTTCTGGTGCTGTCCTTTGTCGGCTTCCTGGTCGGTTTCCGCGAAGCCGCCGGTCTCGGACCGGTCGCCGGCGGTGTGATCGGTGCCCTGCTGGTCGCCTGGGCGACCTTCGTGCCGAGCTTCATCTGGATCTTCGCAGGCGCGCCCTATATCGAGCGGCTGCGCGGTAATCCGGTCCTTTCGGCGGCGCTGTCGGCAATCACGGCCGCGGTTGTCGGCGTCATCCTCAACCTCGCCATCTGGTTCGGCCTGCACGTCCTGTTCCGTGAGGTCGAGCAGATTTCCCTCTGGCCCGCGGCCGGCTTGAGGCTTTTCTGGCCGGCCTGGACGACGCTCGATCCGCTCGCCTTCCTGCTTTTCGTGGTATCGGCCTTCCTGCTCTTCCGCATGAAGATCGGCATGGTGCCGGTCCTGGCCGTCAGCGCGGTCGTGGGCCTTGCCGTCCGGTTGGCGGTAGCGGGCTAGGGACGAAGTGGGGAAGTTGCCCCGCTGATGTCGCCGATGCGGCCGCGGCTTTTCTCCCGAATATCTCTTGTAATCCTTAACCGGGTTTGTCATGTGACCCGGGACTTGCGAGATGGGAAGGTTACATGGCAAAGCGCATCGGCAATCTGAACGAAGTGATCGGCGACTACGACGTGGTCCTTTCGGACGTCTGGGGTGTGGTTCACAACGGTGTCGAGGCCTTCCAGCATTCCTGCAAGGCGCTCGCCGCGGCCCGCGAAGCCGGCGCCACCGTCGTGCTGATCACCAATTCGCCGCGCACGGCTCCCGGCGTCATCGAGCAGATGCGCACGCTCGGCGTGCCCGACGGCACCTATGACCGGATCGTTACGTCAGGCGACGTTACCCAGCACCTGATCGTCGACGGCCCGAAAAAGGTTTTTCTGATCGGTCCGGAGCGCGACCTCAACCTGTTTGACGGGCTCGGCGTCGAGGTGGTCTCCGCCGACGAAGCCGAATGCATCGTCTGCACCGGCTTTTTCGACGACGAGAAGGAAGTCCCGGAAGACTATACCGACATGCTGGCGGCGTTTGCCAAGCGTGACGTACCCTTCATCTGCGCCAATCCGGATCTCGTCGTCGAGCGTGGCCACAAGATCATCCCCTGCGCAGGCGCGGTGGCGGCCTATTACGAAGAGTTCGGCGGCAAGACCCGCGTCGCCGGCAAGCCGCACCGTCCGATCTACGAGGCGACGATCGAAGCTGCCCGAGAAGTGCGCGGCGAGTTCCCGATGAACCGGGTGCTGGCGATCGGCGACGGCATGCCGACCGACGTGCGCGGCGCGCTCGCATACGGCCTCGACCTGCTCTATATCAGCGCGGGCATCCATGTCGCGGAATACACCGTCAACGGCCAGACCGACGAGGCGATCCTCAATGCCTGGCTGAAGCGGGAAAATGCCGCGCCGAAATACTGGATGCCGCGCCTCGCATAGCCCCCTGGGCCTGAATTCGGCCTGAACCGGAACCCGCCGCATGACAGTCTTCCACCGCAACGAGAAGAAGGAACCGCTGCCCGAGGAACTGAAGGGCGGCGTCATCGCGATTGGCAATTTCGACGGCGTCCATCGCGGCCATCGCAGCGTGCTGGAGCGCGCGTTGGCACTGGCCGAACAGCACGGCGTGCCCGCCCTGGTTCTGACCTTCGAGCCGCATCCGCGCACCGTTTTCCGCCCCGAAGAACCGGTCTTCCGCCTGACCCCGGCGCCGCTCAAGGCGCGTCTGCTCGAGGCCATGGGTTTCCGCTCGGTGATCGAATATCCCTTCACCCGCGAGTTCGCGACCCGTTCGGCGGAGGAGTTCATCCAGACCATTCTCGTGGATTGGCTGGCAGCCAGCGCCGTCGTCACCGGCTTCGACTTTCATTTCGGCAAGGACAGGAAAGGCGGCCCGGCCTTTCTGATGGCATCGGGCGCCAAGCACGGTTTCAACGTGCAGCTGGTCGATGCCTTTCGCGACGAGAATGCTGACGTAATCTCGTCCAGCCGCATCCGCGACCTGCTGGCGGAAGGCGATGTCTCCGCCGCAGCCGGCCTGCTCGGTTATCGCTACACGCTCGAGGCGGAGGTGATCGGCGGTGAAAAGCTCGGCCGCCAGCTCGGTTTCCCGACCGCCAACATGCAGCTGCCGCCGGAGGCCGTACTCAAGGCCGGCATCTACGCCGTGCGCTTCCGCCGCCCTGACGGCACACTTTTCGACGGTGTCGCCAGCTACGGCCGCCGCCCGACGGTGACCGAAAACGGTGCGCCCCTGCTCGAAACCTACCTCTTCGATTTCTCCGGCAGCCTCTACGGCGAAACCTGTTCCGTCTCCTTTTTCGGCCACCTGCGCGACGAACTGAAGTTCGACGGGCTGGATGCCCTGGTCGCCCAGATCAAGCGCGACGAGGAAGAGGCGCGGGCGCTGCTGTCCGGCGTCAGGCCGCTGGGCGAAGTGGACGCCAAGATCGCGTTTTGAGGGGTTACTTCAGCAGCCGGCTGTCGAAGGGATAGCGTACCGCTTTTTCGATTGTCAGCTTCCCGGCATCCGCATGCTCCGGATTGACAAGAATGTTTGCAGCTTCAGGCAAAATCGCCGACGGCACCTTCAGAAGGCAGAATTTGTTTTCCACGAGCCACGTGTTTCCCGCCTGACCTGTTTCAGTGGTATCCAAAAGGTCGACATCGCCCGACGTAATCGTCTGGGCGGCAATCTCGTCCGGGCAATGGATCTTCAGTAGTTGAAAATCCAGCGGCAAGTCTTCGGCGTCCACATGCACCAATATTTCCAGAAGTGCGGTCGAAGGGTGATCGCAGCAATAGACGATTGGGCTTCCTTGTTTATGCCATCGCCCGGGCGCGACCAGTCCGCCTCCGCCTGATAAATCCGCATAATTGGAAATGCGCCACAGGATCATGGATCAGACGTAAATGCCGTGATCGATCTGATGCAACGCCTGCTCGACGAGCACTGCGCCAGTTTCCGATTCAAGGAGATCGAGCGGCACGACGCCATCCATTCCTCTGTTCGGTTTGCGCAACCAGCGATGAGCGCGATCCTGATCGCCGAAGACCCGCTTGGCGAGTTCCATCACGCGCACTACACGCAGGGCTCCGTCGTTCTCGCTGACAGTTAATGTCTCTCTATTCGCGATCCGCCGGGCAAGCGTGCGACGCGGGGCCACAAATCTATAGAGTTCTTCCATCGAAAAGCCGAGCTTGGTCAACTCTGATACATTGGCTCCGTCATAGGCTTGCAACTGACCGCGCGATGCGATCTCAAGTCGCTTGCGAATAGGTATGTCAGCAGATGCGCGCACTTCAAATTGCCTCCGTGCCATTTGCCCATAAATATAAGCGCAGATGGCACCAAAATCAAATGCGGCTCTCGGGGCGAAATTGGCTTGGTAGATCCCCTTCCTTTCCGCCGCAAAAACCCTTAAGAACCGCCACCATGAAAAAATTCCTGCTGGCCCAGATCATTCGAATTATAGGCCCGGCCTTCCGCGCGCTGTAAGAGCGGCCGGAGGGTCCGGGTTTTTGGCGCTTCATGAGCGCCTTCCGCCAGCGAATTTTCATCGAGATGCGCCCCGTCGCGGCGCCAGGACGATTGCTCCCATGACCGATACCGCCGAAAAGCTCGACTATTCGAAAACCCTCTATCTGCCCGAAACCGATTTCCCGATGCGCGCCGGCCTGCCGCAGAAGGAACCGGAACTGGTGGCCCGCTGGCAGCAGATGGACCTCTACAAGCAGCTTCGCGCCTCCGCCGCGGGCCGGACAAAATTCGTGCTGCATGACGGCCCGCCCTATGCCAATGGCAACATCCATATCGGCCACGCGCTGAACAAGATCCTGAAGGACGTCATCACCCGCTCGTTCCAGATGCGCGGTTATGACTCGAACTACGTTCCCGGCTGGGATTGCCACGGCCTTCCGATCGAATGGAAGATCGAGGAAGCCTATCGCGCCAAGGGCAAGAACAAGGACGAGGTTCCGATCAACGAATTCCGCCGGGAATGCCGCGAATTCGCCGCCGGCTGGATCAAGGTCCAGGGGGAAGAATTCAAGCGCCTCGGCATCGTCGGCGATTTCGAAAACCCGTACCTGACGATGAACTTTCACGCCGAGAGCCGCATCGCCGGCGAACTGCTGAAGATCGCCCAGAGCGGCCAGCTTTATCGCGGTTCGAAGCCGATCATGTGGTCGGTCGTCGAGCGCACCGCGCTGGCCGAGGCCGAAGTCGAATACCACGATTATGAGAGCGACACGATCTGGGTGAAGTTCCCGGTCACGGAAGCAACGACGCGAAAAGGTAGCGATGAGCTTTTCCGAGGTATCGCGGATCCAGCTAATGTTACCGCCGTATCTCTGAACGATGATCTCTACGGCGCCCACGTCGTCATCTGGACGACCACGCCCTGGACCATCCCCGGCAACCGGGCGATCTCCTATTCGCCAAAAATCTCCTATGGCCTCTACGAGGTTACCGAGGCGGCCAATGATTTCGGCCCGCGCCCGGGCGAAAAGTTGATCTTTGCGGACAAGCTGGCGGAAGAGAGCTTCGCCAAGGCGAAGCTCCAGTACAAGCGTCTGCGCGATATCTCCGCCGATGAGCTTGGTGCGATCGTCTGCGCCCATCCCTTCAAGGGCCTTGGCGGCGGCTACGATTTCGCCGTCCCCCTCCTCGCCGGCGATCATGTCACCGACGATGCCGGTACCGGTTTCGTCCACACCGCCCCTGGCCACGGCCGCGAGGACTTTGACGCCTGGACATCCGTTGCCCGGGAACTCGAAGCCCGCGGCATCTCGTCGAAAATCCCCTTCACGGTCGACGACGGCGGTTTCTACACGACCGATGCCCCCGGTTTCGAGGGTGCGCGCGTCATGGACGACAACGGTAAGAAGGGCGATGCCAACGACCGCGTCATCAAGGCGCTGATCGAGCGCAACGCGCTGTTTGCCCGCGGCCGGATGAAGCATCAGTATCCGCATTCCTGGCGGTCGAAGAAACCGATCATCTTCCGCAACACGCCGCAGTGGTTCGTCTACATGGACAAGGACCTTGCCGACGGCACCACGCTGCGCTCACGTGCCCTCAAGGCGATCGACGACACGCGTTTCGTGCCATCAGCCGGCCAGAACCGCCTGCGCGCCATGATCGAGCAGCGCCCGGACTGGGTGCTTTCGCGTCAGCGCGCATGGGGCGTCCCGATCTGCGTTTTTGTCGACGAGCAGGGCGAAATCCTTCAGGACGAGGCGGTCAACCAGCGCATCCTCGAAGCCTTCGACCTCGAAGGTGCCGACGCCTGGTTCGCCGAAGGAGCGCGCGAGCGCTTCCTGGGGTCACGCGCCAACGAAGGCTGGACCCAGGTAAGGGATATCCTGGACGTCTGGTTCGACTCTGGCTCGACGCACACCTTCACGCTGGAAGACCGACCGGACCTGAAATGGCCGGCCGACGTCTATCTGGAAGGTTCGGACCAGCATCGCGGCTGGTTCCACTCCTCGCTGCTGGAATCCGCCGCCACCCGCGGCCGGGCACCCTATGACACGGTCGTCACCCATGGCTTCACCATGGATGAGAAGGGCCAGAAGATGTCGAAGTCGCTCGGCAATGTCGTGGCCCCGCAGGACGTCATGAAGGATGCCGGCGCCGATATCCTGCGCCTCTGGGTGATGACGACGGACTATTGGGAAGACCAGCGCCTCGGCAAGACCATCATCCAGACCAATGTCGATGCGTATCGCAAGCTGCGCAACACGATCCGCTGGATGCTCGGCACGCTCGCCCATGACGAGGGCGAGGAGATCGCCTATGCCGACCTGCCGGAACTCGAAAAGCTGATGCTGCATCGCCTGGCCGAGCTCGATAAACTCGTGCGCGAGGGCTACGACGCCTTCGAGTTCAAGAAGATCGCCCGGGCGCTGATCGATTTTTCCAATATCGAGCTGTCGGCCTTCTACTTCGATATCCGCAAGGATGCGCTTTATTGCGACGCCCCGTCGTCGCTGCGCCGTCGCGCGGCTCTCGCCGTGATCCGCAAGATCTTCGACTGCACGGTGACCTGGCTTGCGCCCATGCTGCCGTTCACCACCGAGGAATCGTGGCTGTCGCGCAATCCGAACGCCGTTTCGATCCATCTCGAGCAGTTCCCGACGGTTCCGGCCGAGTGGAAGAACGAAGCGGTCGCCGAAAAATGGGCGCGGATCCGCAAGGTGCGCTCGGTTGTCACAGGCGCCCTCGAAATCGAACGCAAGGACAAGCGGATCGGCTCTTCGCTGGAGGCCGCACCGGTCGTTTATGTCAACGATCCGGAGCTGATGAAGGCGTTGGAAGGCCAGGAGTTTGAAGAGACCTGCATCACGTCGGGCATCGCGATCGTTGCGGGCGAGGGGCCGGAGGGTGCCTTCCGTCTGCCGGAAGTGCAGGGCGTTTCCGTCGATCCGAAACTCGCCGAAGGCACCAAATGTGCCCGCTCGTGGCGGGTGACGACCGATGTCGGCTCCGATCCCGCCTATCCGGATGTTTCGGCGCGCGACGCTGCCGCATTGCGCGAGTTGGCCGCTCTCGGCCGGCTTTGATAGTTGAAAGTCACCGGATGATTGCGCTTTGAGCAATCATCCGGTAAAACCGCCTGAAATTGGCCGGATTTTCCGGTCATCAGGCGTTTGAGTGTGTCTGAGGCGTCAGGACGGGCGCCGCTGGAAGGGTTTTGATGAAAGCGACATATGCGTTTCGTGTCGGCATGGGCGTGGCCGGCGTCCTCGCCTCGACATTGACCCTTTCGGGCTGCATCGGCGGCCCGACATACGGCACTGACAAGACAGCCATGGAGCAGCTGACCGACGACCTCGGTCAGTCCGTCTCGCTGGGCGGCAAGAGCGCCGAACAGAAAGCCAGCCTGAAATACAACCCGCGTCCTTCGCTGGTTGTCGCCAAGGGCCAGGACCAGACGCTGCCGGCGCCTCAGCAATCGCTGGCGAACCGCGAAAGCAACCCCAACTGGGTCGAATCTCCGGAAGAAACCCGCAAGCGTCTGCGTGACGAAGCGGCGGCTCACGAGAACGATCCCAACTATCGCTCACCGCTGCTCGCAGGCAGCGGCCAGGCCGGTCAGATGACCGAGACGGAAAAGTGGGAAGCCTTCCGCAAGGCCAAGGAAAATGCCGAGACCGTCAGCGTCACCGGACGCCGCCGTTCGCTCGCGGATCCGCCGGCGGAGTTCCGGTCGGCGGATGCGGCTGCCCTGTCGGATGTCGGCGAGCCCGAAAGCCAGAAGGAAAAGCGCCGCAAGGCGCAAGCCGCGGAAGCCAAGAAGGGCAGCGACTGGTGGAAGCTCTTCTAAGCCCGCTTTAGCTTTCTCTTTTCGATCTGAAGAAGCCGGTGAGCAGGATCGCGGCCTCGCTTTCGCCGAAGCCGGAATAGACTTCCGGCGCATGATGGCAGGTCGGCTGAGCAAAGAAGCGCACGCCGTTGTCCACCGCTCCGCCTTTCGGGTCCTCCGCGCCGTAATAGAGCCGCCGGATGCGCGCAAACGAGATCGCCGCCGCGCACATCGTGCAGGGTTCGAGCGTCACGTAAAGGTCGGCACCCGATAGCCGCTCCTGTCCAAGGGCGGCCGCGGCATCCCGGATGACGGCGATTTCGGCATGGGCGGTAACGTCGTTTTCGGCGCGGGTCCGGTTTCCGGAGCGGGCGACGATAACGCCGTCGATGACCAGAACGGCGCCGATCGGAACCTCGCCACGGGCGGCCGCGTCTTTGGCTTCCGCAAGGGCAGCATTCATGAACCCATCGGTATTAGGCATTTCGGCGATTTCCTCTTAACCCGGATCGCGCGAACTGGTAGGAAGCATCCAACTGGACGCCCGGCTGCGGGCACGAATCCATCTCAGTCAACACGAACAAGAATGTCCGGATCGCTCCGTAGACATCACGCTTCAGGCAAACAACAAATGAATTCCAAAGACAAGCCGAAGCGCGGCGAAGGCAAGACTTTCGTTCGCGAAACCAAACCGAGAGCCGCTCCGAAGGCCGGCACTGGCGGCAAGACGGGCTTTTCCGCCAAGGAAGGCCTTGCGCCCAGGAAGAGTTCCGCGGCCAAGAGCGACGCTGAAAAGGCGGCAAAGCCCGTCCGCAAGCTGCCCCCGGCACCGGAAACCATGGAGGCCGAGGGCAAGCCCGAGCGCATCTCCAAGATCCTCGCACGCGTCGGCGTCGCCTCGCGTCGCGATATCGAGCGGATGATCATGGAAGGCCGGGTCAGCCTGAACGGCAACGTCCTCGATACACCTGTCGTCAACGTGACGCTCGCCGACAAGATCGAAGTCGACGGCATGCCGATCCGCGGCATCGAGCGCACCCGCCTCTGGCTCTACCACAAGCCGGCCGGCCTGGTGACCACCAATTCCGATCCGGAAGGCCGCGCGACCGTCTTCGACAACCTTCCCGAAGGGCTGCCGCGGGTGCTCTCCATCGGCCGCCTCGACATCAATACCGAAGGCCTGCTGCTGCTGACCAACGATGGCGGCCTGTCGCGCGTACTGGAACTGCCGACCACCGGCTGGCTGCGCCGTTACCGCGTGCGTGCCCATGGCGAGATCAAGCAGGAGGAGCTGGACAAGCTGAAGGAGGGCATCGCCGTCGAAGGCGTGCTCTACGGCTCGATCGACGCGACGCTCGACCGCACCCAGGGCAGCAATGTCTGGATCACAATGGGCCTTCGCGAAGGCAAGAACCGCGAGATCAAGAACGTGCTCGGCGCGCTCGGCCTCGAGGTCAACCGCCTGATCCGCATCTCCTACGGACCGTTCCAGCTCGGGGACCTGCCGGAAGGCGAGGTGGTGGAAGTGCGGGGCCGCATGCTGCGCGACCAGCTCGGGCCGCGCCTGATCGAGGAATCCAAGGCGAATTTCGACGCGCCGATCTATACCGAGACGGCTGCAGAAGAGGATGAGAAGCCCGCCCGTGCCGAGCGCTCGGCCCGTAACGAGCAGTCGGAATGGGCGGCAAGGCCGGAGCGGAGCGAACGTCCGCGTGCCGGCAAGCCGGAGGACCGGCGCGAAAAGGCGCTCGGCCGTCTGGATACCAAGCGCGACGACCGCAAGTTCGCCGACAAGCCGCGCGGCGCAAAGCCGTTCGGCGGTCGCGCTGAGGACGAGGATGACCGGCCGAAGAAGCGTCCGCCGATGGGCACCAGCCGCACCGCCAATGTATGGATGGCGCCGGGCGCCCGCCCGACCACCGAAAACAAGACGCGCAAATCCTCCGCCCGTGCCGAGGCCGAGCAGCTTTTCAAGAAGCCCACGCCGCAGAACGACCGGCCGGTCATCGTCAACCGCGCCGAAGAGGACCGCGACTGGATCCGCGCAGACGGGCCTGACAAGCCGGAAAAGGCCGATTTCGGCCGCAAGAAGTCCTTTGGCGACCGCCCGGACCGTGGTGACCGTTCCTTCGGCGACAAGCCCAGAGGTGACCGCAAGCCGCGTGAGGACGGCGACCGCCCCCGGACCAAATCCTTCTCGGGCGACGCCCGCTCGGAACGCCCGCGTGGTGACCGTCCCTTCGGCGACAAACCCCGCGGCGACCGCCCGTTCGGCGACAAGCCGAGAGGCGACCGCCCGTTTGCTGACCGCAAGCCACGCGCCGATGGTGATCGGCCTGCTCGCTCCTTCGGCGAAGGCCGCACCGAGCGCCCGCGTGGCGAGCGTCCTTCCGGCGACCGCCCGCCCCGTGGTGACCGTCCGTTCGGCGATAAGCCGAGGGGCGAGCGCTCTTTCGGTGACAAGCCCAGAGGCGAACGGTCGTTCGGCGACCGCAAGCCGCGCGAGGATGGAGAGCGTCCCGCACGGTCCTTCTCCGCAGGCGAGGGCCGCTCCGAGCGTCCGCGCAGCGACCGGCCGTTCTCGGATCGGCCGCCGCGTGGTGATCGTCCCGCAGGTGACCGTCCCACAGGTGATCGGCCCGCCGGCGACAGGCCGCGCGGTGGAAAGCCTGGTGGCAAACCCTTTGGAGCGAAGCCGGGCGGCGGCAAGAGCTTTGGCGGAAAACCTTCCGGCGGCCGCGGAAAACCGGCGGGTGCCGGTGGCAAGCCAGGGGGCAAGCCTGGTGGCCGGCCCGCCTCGGGTGGACGCCCGGCCGGCGGCAAGCCGCGCACGCCGAGAGGGTAACGCGCAGTGCGGATCGTCGGTGGTGAATTTCGCGGCCGGTCTCTGGCCACGCCCAAAACAAGCGACATCCGGCCGACCATCGACCGGACGCGTGAGAGCCTGTTCAACATCATCGGCCACGTCTATCCGCAGGCACTGGATGGCGGCCGGGTGATCGACCTTTTCGCCGGCACCGGCGCGGTCGGGCTGGAGGCGTTGTCGCGCGGCTGCAAGAGTGCGCTCTTCGTCGAGAACGGCGTCGAGGGCAGGGGCCTGTTGTGGGAGAATATCGACAGCCTCGGCCTGCATGGCCGGGCGCGCATCCTGCGCCGTGATGCCACCAAGCTCGGCACGGCCAACAATATCGAGCCGTTTCATTTCTTGTTCGCCGATCCGCCCTATGGCCAGGGGCTCGGCGAGGGCGCCATGCTTTCGGCCCATGCCGGCGGCTGGCTCGCACCCGGAGCCCTTGCCATTCTGGAGGAGCGGGCCGACATCAATCCTGCCGTGGATGCGGTCTTCAAGTTTTTGGAGAGCCGGACGTTCGGCGATACCCGCATGGATTTTTTCCGCTACCAGCCGGCCTGAGGTCAGAGGAATGAACACAAGGCTTGCAGTTCCTGATCTCGAAGCCGTCAGAGCCAAGGGCGGCCTGACGTTTGCGGTTGCTCTCGGCGGCGGCGGCGCGCGGGGCCTGTCGCATATCCAGGTCATCGAGGCGCTCGACGAGCTCGGCATACGGCCGGTGGCGATTTCCGGCTCGTCGATCGGCGCGATCATCGGCGCCGGCATGGCGTCGGGCATGACCGGACGCGAGATCCGCGAATACGCACTGGAGACGGTCGGCCACCGGGGTACGCTTCTCAACAAGCTCTGGGGTCTCGGCCCGGCGACCATGCGCGACAAGCTCGGCGGTTTCCGCTTCGGACAGTTCAATCTCGAACTCATCCTCGATGCCTTCCTGCCGCCGCAGGTGCCGGAGGATTTCGCCGATCTCGAAATCCCGATGAAGATCTCGGCTACCGATTATTACGGCCAGGCGGAGGTGATCCTCGAACAGGGCGAGCTGCGCACCGCGATCGCGGCGTCTGCCGCCATTCCCGGCCTGTTCATGCCGGTCCGGGTGAACGGCCGGGTGATGATCGATGGCGGCGTTTTCAATCCCGTCCCTTATGAGCAGCTGATGGATGTTGCCGACGTGGTGATCGGCGTCGACGTGGTCGGTGCGCCGGAAGGCGACGGCACCCATGCGCCCAATCGCATCGACAGCCTGTTCGGCGCCAGCCAGCTGACCATGCAGGCGAGCATCGCGCTCAAGCTGAAGCTCAATCCGCCCCAGATCTTCCTTCGGCCGTCGGTCAACCGTTTCCGGGTGCTGGATTTCCTGAAGGCCCGCGACATCCTCGACGAATCCGAGCACGTCAAGGATGAGCTCAAGCGCGCCATCGACGCGCTTCATGCGGCAGCAGCCGAAGCCTGACGTTTGAGCCGCTACGCGGCCTCGGTTTTCCGGGCAGCGCTGAAAACATTGCGGCCGATCTTCCGTGCGATCTCCGATGGGAAATCGGGCCTATCCAGCTCTTCTTCCAGAAGAAGCTCGGACGTCATGACCGGCGCGCCGCAATAATCGAATATCCCATGCTCGATCTGCGTCCTCATCGCGCCGAAATAACCGTGCCGTGCATAGGTGCGCATGTCAGCGCCGCCGATCGCGACCAGATGGATGGGGAGGTGGCGAAGTTTCTTCACCACCTTGGCGCCTTGTCCATCGTCATAGGCCCAGCCGTTTGCGAAGACGCGGTCGATCCATCCTTTCAACAGCCCCGGCATCGACCACCAGTAGACGGGATAAACGAGCACCAGAGCATCGGCGCGGTCGATCCTCGCCTGTTCGGCCATGACATCCGCCGGCGGTGGCGCCTGCCTGCGATGCGCGGCGAGATCCGACTGCGTAAACCTCGGATCGAAACCCTCCGCAGCAAGGTCGGCAATTTCAAAAGAGCCGCCGGACATGGTGACGCCCTCGGCGAGGTGGGCGGCGACGTTATGGGTGAGGGATCCGGGTTCGGGATGCGAAACGACGATCAGCGCGTGCATGGCGAAAACTCCTGCTGGCAGATTGAAACTCACGGGCAGTGGTTATATACTTTTAGTAAGTTACTTTTGGTATATAGTCATGTCAAGCACCGAAGTGAAAGAACCGGCGCGTCTCCGGCAGCGTCTCTCGCGGCAGGGAAGGCGCCAGCAGTTGATGGAGGTTGCGTGGCGCATCGTCCGGCAAGAAGGCACGGATGCCCTGACGCTTCCCCGGCTGGCGGAGCAGGCGGGTGTCGCAAAGCCCGTCGTCTACGATCATTTCAGCACCCGGCCCGTTCTCCTGGCCGCGCTTTATCAGGATTTCGACAGCCGCCAGACGGCCATCATGGACGCGGCCCTGCAATCGAGCGGGCCGACGCTCGCCGACCGGGCTGCGGTCATCGCCTCCTCCTATGTGGATTGTGTTCTGTTGCAGGGCCGGGAGATACCAGGCGTCATCGCCGCCCTGGAGAGCTCTCCCGAGCTTGAACGGATCAAGCACGAATATGAGGCCATTTTCATGGAAAAATGCCGGCTTGCGCTTCTCCCGTTCGCCGAGGCCGGCCATATAGCGTCGCCCGGGCTCTGGGCCATGCTCGGTGCCGCCGAAGCGCTGTCCAACGCCGCCGCGAGCGGCGACATCACGGCGGCAGAGGCCAAGGCGGAGCTTTTCGAGACGATCGTCGCGATGGTCGCAAGAGCAAACGCGGGCCGGCCCTAGCCGTTCTCCGCCGTCGCCGGTTCCGCGCTCAGTTCGTCGTCGTCCAGCACCATCGACCGTTTCGGCTTGATCAGCGGTTCCGGCCGGACCGGGCTGTTGAACAGCATTTCGCGGCCGGCGCCGAGCCCCTGGACGGCCTGGATCTGCAGCCGTTCCTCGTCGCGCTGGCGGATATCGTCGCCGATCTCGTCGGTCTCATTCTCGCTCATGCCGAGCGCTTCCAGCGTCTTTTTTCCGAACAGCAGGCCGGATTCCAGGGTCTCGCGCAGCTCGTATTCGACGTTCCGATCCCGCAGCGACAGCGCATGGATACGGTCGTAGGAGCGGACATAGAGGCGTACGTCCGGAAATTGCGAGCGGATGAGATCGACGATCTGGTCGGTCGTCTCGCGTTTCTGGGTGGTGACGGCGACGATCTTCGCCTTTTCGATGCCCGACGCGATGAGCACGTCCCGACGCGTCCCGTCGCCGAAATAGATACGGAAACCGAAGGACGCGGCCTGGCGGATGCGGTCGGCGGAATCGTCGATGACGGTCACCTCTCGGCCGCCGGCCAGCAGGATCTGCGCGGCGATCTGGCCGAAACGCGAAAACCCGATCATCAGCACGTCGGCGCCGGCACCGTTGAAATCCTCCTCCAGTTCCTCACGGCTCTCGCCGTTTAGGAGCCGCTTGGAAAGTGCCGCACCGAACGGTGTGAGCGCCATTGATAGCGTCACGCCGGCAATCAGCAGCGAGGCGGTGGCCGATGAGAACAGGCCGCTCGCCGTTGCCGTGGTGAACAGCACGAAGCCGAATTCGCCGCCCTGCGGCAGCAGGAACGCGATGCGCACCGCATCATTGTGCGGCGAACCCCACAGCCGGGAGAGCCCGTAGACGATCAGCGCCTTGAGCGCCATGAAGATCGGCACCGCGGGCAGGATGAAGAAGATGTTGTCGAGGATGACATGGACTTCCAGCGACAGGCCGACGGCCATGAAGAACAGCGCCAAAAGCAGGCCGCGGAAGGGTTCGATATCCGCTTCCAACTCGTGCCGGTAGGAAGACTCGGCCAGCATCACGCCGGACAGGAAGGCGCCCATGGCCATCGAGAGGCCGACGGCCTGCATCGCCGCGGCCGACCCCAGCACCACCAGCAGGGCTGCGGCGATCATCACCTCCCGCGCACCGGTGCGGGCAATGATCTGGAACATCGGCGTCAAAAGATAGCGGCCGGCAATAACCATGGCACCGACCGCCCCGACGGCGATTGCAAAATCGAGAAGCGGCGAGGCTTCCGTCTCCGTGGTTCCGGGCGCCAGGATGGTGATCAGCGCCAGCAGCGGCACGATGGCGAGATCCTGGAACAGCAGCACCGAAAACGATCGCTGGCCGTGCCGGCTGTTCATTTCGCCGTCGTCGTTGAGGATCTGCAGCGCAAACGCGGTCGAGGACAATGCCAGGCCGAAACCAACGATTAGGCTGCCGCGCCAGTCTGCCATGTTGCTCAGATAGGCCAGTCCGGTCAGCACCAATCCTGAGATCACCACCTGCGCCGGCCCCAGGCCGAACACGTCGCCGCGCATCTGCCAGAGACGCGAAGGCTTCAGTTCGAGCCCGATGATGAACAGTAGGAAGACGACGCCGAATTCGGCGAAATGCAGCACTTCTTCCGTTTCGACGATCTGCTGCATGATCGGTCCGATGACCACGCCGGCGGCAAGATAACCGAGCACCGTGCCGAGTCCCAGCTTCCTGAACACCGGGGCGGCGATCACCGCGCCGGCAAGCAGGAGAAGCATTTGGGAAAATAGCGAGCCGGGAGCGGTCATGCGGGATACTTTCAGTCTAAGGTGGGAAATCAAGAATCGGCGAGCCGCCCTTGATGCTTCTGACAGTGCACAATAAATGGGACGAGAATGAAAGGCTTGCAATCATGACCTCTGAAATCGATTCCGCCGAACTGCTTTCCCGCGCCAGCCAACTGATCGATCTAGCCAAGGCCGCGGGAGCGGATCAGGCGGATGCGGTCGTGGTTCGCTCCCGGTCCCGTTCCGTCAGCGTCCGTCTCGGCAAGGTCGAGGGCACGGAAGCGTCCGAGAGCGACGATTTCTCGCTTCGCGTCTTCGTCGGCCGCCAAGTGGCGAGCGTCTCGGCCAATCCCGGCTTCGACATGAAGGTGCTTGCCGAGCGCGCCGTCGCCATGGCCAGGGTCTCTCCCGAAGATCCTTTCGCCTGCCTTGCGGACGAGGCCGATCTCGCCAGATCCTATCCGGACCTCGAACTCTACGATCCGACCGATGTACCGACCGATGCATTGCGCGAAGCGGCGCTCGAAATGGAGCAGGCGGCGCTCGACGTTGAGGGTGTCACCAATTCCTCCGGTGCCGGCGCGTCGTCCGGCATGGGCGGCCTCGTGCTCGTCACCTCCCACGGCTTTTCCGGCAGCTACATGGCATCCCGTTTCGGCCGTTCTGTCAGCGTCATTGCCGGCGAGGGCACCAAGATGGAGCGCGACTACGATTTCGACAGCCGCCTTTATGCCGCCGACCTCGACGATCCGAAGCTGATCGGTCTCCGCGCCGGCGAGCGCGTCGTCAAGCGCGTCAATCCGCGCCAGGTCGATACCGGCAGCAACGTCACCGTCGTCTTCGATCCGCGCATCGCCCGCGGTTTCGTCGGCCACATCGCCGGGGCCATCAACGGCGCGTCCGTCGCCCGCAAGACCAGCTTCCTGCGCGACAAGATGGGCCAGCAGGTGCTCAAAGCCGGGCTCAGCATTACCGACGATCCGCTGATCGTGCGCGGTTCCGCCTCACGCCCCTTCGACGGCGAGGGCGTGTCCGGCGAGCGCATGGTCATGATCGAGGACGGCGTCCTGAACCACTGGTTCCTGTCGACATCGACGGCGCGCGAACTGGGGCTTGTCACCAACGGCCGTGGCGTGCGCGGCGGCACGGCCGTCTCGCCTGCTTCCACCAATCTGGCGCTGGAGCCAGGCGAAATCTCGCCCGAGGAACTGATCAAGTCGATCGGCAACGGTTTCTACATCACCGAACTGATCGGCCAGGGCGTCAACATGATCACCGGCGAATACTCGCGCGGCGCGACCGGCTTCTGGATCGAGAACGGCGAGCTCGCCTATCCTGTTTCGGAAGTGACGATCGCCTCCAACCTCAAGGACATGTTCATGCGCCTGACACCGGCCAACGACATCGACCGAAAGTTCGGCGTCGCCTCCCCGACCATCGCCATCGAGGGCATGACGCTGGCGGGACGCTGATCCCGATGACGGTTGCTGAAGCCTGGGGGCAGGACCTCGAACTCATTCTCGACGCGGCGCGCCAGGCCGGCGACATCGCCCACGGATTTTTCGGCCGCTCGCCGGAAGTCTGGTGGAAGAACGAGGGCAAGTCGCCGGTCAGCGCCGCCGACTTCGCCGCCAACGACCGGCTGCAGAGCCTGCTCCTGACGGCCCGGCCGAACTATGGCTGGCTTTCCGAGGAAACCGACGACGATGTCGCCCGGCTTAGCTGCGAAACGCTCTTCGTCGTCGATCCGATCGATGGCACCCGCGCCTTCATCAACGGCGAGAAGACCTGGTGCGTCTCGGTCGCCGTCGTGCATCGCGGCCAGCCGGTGGCCGGTGTTCTTGTGGCACCGGCACTCGACGAGGAGTTTTCCGCGGTGAAGGACGGGCCAGCGCTGAAGAACGGCCGGCCGATTTCCGTCACCGCCGGCCGCAGCAATGGCGAACTGGTCATCGCGGCCGACGAGAACCTCGTCAAGAAATTCGAGCCGGAGTTTCGCGACGAAGTCCGCCGGGTGCGGCATGTACCGTCGCTCGCCTATAGGCTCGCCATGATCGCCGACGGAAGCATTGACGGCACCGTCGTCAAGCGTGCCTCCCACGACTGGGATCTGGCCGCCGCCGACCTCATCCTCGAACGGGCAGGCGGTCGCCTCGTCGATCTTGCCGGCAACCGGCTTGTCTACAATCGCGAGACCGTCAGCCACGAAATGCTGGCCGCCGGCGCCGAACACGCGCTCCACAGCCTTTTACCCCAGCTCGCGAGGCTCGCTCCGGGTTGACCTTTCCATGGGAATGCAGCAGAGGAAGAGCCGGGGGAGCTGGAACGGACGGAATATCGGACAATGACGGAAACGGGCGAAAAGAAACAACTTCTGCACCTGGTCTTCGGTGGCGAACTGCAGAGCCTGGAGGGCCTCCAATTCAAGGACCTTTCGGCGCTTGATATCGTCGGCATCTATCCGGACTACGCAAGCGCGCTGATCGCCTGGCGAGGCAAGGCGCAGCAGACGGTCGACAACGCCCATATGCGGTATTTCATCGTCCATATGCACCGTCTGCTCGATCCTGATACTAAGTCGGCTTGAGATAAGCCTCGCGTTTTACAATGTGCTCGCAATGCTGGTCCCTCGCCTGGTATCGATCCCGGGGACCCTTTTTTGACGCATTTGTAAAACACAAAAAACTGGGTTACGGATGAGCAATCGGAGGGTCTATCACATTGATGGCGGCCATCACGCATCGGGGGCAAACACGGTGAGCAAAATTTCTGCGCGCCTGGCTCTCGTTGGTTACCGGGTGGCCGGTATTTCCCTTTATCCCCTGGTCGGTCCTTACCTTGCCTATCGCGCCATGAAGGGCAAGGAAGACAGGACCCGCAAGCTGGAACGGCTCGGTTATGCAAGCCTTGCCCGGCCCCGTGGCCCGCTCATCTGGGTGCACGCGGCAAGCGTCGGGGAAACCATCGCCATCATGCCGATGATCCGCGAACTGCGGCGCCGTGAGATCCACATCCTTCTGACGACGGGCACCGTCACCTCCGCAAATCTCGTCCGGTCGCGGCTGGCTGACGAGGTGATCCACCAATACGTGCCGCTCGACCTGAAATTTCCGATCAAGCGGTTCATCGCCTACTGGAAGCCGGATGCCTGCATCACGGCGGAATCCGAGATCTGGCCGACCACCATCGCCGAACTCGCCCGCCGCCGCATTCCGCAGATCCGCGTCAATGCCCGCATCTCCGACCGCTCCTTCGATCGCTGGCGCAACCGCAGCTCGATCGCCGAAGCCATCTTCGGCAAGATGGCTCTGGTGGTCGCTCAGTCGGATCTGGATGCCGAGCGCTTCCGCGATCTCGGCGCCTGGCCTGTCATCGCTTCCGGCAACCTGAAGAGCGATACCGACCCGCCGCCCTGCGACGAGGCAGTGCTGGCAAGCTATCGCAAGCAGATCGGCAGCCGCCGGACCTGGGCGGCGATCTCGACTTTCGACGGCGAGGAAAAGGCGGCGGCGACCGTCCACAAGGCGCTGAAACCGAAGAACGGCCAGCTGACCATTCTCGTGCCGCGCCACCCCGATCGCGCCGACGCGGTCGAAGAGATGCTGAAGGAAATGGGCCTGACCGTGGCGCGCCGCTCGCGCAACGATGTCGTAACCCCGGAGACCGACGTCTTCCTCGGCGACTCCATCGGCGAAATGGGGCTTTACCTGCGTTTGACCGAAATCGCCTTCGTCGGCAGGTCGCTGACGAACGAGGGTGGGCAGAACCCCCTGGAGCCGGCCATGCTCGGCTGTGCCGTGCTTTCCGGCCCGCATGTCCAGAATTTCCGCGACGCCTACCAGCATCTGGTGCGCAAGGGCGGTGCCCGCATCGTCAAGGACGTGGAGATGCTGGCAAAGGCGGTCCACTACCTGATGATCAACGATCTCGCCCGCGTGAAGATGATCGATTCCGGCCATGACGCGATGGACGAGATGCGCGGTGCGCTGTCGAAGACGATCAAGGCGCTGGAGCCCTATGTCAATCCGCTGACGGTCAGCGCCAGGCTGCAGCCGAAAGCCGCCGCCGTTCGATGACCCCGGAAAAGCTTGCACACATCGCCGGCATCCTGTTCGACAAGGACGGCACGTTGTTGCTCTATGACGAGAGTTGGGGGCCGGTGAACCGCGAGGCTGCCCGCATCGCTTCCGCCGGCAACGCCGAACTCGAACCGCAGCTTCTGTTTTCTGGCGGCATGGACCCGGTATCGGGCCACACCCGGCCGGACAGCCTGCTGGCCGCCGGCAATGCCGCCGAGATCGCCGCGGGCTTTGTTGCTGCCGGTTCGCCGCTCGAAGTGGGTGAGCTTACCCGGCTGCTCGACGACCTTTTCATCCGTTCGGCCGAATTTTCCGTGGCCGTCACCGATCTGGCGGCGCTGTTTGCCAAGCTCAAGGCGCGGGGCTTCAAGCTCGGCATCGCCTCCAGCGACAACGAGCAAGCGATCCGCCAGACCGCCATCCGCTTCGGCATCATCGATCATGTCGATTTCATCGCCGGCTACGACAGCGGTCACGGCGTGAAGCCGGAGCCCGGCATGGTGCTCGGCTTCTGCCGTGCCACCGGGCTTGATCCCGCCGAGGTCGCCATGGTCGGCGACAACAATCACGACATGCATATGGGTGCGAGCGCAGGCGTCGGTCTGAAGGTCGCGGTGCTGACCGGCACCGGCTCCCGCGAAACGCTGTCGGCATCGGCGGATATCTGCCTTGCCGATATCACCGCGCTCATGGACCTTCTGCCGGAAAAGCTTCACGCCTGAAGCGGGCTTTGGTTTCAAAGACTTGCCTTTTTTCCAAAACTGCCATTTTGTTCGCGGGCTGTTTCAGGACGGATCAGCCGGAGTTTGGGTATGGTATCGGAAGCACCGCCATTCTGGTGGACGAAAGCGGATTGGCGTGCCTGGGGCCTTGCCCCTGTTTCGTTTCTTTATGGCCGTATCGCCGGTCGCCGCATGGCCAAAGCCAGGCGCGCCAGCATTCCCGTGCCGGTCATCTGCGTCGGCAATTTCACGGTCGGCGGCGCCGGCAAGACCCCGACCGCCATCACCCTTGCCCGAGCTGCAAAAGAAAAGGGCCTGAAGCCCGGTTTCCTCAGCCGCGGTTACGGCGGTTCGCTTGACGTCACGACCGTGGTCGATCCCGAGCACCACTGGGCCGAGGCGGTGGGCGACGAGGCGCTATTGCTCTGCCGCGAGACGTTGACGGTGATTTCCCACACCCGCGTCGAGGGGGCTCATCGACTGGTCGCCGAAGGCGCCGACCTGATCATCATGGACGACGGTTTCCAGAGCGCCCGCCTGGCGCTGGATTTCGCCCTCGTCGTTATCGACACGGTGCGCGGCATCGGCAACGGCCATCTCGTGCCGGGCGGGCCGGTGAGGGCGCCGATATCCGAGCAGATGCGTCAGCTCTCGGCGATCCTCAAGGTCGGCAACGGCGAGGCGGCCGACCAACTGGTGCGCCAGGCCGCCCGAGCCGGCAAGCAGATCTATGTCGCGGCGCTGAAGCCGCGCGAAAATCGCGACATCGCCGGCAAGGCGCTGTTCGCCTTCGCCGGCATCGCCGATCCGGAAAAATTCTATCGTACCGTCAGAGAAGTCGGCGGGCTGGTCGTGGAAAAGCGCGACTTCCCCGACCATCACTATTTCAGCGAGGACGAGATCTCGGACCTCCTGGATGATGCCGCCAAGGACAAACTGACGCTCGTCACCACCGCCAAGGATGCGGTGCGGCTGCAAGGACATCACGGGCGCATGGAGGAACTGGCGGAAAAGGTCAGTGTGGTCGAGGTCGACATGGCGTTCGACGATCCGCAGGCACCCGGCAAGATCATCGATACGGCGATCGCCAATTTCCGAGAGCGACGGATTAGGGAAGGGAATGCCGCGAAGGTTTAGCCGCGGCTCTGGTTGGGCAGAATGCCGGCGCGCTTGTCGGCTTCCAGCGAGGAGGCGCAATCGACATAGGGTTCCTGCCGGGCGACGCTCCAGTACCGCAATTCGTCGATCGGAATCTGCGCCCCCGTCATGGCGCATATCACATAGGAGCCGGCGGTCAGGATCTGGTAGTCGCCATCGAGATACCGGATCTTCGCTTCGCGGAATCCGCTTCCCTCGAACCGGTTCATCTGTCGTCTCCTGCGGAAAAACATGGCGCCTGCTCTACCCCGATTGAACCTGAATTGCCAGCTTTTTCAGCTTCGGCCGAAGAGCCGCTCGATGTCGGAAAGCTTGAGTTCGATATAGGTGGGCCGGCCATGGTTGCAGGTACCGGAGCCGGGCGTCGCTTCCATTTCCCGCAGAAGCGCGTTCATCTCCTCCGGCCTCAGCCGCCGGCCGGAACGCACCGAGCCGTGGCAGGCCATGGTGGCGGCGACATATTCGAGCTTGCCGCGCAGGCCCCCGGCGGTGTTCCATTCGGCGATCTCGTCGGCGAGGTCCCGGACCATCGAGGCCGCATCGACTTCGCCGAGCATGGCGGGCGTCTCGCGCACGGCGACAGCGCCCGGACCGAAACGTTCGATCGCCAGGCCTAGCCGGTCAAGTTCCGTCGCATTCGCCATCAGCCGGTCACAATCCTCTTCCGGAAGGTCGATGATCTCCGGGATCAGCAGGACCTGGCTCGCCAGCCGCTTGTTGTCGAGCGCCTTGCGCATCGCCTCGAACACAAGCCGTTCATGGGCGGCATGCTGGTCCACGATCACCAGCCCGTCTTCGGTCTGCGCCACGATATAGTTTTCGTGAACCTGCGCGCGGGCGGCACCCAGGCGGTATCGCGGCACGGCTTCGCCAGCGGTCCTCGGAGCGGGCTCCGCGATCACCGTATCGGCACGGGCTGTCGGCATGGTCAACACGTCGAAGCCGGATTGCGCCTGTTCGGCAAAGCCGTTGGCCGGCTGCGGATGGAGCGGCCTGAACGGCGAAGCGGCTGCCGCCCAGGGGGTGCGCGGCGCGGCGTTAGCCGGCTGGAAGCCGGGTCGGAAGGCGCGCATCATGCCCGATGTTCCGGTTGTCGCCGCCCGGTCGCCCTCGCGATGCAGCGCCTCGCGGATCGCCCCGACGATGAGGCCCCGCACCAGGCCGGGATCGCGAAAACGCACGTCCGACTTCGCCGGATGCACGTTGACGTCCACCAGCGCCGGATCGATCTTGATCGACAGGACCGCCACGGGATAGCGGCCGGAGGGAACGCTTTCCGCATAGGCGCCGCGCAGGGCCGACAGGATCAGCTTGTCCTGCACCGGCCGTCCGTTCACGAAGGCATATTGATGCGCCGAGTTCCCACGGTGAAAGGTCGGCACGCCGACGAAGCCGGAAAGCCCGACATCTTCCCGCATCGCATCGATCTCGATCGCATTGTCGCGGAAATCGGCACCGAGGATCTGCGCCATGCGGGCGAGATGGTCGTCGCCGGTCGCCGGGAATTCGAGCGTCGTGCGATCGGACCCGGACAGCACGAAGCGGATATGCGGGAAGGCGATCGCCATGCGCTTGACCACTTCGGTGATTGCGCCGGCCTCGGCCTTCTCGGTCTTTAAAAATTTCAGCCGCGCCGGAGTCGCAAAGAAGATGTCGCGCACCTCGACGACCGTGCCGGTATTGGCCGGTGCCGGCTTCACGCCGGACATCTTGCCGCCGATCACCGCCACCTGCGATCCTTCCGAATGACCGTTGCGGCGGCTGGTGATGGTGAGCTTCGCCACCGAACCGATCGAGGGCAGGGCCTCGCCGCGAAAGCCGAGCGTGCGGATGTCGTCGAGCGTCTCGGATATTTTCGACGTGCAGTGTCGCCGTACCGCAAGATCGAGATCGGCCGCATCCATGCCGGAGCCGTTGTCGGTAATCCGGATCAGGCTTTTGCCGCCGGCGGCGGTGGCGATCTCGATGCGGGTCGCGCCGGCATCGATGGCGTTTTCGATCAGTTCCTTCGCGGCGCTGGCGGGCCTTTCGATGACCTCGCCGGCAGCGATCTGGTTGATCAGGGTCTCGGGGAGCTGTTTGACGGACATGCGCCATTTTCCCGGATTCGGCGCCGGAAGGAAAGCCCGGATCGCACCTTTCCTAACCGATTGAAATGAACTTTAGGTTGATGCACGGCCGTTCATTAATCCGGCTTTAAGATAAACGAGATATTTTGTTCCGTATTAAACTTGGATGAAACCGGGGAGGCGCCAGCTTCCCGCGAGTGACCGGGATGGCGGCCAGCTGGGCACCGTCATGCGAGCCCCGATTACCCGTTGAGGACTTGGAGCCAGCATGTTCCCACGCCGACAAGACGAAAACTAGAAGGAATAACGCCGAGAGGCGAATATCGGCATTACGGCCCGGCCTTTGTCCGGTCCGAAAAAGCATACGGGGAGTTCCATCCTATGAATGATTTGGCGTCGGCGGACGCAAACATTCAAGCTGTCATGCTCGAAGTGATTTCCGAGGGCATTTCCGGCGGCGTATTTGTCTATGACAAGAATGACTTGATCGTCTTTGCGAGCCAGCAATTGCTGACCCTCCTGCCGGTTCCGAAGAGCTTTCTGACGCCCGGCACGCGCCTTCGGGATTTCCTCGGGGCCGTCTACGATGGCGGCGGACGCTTCCTGACCGATGCTTCAGGTCCGCGTCGCATGCTGAGCCGTGAGGACTGGATCGCTGAGCAGATCGCCACTCTCTGGAAGGAACGGGCCGAGTCGCAGGAACGCCGCGGCACCGACCGCTGGGTGAGCTTCACCAAGCGCCGCCTGCCATCCGGTTACGGCGTCTGCGTCGTCAGGGATATCTCCGATCACAAGAAGCGCGAGGAACAGTGGCGCGCCGACATGGAACGGGTGCAGATCACCGAAGAGGTGCTCGACAACCTGCCGTTCCCGATTACCGTCAAGGACAGCAGCCTGACCTTCGTCGCCGTCAACAAGATGGCCGCGCGCTTCCTCGATCTGCCGCCCGAAGCAATTCTCGGTCACAAGGGATCCGATGTTCATCCGCCGCAGGTGGAGCAGCGCCTGGACCGCATCAATCGCGGGGTCCTCGATCTTGGCGAGCCCCAGCAGATGTCCGAACTGGTGATCCGGCCGGACGGCTCGCAGGTCGTCATCATCGCCAACAAATACCGTATCGGAAAGCCGGGCCGTTATTACCTCGTCACCGCCATGGAAGACATTACCGGACTGGTCGCGACCGATGAAGACGGCGAGGAGATCAAGCCGCGCATGAGCCGGGGCGGATTGATCGCCACTTCGCTGGCTCGGCAGGAGCGCGACGTGCCAGTGAAGGCGGCGGTTGCGCCCGACACGACGTATCTCTCCAACCGCAAGGTTCTTGTCGCCTCCTCCGATCCGAGGACGAGCGCCGAGGCGCTGGAAATTCTCGATGATCTGGGGTTCGACACCTCTTCCGTTTCAGACGGTGAGGAACTGGAGCTCTTCCTGCAACTGGCAAAGGAAGCCAGCATCGCAATCGATCTCGTCGTCGTGGACACACTGGCGGACAAGGCTTGCCTCGAAATCGTCCAGCGGCACCGCATTCCCGCCTTGGCGATCAACGGGGTCCGGGTGAAGCGGGAACTGGCCGCCGGCGTCACTCGCCAGTTCAGCCAGCCTGCCGCAAACGAGACTGCGCACGACGAAGACGCCTGGATTGCCTCGCAAGCCGGCGAAAGCGCCGGCATCGACATTCTGGTTGCCGAAGACAACGAGGTGAACCAGATCGTCTTCTCGCAGATCCTCGAGGGCCTGGGTTATCGTTATGCGGTCGCCGCCGACGGCGAAGAAGCGGTCCGGCTCTGGCAGGAGCGGTCGCCGCGGCTGATCCTCATGGACATCACCCTTCCAAAGCTCAGCGGCTTCGATGCGAGCGTGCGCATCCGGAACCTGGAGACGGTCGACAACTCCATTCCGATCATCGGCGTCCTTCCCCAGGCCTTCGAACGCGACCGGGACCAATGTTTCGCCTCCGGCATGAACGAGGTGATCCTCAAGCCGATAAGTCCCGAGGCGCTGGAAGCCGTCTTCCAGACGTTTCTCGGCATGCCCGCAAAACAGACGTATGCTTAACCGATTAATCAATCTGTTCATGTAAGTTAAGCCCGGGCCATCAATTTTTAATCTTTTTCCCGCATCCTGCGCCGGTCTGTGAAGCGCAACGGGATTATTCATGAAGTCGGCGGGAAACCCATTGCCGCAGGTCAGCCAGAATGAACTGCAGGCAATGGCCTACAGTGACGCCCTGACGGGACTTGGAAATCGATACCGTCTGCGTGACAAGGTGCGCCTGCTGGCTGCCGAGCGGGCCCAGGATCCTGCACCCTTTACCATCTGCATTGCCAATCTCGACGGTTTCAAGCCGATCAACGATCTGTTCGGCGCCGAAGCAGGCGACGAGATCCTCTGCCAGGTCGCTCATCGCCTGAAAGCCTGCATTCCAGACGGCGCGACCGTTACCCGCCATGACGGCGACGAGTTTGCCTTCATCCTGCCTCTGGTCTTCGAGCGCGTCGGCGCCGAACGTATCGGCCAGATGATCAAGGACGTCCTGTCCGCCCCCTACGATCTCGGCGACCGCAACGTCCGGCTTTCGGCCTCCTTCGGCTTTGCGATCTATCCCTTCGCCGGCGCGGATTTCGAGGAGCTGCTGAAAAGCGCCGAAACCGCGCTCTACCGCTCGAAACGCCGCGGCCGGGGACAGATCACGGTCTACTCCCGCGAAATCGCCCAGGAGATGAAGCGGGCGACACAGCTGGAGCAGGCGCTTCGCAACGCCATCATCGCCGATGCCGTGGATGTCCACTTTCAGCCGATCGTTCGCATCAGCGATGGCGCAGTGGTCGGTTTCGAGGCGTTGGCCCGCTGGATCGATGCCGATCTCGGCTTCGTCTCGCCTGCGGTTTTTGTGCCCCTTGCCGAAGAGCGCGGTTTTATTGACGCGCTTTCTGAAACGTTACTGCACAAGGCTGCGGAGGCTGCACTCTCCTGGCCGCGCGAGCTTTTCCTCTCCTTCAACCTCTCTTCAGCGCAGCTGATGGACCCCGGCACGACCGAGACCATCCTCGCGACCCTCGCACGCGTCGGCCTCGATCCCCATCGCCTGGAGCTGGAAATTACCGAAACGGCGGTGATGACCTCGGCCGATACGGCGCAGCGCATCATCACCGACCTGCGCCAGCAGGGTGTCCGCATCTCGCTCGACGATTTCGGCACGGGCCAGTCGAGCCTTGGGCGGTTGCGGGACTTCACTTTCGACAAGGTGAAAATCGACCGCGCGTTCGTCTCGCGCATCACCACGGACCGCGCGTCGGAACACATCGTCAAGGCGATCATCGCCATGTGCGACGGGCTCAACCTGGCCGTGGTCGCCGAAGGCATCGAGGAAAAGGCCGATGCGGACAAGCTCAATGAACTCGGCTGCGCGATGGGGCAGGGCTATTATTACGGCAGACCGGCTGACAGCGCTGTCACCCTGCGCTACCTCCAGGAACACTACCGCGATTTCATGACCATCGAGCGGGCCTGACCGAGGCCTGGTTTGCGTTCAGTACCTGTAAAAAGGGGCGGCACCTGCGGTACCGCCCCATTTCGTGGTGACGACGTGTCACCCGTTCCGGACCCTTGACTGATCGAGCGCTTATTTGCTCGGGGCAGCCGGTGTCGTCGACGGGTTAGTAGCGCCGCCTGCAGGCATCGAGGTGCCGGTGGAGGACGTGGTCGTCCGGTCGGTTTCTGCCTGCTTGTCTGCCAGGCTCTTGAATTCCGGAGCGGCCTGAAGGGCTTCTGCCGTTTCCGTGGTGGACAGACGGACTTCGTTGTTGTTTTCCGCATCACGCGTCATGGTGATCTTGTCCATCGGCAGAGCGATTTCCTTCTCGCCGATGCCGAGGAAGCCGCCGACGCCGACCACGGCTGCAACGATGCCGCCGCTTTCTTCAAGAATCAGGTCGTTGACGTCGCCGATGCTCTTGTCTTCTGCGTTGTAGACCGACTTGCCGATATAGTCGTTGGCGCTGATCTGGTTTTCAGCCTGTTCGGTCAGGTAGCCGCCGGAAGCAGCGGCCGTGTCGGTGCCGGTCTTCGGAGCCGGCGTTGCGGCGCTGTCAGCCGGTTTTGCAGCCGGATCTGTCGGAGCGGCAGGGGTTGCCGGAGCCGGGGAGGCCGGCGGCGTCGGCTGGGTCTGGGCATATGCCGGTGCAATGGCGGTGGACGCCAAAAGAACAACGGCTGCCATCGTGCTAAGGGTCTTCTTCATAACGAACCTACCTTCCTCTGCTCAAAATTATCTCTGAACACGCGGCCCTCCGTTACGGAGCTCTCCGACCGCGCTGGTTCGAGAGGAAAATGTTATGAGGACGGATTGGTTCCGGCTAGGATTGCTGAAATTTTAGGCGTTTGGGCTGGAACTTTTTCGCGTTTTGCTTGTTTGAAGCGCTCTTTGCGTCCTTTAGAGGCGATAGGCTGGCTCCGGATCGCATTGGATGGAAACGGTGATTTCGAACAGCGAGCCGGCAAAGGGGTCGGCAGCGCGAGCGGCCTCGTCCAGTCCCTCCCGCGCCGAAGTCACGGCCAGCCGGTCCTTACCGATGAAGGCGGGGCAGGTGGTCTGTTTTGCCGGCACCATGTGACGCGACAGATGCCGGCCGTCAGCCGAATAATGATCGACAGCACCCTCGCCCCAGCGGGCGTTCCAGATCGTTCCGTCGCTGGCGCAGATCGACCCGTCGATGCCGCCCGGCCTGCCGTTCTCGTCGACCAGGAGCTCGGCTTGGCCGTTTGGCAAGCCCGTCGCGGGGTCGAGGGATACCCGCATCAGCCGGTTGATGCGGGTGTCTGCATAATAACCGATCGCCCCGTCGGGCGAGAAGCAGATCGAGTTAGGGATGCTGATGCGGTCGAAAAGCTTCGTCACCTCGCCCTGGCGGACATGATAGATAGCGCCGGCGCCGTCCTCGGCTTTTCGTCCCATGGTTCCGATCCAGAGGCTGCCGGAGGGATGGACCCTGCCGTCGTTCGAACGGTTGCCCGGCTTTTGCGGCTCCAGTTCGAGATAGGGGGATAGCGCGCCGGTCGCGCGGTCACGGATGAACATCCCCTTGTCGCTCGCGATCATCTGTCGGGCGGCGTCGATCGAGGCAAGCGCGCTGCCCATCACCGGCAACGCATGAACGATCTCCCGCCCGGTCGGCAGGTGCAATTCGTGCAATCCCTTGCCGAGAATGTCGAACCACCAGAGCGTCTCCGTTTCCGATTCGAAGGAAGGGCCTTCTCCAAGTTGGCACAGGGAGGAGGAAAGGACACGGCCTTCGAAAGCGTGTGTGGTCGCCATGTGAAATCTCCAATTGCATATCGAGGTGATCGATTAGTATCATCGACGGGAGAGAGTCGGCAAACTCGCCGCATAGGTGATTTGATCCCCAACAATTATCTCCTGACAAACGGCTGGAGGCATGCAAAAGGTTTGCAAATCCGAGTAGATGTCATCATTGTCGAAAGTTGACAATTGATGTCGTGATATTCGGAATTGATAGTAGCCACAAATTTAGCATCTAATTAAAATCTGAAATAGCAGCCTCCACCACGCAGGCACGTTCGGCGGGAGCTATCCGGGCAAATCCGGAGAGCCTTTTCCGTTCCACGGGTCGGAGGCGGGCAATGCGAATATAAAGGACCGGATTGGGCGGATGTATGGGAAACACCAGGAATCGCTCGACGCCAACCGGCGGACAGAGAAGCAGATGATGGCCAATACCGAGAAAGCAGAAGAAGCTCGTGTCTTTGGCGGAAGTGTCGGAGAAATCGCGGATCTCAAGACACAGTTCGACGTGTTCCGGTTCATGAAGCGGGTAACCGAGCATTATGGTTGCCGCACGTTCATGGTTCTCAACCTGCCCCACGCCACCTCGCTCGAACTGTCCAACAACACGGTGATTACCAACTGGCCTGCCGAACTGCTGTCTCTTTTCGACCGCGAAGGCATGATGCAGACCAGCCCCGTACTTCGGCGGCTGCGCACCTCCACGATCCCGTTCACCTTCGATCTCGAAACGGTGCCGCCCGAGCGCCAGGGACCGGCCATCCGCGGCATGTTCGGAAGGTTCAATCTTGTCCGCGGCGCTTATTTCCCGGTCCATGACATGTCCGGCAGCCGCGGTGCCGTTTCCTTCGCAGGCGACGGCCTGCCGTTCACGCACCAGCAGATGATGGAGTTGATGTACATCTCCATCCACGTCTTCGAGCGCCTGGCGGAAATCCGCAACCTCGATGTCCGCACGACGGACGTGCTCACCGACCGCGAGATCGACTGCCTCAACTGGACGGCTGCCGGCAAGACCAGCGCGGAAATCGCAGAGATCCTCGGCCTCTCCGAACACACGGTCAATCACTACCTGAACCGTGCGGCCAAGAAGCTGGATACGGTCAACCGCACCCAGGCGGTCGCCAAGGCGCTCAGAATCGGTTTGATCAAGTAGCCAATAAAATGCTGCGGCGCACAAAATTTCACCACTGCTCAAGCATTAACCGGTCACGAAATGCCGCTTCCATCAGGGGATGTTGCGCCGCAGCAGGGCTTTCGGCCAGAAGTGGTTGAAAAAGCTCATCAATAGGAAGTATCTTCCCGTCTGGCATGTTTCGTGCTTCTGTAGGAACAGGTCCAGAGGGGACTGCAAGCGCCCCAAGAGGCGTGACAAGAAAAGCTGCCGTTCGATCAGTGCGCCACATGGCTGCCGATCGAACGGCGGTTTATCTTGCTTGCCCGTGGCAATGCCGAACTCCTATATATCTGCGAACGCGACATCCCGTTTTGAGGGATCGGCATCGCATCAGGCATTCGGGAGTTTGAAATCATGGCCGACGTGACGAAAGAGGAAGTGCTGGCGGTTCTCGCCAAGGTGCGGGGGCCGGACCTCGAAGGTGATATCGTCTCGCGCGGCATGGTCTCGGACGTCTTCATCTCCGATAACAAGGTCTATTTCTCGATTACCGTCCCGGCAGCGCGGGCGAACGAACTGGAACCGCTGCGCGTGGCAGCGGAACGTACCGTCAAGGCCATGCCAGGCGTCAAGGGCGCGCTGGTGACGCTGACGGCGGACCGCAAGGCCGGTTCCGCTCCGCCTCCGCGCCCGCAGCCTGCCGCACCCGCTGCTCATTCGCATTCGCATGGGCACGCCCATGATCACGGGCACAGCCATCCGCCCCAAGGCCAGCAGCCGGGCCAGCCGCCGCAGCGGGAAAAGCCCGGTGTGCCGGGTGTCGGCGCCATCATCGCGGTGGCATCCGGCAAGGGCGGCGTCGGCAAGTCGACGACGGCGGTCAATCTCGCGCTCGGGCTCCAGGCGAACGGCCTGCGGGTCGGCATTCTCGATGCCGATATCTACGGGCCGTCGGTGCCGCGGCTCCTGAAGATCACCGGCCGTCCGCAACAGATCGAAAACCGCATCATCAAGCCAATGGAGAATTACGGCCTGAAGGCCATGTCGATGGGTTTTCTCGTCGATGAGGAGACGGCGATGATCTGGCGTGGGCCGATGGTCCAGTCTGCGCTGCTGCAGATGCTGCGCGAAGTCGCCTGGGGCGACCTCGACGTGCTCGTCGTCGACATGCCGCCGGGTACCGGCGACGTGCAACTCACCATGGCCCAGCAGGTGCCGTTGGCCGGCGCGGTGATCGTTTCGACGCCGCAGGACCTGGCGCTTCTCGACGCGCGCAAGGGGATCGCCATGTTCCGCAAGGTCGAAGTGCCGCTGCTCGGCATCGTCGAGAACATGAGCTATTTCCTCGCTCCCGATACCGGCAAGCGTTACGACATCTTCGGCCATGGCGGCGCGAGAAGCGAGGCGGAACGGATCGGTGTGCCGTTCCTCGGCGAGGTTCCGCTGACGATCGACATCCGCGAACGGTCCGATGCGGGCACGCCCGTCGTCGCCTCCGATCCCGAAGGAGCCTCGGCGAAAATCTACCGTGAGATTGCCGCCAGGGTCTGGGCCGAGCTCGGTGGCCTTACTCCCCGACCGGCGCCTGCAATCGTTTTCGAATAAGAATCCGCATATATGTTCCTGACCATTTTGGAATACCTCCCGCGCGCCGATGGACGGTCACTTTGGCGGCCGTTGCCGGTCAAGGCTTTGATGTAGGCCGCGAATCACCTTGTTGCCGAAGCCCCCTTGAACATATTCGGCGCGGGAGTCATGTTGCAGCGCCCACTACGAGATTGGGACGGCTCTTGATTTTGACTATGGCTGTCTCTATAGGCCCGTCCCGCTGGTGGCCGGCTGGCGGTCCCTAAACCAAGGGCCGGCAAGCCCGCTTCTCGTTCAGTGCCGACGACCTGCGGCCGGAGACCACGATTGATCAATGCCTATAGCGCCACGGGCTCCATGAAGACGCTTGCGCCAGCCGAGGCGCTGCGACAGCTTGCCGACGATATCGTCTGGATCGATCTGGTTGAACCGACTCCGCAGGAGGACGCCTATGTCGAGGGTCTCCTCGGAATTCAGGTTCCGACCCGCGACGACCTGAAGGACATCGAACCTTCGAGCCGGCTTTATGTGGAGAAGGACTCGGTGTTCATGACCGCGTCGCTTGTCTGGCGCGCCGATGGCAAGGATCCGCAGCTCACGGACGTCGCCTTCATCCTGTCCGGCAGCCGGCTGATCACCGTGCGCTACGCCGAGCCGAAAAGCTTCCAGCTGTTCATCGCCAGCTTGAGCCGTCTGCCGGAACCGGGGCGCGATGGCGCCACGTTGCTTGCAAAACTTCTGGAAACCATCGCCGATCGCACCGCCGAAATTCTTGAGCAGACGGTCGATCACGTCGATGCGCTCTCGACGGAAATCTTCCGCGACCGCGGCAAGCGCCGCCCGCCGCAGTTCCTGGAACGCAAGCTGGCCGACATCGCCGAATATCACCGGCTGATCAGCAAGGTGCGCGACAGCCTAGGTTCGCTCGCCCGGCTGTTGACCTTTCTCATGAACGTGCCATTGATCAGCCAGGACAAGAGCGACGACAACCTCTGCCGCACCGTTGCGCGGGATGTCGACTCGCTTTCGGAACACGCCTCCTACATCGCCGGCAACATCGCCTTTCTGCTGGATGCCTCGCTCGGGCTGATCAATGTCGAGCAGAACTCCATCATCAAGATATTCTCCATCGCGTCGGTCGTGTTCCTGCCTCCGACACTCGTTGCCTCGATCTACGGCATGAACTTTAAATTCATGCCGGAACTCGAGTGGCATATCGGATATCCGCTCGCGATCGTCGCGATGCTCCTGTCCGCCATCATCCCCTTTTTCTTCTTTCGCTGGAAAGGCTGGCTTTAAGCCGGACATCCCCCATGGGTCACCCCGCTGAACATCACGATGCCGAGAAAACGAAGGTCCAAGGCCTTTTTGCGCTCGCACTCGGCTCCGTCGGCGTCGTCTACGGCGACATCGGTACGAGCCCGCTTTATGCATTCCGCGAGGCTTTGAAGCCGATCGCCCACGACGGCGTCACGGAACTCGAGATCATCGGCCTCATCTCGCTGATGATCTGGACGCTGACGATCATCGTCACGTTCAAATACGTGCTTTTCCTGCTGCGCGCCGACAACGACGGCGAAGGCGGCACGCTGTCGCTCCTTGCACTTCTGACCAAGTCCGCCAATGGCCACAGGGCAGTGCTGATGCTGCTCGGCCTCATCGGCGCGGCGCTTTTCCTTGGCGATGCGATGATCACTCCGGCGCTGTCGGTGCTGTCCGCGGTCGAGGGCCTGAAGCTGGTGGCGCCGTCGATGAGCAGCGCCGTGGTGCCGATCTCCGTCGGTATCCTGATTGGCCTTTTCGCCATCCAGTCGAAGGGAACCGGCCTCGTATCGCGCTTCTTCGGGCCGATCACCGCCGTCTGGTTCATCGTCATGGGCGCCGGAGGCGTCGCCCACATATCCGACGACTACAGCATCCTGGCCTCCTTCAATCCGGTCTATGCGGTCGAATTCATGCTGAACGAGAGTTTCGTCGGCATCGTCGTCCTCGGCGCCGTTTTCCTGACTGTCACTGGTGCCGAAGCGCTTTATGCGGACCTTGGCCATTTCGGCCGACGTCCGATCCAGTGGGCCTGGTTCACGCTTGTCTTCCCGGCGCTGACCTTGAACTATCTGGGGCAGGGCGCTCTGGTGCTGAAGCATCCGGAAGCGATGTCCGATCCGTTCTACCTGATGTTCCCGCAATGGGCGCTGCTGCCGGTGGTCATTCTCGCGACCGCAGCCACCATCATCGCCAGCCAGGCGGTAATCACCGGTGCTTTCTCGCTCGTCCGCCAGGGGATCCATCTCGGTTACCTGCCGCGCATGCAGATCCAGTTCACCTCGGAGACCAATACCGGGCAGATCTTCTTGCCGTCGGTCAACACCCTGCTTCTGGTCGGCGTCATCGCGCTGGTACTGGGTTTTGAAAGCTCGGAATCGCTGGCCACCGCCTACGGTATCTCGGTGACAGGCGCGATGGTCGTCACCACGCTGATGGCGTTCGAGTTCGTGCGCGTGAAGTGGAAATGGCCGCAGACCTTTGCGATCTGCATTCTGGCTCCGCTGCTTGCCCTGGAATTGGTCTTCCTCGGCGCCAACCTCTTGAAGGTACACGACGGCGGCTGGGTCCCGGTCATGATGGCGATCATCTTCACCATCGTCATGTGGACCTGGAAGCGCGGTACCGCGATCCTCTTCGAAAAGACCCGCCGCATCGACGTGCCGCTCGAAACCTTCATTCCGATGGTCGAGAAGAAGAGCGATCATGCGCCGGTCTCCGTGCCCGGCGTCGCGATCTTCCTGACCAGCGATCCGGAAACCGCGCCCGCAGCGCTGCTGCACAACATCAAGCACAACCACGTCCTGCACGAAAAGAACGTGGTGCTGACCATCATCACGGTCAACAAGCCGCGCGTGTCGCTGGAGGAGCGGTTCAAGATCGAGAAGGTCTCGGAGCGTTTCACGTTGATCGAACTGCGCTTCGGCTTCATGCAGTCGCACAATGTCTCGCAGGCGCTCGCTTATCTGCGCAAGACGGGCTTCAAGTTCGACATCATGTCGACCTCCTTCTATCTGGGCCGCCGCAAGCTGGTGCCTGATGCCGCGTCCGGCATGCCCATGTGGCAGGACCGGTTGTTCATCGCGATGGCCAACACCGCGACCGACCCGTCAGACTATTTCCACCTGCCGGCCAACCGCGTCGTCGAACTTGGCTCGCACGTCATCATCTGAGATGCGCCGTTGGCATGGCCCTTCGCTGACATTGATGTGAATGTGCTAATTCAAGCCGGCGGCCAGGCGTTTCGGCAGCCGGCGTTAACCGCTCATCAAGGTTAATCATTGATCTTCATCGGGTTCTTGTTGCCCTGTGGAGTTTCCGGTTTTGCGTTCGAATAGTGTTTTGCGTCGCAAGTCCTCATCCGGACTGAGTGGATGGACTTCCCCGGCCGTTTTCGGCCTTGCCTGCTGGCTGATCTTTCCGTCCGCCCCGGCTCATGGCGATCTCGCCGACCTTCTGACCGGTTTCGATGGCGCCGAACAATGGCGCATGGTGCTCACCGATTCGCCGGCGGGCTCGATCCATCAGGCTTCGCTGGCATTTCCCGGTCTGAAGAACGCAATCTCTGGCAATGCCGGTCTCGAACTCCCGGACGGCCGCAAGATCGCGCTCGTCGACGAGAAGAAATCCTCCGATCCGCGGCCCGATGAAGACCGCGTCAACCGCGCCGCCAAGAAGGGCCGCATCGTCACCGTCGAACGCATGCAGCCGCCCAAGGCCTTTTCCGCAGGCTCCGTGCTGCAGCGTTCGAGTTCGCTGACCCTGCCGCTCGACGCCCGTGATGAACTGACCAGGTTTGCCAAGGCCGGCAAGAGCGAGAAGCCCGTCGAACTCGCCGCCTTTTATTTCCGCAAGAAGGACGAGCCGAAGCCGGAAGACGATCTGATGCCGATGATCGCGAGCCTCATCAACAACAATCAGGCCGATGTGCTGGCAACCGCCTATGCGCCGGCGGCGCAGGATTTCGCCAAGGAATCGCCCTTCGATGCGATCCTCACGGAAAAGCCGAGCACCGGCCGCTTCATTCCGCCGATCGGTCTCGACGATCACGCCTGGGCTGCGACGCCGTTGCCGCCGGCCTCCTTTTCGGCACGCGAGCAGCAATGCCTCGCCTCCGGCATCTATTTCGAGGCGCGCGGCGAATCCGCCCGCGGCCAGGCGGCAGTCGCCCAGGTCATCCTGAACCGCGTCCGCAATCCGGCCTATCCGGATACGATCTGCGACGTCGTCTACCAGAACGAGGACTGGCGCAACCGCTGCCAGTTTTCCTTTGCCTGCGACAATATCAAGGATCGCATCCGCTCCGAATATCATTGGAAGATGGCACGCGAAGTGGCCATGGCGGTGACCGCCGGCAAGATCTGGTTTCCGGAAGTCGGTTCAGCCACCCATTATCATGCCGTCTATGTTCGTCCCGACTGGGCGCGCACGATGAAGAAGGTCGGCCGCATCGGCCTGCACGTCTTCTACCGCACTTATGGCGGCGGCTGGAGCTGAGCCGGTTCCCGTCGCTTCAACGGGCGGCGATTCCCGCGACAGTTTTACCCGACTCCGGTTGTACTCGTTTTAACCGGTTGAATTTGCTCGGTTAATTTACCTCAATCGAAGAACCTTGGACGCCTTGACTATGGGGGCGGGCAAAACTATGTTGCGCGCGACTTGAAAACGGGCCGGACGGCGCGAAATCCCCCGCCAACTGCACTTTTTTGCTGTTGGAAAGCATAAAACCGGTTGTGCCGGGAGCAGAAATAGGGGAGGACGCACATGACGGATCACCGCGACGATGGTCTGGAAGAGCGCCGGCGGCGTCTTTCCGCAAAACTTGCGGAAAGGAAGGCCGAAGACGACGCAGAGGCGAGGCGGGACGCGCAATCTGAAGAAAGCCGAAAGGGCATGGCCCTCGGCTTCAAGATTTCCTCCGAGTTCATCTCCGCGATCGCAGTGGGTGCGATTCTGGGCTACGCGCTCGATTATTATGTCGGCACATCGCCGTGGGGGATGATCATTCTTCTCCTCCTCGGCTTCTGTGCCGGTGTCTTGAACGTGCTTCGCTCGGTGGGAAAGGTGGCTCAGCCGCCTGCCCTGCAGAAGCGCAGTGACGGAGACGGAAAGGAAGGCGACCTTTAAGAAGGGCGCTTCCGGCGAAGTGAAGGGAGCCGCTCAAAGCGGCGAATGAAAGAGGTAGACGGTGGCAAACGATCCGATCCATCAGTTCCAGATCAGCAAGATCGTTCCGATCGAAATCGGCGGCATCGACTTCTCCTTTACCAATGCTTCCCTGTTCATGGTTGCGACCGTGGCTTGCGCCGCAGGTTTCCTCTATTTCTCCACCTCGCAGCGCTCGGTCGTCCCGGGCCGCGCGCAGTCGGTGGCGGAAATGTCCTATGAATTCATTGCCAACATGCTGCGCGAAGGCGCCGGCAGCCATGGCATGAAGTTCTTCCCGCTGGTCTTTTCGCTGTTCATGTTCGTGCTGACCGCAAACCTGCTCGGCATGTTCCCCTATTTCTTCACGGTCACCAGCCAGATCATCGTCACCTTCGCGCTGGCAATTCTCGTGGTCGGCACGGTCATCGTCTACGGTTTCTACAAGCACGGCCTGCATTTCCTCAAGCTCTTCGTGCCGAGCGGCGTCCCGGGGGCACTGCTGCCGCTGGTCGTGGCGATCGAAGTGATCTCGTTCCTCTCGCGTCCGATTTCGCTCTCCGTTCGTCTGTTCGCCAACATGCTGGCCGGCCATATCACGCTGAAAGTGTTCGCGGGCTTCGTCGGCTCGCTCGGAGCACTCGGCGCACTCGGCATCGGTGGTGCCATCCTGCCCCTCATCATGACCGTCGCCCTGACCGGTCTCGAATTCCTCGTCGCCTTCCTCCAGGCCTACGTCTTTGCGGTGCTCACTTGCATGTACCTCAACGACGCGGTCCATCCCGGCGGGCACTAAGGATAAAGACATTGGCGTCATAGGCGTCAGTCTACAGCCGCAACAACCATTTCGAAGGAGTTTCTCATGGAAGCGGAAGCAGCAAAGTTCATCGGTGCAGGCCTGGCTTGCTTTGGTATGGCCGGCACGGCTCTTGGCCTCGGCAACATCTTCGGCAGCTACCTGTCGGGCGCATTGCGCAACCCGTCTGCCGCTGACAGCCAGTTCGGCCGTCTGGTATTCGGCTTCGCCGTTACGGAAGCTCTGGGCATCTTCTCGCTGCTCGTCGCTCTCCTTCTCCTGTTCGTGGTCTGATATCTAGGCCAGGAATTCGGATCGCGGCCGCCTGAACAGGGCGGCCGTGGTCTTTCGCATTTGGAATTCACCTGGAGGTGATGATGTTCGTGACCTCGGCATATGCGCAGACCGCGCCGGCCGCTCCAAATACGCCTGCTGCGCCCGCTGGCGAAGTGCATACCGAAACCGGCGTTGCCCACGGCGGCGAACACAAGGGTGCGTTCCCGCCCCTGGATTCCACCTATTTCGCTTCGCAGCTTCTGTGGCTGGTCATCAGCTTCGGCCTCTTCTACCTGCTGATGAAGAAGGTCATCGTTCCGCGCGTCGGCGGCATTCTCGAACACCGCCACGACCGGATCGCCCAGGACCTCGACGAGGCCGCCCGCCTGAAGGCGGAAGCGGACGCCGCCGTCGAGACCTATGAAAAGGAACTGGCAGCTGCCCGTTCCAAGGGCCACAAGATTGCCGAAACCGCTCGCGAGGCCGCCAAGACCAAGGCCGCCGCCGACCGCGCCGCGATCGAGGCCGAACTGACCGAAAAGCTGGCCGCTGCCGAAACCCGCATCGGCGAGATCAAGGCAAAAGCTTTCGCAGAGGTTGGCCAGATCGCCGAAGAGACCGCCACCGCCATCGTCGATCAGCTGATCGGCGCCAAGGCAAGCGGCGACGACATCAAGGCTGCAGTTGCAGCCGCGAAGACGGAGGCCTGATCCAATGACATTGGATGCAACATTTTTCGCACTTGTCGCTCTCGTCATCTTCCTGGCCCTGATCGTTTACCTGAAAGTGCCGGGGATGATGGCGAAGTCGCTCGACGAGCGCGCCGCCAACATCGGCAAGGAGCTCGACGAAGCCAAGCGTCTGCGCGAAGAAGCGCAAACCCTGCTCGCCGAATACCAGCGCAAGCGCAAGGAAGCCGAAGCGGAAGCCGCCCAGATCGTGGCTGTCGCCGAGCGTGAAGCTGCGGCCCTGACCGAGGAAGCTCGCCAGAAGACCGACGAATTCGTCACTCGCCGCAACGCGCTTTCCGAGCAGAAGATCAAACAGGCCGAGGCCGAAGCGATCGGCGCTGTGCGCGCTGCCGCAGTCGATCTCGCAATTGCCGCTGCCCAGAGCGTCATCGCCCGCAAGGCCGATGCCTCCACCCAGGACACGCTCTTCCAGGACGCCGTCGGCAAGGTGCAGTCGAGACTGAACTGATTTCAGTCACACAAGACTTCCAGAAGCCGGGGCGAAAACCCCGGCTTTTTTTGTTTTGGGCGAAAGGAGGATCGTGATGGCTTTGGTTGCGGGAAGTCTGTCGAGGGAACGAGCACTGTCGCTAACCGAACGGTTTCTGGCGGAGCGGTTTGCCGATGCGGACTTCGCCTTCGTGGCCGGCTCCATCATGCGTGGCACGGGAACGCCATCCTCCGATATTGATCTCGTCGTACTGCATTCTGCCCTGCCGCATGCCCATCGCCGCTCGGAGGTCTTCGAAGGCGTGCCGTTCGAAGCCCTGGTACATGACGAGGGGACCTTGCGCTGGTTTCTTGAGGCGGATGTAAAAGCGGGCCGCCCCGTGCTGATCCGCATGGTGACCGAAGGAATTCCTATCGGTCCGCGGCCGCAGCGAGCGGATGAGCTTCGCCGCGAGACCGAAACTCTCCTGGTCAAAGGCCCGCCGCAGTTGGACCAGGATGCGCTCGACCGCATGCGTTATGCCATATCGAGCCTGCTGACCGATCTTGCCGACGAACGGCCTGAGTTCGAACGGGTGGCGATTGGCTCGGCGCTTTATCAGGCGCTCGGTGATTTCATCCTGCGCAGCAACGGGCAATGGTCGGGGGCCGGAAAATGGCTGCCGCGGCAGATGACAGCATTCGATCCCGTGCTGGGCGATGCATTCGTCGAGGCCTTCGACATGCTGTTTCGCGAAGGAGAGGCTAAGCTGGTCCTGGATTGCGCGGAACAAGTCTTCGCCGCACATGGGGGACTGCTGTTCGATGGCTATCGCGCCGACGCGTTGCCCGAATGGCGTAAATGGGGAAGGAGTGCCGGTTAGCTTTCCGGCAGATCATCCTTTTTGAGCGGCCGAAAGCTCATCCGGTGCAGCAAGCATGGGCCATGCGTCTCGATGCCGGCGCGGTGCTGGGGCGTCCCGTAACCGACGTGGTTGGCAAAACCGTAACCGGGGAAGACCAGGTGCGCGCGGGTCATCATCCGGTCGCGGGTGACTTTTGCGATGATCGAGGCGGCGGCGATCGACACGGAGCGGGCATCGCCCTTGATGACCGCCTTGCCGGGGCAGCAGAGCCCCTGCGGCACGTCACGGCCGTCGGCGAGCACATAGGCCGGCGTCACGGCAAGCCCCGCCACCGCGCGGCGCATGGCGTCGAGGCTGGCGCGCAGGATGTTGCGCTCGTCGATATGGCGTGGGCCGGACGCGGCGATCGACACTTCGGCCGTCGCCATGATCGCCTCGAACAGAATTTCCCGCTGGGCTGCGGTGAGTTGCTTGGAATCGTTGAGGCCGTCCGGGATATTGCCGGGGTCGAGGATGACGGCGGCGGCCACGACCGGGCCTGCCAGCGGCCCGCGTCCCGCCTCGTCGGTGCCTGCGACCGGCCAATGGCCGGCCTGGCGTGCCACAAGCTCCAGACTGAAATCCGGAACCAGCGGAACATCTTCGAAAAGCATCGGAGAATCGGGCGACGTGCGAGGTAACATGGCGGCAACCTCGCACGTCGTCCCGACCTCCTGCAACCCCCGGCCAAGCGATTGCGGCGTCGCTATCCACCGAGGGGCGGCGGTGGAACCCGGGGTATTTTTCCGACGCGGGGGACAGGGCGGGTCGCGTCGGAAATGGGAATTCGCAATGAAACCGGAAGAGGGTCCGGTCAGAGCAGCGAGAGTTGGATACCGCCGCCGTCGGGGCGGAGGAAAATGTCGTCGCGCAGCGGCAGGCCGCGCCGCACCATGCCGAGCCGCTTGGTCGCCATCTCGAAACGCCGGCCGATCTGCCAGGCATAGGGACCGGCGCCCTTCATCCGCTTGCCCCATTCGGCGTCGTAATCCTTGCCGCCGCGCATCGAGCGGACGAGCGACATCACATGCCGATAGCGGTCCGGATAGTTCTGCAACAGCCAGTCCCGGAAGAGGGGGCTCACCTCCAGCGGCAGGCGCAGCAGCACGTAGCTCGCTTCCGTCGCCCCTGCCGCATGGCCGGCGTCGAGGATCCGCTCGATCTCATGGTCGTTGAGCGCCGGAATGACGGGTGCCACCATGACCGCAGTCGGGATACCGGCATCGGTCAACGCCTTGATGGCAGTGAGGCGCTTGGGAGGGGTCGAGGCGCGCGGCTCCATGGTGCGGGCAAGCTTGCGGTCGAGCGTGGTGACCGAGATCCCGACCTTCGCAAGCCCTTTCGAAGCCATGTCGGCAAGGATGTCGATGTCGCGGGTGATCAGCGCCGACTTGGTAACGATCGCGACGGGGTGGTTGGCCTTCTGCAGTACTTCGAGGATCTGCCGCATGATTCGCCATTCCCGCTCGATCGGCTGGTAGGGGTCGGTATTGGTGCCGATCGCGATCGCCCGCACCTTGTAGTCCGGGCGGCTCAGCTCCCGTTCGAGCAGTTTCGGCACGTCAGGCTTGGCGAACAGCTTCGACTCGAAATCGAGGCCGGGCGAAAGCCCCATGAAACTGTGCGTCGGCCGGGCGAAGCAATAGATGCAGCCATGTTCGCAGCCCCGATAGGGATTGATCGAGCGATCGAAGGAAAGGTCGGGCGATTCGTTGCGGGTGATCGCGGTGCGTGGCTTCTCCACCTGCACCTCGGTCCTGAACGGTTCGAGCTCCTCCAGTGTCTGCCAGCCGTCATCGAATGCCTCGCGGCGCTCTTCCTCGAAACGGCCGCTGGGGTTGAGCCCCGCACCGCGCCCGCGACGCCGGTCGATCTCCACCCGAAGACCGGAGGATTTGACCAACGCATCGGCAATATCGGCCGTATGGGCAGGCGCGAAAGCGTCCTGCCGCAACTGATGCAGCTCGTTCATGGGTTAGCTCCTGAAGGGGAAATTCCCCGTTCCTGATGACTAAATTCCTAGCGCTGAAATGAGAACATTGCAAGAACAAAATTGAAGGTCCGCGTTTCTGGCGTTCCTTGTGGCAATGCGTTACATGTCAGGAATGCTGACTGTCATCATGGAATGCCGCGATCAGGAATCCGAGCTGGCGCAAACGCTCTCGGTGCTCGTTTCCGCTGCGGTGGAGGGGCTTGTGAGCGATGTCGTGGTGCTCGACCACGGTTCGCGGGACGGTTCCTCCCGCGTCGCCGATGCGGCCGGCTGTCGTTTTTACGGCCATTGGGACATCAAGGATATTTTGCGCGGCGCCCGTGGAGAATGGTTGTTGCTCGTCGAACCCGGCGCCCGGCTGCAGGCCGGCTGGATCGACGAGGTGATGGAATATATAGCGCTCAACAAGCAGCCGGCCCGCTTCGCGCCGGCGCGCAATTACCGGCGGCCGTTCTTCAAGCGCATCGGCCGAAGCGTGCCGCCGCTGGAATACGGCATGCTGCTGCCGAAGCGGCAGGCGATCGCGCTCGCAAAATCGGGGATGGACCTGGAAGCGCTGGCACGCGGCCAGAAGGTATCGAAGCTCGCCAGCGAGATTATTCCGGCCTGGGTGGCAGCGGCAGTCCGGTAGCGGCTATTTGCCGCCGCGCTTCAGGTGCTCGTCGAGCCGCGGCATGATCTCGATGAAATTGCAGGGCATGTGGCGGTAGTCGAGCTGCGCCTTCAAGATACCGTCCCAGGCATCCTTGCAGGCGCCGGGCGAACCCGGCAGCACGAAGATGAAAGTGGCGTTCGCCACGCCGCCGGTCGCCCGCGACTGGATCGTCGAGGTGCCGATCTTGTCGTAGGAAATGCGGTGGAACACCTCCGAAAAGCCGTCCATGCGCTTTTCGAACAGCGGCTCCAGCGCCTCGGGCGTCACGTCCCGGCCGGTAAAACCCGTGCCGCCTGTGGTAATCACCACGTCGATATCGGGATCGAGCGTCCATTCCCGCACCTGGCCGGCAATGCGGTCCTTGTCGTCCGTCACGATCGCCCGTGCCTTCAGTTCGTGGCCGGCTTCAGTGATCCGCGCCACCAGCGTGTCGCCGGACTTGTCGTCGGCAAGCGTGCGCGTGTCGGAGACGGTCAGCACGGCGATGCCGACGGGGATGAAGGAACGGGTTTCGTCAATCCGGTTCATTGGGTTTTCTCGGGCACCTGTCCGACGGTTTTCACCGCCTGAAAATACCATTCCGGCTTCTGGCCGTTAAGGTTTTCCATCGCCTTTTCCGCCGCTTCGAAGGAAGGAAATATCCCGAAACAGGTGGCGCCGGAACCGGACATCCGCGTCAGCATGGTGCCCTCCGCGCCGATCAGGCTGGAGATCTGGTCGATCTCGCGCACCAGCGATCGCGCCGGCGGTTCAAGATCGTTGCGCAGGGTTTTCAGGAAGCCGATCCAGTCGCTGTCGAAGGGCCCGATCGCCGCGTTTTCCTTCTGCGTCAGGCGCAGGAAGATATCGGGGGTCGAGACGCCGACGAGCGGATTGCCGAGCACCAGCGACAGCGAGGGCAAGTCGGGAAGCGCGGTCAGTTCCTCGCCTATGCCCCTCGCCATCAGCGCCTCGCTCTTGAGACACATAGGCACATCGGCGCCGAGCAAAAGCGCGAGCGCTGCCAGTTCCCCATCCGGCAGGTTGGCATTCCAGAAGCGCATCAGGCCGCGCAGGGCAGCTGCCGCATCAGCCGAACCACCGCCGATGCCGGCTGCGACCGGCAGGTTCTTTTCGAGATGGATGGCTACCGGCGGCGCCGAAATGCCTTTATCCTCCAACGCCGCGCGCAGGAGATCGCGCGCTTTCAGCACGAGATTGCCCTTTTTGCCTTCCGGCGAGGTCGGCAGCAGCGAGGCGAACCGGCCGGAAACGGAAAGATCGTCGGCGTCTGCCTCGCTAAAGCACAGCCGGTCCCCGGTGTCCGCAAAAGTCACGATGCTTTCGAGCCGATGATAACCGTCGGCCCGCTGGCCGGTCACGTGCAGCGCGAGATTGATCTTGGCGGGCGCCAGTTCGAACAGGCCCGCCTTGTCGGCGAGCCATTTGTCAGATGACGGATTGTCCAGGAACATGCGCGTCAGGATTTCTTGTCGGGATTGGCCGGCGCCGGCGGGGCAGGTGCCGCGGGCTCCGTCGGGCTGCGGTCGGCAGTCGTGGCGTTCGGATCGAGCGGCGCCAGGCCCTTCTCGATCTTCTCCTTGATCTGCTCGCGGTTGATGTCCTCGCCTTCCGAGATCAGAGCCCGGTTCCACTGGTAGACGGCCTCGAGCTTGCGCCCGACGCGCCAGTAGGAATCGCCGAGATGGTCGTTGATCGTCGAATCGCCGGCACGCAGCTGCACCGCACGTTCCAGCTCGGTCACGGCATCGTCGAACTTGCTCATCCGGAAATAGGCCCAGCCGAGCGAGTCGACGATATACCCGTCATCCGGCCGTGCATCGACGGCCCGTTTGATCATGTCGAGACCTTCGTCGAGGTTCTTGTTCATGTCGACCAGCGAATAGCCGAGATAGTTGAGGACCTGCGGCTGTTCCGGGTTGAGCTCGAGCGCCTTGCGGAAGTTCGGCTCGGCCTTCGCCCAGTTCTTGAGCCGCTCGTAGGCGATGCCGCGCTGGAAGAAGATCGTCCAGTCGCCGGGCTTCGGCACAGGCCCGATGACCTCGGCAGCTTTGTCGTAGGTCTCCGCCATGGTCTTGTAGTCCTTGGCATCGGAAAGCACGCTGCCATAGGCGATGTAGCTGCGGATGTCGGACGGATCGGAGTCGATCAGCGACTTCAGGTGCTGCTTGGCCTCATTCACCTTGCCGGTATCGGAAAGCGTCACGCCGAGCTGCAGCTCGGAAATGCGGCGCATCGGCGAATCGGCCGGAACGCTGGCGTAAAACTTGATGGCGCGCTCCGGCTGTTTGAGCTTTTCAGCGATGCCGCCGAGCAGGATCAGCGTATCGGCGCTCTTGGGGTCGAGCGCATGGGAAATCTGCAGGTAGAGCGAGACCATGTCCTCGGCGCCCTGGCGGTTCAGCGCCCCGCCGATCGAAAACAGCACGCTGGCCGCGCCTTCTGCGGCATTGCTCACCTGCTGTTCGGGCTTCTGGCCTTTCTCGATGCTCTGGCGCAGGGCCTTCAGCGGCGCATAGTTGGAGACCATGCCGTCACCGACGGAGATCGCGTCCAGCGCCTTCTGCTTGTTGCCGGCTGCCGCTTCGAGACGCGCAAGCGCCATGACCGCGCGCATAAAGGTGTCCGGCGCGGTGGCGACGGCTTCCTTGTTGGTGACGGCGGTATTGAGGTGCTGCCGCGCCGTGCCGATATCGCCGGTCACCAGCGCCATGGCGCCGAGATGGTAATCGGTGAATACCTTGTACCAGGCCGGTCCCTTGAGGTTGTTGATGCCGGCCATCGCCTGCTTGCCCTTGCCGGCGCCGACATCCGCCCAGGCGGAAAGAAGCTGGTGGGTCAGCCGGTCGAGATCGTTCGGGCCTTCGTAGGCAAGAACCTTCTTGGCGGTATCGAACTTCTTGGCGCGCAGGGCATCGAGACCGCGGACGATCTTGGTGATCCGCTCGACGGCCTTGTCGTCCTTGAGCGCGTTGGCTTCAGCGAGGCCCTGGTCGAAATCGCCGTTGAGCAACAGCGAGATCATCAGCCGCTCGCGGATTTCCAGGTTGGCGGCATCGAAAGCCAGCGCCTTGCGGTAGAGCGCGATCGCAGTGTCGTAGTCATGGTCGACGTCGGCTGTCCGTGCGGCCAGAAATGCACCGGAAAACGTCTTCACGTTGCCAGGGCCGAACGTCACCGTGTCTTTCACCGCTGGCTTCACTTCCGCCGTCGCCGCATTGGCTACCGTTCCAAACAGGAGAACAGTTGCAAGCGCCGCACTGGAGAGCAGAAGAAGGCTGGATTTCTGCCGCATAAACATGCCTTTCGTAAGAGCATGGCGATTCGATGAGATACCGCCGCCAATTCCGCCCTATTGATTCACGATAGAATGGCTTTTTTGAAGCACGTCCGCAAGGAAATCCCCAGCGCCGCATGGGGACGGCGCCGGTCACACCTTCGTCAGCGGGCGGCTTTCGGTCAGTTGACGCGCTGGATCGAGAAGTCGATGACTTCGAGAAGAGCGGCCTTGAGCGGCGAGGCTGGAAGCGGTGCCAGCGCATCGCGGGCGATCGTGCCGTAATGCAGCGCGCGGCCGATCGTGTCGTTCAGGGCGCCGTATTTGTTGATCAGGCCGAGCGCCTTTTCCAGGTTCTCGTCGCTGCTTTCACCCTTCTCGATCGCCTGGCGCCAGAAGGCGCGTTCGGCTTCGGTGCCGCGGCGATAGGAGAGGATGACGGGCAGCGTGATCTTGCCCTCGCGAAAATCGTCGCCGACATTCTTGCCGAGATCTGCAGCCTTGCCGCCGTAATCGAGCGCGTCGTCGACGAGCTGGAACGCAAGGCCAAGGTTCATGCCGTAGGATTTCAGCGCGCCCCGGCCGGCCTTGTCGGCATTGGCGATGATCGGCCCGACTTCGGCGGCGGCCGCAAACAGCGCAGCCGTCTTGGCGCGGATGACCGAAAGATAGTCGTCCTCGGTCGTCTCCATGTTCTTGGCGACGGAAAGCTGCAGCACTTCGCCTTCGGCGATCACGGACGCTGCGGCAGACAGCACGTCGAGCGCCTCGAGTGAGCCGACCTCCACCATCATCCGGAAGGCCTGGCCGAGCAGGAAATCGCCGACCAGAACGCTTGCCTGATTTCCCCAGATCATCCGTGCGGTGGAACGCCCGCGGCGCAGATCGCTTTCGTCCACCACGTCGTCATGGAGCAGCGTTGCCGTGTGCATGAACTCGACGCTGGTCGCAAGCTTCACATGGCCTTCGCCCTGGTATCCGAACAGGGCAGCAGACGCGAGCGTCAGCATCGGCCGCAGCCGTTTGCCGCCGGACGAGATCAGGTGGTTGGCGACTTCCGGGATCATCTGCACGTCGGAGCCGGCCTTGGAAAGGATCAACTGGTTGACCCGATCCATGTCCGCCTTGGTGAGATCCACCAGCGGTTTGACGGATGCCAGTTTGTTTTTGCCTTCTTCAAGCGGTATGACGACGCCCAATGTCAGGCCTCCCTATCGAAATCTTTCAAACGACAATAGAAAGAGGCTGATAGTGCGGCAAGCGCAAATCGCATCCCGCAAGATATAATGGGGTAACAAACAAGCCATGCTGGAGATCATCCGCACCAACGACATCGTGATCCTGTCGCTGGCACAGAGCCTGATGAAGGATGCGGGCATCTACTGCATGGTCGCCGACCAGTCGATGAGCGTGCTCGAAGGCTCGCTGGGCCTGTTGCAGCGCCGGCTGATGGTCGACGGCGAGCGCGCCGACGAGGCCCGGCGGATCTTGAAGGACGCGGGGCTGGAAGCGGAGCTGCGACCTTGATGTCGAGGGAGCTTAGGTCTTGAATTTGTCCAGAGCCTCGGCCGTGAACGTTTTCGCGGAACGCCCCCCTCTGCCCTGCCGGGCATCTCCCCCACGGGTGGGGAGATCACAAGCGGCCTGTTCCCCATTCCCCAAAAGACGGTGTGCAGCGGGAGACTTCAGATCGGAAGCGGTGAGCGTGCGCCCAGCCAATCTCCCCACCTGTGGGGGAGATGCCCGGCAGGGCAGAGGGGGCTGCCGACCGCCAACGTCAAACGCATCCCGGTGAGTGCCGACATCCAATGGCGTCAACCTTCATGAGCACTCCCACCCACACCATCGACGCCTTCCATCGCGGCCGCTTTCACGTCATGCAGCCGAAGGGCGGCGGGCATCGGTCAGGCGTCGATGCGATGCTGCTCGCTTCGCTGGTCGCCGCTGACAAGCCGGTGAGCGTCGCCGATCTCGGTTCGGGCGCAGGCGCTGCAGGTCTTGCTGTCGCCTCACGGCTGCAGCATTCGAAAGTCCTGCTGATCGAGAAATCGCCGCTGATGGCCGACTATGCCCGCAGGACGCTGGCGCTTCCCGAAAACGCCTTCCTGGCCGGTCGCGTCGAGGTGCTGGAAGCGGACGTGACCCTGACGGGAAAGCCGCGGCTCGCCGCCGGCCTTGTCGACGAAATCCATGACCACGTGATCATGAATCCGCCCTTCAACGATGCCAGCGACCGCAAGACGCCCGATGCGTTGAAGGCCGAGGCGCATGCGATGACGGAAGACCTGTTCGAAGCCTGGATACGCACCGCCGGCGCGATCATGAAACCTGGCGGGCAGCTGTCGCTGATCGCCCGGCCGCAATCGATCGCCGAGATCATCGATGCCTGTGGCAGGCGTTTCGGCGGCTTGGAAATCACGGCTCTCCATCCCCGGCCGGACGAAAGCGCCACACGCATCCTCGTCACCGCCGTCAAGGGCTCGCGCGCCCGCCTGACATTCCGGGCGCCGCTTTTCGTGCATGGCGCGGATGGCCATGCTTTTTCGGCGTTCGTGGACGACCTGAACAATGGCCGGGCCGCCTATGCCCGCCTCAGCCCCAAACGAAATCCACGAGAAGCTTGACGTTGAGGCCGGCGATGACGACGGCGATCAGCCAGGCGATGCCGGAGAGCCAGATCGGCGCCACGAGTTCGCCCATCTTGGCCTTGCTGGCGGTGAACATGACGAGCGGGAAGACCGCGAAGGAAAGCTGAAGGCTGAGCACGACTTGGGTCAGGATCAGCAGTTCCGCCGTGCCCGCATCGCCGTACCATATCGTCACGAACGCAGCCGGAATGATGGCGATCGCCCGGGTGATCAGCCGGCGGATCCATGGCTGCAGCTTCATCTTGAGGAAGCCTTCCATGACGATCTGACCTGCAAGCGTCGCCGTCACCGTCGAGTTCAGGCCGCAGCAGAGCAGGGCGATCCCAAAAAGCGTCGGTGCGATGGCAAGGCCGAGCAGCGGCGCCAGCAGCGAATGGGCTTCGCCGAGCTCGGCTACCTCAGTCCGCCCGGTGCCGTTGAAGGCGGCTGCCGCGAGGATCAGGATCGAGGCATTGATCAACAGTGCGAAACAGAGCGCGACGGTGGAGTCGATCGTTGCATAGGTGAGTGCTTGCTTCTTTTCCGGCAGGGTGTGGCCATAGTTGCGGGTCTGCACGATGCCGGAATGCAGGTAGAGATTGTGCGGCATGACGGTCGCGCCGAGAATGCCGAGCGCCAGATAGAGCATCTCCGGGTTGGTGACGATCTCGGTCGTCGGGAAGAAGCCGCGGATGACGCCGCCCCATTGCGGATCGGCGAGGAAGATCTGGATTGCGAAGCACACGGCGATGACGCCGAGCAGGGTGATGATGAAGGCTTCGACCCAGCGGAAACCCATCTTCTGCAGGTAAAGGATGATGAAGACGTCGAGCGCCGTGATCAGGACGCCGAGTTCGAGCGGAATGCCGAAGATCAGGTTGAGGCCGATGGCGGTGCCGATCACCTCTGCGATGTCGGTGGCGATGATGGCGATTTCGGCCAGCGCCCAGAGCGGGATGGAAACCCATTTCGGAAACGCGTCGCGGCAGGCCTGCGCCAGGTCTCGGCCCGATGCGATCGCAAGGCGCGCGCAGAGCGACTGCAGCACGATCGCCATCAGGTTGGAAAGCAGCGCGACCGCAAGCAGCGCATAGCCGAATTTGGAGCCACCGGCGAGCGAAGTCGCCCAGTTGCCGGGATCCATGTAGCCGACTGCGACCAGGTAACCCGGCCCCGCAAAGGCAGCAAGCCGCCGCCAACGGGATCCGGATTGGGAGATGTCGATGCTTCGATGGACGTCGGAAAGCGATGCCTCTCCCCGCTTGTTCCGCCAGCCGCTTTCCTGCTTCGAACCCAAAACGTCCATTGTCACACTCTCTTCGTTTGCGAGCGGATAATGCCTTGTTGGAATGGTAATGCAAGTCATTCGCAACTAGAAAATCAAAATCCTGCTTTAAGCGGCGCAGCCATTGCGTTTGAAAATCCGTCACATACATGCTTTGGCAGAGCCGAACGCGACAGAAGGAAAAGAAATGGCCGGGTTTTTGAAGAGGTTGATGCCGAAACGGTTCCGTAAGAAGGGGCTGACGATTCCCGTCGTGCGGCTTCACGGAGCGATCATGGCCGGCGGCAGCCAGTTCAAGCAGAGCCTCAACCTGGCCGGCGTGGCGCCGATGCTCGACAAGGCCTTCGCCAAGAAGGATGCGCCGGTCGTCGCGATCTCGATCAATTCCCCGGGTGGATCGCCCGTCCAGTCGCGCCTGATCTTCCAGCGCATCCGCTCGCTGGCGGAAGAAAAGAACAAGAAGGTGCTGGTCTTCGTCGAGGATGTCGCGGCCTCGGGCGGCTATATGATCGCGCTCGCCGGCGACGAGATCTTTGCCGATCCGACCTCCATCGTCGGCTCGATCGGTGTCGTGTCCGGCGGTTTCGGCTTTCCGGAACTGTTGCGCAAGATCGGCGTCGAGCGCCGCGTCTATACCGCCGGCGAGAACAAGGTGATCCTCGATCCCTTCCAGCCGGAAAAGGAAGGCGACATCGAATACCTGAAGGCCCTGCAGCTCGAAATCCACAAGGTCTTCATCGAGATGGTCAAGATGCGCCGCGGCGAGCGGCTCGCCGACGATGCGACGATCTTTTCGGGCCTGTTCTGGAGCGGGGTGCGCGGCCTCGATCTCGGCCTAGTCGACAGTCTCGGCGACATGCGCGAGGTCCTCAAGCGCCGTTACGGCAAGGATACGAGGCTGGAACTGATCGGCAGCGCCCGTACCCTGTTCGGCCGCCGCGTGCCCGGCGTCGTCTTCGGCGAGGGCAAGGCTGGAGAAATCGCCGCAGGCGCAGTCACGGGACTTGCGGCAAGCCTGGAAGAAAAGGCAATGTGGAGCCGCTACGGCCTTTGAGGTCGTCAGGATAGCGCGAGAGGGGAAATGGCGCAGCTTTTATTTCTGATCATCGTCATCGGCGGCGGCTGGATGCTCTACAAGAAGTTCATCAAGGACGCCGAAAGACTGTCATCGCGCACCCGCCGCGAAGAAAAGGAACGCCAGACCGGCGCCATCGGCACCCTGGAACGGGACCCGACGACGGGGGAATACCGGGTGAAGCGGGACGAGGAGTAAGCCTCATGTCCGAGGAGAGGAATCCTGCCGTGGCGGAGACCGATGCTGACAAGCGGCGTGCGGCACTGGAAAGGATTCGTGCTTTCAAGTGGAAGTTGCCGGATGGCTGGAAATTCGATCGCGAGGAAGCCAACAGCCGCGATCCGAATAACGACTAAAGCCGTTCCTTCACGCGTGAAGTCCGGTCGGAGCCCGCATAACTTACGCAGAGGATGGCAGGTCGCCTAGCCGGTAGGTCGCCGTTTCGATTTCCGCCAACTCGCGATCTGCGGTGATGCGCACGGCATCTCTTCTATGAAATCCTTGACCCGCGCCCCTGATGCGTGGCACTCGTCCGCATCCTCGAACCGACACAGATATGGCCATGACCGAGCTGCCCGACCACATGTCTCCGACCCGCTCCTTCCAGGGGCTGATCCTCGCGCTCCAGAATTACTGGGCGGACAAGGGCTGTGCGATCCTGCAGCCCTACGACATGGAAGTTGGTGCCGGTACCTTTCATCCGGCGACCACGCTGCGTGCGCTGGGGCCGAAGCCGTGGAAGGCTGCCTATGTGCAGCCGTCGCGTCGTCCGTCCGACGGTCGTTATGGCGAAAACCCCAACCGGCTGCAGCACTATTACCAGTTCCAGGTCATCCTGAAGCCGAACCCGCCGAACCTGCAGGAACTCTATCTCGGCTCGCTTGCGGCGATCGGCCTCGATCCGCTGCTGCACGACGTGCGTTTCGTCGAGGACGACTGGGAAAGCCCGACGCTCGGCGCCTGGGGCCTCGGCTGGGAATGCTGGTGCGACGGCATGGAAGTCTCGCAGTTCACCTATTTCCAGCAGGTCTGCGGCATCGAATGCGCGCCGGTCGCCGGCGAACTGACCTATGGCCTCGAACGCCTCGCCACCTATCTGCAGGGCGTGGACAGCATCTACGAGCTCAATTTCAACGGCCGCGAGGGCGAGGAAAAGATCTCCTACGGTGACGTCTTCCTGCAGGCTGAGCAGGAATATTCTCGCCATAACTTCGAATTTGCCGATACCGCCATGCTGCACCGGCATTTTATCGACGCGGAAAAGGAATGCCAGGCGCTGCTCGCGGCAGGCGCTCCGGGCGCGAACGCCAACCAGATGCTGCACAGATGCGTCTTCCCCGCCTATGACCAGTGCATCAAGGCGTCCCACGTCTTCAACTTGCTGGATGCCCGCGGGGTGATCTCGGTCACCGAACGCCAGAGCTATATCCTGCGCGTCCGCACGCTGGCGAAAGCCTGCGGCGAGGCCTTTCTGATGACGGATGCCGGTGGTGCGAATTTCGGCCGGGCCGCCTGAGGTCCGGGTTTTCCTGGATCGGGACTGACGCAGCGCGGCGAACCGTTCAAACGGCAGTCCATTGCGTGCCCAGCTGCCAGACGGGTTTGATTGTCGGATAGGCTCCGGTCGGAAGCTGCCCTGCATAGATCTGCAGAAACCGGCGCGTGCCGGCCGGCTCCGGCGGCCTCATCATCACCCCGTACTGAAAAAACAGCACGGCAAACGCCAGCACATTGGCGGTTCGCACCAGGCACGCCATGGCAATTCCATCCAGATTGTTTTGAGGTGGGGCCGAATCTTCGGAGCAGCCCGTTTTCTGTAAGAGAATCTAGGGCATCCGGACGGTCGGGACTTTGCGGTAAGTCAAAAAATTGACCGTGAAAAATAATCGATGACTTCAACCACTTTTTTATACCACGCCTCTACTGTCCCATCGCAATGGCAAGTCGGGAGACTCAGATGTACATTTTGATCGGCATAATTGTTCTCGTCGCATTCTACGTCGTTATGATCTACAACGGCCTCGTCAAAGCTCGCCAGATGGCGGAGGAGGCGTGGTCCGGCATCGACGTTCAGTTGAAGCGCCGCGCCGACCTGATCCCGAACCTGATCGAGACGGTCAAGGGATACGCCGCGCACGAAAAGGGCACGTTCGAGGAAGTCGTCAAGCTGCGCAACCAGGCGCAGGCGGTACCCGCAGGCGATGTCGCCGGTCGCGCCCAGGCGGAAGGCCTGCTCGGCCAGGCACTCGGCAAGATCATAGCACTTGCCGAGGCCTATCCGGACCTCAAGGCGAACGAGAATTTTTCCGAACTGCAGGCCTCGCTCGAAACCATCGAAAGCGAGATCCAGATGTCGCGGCGGTACTATAACGGTGCGGCTCGCGACCTGAACGTCAAGGTCGAGAGCTTCCCCAACAACCTCGTCGCCGGCCAGTTCGGCTTCTCGAAGCGCGAGTATTTCGAGATCGAGAACGCCGCCGATCGGGCGGTCCCGACCGTCAAGTTCTGAAATCCGCCATTGGACCTTCGTGCCGCAACGGTTTAAGAGCGCGGTCGGCCGCTCGTTGCGGCATTCCATTGGCGTTAAGAGACGAATATCATGGGTAGAGCCAAACTCACCATCCTGCCGCCGGGCAAGCCGCTTTCCGGCCGCGCCATGCCGCCGGGTTCCAAGTCGATCACCAACCGCGCCCTGCTTCTGGCGGGCCTTGCCAGCGGCACCAGCCGGCTGACCGGCGCTCTGCGGAGCGACGATACGCGCTATATGGCCGACGCTTTGCGGGCCATGGGTGTTTCGGTCGACGAGCCGGACGAGACGACCTTTGTCGTCACCGGCAGTGGCAAGCTTCTGCCGCCATCCGCCCCGCTGTTCCTCGGCAATGCCGGCACCGCGACCCGGTTCCTCACGGCGGCTGTCGCTTCCGTTGCGGGCACCGTCGTCGTCGATGGCGACGAACACATGCGCAAGCGGCCGATCGGCCCGCTGGTCGCCGCCCTGAAATCGCTCGGCATCGATGCCGAAGCGCCGACCGGCTGCCCGCCGGTGACGGTTCGCGGCAATGGCCATTTCGCCTCCGGCCGCGTCGAGATCGATGCCGGTCTCTCCAGCCAATACGTCTCGGCGCTGCTGATGGCGGGGCCGCTGGTCAGCCAAGGTGCCAACGCCCCCTTGACGGTTGCGCTCGCCGGTGCGGAAATCGGCGCCCGCGGTTATGTGGACCTGACGCTCGCCGCCATGCAGGCTTTCGGCGCCAATGTCGAGCAGATCGACGCCGCAACATGGAAGGTCGAGCCGACCGGATATCGCGCGGCGGACTTCGTGATTGAACCGGACGCGTCGGCCGCCACCTATCTCTGGGCCGCCGAGGTGCTGACCGGCGGCGCCATCGATCTCGGTGTGGCGGCCACCGCCTTCACCCAGCCGGATGCCAAGGCTTATGAGGTGATCGCGCAATTCCCGCACCTGCCGGCCGAAATCGACGGATCGCAGATGCAGGATGCGGTGCCGACGCTCGCCGTGCTGGCCGCCTTCAACGAAACGCCGGTGCGTTTCACCGGTATCGCCAACCTGCGCGTCAAGGAATGCGACCGGGTGAGGGCGCTCTCGCTCGGCCTCAACGCCATTCGCGACGGCCTTGCCGCGGAAGAGGGCGACGACCTGATCGTCGCCTCCGACCCGTCGCTTGCCGGCCAGACCCTGCCGGCCGAGATCAACACCTTCGCCGACCACCGTATCGCCATGAGCTTCGCGCTGGCGGGCCTGATGATCGGCGGCATCACCATTCTCGATCCGGATTGCGTCGCCAAGACCTTCCCCAGCTATTGGGACGTACTGGCCTCGCTCGGCGTCGAATATACGGACATAGTTTAAGCGGAAAACCCGGATCGGCTGGTGCCGAAGAGGAGGAATGTCGTGATGCGGTGGTTCTCCGGCCTTGGCCTGGCGTTGCTCTTCTCGCTGCCGGCGGCGCTGCCCGCCGCCGCGGAAGAATATATCCGCTCCTATCATTCCGACATCCAGGTCGCGGAAAACGGCGACCTGACGGTTGCCGAAACGATCATCGCCAATTCCGAAGGCGACAGGATCAAGCGCGGCCTGTTCCGAGACTTCCCGCTGACCATGACGGATGCGGCCGACCGCACGGTGCGCGTCGGTTTCGAGGTCGTTTCCGTCACCCGCGACGGCCAGCCCGAACCGTTCCATACGGAAAGTGTTACCGGCGGCATCCGCATCTATTCCGGCGACAAGGACGTCTTCCTCCGGGATGGCGAACACACCTTCGTCTTCACCTACAAGACCGACCGTCAGATCCGTTATTTCGACGACCACGACGAGCTTTATTGGAACGCGACCGGCAATGGCTGGGAATTCCGTATCGCCCAGGCCTCGGCGCGGGTGACACTGCCGGGCAGCGCGCGGATAAACCAGACCGCCGCCTATACCGGCCCGCTCGGCTCCACCGCTCGCAATGCTCGCATGCAGGCGAACGGCAATCAGGCAGTGTTCTCGACCACGAGGCCGCTCGGCGCGCAGGAGGGGCTGACGATCGTCGCGGGCTTTCCCAAGGGGATTGTAGCTCCTCCCTCCCGGGATCAGGAAAGCGCGTGGTGGTGGCGCGACAATATCGGGACGATCATCTCGATCGTCGGCCTTGTCCTCGTCGTCGGTTATTATGCCGCGTTCTGGGTCCGCGTCGGTCGCGATCCGGATCGAGGCGTCGTCGTGCCGCGCTGGGATGCGCCGGAGGGGCTGTCGCCGGCCCTCGTCAACTACATCGACAACAAGGGCTTTTCCGGCGGCGGCTGGACGGCGTTTGCCGCAAGCGCGCTCGATCTGGCGGTCAAGGGTTATGTGACGCTGGAGGATCTCGCGGAAAAGATCGTCATCCGGCGCACCGACAAGGCCGTGCCGAGGACGGTGCCGATCGGCCAGGCCTCGATCCTCGGTTCCATCGGGACCAAGGGGCAGGAACTGATTATCGACGAGGCGCACGGCACCACTGTCCAGTCGGTCGGCGCGAGCTTCCGCCAGGCGATCGAGAAGGAACATCGCGGCAAATATTACAACGGCAACAGGGGTTACGTGATCGGCGGCGTCCTGTTGAGCGTGCTTTCCATCGTCGCTTTGCTGGTGTTCGGCAATCTCGAACCGGACATGATCGCCATGCTGATCATCCCCGCGTTTTTCGCCGTGGTCTTCGGTTTCCTTGCTGTTGGTTTCGGCAAGGGCTTCCGCCGCGGTTCGTCGCTGTTTTCGAAAATCATCTCGGTCGTTATCCTCGGCGTCATCGGCCTCGTTGCGATCTCGATCGGCTCGGCCATCCTCGTGGCGGTCCTGTCGGAGATGACCGGCAACGAGCACTGGCCGATCCTCGTTTCGGTCGGCGGCATCGTGCTCGCCAACGTAATCTTCTTCTTCCTGATAGGCGCCCCGACACCGCTCGGCCGCAAGCTGATGGATGGTATAGAGGGCCTGCGCATCTACCTGACGCTCGCCGAAAAGGACCGCATGAACACGGCCGGCGCCCCCACCATGTCGCCGCAGCATTTCGAAAAGCTGCTGCCCTATGCGGTGGCGCTCGGCGTCGAAAAGCCGTGGAGCAACACATTCGAGACCTGGCTTGCAAGCGCCGCGGCAGGTGCTGCCGCCGGCGCCTATGCGCCCGGCTGGTATAGCGGAAATTACGGCTCCAACTTCGGCGACCGTATCGGCGGCTTCTCCTCCTCGATGGCATCCACCATCGCCTCGACCATCCCCGCCCCAAAATCCTCGTCCTCCTCCTCCGGCTTTTCCGGCGGTTCGTCCGGCGGCGGGGGAGGTGGCGGCGGCGGAGGCGGCTGGTAAACACTTTCCCCAATCCGGCTGGTGACTTTTGGCGGCGGGCTTGCTAAGGCCACGCCCTGTTGAACAATCATCAAAAAGTTGATTATCGATGCCCGATCTGCTTCTCGAACTCCGCTCGGAGGAAATTCCCGCCCGCATGCAGCGCAAGGCGGCGGGAGACCTGAAAAAGCTCGTCACCGACGCGCTGGTGGAAGCGGGCCTGACCTATGAGGGTGCACGCGAATACTGGACGCCGCGCCGCCTGACGCTGGATATCCGCGGCCTGACGGCCCGCTCCGCAGATCAGCGCGAGGAGCGCAAGGGTCCGCGCACCGATGCGCCGGAAGGTGCCATCGCCGGCTTTTTGCGCGGTGCGGGTCTTTCTTCGATTTCCGAGGCCCAGGTCGTCAACGACCCGAAGAAGGGCGATTTCTACGTCGCCGTCATCTCCAAGCCCGGCCGTCCGGCGGAAGAAATCATCGCCGAGGTAATGCCCGGCATCATCCGCAATTTCCCCTGGCCGAAATCGATGCGCTGGGGCGCCGCTTCCATGCCGAAGGGCGCACGCTTTGCCGGCATCGACGGCAAGGGTCCGGAGAGTCTCCGTTGGGTGCGCCCGCTGCAGTCCATCGTCTGCGTCTTCGGCCCGGAACATGACGAGACCCAGGTCATCCCCTTTGAGATCGACGGCCTGACCGCCGGCAACATCACCTACGGCCACCGTTTCCACGCGCCTGACGCCGTTACCGTGCGCCGTTTCGACGACTACGTGACGAGCCTCGAAAAGGCGAAGGTCATGCTCGATGCCGACCGCCGCAAGGACGTCATCCTGCACGACGCCCGCGACCTCGCCTTCGCCAACGGCCTCGACCTGGTCGAGGACGAAGGCCTGCTGGAAGAGGTCTCCGGCCTCGTCGAATGGCCGCATGTGCTGATGGGCGAGTTCGAACAGGATTATCTCGAAATCCCCTCCGAAATCATCCGCCTGACCATCAAGACGAACCAGAAATGTTTCGTCACCCGCCCGCAGGCCGGCGGGGAAGGGCTCTCCAACCGCTTCATCCTGATCTCGAACATCGAGGCGAAGGACGGCGGCAAGGAAATCATGCACGGCAACGGCAAGGTCGTGCGCGCCCGTCTTTCCGACGCCAAGCATTTCTGGACCCGCGACCAGGGCGACATGCCCGATCTCGACACGCTGGAGGAGTCGGCGAAGAAATTCGACTTGGACCTCAAGAAGCCGCTCGACCAGCGCATGGCAAAGCTCGACGCGCTGAACGTGACGTTCCACGCCAAGCTCGGCACGCAGGGCGAACGCGTGGCGCGTATTCGGGCGCTGGCTCAGGAACTGGCGAAGGTGACGGGCGCCGATCCGGCGCTGGTAGATCGTGCCGCGGTACTGGCCAAGGCCGACCTGCGCACCGAAGCTGTCGGCGAATTTCCTGAACTGCAGGGCCTCATGGGGCGTAAATACGCGCTGCTACAGGGCGAGGACTCGAAGGTCGCCGCTGCCATTGAAGACCATTGGAAGCCGAATGGCCCGTCAGATCGCCTACCCGAGGACAAGGTTGGTCTGACGATCGCGCTTGCGGATAAGCTCGATACGCTGGTTGGCTTCTGGGCGATTGATGAGAAGCCGACTGGGTCGAAGGATCCGTATGCGCTGCGGCGTGCGGCGCTTGGGGTGGTGCGCGTTTTGCTGGAGCGGAATGTGCGGACTTCACTGATCAACCTAATCGAGACAATTCACTTGATTTACCTCGAACGATTTGAGGCGCTGCATGCGTTGAAATTTAAGAGCGAAACCGGAAGCTATAGAACAAAAGCGAGTTTGATGCTGAAAGAACCGGCATCTGTTGACGCATTCTGGTATATAGACAAAGAGGCTCTTACTCCCGGTAAAGATCTCTTCAAGGTTGAGGTAGATATATTTAACGAAGAAAAGGTTGCTCGATTCCTACCTGTTGAAGAAGTATCATATTCTCTTCTCTCCTTCTTCCACGACCGCCTCAAAGTCTATCTCCGCGACCAGGGCGCCCGCCACGACCTGATCGACGCCGTCCTGACGCCCGACTCCGACGACCTCCTGATGGCCGCCCGCCGCGTCGAGGCACTGACGGCGTTCATCACCTCGGAAGACGGCAGGAACCTGCTCGCCGGCACCAAGCGCGCCGTGCAGCTGCTTGCCGCGGAAGAGAAGAAGGGCACCGTCGTCGCCGATGGCGTTTCCGAGGAACTGTTGAGGCTCGATGCCGAAAAGGCGCTCTGGGCAGCGATCGTCGTCGCCTCGAAGGAAGCGGCCGAGGCCGTCGCCAAGGAAGACTTTCGCTCGGCCATGGAAGCCCTGTCGAAACTCCGTGCCCCGGTCGACAAGTTCTTCGAGGACGTGCTCGTCAACGACGAAGACGCCGCCATCCGCGCTAACCGCCTCGCCCTCCTGAAAGCCATCCGCGAAGCGACCGCGACCGTCGCGGACTTTTCCAAGATCAGCGGCTGAACGTCCGACGCTATTGGATGATGGTGACGCATATGTTACCATCATCCAATGAAGATCACCGAATACCTTGAACCAGATGGATCGAGCCCTTTCGGGCGGTGGTTTTCGAAGATCGAGTCCCCTGCGGCCTCGAAGGTGACGATTGCGCTGGCGCGGATCGGACAAGGCAACCTCTCGAACGTGAAGTCGGTCGGCGCCGGAGCGCTGGAATACCGGATCGACTATGGACCCGGCTACCGGATCTATTTCGGTCGGGACGGCGAGCAACTGGTGATCCTGTTGGTCGGCGGAACCAAACAGCGCCAGCAAAATGATATCGAGACCGCGCTTGGCTATTGGCAGAACTACAAATCCAGGAAGGGAAGCTGATATGGCCCTGACACGCGAATTCAAGGAAACGGTGAAGGCCCGGCTGGATCAGGATCCGGCATTTCGCGCCGCTTTGCTTTCGGATGCGGTCGAACTTCTTCTGGAAGGCGATCTCGAAACCGGTAAGAGCGTGCTGCGCGACTTCATCAACGCTACGATCGGTTTCGAGACATTGGCCGAAAAGGTCGATATGCCGGCCAAGAGCCTGATGCGAATGTTCGGGCCAAAAGGCAATCCGCGCGCCGATAATCTGTTCAATGTCATCCGGCAATTGCAGGAAAGCTCGGGCATCCACCTGGCAGTGGCCGCCGCCTGATCTTAACCCCAAAAAAACCGCCGGATCTTTCGACCCGGCGGTTCCCCGTCCCCCGACTAACTTTGGTCAGCTGGCCCGGCGCATCTTCTGTGCGACGCGGTTGAGGCCGCCGGCACCGGCATTGTAGCCGGTATTGTGGCCTGCACTGATGCGGAAGCTGCTGATCAGGCTGAGCAGTTCATCGGTATCGGCGGCAAGCGCTTCGGCCGAGGCGGTCGTTTCTTCCGCCATCGCCGCATTGTGCTGGGTGGCCGCGTCGAGCTGGTTCAGCGACGACGAGATCGAGCGCAGCGTGGTGTCCTGTTCGGAGGCCGAATGGGCGATCTTGCCGACGATGTCGCTCGCCGCCTTCACCTGGTTGGAGATCCGCTTCAGGGCTTCGCCGGCTTCGCCGACGAGGCGGACGCCGTTCTGCACCTGTCCGGAAGAACGCGAGATCTGATCCTTGATCTCTTTTGCCGCAGCGGCGGAGCGCTGGGCGAGTTCGCGGACTTCCTGGGCGACGACCGCAAAACCCTTGCCGGACTCGCCGGCGCGGGCTGCTTCGACGCCTGCATTGAGCGCCAGCAGGTTGGTCTGGAAGGCGATATCGTCGATGACGCCGATAATCTTGGAGATCTCGTCCGACGAATGTTCGATGCCGCCCATCGCGTCGATCGCCTGGGCGACGATCTGGTCGGAGCGGGTGGCCTCGGCGCTGACCGAGGTGACGCGCTGGGCCGCCTCGTGTGCGCCTTCGGCCGTCTGGCGAACGGCGACGGTGAGTTCGTCGAGAGCCGCGGACGTCTCTTCGAGATTGGCGGCCTGACGTTCGGTGCGTTGCGACAATTCGCTCGAGGCGCGGCGGATTTCTTCCTTCGAGCCGCCGATGTCGATGCCCTTGGCATTGACCTTGCTCATAGCCGCTTCGAGATGGGCGAGCGCCTCGTTGAAGTTGTGGCGCAGCGTCTCGTAACGCGGGCCGAGATCGCCGCAGCGGATCGTCAAGTCGCTTTGGGCGAGTGATTCCAGCGCTTCGCCGATGGTGGAGACCACCCGGGTCTGCAGCGCGGCTTCCTGCTGCTGGCCGTCGAGGTTCTGCTGGCGCTCGCGGTCGAGCTCCTGGCGCTGCTTTTCCTCGCGATCGGCCATGGCATGGCGTTCGCGGATCTTTTCCTGCAGCGCCTGAGTGGCCTTCGCCATCATGCCCACTTCGTTCGACATGTCCGTATGCGGGATGGCGATCGTGACGTTTTCGTCGGCGACCGCCTGAAGCGTGCCATGCACGGCGGCGAGAGGCTTGGTGATGCCGCGGATCACCACATAGGCAGCCGCAAGGGCGATTATCAAGGCGAGCGCGCCGATAGCGAGTGCGTCCAGCACCATTCCGCGAATCTGCGCCTGCAGGTCGTCGGTGTAGACGCCTGTCGCAATGACCATCTGCCAGGGTTCGAATGCCTTCGCATAGGAGCTCTTCGAAAAGTCGCCATCAGGCAGGCCGGGCTTGGTTGTGCTTATATAATCGACAATTCCGCCGCCGGATCTGCCAACGGAGACCATTTCGTCGCGGAACAGTTTTCCGGCAGAATCAGGTTTGCCCTTGCCGCTCTCGCCGACCTTCTTCGGATCGGGATGCATCAGCATCTTCACGTCGTAGTCATAGGCAAAGAGATAGCCGTCGGGCTGGAAGCTCATGGCGGAGACTGCGGCGAAGGCCTGCTTCTGGGCTTCTGCGCGCGTCAGCTCACCGGCCGCCTCACGCTGCTGGAACTTCTTTAGGATGCCGATACCTGACTCCACCTGGGTCCGCAGCATTCCATACCGCTCGGCATAGATAGCGCGCGTCGAGGTCTGGAGTTGGAAATAGGTCACGACAGCGAAGCCGGCGATCAGGGCCAGAACCAGCAGGACGAGCTGGTTTGAAATCCTCAGGTTTTTCATGTTCGTTCCATAAGTGATTGAGCTCGCCTCGAGCGACTTGGAAGAATGATTCTGAATGGAGAGGCGCTTCTGCGCGTGGAAATGTGCTGCATCGCACACCCGAGAGAATATGATGCAATATTTGAATAAAAATTTAACAAAAGCGAATTTCAGGGATGATATTTGGCAATCCAGAGAAATTATGCGTATGTTTTTCACGAGGAAGTACGTTTAAAGCTGTCGCCAATAAAAGAAATTTGAGCATCAAGGCTCAATAAGCCGAAGCGGTTTGGAAATAGTATTTAATGTCCATGCATTATATACTTGAGTTGAATTTTTACTGTGTGACTTATTATCTCTTATGATGCAGCCGCCGGATCTTTCGATCCGGCGGTTCCTCCGTCCCATGTATTGGATTGGCGTCAGCTGGCCCGGCGCATCTTCTGTGCGACGCGGTTGAGGCCGCCGGCACCGGCATTGTAGCCGGTATTGTGGCCTGCACTGATGCGGAAGCTGCTGATCAGGCTCAGCAGTTCATCGGTGTCGGCGGCAAGCGCCTCGGCCGAGGCGGTCGTTTCTTCCGCCATCGCCGCATTGTGCTGTGTCGCCGCGTCGAGCTGGTTCAGCGACGACGAGATCGAGCGCAGCGTGGTGTCCTGTTCGGAAGCCGAATGGGCGATCTTGCCGACGATGTCGCTCGCCGCCTTCACCTGGTTGGAAATCCGCTTCAGGGCTTCGCCGGCTTCGCCGACGAGGCGCACACCGTTCTGCACCTGTCCGGAAGAACGCGAGATCTGATCCTTGATCTCTTTTGCCGCAGCGGCGGAGCGCTGTGCGAGTTCGCGCACTTCCTGGGCGACGACCGCAAAACCCTTGCCGGATTCACCGGCGCGGGCCGCTTCGACACCGGCATTGAGGGCCAGCAGGTTGGTCTGGAAGGCGATGTCGTCGATGACGCCGATGATCTTGGAGATCTCGTCCGACGAATGTTCGATGCCGCCCATCGCGTCGATCGCCTGGGCGACGATCTGGTCGGAGCGGGTGGCCTCGGCGCTGACCGAAGTGACGCGCTGGGCGGCCTCGTGGGCACCTTCTGCCGTCTGGCGAACGGCGACGGTGAGTTCGTCGAGAGCCGCGGACGTCTCTTCGAGATTGGCGGCCTGGCGTTCGGTGCGTTGCGACAGTTCGCTCGAGGCGCGGCGGATTTCTTCCTTCGAGCCGCCGATGTCGATGCCCTTGGCATTGACCTTGCTCATCGCCGCTTCGAGATGGGCGAGCGCCTCGTTGAAGTTATGGCGCAGCGTCTCGTAACGCGCTCCGAGATCGCTGCAGCGGACGGTGAGGTCGCCTTGGGCAAGCGCTTCGAGCGCTTCGCCGATGGTGGAGACCACGCGGGTCTGGCTTGCGGCTTCCTGCTGCTGCATATCGACATTCTGCTGGCGCTCGCGGTCGAGCTCCGTTTTCTGTTTTTCCTCGCGATCGGCCATGGCGTGACGTTCGCGGATCTTTTCCTGCAGAGCCTGGGTGGCTTGCGCCATCATGCCCACTTCGTTCGACATGTCCGTATGCGGGATCGTCGCGGTGACATTTTCATCGGCGACGGCCTGCAGGGCCGTGTGCACGGCGGCCAGCGGCTTGGTGATGTTGCGGATGACGAGGACGGCGACGCCGAGTGCGAACAGGAAGGCGATGAAGCCGATGCCGACCACTTCCAGGATCGTCTTGTTGATCTTGGCGTCGAGGTCGTCGGTGTAAACGCCGGTGCCGACAATGAGCTGCCAAGGCTCGAAGGCGCGGGAATAGGCGGCCTTTTCGAAGACCTTGTCAGCCGGCATGCCAGGCTTTTCCCAGTAATAGGTGGTGACGCCGCCGCCGGCACGGCCCTTGGCTACCATCTCTTCGCGGAACAGGTTGCCCATCTTGTCCGGCTGACCCTTCTGGTTCACGCCGATCAGTTTGGAATTGAAGTGGAACTGCGTCACCGTCTCGTAGTTCAGGCCGAAGATGTAGCCGGCCGGCTCGTATTTGATCCCTGCCACGGTTGCGTAAGCCAATTTCTGCGCGTCCTCGCGCTTCAGCTCGCCCGACTTTTCCCGGTCGTAATAGGATTGCAGGATGGAAATGCCCGATTCCACCTGGGTGCGCAGCATTTCGTAGCGCTCGGCATAGATGGAGGCGATCGACGTGCGGATCTGATAGTAGGTGACGGCGGTAAAAGCCACCATGAGCACTGCCACCATGGTCAATAACTGGTGGGAAATCTTGAGATTTTTCATGTTTCGACTCACTTTCAGGCAGCCGAACTCTCCCGGAGGAGCCGGAGCGGGGGGCGAAGTTTTTGGGGAAGCGCATCCTGCGCCGATCACGTGCTTACATCGCACTATGACGCGAGAGTGATCTCGAACATTTGAATAAAAATTTAATTATCGGGGTCTTGACAGCCCCGAACGCAAATATTTTGGGCAGGTCGGATTTGATGATGCACAATTTGCGCGCATGCCGTGAAACGGCGTTCCAGAAGCACTTTCTGCTATGTAAATATAATGATTTTCTAACTTAGAACCGGTTGGTGCGCAACTCGAACATGTCGAGGGCCAGCGGCTTCGGCGCGAGCGAAGCCTCGGCAATTCCGACCGACGCGTCGCCGATTGTCTTCACAGCACTGGTCATGGCGGCGGTATCGATGCCGTCACTCGGTGCTTCGGCGGCGACGATCTGCGTCTGGGTCGAGCCGTTGGTCGTCGGGTGAAGCTCGGCAATGGCCTTTTCCTCGGCCATCCATTTGGGCAGCTTGCTGACATGGACCACCGGCGAGCCGCCGAGCCAGGCTTCGGTGCGCGCCAGCTTCTTCTCACCGTTGATCTCGATGACTTCCGTCTTCTGGGTGCCTGCCGGCAGATCAGGAACCTTGTAGGCTGCCTCGTCCGATGTCGGCGCCATGGTGACGGGGCAGTTTGCGCAGGTCTTGGTGACGATACTGACGCCTGGTTGATGTGCGCTGTTGATCACCGTGATCGACGACGCGAAAGCGGAACCGCTTGCAAACACCAGAGCTGTAGCCAGAACGAGACGCATGACCGGGAATCCTTCTTGAGGTCCCCAATGTTTACCGCCGCTTCGTTTCTATCCCGTCTGGATAATCGGTAAATTTTGAATGAACTTGGCGTTTCCGGCACTCAGCTCTTTTCGCGCGCCACTGCCTGCCAGCCGATATCGCGGCGGCAGAAGCCGTTTTCCCATTCGACCTGGTCCACGAGCCTGTAGGCGCGCGCCTGCGCGTCCGCGACGGTCCCGGCGGTCGCCGTAACGTTCAGGACGCGGCCACCGGTTGCGACAAGTTTGCCGTCCCTGAGAGCCGTCCCGGCGTGAAAAATCTTCCCACCGGCAGCATCCTCCGGCAGGTGGGCGATCGGGGTGTCCTTGTCGTAGGCGCCCGGATAACCCTTGGAGGCCATCACCACGGTCAGCGCCACGTCGTCGCTCCACTCGGCGGAAACCTGGTCGAGCGTTTCGGTCGCTGCCGCATGCAGCAGGTCGAGCAGGTCGCTCTTCAGCCGCATCATCAGCACCTGGCATTCGGGATCGCCGAAGCGGACATTGTATTCGATCAGTTCCGGACCCTTGGCGGTGATCATCAGGCCCGCGAAGAACACCCCGCTAAACGGATGCCCGCTTTCCGCCATGCCGCGGATCGTCGGCTCGATGATCTCATTCATGGTGCGCGCCACCATGTCCGGCGTCATCACGGGAGCGGGCGAATAGGCGCCCATGCCGCCGGTATTCGGGCCGGTATCGCCGTCTCCGACCCGCTTGTGGTCCTGGGCCGTCGCCAGCGCCAGCGCCGTCTGGCCGTCGGACAGGCAGAAGAAGCTTGCCTCCTCGCCGTCCAGATAGGCTTCCACCACCACTTCGGCACCGGCCGACCCGAAGGCGCCGTCGAAGCAGTCGTCGATTGCAGCAAGCGCCTCGTCGAGCACCATGGCGACGGTGACGCCCTTGCCGGCGGCAAGCCCGTCTGCCTTCACGACGATCGGCGCGCCCTGTTCGCGCACATAGGCCTTGGCCTCGGCCGCGTCGGTGAAGCGGCAATAGGCGCCGGTCGGGATATCGTAGCGGGCGCACAGGTCCTTGGTGAAACCCTTCGAGCCTTCGAGTTGGGCGGCGGCCGCGGAAGGACCGAAGGTCGCAATGCCCTTGGCGCGGAGATGATCCGCAAGCCCGGCCACGAGCGGCGCTTCCGGCCCCACGACGACGAGGTCGATTGCGTTGTCGAGGCAGAAGGCCGCCACGGCGGCATGATCGTCGATGTCGAGCGATACGAGTTCGGCATGATCGGCGATGCCGGGATTGCCGGGGGCGGCGTAGAGTTTGCCGAGTTTCGGAGACTGGGCGAGTTTCCAGGCGAGCGCGTGCTCGCGTCCACCCGAACCGATCAAGAGAACCTTCATGTCCTGCCCTCGCCTGTGCTGAAAACCTTGGCCTTGCGCGGCGGTTAAGGGGAGGGGAGGCAAAGGTCAAGGGCCAAGGCTTAGGTGGCCTCCCATCTTGTGGCCATCATGGCGTTTCGATGGGAGGCCTTGCGTTCGATAAAGGTCAGAATTCACCGCGCCGATTTTTGGCGCCACGTCGGATGTCCAGTGTCGTCTGGAAGATCACCCTGTTCCTATACGCGAGGAAAGGTACCGGTTCGTTCCGAAGGGACGCATCGTTCAGCTTCTGTTCGAGATAGGAAATGGCAGCCTCAAGCTCTTCACTGGCGACCGCCGTATCAAATGCCAGAATCCTGGCGGCGTTTTTGGGCATTCGTCTCTCCATTCGGCCACATCATGCGGCGGGATGGGTTTTAATTGCCTCTCGCCGGAGGTGAGAGTGCGTTCTTGTTTTCCACAGGGCCTTGGTTAGTGATCTGTCACCGCCTGTTTCGTTCCGGCACGGGTCGCTACAAGCAAATTGTGGAACCGGCATTCGCCACGTTGCCTTGCCACAAACTTCGACTATGGTCGCGCCTCCCATTTGAACGAGGACGCCCATGGCCGCCGATCTCCGTTTCCTTGCCGCCGCGATTGCCGCGGAAATCAATGCCCGCCCCGAACAGGCCGCCGCCGCGATCGGGCTGATCGACGAAGGCGCCACCGTGCCGTTCATTGCGCGCTACCGTAAGGAAGTGACCGGCGGGCTGGACGATACGCAGCTCCGCAACCTGTCTGAACGGCTGGTCTATCTGCGCGAGCTCGAAGCACGCCGTTCCACCATCGTCGATTCGATCAATACGCAGGGCAAGATGACCGACGAGCTTGCCGCAAAGATCGGCAAGGCAACGACCAAGGCCGAGCTCGAGGACCTTTATCTCCCCTACAAGCCGAAGCGCCGCACCCGCGCCGAGATTGCTCGCGAACGTGGCCTCGGACCCTTGGCCGAAGCGATCTGGGCCGACCGCAGCGCCGATCCGGCGGTATTGGCGCAAGCCTATGTCAAGGACGAGGTCGCCGACGTGAAGGGTGCGCTCGAAGGCGCCCGCGATATCGTCGCCGAGACGTTCTCCGAAAATGCCGACCTGCTCGGCCGGCTGCGCCAGCATATGCGGGCTGGTGCGACGCTGAAGGCCAGGGTGGTCGACGGCAAGCAGGAGGCCGGCGCCAAGTTCTCCGATTATTTCGATCATTCAGAGCGCTGGGCGACCGCTCCCGGCCACCGCGCGCTTGCCATGCTGCGCGGCTGGAACGAGGAGTTCCTGACACTGACGATCGAAGTCGACCAGGACGATCCGTCGCCGGTAAAACCCGCCCAGCGTATCATCGCGCTCGCCTTCGATATCCGCGACCGTGGGGCCGCCGACCGTTGGCTGATGGAAGCCGCCGGCTGGACCTGGCGTGTCAAGCTCTCGGTCTCGCTGTCACTCGACCTGATGCGCGAATTGCGCGAGCGCGCCGAGGAGGAGGCGATCCACGTGTTCGCCCGCAACCTCAAGGACCTGCTGCTGGCCGCACCCGCCGGCTCGCGCACCACGATGGGCCTCGATCCGGGCATCCGCACCGGCGTCAAGGTGGCGATCGTCGATGCCACCGGCAAGCTGCTGGAGACCACCACCGTCTACCCGTTCCCCCCGAAGAACGACATCCGCGGCACCCAGGCCGAGCTCGCCTCGCTGGTCCGCAAACACAATGTCGAGCTGATCGCCATCGGCAACGGCACCGGCAGCCGCGAGACGGAAAAGCTGGTCGCCGACATGCTGTTGAACCTGCCTGGGCAGAAGCCGACCAAGGTCATCGTCTCGGAAGCCGGCGCTTCGGTCTATTCGGCGTCGGAAACCGCCGCTCTCGAATTCCCCGGCCTCGACGTGTCGTTGCGCGGCGCCGTTTCCATCGCCCGTCGTCTGCAGGATCCGCTGGCGGAACTCGTCAAGATCGAGCCGAAATCGATTGGTGTCGGCCAGTACCAGCACGATGTCGACCAGGGAAAACTCTCCCGCTCGCTGGATGCGGTGGTCGAAGACGCGGTGAATGCTGTTGGCGTCGATTTGAACATGGCCTCTGCACCGCTGCTCGCCCGCGTCTCCGGCCTCAGCCGCTCGATCGCCGAGGCGATCGTCGCCCATCGCGACCAGAACGGCGCTTTTTCGAGCCGCAAGGACCTCCTGAAGGTCGCCCGTCTCGGAAACCGTACCTTCGAACAGGCGGCAGGCTTCCTGCGCATTCCGAACGGCAAGGAGCCGCTGGATTCGTCCGCCGTCCATCCGGAAGCCTATGGCGTCGCCAAGAAGATCGTCGCCGCCTGCGGCCGTGACCTCCGCTCGCTGATGGGCGACAGCGCAGCGCTCAAGGCGCTCGACCCGAAGCGGTTCATCGACGAGACCTTCGGCCTGCCGACCGTCAAGGATATCATCGCCGAACTGGAAAAGCCCGGCCGCGACCCGCGCCCAAGCTTCAAGACCGCCACCTTTGCCGAGGGCGTGGACGAGATCACCGACCTGAAGCCGGGCATGATGCTCGAAGGCACCGTCACCAATGTCGCCGCTTTCGGCGCTTTCGTGGATATCGGCGTGCACCAGGACGGGCTGGTCCATGTCTCGCAGCTGGCCGACCGTTTCATCAAGGATCCGCATGAAGTGGTAAAGGCCGGGGACGTGGTCAAAGTCCGCGTCGTCGAGGTCGATGTGAAGCGCAAGAGGATAGCGCTGACCATGCGCAAGGACAGCGGCGAGGCGGCACCCGCTCCGCGCGGTGACCGTGACGTCCGGCCGGTTAACCCGAAAATGATGAAAACTGAAAAACCTTCATCGCAGGGCGCTTTTGGTGCAGCACTCGCAGAAGCTTTAAAACGCAAGTAAATTTCACGGGCTTCCGGAAAATCTCAATCACAACGTGCGGGCCGTCAGCCAGGGGTTTGACGGCCTGTTTTTTTATGTCATTTTCATGGCTGCAATGTGCTTGAAAGTCGCACAGAAACGACTAGATTTTGGATTAGTAAGGCATCCTTAGTATTATTGGAGGTGGGTCCGTGGCCTCGTCCCTTCACAATCTTCTCAGCAAAATCATCAAGACTGGAACTTTGATCGTACGCGGTTCGGCCGGCGAGCAGCGTTATGGCGACGGCGGTGGGCGGTCCGTTTCGATACGCTTTATCGATGAAGCCGCCGAACGCGAACTGGTGGCCGATCCTCCCTTGAAGCTCGGCGAACTTTACATGGACGGCCGTCTCGTCATCGATGACGGCGACATCTACGAGTTCCTGGCGCTTATCAAGGACAACACCCTCAGCGAAGGCCTGACCTTCGGGATGATCTGGCGCGGCATCGCCCGCGTGCTGGTTTCCCAGTTTCGCAATCGCGTGCCGATCAACCACAATCGGCGCAACGTCGCCCATCATTACGATCTCAACGAAAAGCTGTTTTCGCTCTTCCTCGACGAGGACTGGCAATATTCCTGCGCCTATTTCAATCCGCCGGGGATTTCGCTCGACGAGGCGCAGATCGCCAAGAAGCGCCACATCGTCGCCAAGCTGCTTGCCGAGCCGGGCCAGAAGGCGCTGGAAATCGGCTCCGGCTGGGGCGGCATGGCAATGTATCTGTCGGAATCCTCCGGCGTCGACGTGACCGGCATCACGCTCTCGACCCAGCAGCTCAAGATTTCCCGCCAACGGGCGGCTAAGCGCGGTCTTGCCAACAGCGTCCGCTTCGAGTTGCAGGACTATTATTACTTAGCCCCGGACAAGCGTTATGACCGCATCGTTTCCGTCGGCATGTTCGAGCATGTGGGCCGGCTGAACTATCAAAAGTTCTTCGACAAGGTGAACGACGTGCTCGCCGATGACGGCGTCATGGTGCTGCATTCGATCGGCCAGCCCTATCCGGCCCTGATCAACAATCCCTGGATCGAGAAATACATCTTCCCGGGCGGTTACATTCCGGCGATCTCGGAAGTGATTCCGGCGGTCGAGAAGGCCGGCCTGCTCGTCTCCGACATCGAAGTCCTGCCGATGCATTATGCCCATACGCTGCGCCACTGGCGCGAGCGGTTCATCGCCAACAAGGACAAGGCGGCGGCGCTTTACGACGATCGTTTCGTGCGGATGTGGGAGTTCTATCTGGCCGGTTCGGAAATGGCCTTCACCCACGAAAGCTTCTTCATCTTCCAGATGCAGATCGTCAAGAAACGCACGGCCGTTCCCGACAACCGCAATTACATCTACGAGCGCGAGGCGGAGCTCAAGGCCTTCGAAGAAAGCCGCATCCCGCTCGACAAGGTTGCCGTCTGAACTTCCGCTTGGTTAACAAGCTGGCAATGGAAATGCGATAATAGAACAGAAATCCCCAGTGGGGTCTCTGTTCTGTTTTGCGTTTTCAGGATCCATTGCCATGTCCCTGCCTCTTCGGGCTGCCCTTTTCATTTCTGTCTTTTCGATCGTTTCTCCCGGCAGCGCCGCGGCCCAGGAAGGCTTCTGGTCCGGCGACTGGTACCTGACGCTCGGCGGCGCCGGTTTCGTCGCGCCGAAATTCGAGGGTGACAACGGCCGCAGCCTGCAGTTCTCGCCGATCATCTCGCTCGGCCGCCAGAACAGTAAACAGGCACGTTTCTCCTCCCGCAACGACAGCATCTCGTTCGCGCTGATCGACCAGGGTTCGATCCGCGCCGGCGTGGCGGCCAAGTTGATCATGCCGCGTGACGGCGATACCTCCGACGACCTGAAGGGCCTGAAGGAGGTCAAGCTCGGCGGCGAACTCGGCGGCTTCGTCGATATCTATCCGACCGACTGGATCCGCGCCCGGGCCGAAATCCGCCAGGGCATCCGCAGCCATGACGGCGTCGTCGCCGATGTCTCCGTCGACGCTTTCACGGATCTCCAGCCCGACCTCAGGCTTTCCGGCGGTCCGCGGGCGACCTGGGCAAGCAACGGCTACAACGACGCCTATTACAAGGTCACCCCGAGCGAGTCCGCGGCATCGGGCCTCTCCGCCTACGACCCGGGCAGCGGCCTGCATTCGGTGGGCGTCGGTGCGGCGTTGACCTGGAAGGCGACCGAACAGCTCGAGCTCACCTCGTTTGCCGAATACAAGCGGCTGACGGGCGATGTCGCCGACAGCAGCCTGGTGCGCGAGCGGGGTTCCAAGAACCAGCTGATGTTCGGCGTTTCGGCAAGCTACAAATTCGGCTTCTCGCTTCCCTGAGGCGCGGCTCTTCCGCGCCGGAAGGCGTAGCTCTTCCACGCTTGTGAGGCGACAAAGCGCCGGCTTGACCGTAACGTTCGGCCGGCGCTAGAACCGGCCATGACGAACGCCGACGATTTCAGCGGCCGCGTGGCCGACGCTCCATCCGACAACTGGGTCTACCGCGTTCTGCCGCGGCCGGCCTGGCCCTATGCGCAGCTTGCAAGGTGGGACCGGCCGATCGGCTGGCAGCTTCTGATGTGGCCGTGTTTCTGGTCGGCAGCACTGGCGGCGAACGCTGCCCAAGAGGAGGGCGCGTTTTCCCTCGGCCTCCTGCTTTTCCACCTCGTGCTGTTCTTCTTGGGCTCGGTCGCCATGCGCGGCGCCGGCTGTACCTATAACGATCTGGTCGACCATGACATCGACATGGAAGTGGCGCGCACCCGCTCGCGGCCGCTACCCTCCGGCCGCGTCTCGCGCTTCGAGGCCAAGGTCTTCATCGCCGTGCAGGCGTTGGTCGGTCTGCTCGTCCTTGTCCAGTTCAACGCTTTCACCATCCTGCTCGGCATCCTGTCCCTGGCAGTGGTGGCGATCTATCCGTTCGCCAAGCGGTTTACCGACTGGCCGCAATTTTTCCTGGGCCTCGCCTTTTCCTGGGGGGCGCTGATGGGCTGGGCCGCGACGTTCGGCAGTCTGTCATTTGCCGCCATCTGGCTCTACCTTGCCGCCATTGCCTGGACGATCGGATACGACACGATCTATGCCCATCAGGACAAGGAGGATGACGAGCTGATCGGGGTACGCTCGACCGCGCGTCTGTTCGGCGACAATACCAAGCCCTGGCTGATCGGCCTTTACGGCCTGACGCTCGTCTTCCTGCTGCTCGCTTTCGGATCGGCCGGCGTCGGTTTCCTGGCCTATCTCGGCCTTTCCGCCGCGGCGGTGATGTTCGGCTGGCAGGTTCTGGTCCTCGATATCGACAATGCCGACCAGTGCCTAAGGCTTTTCAAGTCGAACAACCGGGTCGGCGCGATCCTGTTTGCCGGCCTCCTCCTGTCGCTCGCCCTTTAATGGAAAAAGCCCGATCGCTTGAGGATCGGGCTCTCTCCCACCCTATCGCGCGGGCGGTGGACAAAGGGACAAGCAAAGCCCTACCGACGCGCGATAATCTCCTTGCCTTCGATCTTCATCGTCACACCGAGGCTGCCGGTGGTGCGGCGGACCAGGAAGCGCGGACGTCGGGCCGCGAAATAGGAATGACGGCGGCGCTGCCTGACGGCACTGGTGCGCACGTCGCCGATATGGTTTTCCAGCGGCCGGGCGATGCCGTCGGCTTCCACCATCAGCATCGGAATGCGATAGGCGTCCGACCAGCTCCGCCAGTCGGCGGCGATGTCGCAGAGGTCGTGGGCGACGAGCAGCGGAATGCACAGATCCGGATCGTCGTGATGCAGTTCGAGCGTGACCGTCACTTCGCCGTCGCCGTGGTCTATGGCGCGGGCCGCAACCCCTTTGAAGGCACGGGCAGGCAATGCGAAGGAGAGCGGCAGGCCGCTTGCGGGAAGGATCTTACGCAGCACAGCGCCGCGTTCGTCGATGGTGATGGAGACATCTCCTGATGTCTCGCGCAGCGCATAGGTAACCTGCTGCGGGAAACGAGACGGATCGAGCCTGAATGTCGACCCTGCCCAAACGGGCTTCAGAACAGTGTTGGTCATCGATATGCTACCCTTGTTTTACCTGAGAGCCGTTGCCGGTTTCTCTACGGGACTTTTGTCCTCTGATAGCCAAAGCATAGGGCGGGCCATGTTCGAGACTGCTTAAAAATAGCGGTTAAAGAAGCCTTGCCTGCCTGGATGGTTAGCGAAAGGGCACGCTTTTGGGTTTCCGGAAGGTGAATCGCGGTATTCCTGTTCAGGCCTGGGACAATCCCGGCGTGACGCCGAAACGCCCAGAAAAGCCCCGGGCAAGGCTAGGTCGCAATGATTGCGGCAGCATCATTCCGACTCGTGGGGCCTTTCCGTGGTATCGACCTATCTCACCTTCGATCTCGTCAATCGCGACATGCAGAAAAGCCTGAAGACGATTGCTGGGCAGACGATGGTCGTCAGCGACACGAAATACTACCAGGAAAATATCGGCAAGATAAAAACGGTCGACGAGTTCCTCGACAACTACCGTCTCTATTCCTATGCGATGCAGGCGCATGGCCTGGACGACATGATCTACGCCAAGGCGTTCATGAAGCAGGTGCTCGAAAGCGATCTCAGCGACGACAACAGCTTTGCGAACCGCCTGACCGACGATCGATATCAGAATATCGCCGCAGCCTTCAATTTCGGCGTTTCCAACGGAGAGGGGGCCGCCGCCCAGTCCAATGGGCAGATGGAGGAGCTCTTCGATACCTATGACCAGACGATTGCCGCCCAGAACGATGTGTTCGAGGACGACACCCGTTATTTCAAGGCGATGCTGGGCGATACCGGCAATATCACCAACGTCGATCAGCTGCTGGCCAATCCGAGGCTCCGCGATTACCTGTTCACCGCCTATGGCATCGATACGAAATACTACAATTACAATGCGATCCGCGGCGTGCTGGTTAGCGATCCGGCCGACCCGACCAGCTTCTACAACACCGCCTACGGCAACACTCTCGACCAGCATAATGCGATGAAAACCGAGGACAGCGAGCTTGCCGAGCGGCTGAGCCTCAGTACCGGCATTCCCGCTCTGCAGGACTCGCTCGCGCTTGGCCAGCAGAGGAAAACCGATCTCGAAACACAGATCGCCGCCAAGCAGGCTGAATTGCCCGGCAGCAGCGATCCCGCGGCGGTCCAATCCCAGATCGACGCTATGCAGGTGGAATTGACAAAAACGGTAGAGGCGATCCAGAGGGACCAGGACACTCTTGCCACATCGCAGACGCGTTACACCGAGCTGGATGGCAGGCTGGTGCCGATGGCCCAAACGGCCGAGCGGCGCGCCGAACTAGCAAAGCTCATCGCCGCCGGGGCGTCCGACGCGCCTTATCTCGGCTTGATGAAATCGCTTGCCGAGGATTTCAACTTCAACGCGGACGGCTCGGTGCCGGCAGGCGGCGCGGTCACTCCCGAAAAGCTGCTGGAGATCGTCGGCGGCTTCTTCAACAAGCAGACCCGTATCACGCATGCCGAGGCGATGTTCAACCAGGAGCTCTTCGAGCAGGAGCTCAAGACGGCGGACAATGTCAGCGACTTCATCGACGACCCGCGACTTCTCAAATATATCAGGGTCGCCTTCAATCTAGACAAGGCCACGGTCGTAAAGTCGACGATCGAGCAGATCCTGACGAGCGACCTCTCCGATCCGGACAGCTACGCTAATCGGTTCGGCGCGACCAATCCGGAATATCTCGACCTGGCGAAGGCCTTCAATTTCAATACCGACGGTACCGTCGTCGCCGGCCAGGCCCAGGACGAATTGCAGACCAGCTCCACCCGCAGCAACTATATGAGCCGGTGGGACGACAAGCAGGAAGCGGATCTCGACAAGACCATCAAGTTCTACAAGCTCAGGCTTTTTGAGGTGAAGACGCTTGACGACTTCCTGCACAAGGACGCCCAGGACTCCTTCGACTTTGCTCTTGAGGCAGTGGGCCTCGACCCGACGACTGCTTCGAAATTGACGATCAAAAGCGCCCTGAAAAGCGACCTTTCCGATCCGAACAGTTATATCTACAAGCTGAAGGACGAACGTTTTATCTCGCTTGCGAAGCTTTTCAATTTCGACAGCAAGGGCGGCGTCACGCGGCAGGTGCTGCTCCAGTCAAATGCCACGATCACCAATGTCGCAAAGGACTATATCCTGCGCCAAAGCCGGTTCATGGAAGGCGACGAACTCAAGGCGGCCAGGGAAAAAGCCCAGACGGAGGCGAAATATTATACCGCCGCGATGCAGCGTATCGGCAGCCGCGACGAGCTGCTCGCCGACCGCAAGACGCTCGACATCCTGCTGATCTCCAAGGGGATAGATCCTTCCACGGTCACCAACGACTTCTTGAAGGAGGCTTTCAACTCGGATCCTGCCGATCCCGAGAGCTTCGTCAATACCCAGACGGACAAGCGGTTTGCGCAGATCGTCGGCACCTTCAACTTCGATTCCAAGGGCGACATCGACCGCAGCTCGGCCGGCGAGGCCCAGAACGGCGGCGAAGTTGTCGCGACCCAGGACCTTTACGTCCGCCAGATGCTCGAAACCCAGCAGGGCGAGGAAAATCCGGGTGTCCGCCTCGCGCTTTATTTCGAGCGCATGTCCGACAGCATCACCGATCCTTACGTGATCCTCGGCGACGAAGCGCTGATGGAGTTCTTCCGCATCACCTTCAGCCTACCCCCGGAAATCGGCAATATGGATGTCGATCAGCAGGCCAAGATAGTGGAGAAGAAGCTCGATCTCGAAGACCTTTCCGATCCGGAAAAGGTGAGGAAATTGGTGCAGCGTTTCACGATCATGTACGATCTGGAGAACAGCGTGAACACGGCATCGGCGGTGAGCATCCTGAGTGGCGGCGGCGGCTCGGCGGGCATCAGCTCGGATACGCTGTGGGCATTGTCCCAGATCAGGATGAGCTGAGAGCGAACCGGTCCCCTCAGGTGTCGTCGCTCTTGCCGGTCGTCTCAAAGTGCGGATCGGCGTTCGATTCGAGCCAGTCGAGGTCCGCGCGCATGGCGTCGCGGCTTGCCTTTTCCATCCGCCGGTAGCGGGACAGCAGTTCCTGGCCGAATTCGGTCAGGCCCGCACCCCCACCGCTTTTCCCCCCATGGCGGGTAAAGATCGCTGGCTCCTTGAACATCCGGTTGATTTCGTCTCCGAGCAGCCATGCCCGCCGGTAGGACATGCCGATCGAGGCGCCAGCCGCGCGGATCGAGCCGTGTTCGGCGATCAGTTCCAGAAGCTGCGCCTTGCCCGGACCGAGCCGCACGCCGTTGTCGAGGTCGATTCGTATAGTGGTCTTCGACGGTTGGCTCATGGAATGATCACGACCTTGCCGGGGTTCATGATGCCGGCCGGGTCGAACGCCTGCTTGATGCGCCGCATCAGGTCCATCTCGATCGGCGAGCGGATATGGGCAAGCTCGTCGCGCTTCAATTGACCGATGCCGTGTTCAGCCGAAATCGACCCGCCGGCGGCGAGCACGATGCCGTGGACGATCGCGTTGATTTCCCGCCAGCGGCCGATGAAGGCTGCCTTGTCGGCGGCCATGTCGGCGCTGATCGGCTGCGAGATGTTGTAATGGATGTTGCCGTCGCCGAGATGGCCGAAGGCGCAGACCCGGGCGCCCGGCATCGCCGCCAGCACCGCCTGCTCGGCCTCTGCCATGAAGCTCGGGATTTTCGAGACGGGCACCGACACGTCGTGCTTGATCGAGCCGCCCTCAGGCTTCTGGGCGTCGGACATGCTTTCGCGCATGTGCCAGAGCGCCTTCTGCTGGGCGACGGAGGAGGCGATCACGGCGTCGCGGATGAGGCTTGCTTCAAAACCCTGTTCGAGCAGCGACTGCACCATGGAACTGGCCGTCTCGGCGGAATCCGAAGTCGAGATGTCGATCAGCGCGTACCATGGATGCGGCTCGGAGAGCGGATCGCGCACGCCCTCTATATGCCGGACCACGAATTCGATGCCGATGCGCGGCATCAGTTCGAAACCGGTCAGCGCCGTGCCGCAGAGGTTCGAGGCTCGCTCGAAGAGTTTTAACGCGTCTGCTGGCGAGTTGAGGCCGGCAAGTGCCACCTGGTGCCCGACCGGCTGCGGGAAAAGTTTCAGCACCGCGCCGGTGATGATGCCGAGCGTGCCTTCCGCGCCGATGAAGAGGTCGCGCAGGTCGTAGCCGGTATTGTCCTTCTTGAGCCGCCGCAGGCCGTCCCAGATTTCACCTGTCGGCAGCACCACTTCGAGCCCGAGGCAGAGCTGGCGGGTATTGCCGTAGGCGAGCACGGCGGTGCCGCCGGCATTGGTGGAGAGGTTGCCGCCGATGCGGCAGGAGCCTTCCGAGCCGAGCGACAGCGGAAACAGCCGGTCGACCGCTTCCGCCGCCTTCTGCACGTCGGCAAGGATGGCGCCGCCGTCGGCGACCAGCACGTTTGCGACCGGATCGACGTCGCGGATGCGGTTCATCCGTTCGAGCGAGACGATCAGGTCGCTGCCGCCGGTACGCGGGGTCTGCCCCCCGACGAGGCCGGTATTGCCGGTCTGGGGCACGATCGGCGTGCCGGTTTCGCTCGCAAGCTTCAGGATCGCCGACACTTCCTCGACCGAGCCCGGCTTCAGGAGCATCGGCGAAGAACCTTTGTAGAGCCCGCGGCCCTCGACGAGATGCGGCGCAAGATCGTTGGCGTCGCGCAGGACGTGGTTCTCACCGACGATCGCCGCGAAGCGGTCGAGAAGCTCTGGGTTCGGCCCTGAAATGTCCATCGGCGTCTCCTCCTCTTTAGCCCCGGCTTATTCCCGCGGGGCGGCCGCCCTCGCCAGCCGGTCGTTGATCGCCTCGCCGAGCCCATGGTCGGGAATGGGCGTGACGGCGATGCTGGAGGCGCCGGTGGCGTCGGCGCGCTTCAGGTAATCGAACAGATTTGCCGCCGCTTGCGCAAGGTCACCGGACGGGCTCAGGTCAAAAACCGCCGCGGCGAGTTCCATTCCCTTCACTGGAGCGGAGCCGAGCCGGATCAACGCCTCGCCGGCCTCGACATGGTCGGCGTTGAGCCTCACCGCTGCACCCGGCGCATAATGAGAGGCCAGCATGCCGGGAGCCTCGATGATCGTCACCGGTCCCTCAGGCCGGATCACCGCAAGACCGGTTGCCTTCTCGATCTCTTCCGCGGCTACCCCGCCCGGTCTCAGCAGCCGGATCACGCCGTTCTCGACGCGAACGATGGTCGATTCGACACCGACCGGAGCCGCACCGCCGTCGATGATCAACGCCAGCTTCTCGCCCAGGTCGTCGGCCACGTGGCGCGCGCTGGTCGGGCTCACCTTGCCGGACGTATTGGCGCTGGGGGCCGCGAGTGGCTTTCCGAAGGCGCGGATGAGCTCGGAAGCAAAGCCCTTGGGAAGCCGGATGCCGACCATATCGAGCCCGGCCGTCGCCAGTGCATGGATGCCGCTTTCGGGCTTCAGGGGAAGGATCAGGGTAAGGGGCCCAGGCCAGAAGGCTTCGGCAAGCTTTCGCGAGATCGGATCGAAGTCGGCATAGCGCTCGGCCATGTCGAGATCCGACATGTGGCAGATCAGCGGGTTGAAGCGCGGCCGGCCCTTGGTCTCGTAGATGCGGGTGATGGCGGCGGGATTGGTGGCGTCGGCTGCAAGTCCGTAGACCGTCTCGGTCGGGATCGCCACGGGAAGGCCGTCCGCAAGGATGGTGCAGGCTTGGGCAAGTGCGCCGTCGTGATCCCGGGTGATGTCGATGATTTGAGCCGTCATATCCGCCCGTCAATAACGCGGACCCGGGCGTCTTCAAAGCTTTTTGATGATCTCGCGGAGCATTTCGTTGGAAGTGCCGAGCATCAGCACGTTCTTGATGGCTTCCATCGGATCGTTGGTCTGGAACAGAAGGCCGTTCTTGCGGATCGTGCGGTTGATCTGCAGCGGTTGACCCGCCTCGCGTTCGACCGCAACGGCAAAATACATGCGCGAATTGGCCGGGCTGATATGCTCGAAGAACGTTTCTTCCTCGCCGATCTTGGAGAAGAAGTTGGCGATATAGAACGACCAGCTCACCGGGCCGCCGCGTGGAAGAAACGTCCTTGCCGCCGTGACATGGCAATAGCCGAGATGCGGCCGTTCATCGAGCGTGTGGTGGAAGATGATCTTCGGAAAGTTGATCGAGCGATGGAAGGAGTTGATCCGGTTGTGGCTCGTTTCCCCAGCTGCCTCGAGCCTTTTGCCCGTGCGCTCGGCGACTTCGTTATGGGTGAGATAGCGGCGCTCTTCCGGCAGCCAGACCGGATTGTAGCGGGAGCTGCGCCCCGTCCGGAGGAATTCGGAATGGGAAGCAGTCTTCACTACCACCGGCGCCGGAGGCGGTGGTGGAGGGGCTTTGTAGTAACGGATCTTTCCCTTGGCCTGCACGGTGGCATCGCTCCCATTCACGCCGGGATTTTATGGCTTATCCCTTAATGACAGGTTTCGCTTTCGCGTGGCTGGAGTGTTGCATTTTGGGCCGTTTCGCCGCTGTCGCCAACGCGGTTGCCGATGTCGCAATGTCGCCTATGCGACACGCTCGCTCGATGATTATATCCGCCTCGATCTCGAGGTGCCGCCTGACTAGGGAAGGCGGAGAATTGGGAAGCCGGCAGGGTCTTTAGAAACCCTAATCTGGCGCTGCCCCCGCAACGGTGGTGGAGCAATAAGGCACGGCATGAGCCACTGGGAAAGAGCCGCAAGGGCCACCCGGGAAGGCGCCGAGCCGGTCCCCTGAACGGGACAAGCTCCTGAGCCCGGAAACCAGCCTCGGGATCAAAAATGACGACCGGACGCGGCGGGCGTTCGGGACAGGGTGTTGGGTGGGCCTTGAGGCCGGCCGGCATTTCCATGTCCTTCCGCTGTCCACATTGACGAGGAAGATAATATGGAAATTCGCAATCAAGCCCTGCGGCAGCTTAAGAACCGCCGTGAAGGCTTCAGCCTCGAACAGCCCTTCTATACCGATCCCGCCTATTTCAAGCTCGATCTGGAAATGATCTGGTATCGCGACTGGCTGTTCGTCGGGCATGATTGCGAGCTGCCCAAGGCCGGAGCCTATTTCACCCTGCAGATCGGCGATTATCCGGTCGTCGTCGTGCGCGGCCGCGACAACCAGATCCGGGCGCTGCACAATACCTGCCGCCATCGCGGCAGCCGCGTCTGCACCAAGGAGCATGGCTCGGCGGTCCGGCTCGTCTGTCCCTACCACCAATGGACCTACGAGCTGGACGGCTCGCTTCTGGTCGGCCGCCAGATGGGCCAGGACTTCGACAAGACCCAGTTCAGCATGAAGAAGGTCCATTGCGAAAGCGTGGCGGGCTTTATCTTCATCTGCCTTGCCAACGAGGCGCCGGATTTCGCGCCGGTTCGTGCGGCGATCGAGCCCTATATGGCCCCGCATCGCCTCTCGGAAGCCAAGGTCGCGCACCAGTCGACGATCATCGAGAAGGGCAATTGGAAGCTCGTCTGGGAAAACAACCGCGAGTGCTACCACTGCGCCGCCAACCATCCGGAGCTCTGCCGCACCTATCCGGAATCGCCCACCGCGACCGGCGTCCAGGGTGCCAAGGACGATCCGGTCATCGCCGCCCATTGGCAGCGTTGCGAGGAGGCTGGGTTGCCGAGCGAGTTCCGCATGGACGAAACCGGCCAGTTCCGCGTCGCGCGCATGCCGCTGATCGAGGATGCCGAGAGTTATACGATGAGCGGCCGCAACGCCGTGCAGCGCAAACTCTCCGAGGACGTGACGATCAACTCGATCGGCACCATGCTGCTCTTCCACTATCCGAGCAGCTGGAACCACATTCTCGGCGACCATGCGATTTCGTTCCGCGTCACCCCGCTGGGGCCGGAGGAAACGGCGGTCACCACAAAATGGCTGGTCCACAAGGATGCGGTCGAGGGCGTCGACTACAATCTCGAAGAACTGACCCATGTCTGGAACATGACCAACGACCAGGACCGCCAGATCGTCGAGGAAAACGCCTTCGGCATCCGCTCGCCCGCTTATGAGCCGGGTCCCTATTCGCCACTCCACGAAGGCGGCGTCATGCAGTTCGTCGAATGGTATTCGAACTTCATGGTCAACCGGCTGCAGGGCGACCAGGCGCAACTCTCGATCGTCGCCTGATCGCCAATTCGTGATCTGCGGTGATCGGTGCCGGGTACGTCTTCAGGAACCGAAACCTGCGTCTGGCGTTGTTTTCCGATTAAAAATCAGAATGAGGAAACACACCGCATGAACGCCTTTCGTCTACGTCTGACTGCGGCGGCGGTTGCCATCGCGACCACCTTTGCCGGGCTTGTGCCAGCGCAGGCCATTCAGATGCCGGCTCCCCCGTCAGGCATTTCGGCCGCCGGCGATGTCACCAATGTCCAGTACCGTCGCGACTTCCGGCGTGACCGCTATGGCTGGTATCGCGGCCACCGCGGTTATCGCGATCGCCGGCCCGGCTACCGTTACTACAACGGGTTCTGGTTCCCGCTCGCCGCCTTCGGCGCCGGTGCCATCATCGGTGGTGCCATACAGGCCGACCGGGGCGGCTATTCGAGCCGTCACGTCGCCTGGTGTGAAAGCCGTTATCGCAGCTATCGGGCCTGGGACGATACCTATGCGCCGCGCGCCGGCGTGCGGGCACGCTGCATCTCGCCTTACAGATAAGCAAGCGTTGGCCACCTCTACGCCAAGCCCGGTCGCGGCATATGTCAGCGGCCGGGCTTGCTTCGTCGCGGCGCACGTTAATTGCGCATTCAGGATGAACTTCCTAAGGTTGCGGCAAAATTGAAATTCACTGCATACTGAAATAATTGGCTGTCGAAAATTGAAACATAGACAAGGGATCTGGGGACCTAACATGACTCTTTTGAAGAAGATCGCGGTTGCGGGCATCTCCGCTGCCGTTCTCGCCGGCTCTCTGATGCCGGCTCAGGCGATGCCGCTGCCGTCCGCTCCGGCCGCCGGGATCGAAACCAGCGCCGACACCGACGTGACCCTCGTGCAGTACCGTCGCCATGGCGGCGGTTGGTATGGCGGGCATCGCGGTTATCGCGACTACCGTCCGGGTTATCGCCGCCATAACGGCTACTGGTTCCCGCTGGCGGCATTCGGTGCCGGCGCCCTGATCGGCGGCGCCATTGCCTCCCAGCCGCGTTACGCCGAGCCTGCTCCGGCCTATGGCGGTGGCGACGATATCAATCCGCGCCACTATGAATGGTGCACCGATCGCTACCGTTCCTACGACGCCTATTCGAACTCGTTCCAGCCGAACTACGGCCCGCGCCAAACCTGCTATTCGCCTTATTTCTAAGAGCGCCCGGCAGGCATTATCCCACCCGTCCGGTATCGAACCCGGGCGGGTTTCGTTTGTCCAGCGGTCAGAGAATGCCGGTGCGCTTCAACAGCCACCAGGCGGCAAGTACCGAAATGCCGATCAGGCCGAAGGCATAGGCCGTTCCGCCGGAGCCTCCCTCGAAGGGTAGCGACGAGGTGTTCATTCCGAAAAAGCTGGTGACCAAGGTCGGCGGCAGCAGGAAGGCGGTCATCAGCGACAGGATGTAGAGGTGACGGTTGGTCTCTGAGGAGAGCTTCGAGTCGATTTCCTCGTGCAGCAGCCGCGCCCGCTCCTGCAGCGCGTAGACGTCGTGGTCCGCCGCCTCCAGCCGGCCGATCAGCCGCGAGGCTGCGTCGTCGAAACCGGGGGGCATCTCGTCGTCGTCGGTCGCCGCTGCCCGCCGCAGCAGCGTCAGCACCGTCCTCAGGTGCCGGTGCAGCCTGACCACCGTCCGCCTGATCGGCGCCAGCCGACGGCGTTCATCGCGCGGCGTGTTGTCGTAGACGAAATCCTCGATAATGTTCATTTCCTCGGTGAGCTCCATCACCAGCACGATCAGCGTGCGCTGGAACTCGGCGACCAGCGTCTCGAACACGTCGATCGGCTTTTTATAGCGCGAGGCGTTCTTTTCGATCGCCGCCCGCACCCGGTCGATCGAGCGCAGGGGCTGCAGGCGTGTGGTGATGATGATCCTGTCCGAGACGAAGAAGTGCAGCCAGCCGATATTGCGTGTCTCGCTGTCGAACTCCCGCTGGAAATCGACCAGGGTGCCATAGACGAGCTGCTCGTCGAGCGTCACGGCGGCGTGCGTGTCGTGGGTGGTGAGTGCGGCGAGAGCCGGCGGTGTCAGGCCTGGGAAGCTCTCCAGGAAGGCGTTGACCCGGCTGTCGGCGAGGTTGAGATGCAGCCACAGGAAGCCATCGCCGACATCGAGATCGCTGCGCGCCGCATCGAGCGGCAACCGGGTGCAGGGCGCCGATCCCGGATGGAAGCGATAGGCCCAGACGAGGCCTGGGACAGCGGGGTTCATGAGGGACATGGGCGAGGAATCCGGAAGCATAGGCATCACTCCATAGACCCTTTGTGTAACGCTCGTTTCAACAAGATTCTCTAAAAATTCCTTGAACGGTCCAGTGCCATTTGTTACATGTAACAAATCAAGGAGTATTTCATATGGCCAGTTCCGTGAATGAGCGCGTCAGAAAGCGTCGTGAAAATCTCCGAGCGTCCGGGTTGCGTCCAGTGCAAATTTGGGTTCCCGATACGCGGCGCCCTGGTTTTGCAGAGGAATGCCATCGGCAGTCGCGCTTGGTCGCGGCGGCGGATGCAGCAGATCCCGATCTGATGAAATTTCTGGATGAGGCCCTTGCTGATCTCGGGGAGCAATGATGCGCAGGGGCGATCTTGTGACGGTTGCTCTGGCTGGTGATTTCGGAAAACCGCGCCCCGCGCTTGTGATCCAATCCGACCTCTTCGACACGGACACGCTGACGGTTCTGCTGCTGTCCAGTACCATTGTGGATACGCCGCTCATCCGCATCATGGTCCAGCCCACGCCCAGCAACGCGCTCAACAGCCCCTCCCAGATCATGATCGACAAGGCGATGACCCTCAAGCGGGAAAAGATAGGGAGGGTTTTCGGCTCGATCGAAGATGACGTTCTCGTAGCCGTGAATCGGTCGCTTGCCGTGTTCTTTGGCTTGGCCTGAACATTGACAACCGCATTTACGTTTACGTAAAAAGCATATGAGGAATGCCGACGGAGCAGAATCGGCTAGAATCGGCAGTCACAGCTGCGCCTAGGAGGAGGAGCATCATGTACAAGGCACCGGTCGAGGAGATCGCCTTCACCCTGAACCATGTGGCGGGCCTTTCGGACGCCCTGGAGATCGGCAGGTTCGGCGACTTGAGCGCCGATCTGGTCGAGGCGATCCTGGAGGAGGCGGGGCGGTTCGCCGGCAACGAGATGGCGCCGCTCGGTGAGATCGGCGACAGACAGGGCGCCCGCCTCACCGACGGCAAGGTGACGACACCGGACGGCTGGCCGGAACTCTATCGTCATTGGCGGGAAGGCGGCTGGAACGGCCTGACCGCGCCGGAAGCCTATGGCGGTCAGAACCTGCCGCATATGCTGAACGTCGCAGCGCTCGAAATGTGGAATTCCGCCTCCATGGCCTTCGCGCTGGCGCCGACGCTGACCATGGGCGCCATTGAAGCGCTGGTCGCGCACGGCAGCGAGGCGCTGAAGGAAAAATACCTCGCAAAACTGGTGTCCGGCGAATGGACCGGCACCATGAACCTCACCGAGCCGCATGCCGGCTCCGATCTCGGCGTCCTGAAGACCCGCGCCGAGCGCGGCGACGACGGCAGCTACCGCATTTTCGGCCAGAAGATCTTCATCACCTGGGGCGAACACGACGCTGCCGACAACATCATCCATCTGGTGCTGGCGCGGCTTCCCGATGCGCCTGTCGGCACCCGCGGCATCTCGCTTTTCCTGGTCCCGAAATTCCTGGTGGGCGACGACGGATCGCTGGAGGCGCGCAACGACGTCTTCTGCCATTCGATCGAACACAAGCTCGGCATCCACGGCTCGCCGACCTGCACGATGATCTACGGCGACGGCAAATATTCTCCCGGAAACGAGGATGACAAGGGCGCGATCGGCTGGCTGATCGGCGAGGAGAACAAGGGCCTCGCCTGCATGTTCACGATGATGAACAATGCCCGCCTGGCGGTCGGCATGCAGGGCGTGGCGATCGCCGAAGCCGCAACCCAGAAGGCGGTCGCCTTTGCCAAGGAACGCACCCAGGGCAAGGCGCCCGGCTGGTCGGGGGAGGGAATGAGCCCGATCATCGACCACCCCGACATCGCCCGCACGCTGATCACCATGAAGGCGCTGACGCAAGGCGCTCGCGCCATCTGCTACGCCTGCGCCCACGCAACCGACATGTCGCACCACACCGAAGGCGACGAGGCCCGCCACTGGACCGAACGGGCAGCCCTTCTGACGCCGATCGCCAAATCCTTCGCGACCGATGCCGGCGTCGACGTCGCGTCGCTCGGTATCCAGGTGCATGGCGGCATGGGCTTCATCGAGGAGACGGGCGCTGCCCGTTACCTGCGCGACGCCCGCATCGCGCCGATCTACGAGGGCACCAACGGCATCCAGGCGATCGACCTCGTGATCCGCAAGCTGCCGCTCTCTTCGGGCGACCAGGTGCGCGGCTTCATCGGCGAACTGAAGGAAATCGCCGACAAGGTCTCGGCCTCCAACGATACGGCATTCGGCGAGACGGGAGATCGCCTGCGCGCCGCCATCGCCGCGCTCGAAACCGCCACCGGCTGGCTCCTGGAAACTCAAGGCGCCGGCAGGGCCGCCGATGCGCTTGCCGGTGCGACGCCCTATCAGCGCCTGTTCGGCCTGGTGCTGACCGGCTGTTATCTTGCCAAGGGCGCGCTTGTTGCCGCCGATAACGGCGGCCCGGAAAAGCGCGTCGCGCTCTGCCGCTTCATGGCCGAAAACCTGCTCGCCGAAACTTCGGCGCTGAAGGACCGCGTGATTTCAGGCGCCGAGAGCTTGCAAGCTGCCCGCGCGATCCTGGCCTGAAGGAGACATCCGTGAGCGACACCCATATCCTCGTCGAGCGCCCCGAGGCCCAGCCGGGCGTCATGGTGATCCGCTTCAACCGCCTGGAAAAGAAGAACGCCATCACCTCGGCCATGTACAACCGCATGACCGCCGCGCTCGAGGAGGCGAACCGCGACGATGCCGTACGTGCCGTCGCCTTCCTGGGCACCGATGGCTGCTTCTCCGCCGGCAACGACATGGGCGATTTCCTCGCCTATGCCATGTCAGGATCGAAGGAGGCGCCTGCCGCCGCCGTTTTCATCAAGGCCTTGGCGCTCGCCGAAAAGCCGCTGGTATCCGGTGTCGATGGTCTCGCGATCGGCATCGGCACCACCTTGAACATGCATTGCGACCTGACGGTCGCGTCCGCCCGCAGCCTGTTCAAGACGCCTTTCGTCGACCTGGCGCTGGTGCCGGAAGCCGCTTCCAGCCTGCTGGCGCCGAAAATCATCGGTCACCAGCGCGCATTTGCCATGCTGGTGGCGGGTGAGGGATTTTCCGCCCAGGCGGCGCTGGATGCCGGGCTGATCTGGAAGATCGTTGAGCCGCAGGCGGTCGAAGCCGAGACGCTGGCGCTTGCCGCAAGCCTTGCGGCGAAACCGCCCCAGGCCCTGAGGATCGCCCGCGACCTGGTGCGCGGACCGCGCGATGCGGTGCTTGCCCGCATGGATGAGGAACTGGTGCATTTCTCCGCCCAGCTCAAAAGTGCCGAGGCGCGGGCCGCCTTCGAGGCCTTCATGCGACGTTAACGGTGTCCCGCGGGAAACTCTGCTCCCGTCTTCTTTTGATGCAGCTTCAGCGCTAGATTGCCTCCACAATCTGGGAGGAAAGAATGTCCTATCGTTTCTGGTCGTGCTTGTTCGTATTGCTTCTGGGAATAGCGCCGGCGCAAGCCGAGACGCAGGCATTTCCGTTGCAGAGCCAGCCGCTGCAGCTCGCCCAGAGCCCCTCCGTCACCATCGGCCCGAACGGCGTCATCATCCGCCGTGACGACGATCGTGACCGGTATCGTGACGGGGACCGGGATCGCGACCGTGACCGCGATAGAGATCGCCCCCGCCCGCAGCGTTATGTCTGCGTCGTCTCTCCGCCGCCGAGCATGGATCGCCGTCGTCCCTTTGTCTGCAACGCCGAACCGGGCCGTGTCGGCGGCCGTTGCCGCTGCTCCGGCGTCGTCGGCAGCGGCACGCTCGATCTGGCTCGGTAAGAGGCCCTGCGGTCTTCTGCCCGAGCTTACTTCTGCAGCAGTACTACCGCCTCCACGTGCGGCGACCAGAGGAACTGGTCGATCGGGGTGACGGCCTTGATCTGGTATCCGCCGTCGACAAGAATTCTGAGGTCGCGGGCGAGCGTCAGCGGGTTGCAGCTGACCGCCACGACCGTCTTCACGCCAGACCGGACAAGTTCCTTCATCTGGACTTCGGCACCGGCGCGCGGCGGATCGAAGACGACGGCGTCGTAGTTCTTCAGCTCGGACACCATCATCGGCCGGCGGAAGAGGTCGCGCTTCTCCACCGATACCGGCTTCAGCCCCTGCGTGTTGCGGGCGGCGTGATCGAGCGCCTTGACCGACTTCTCGTCGCCTTCGACCGCATGCACCTTGGCGATGCGGGCGAGCCGGAGGGAAAATGTACCGGAGCCGGCAAACAGGTCGATGATCCGCTTGGCCTTGCCGACATGCGAAAGCACCAGTTCGGCCATCGCGTCTTCCGCCGGTTTCGTCGCCTGGGTAAAGGCGCCGGGCGGCGGGGAGACTTTGACACCGCCGAAATCCACCAGCGGCTTCTGCAATTCGATGACGATCTCGCCATTGGCAGAAACCCGCGCAATGTTTTTCAGCGCCAGCACAGTCTCGGTCACCAGGCGCCGCTGCTTGTCGTCGAGCGGCTTCAACCCGTCCGCGGCAAGGTCGAGGCCGGCAAGCGTTTCCAGAACCCCGATGCGGAACGTATCGGAGCCGGTCGCCAGCGCCTTGCCCACCGCACGGATCGCCTCGAGCCGGGCAACGATGCCGGGCGAGGCGATGGGACATTCGACGATCGAGACGATATGGTTGGTCTCGGCGCGGTTGAAGCCGAGCAGCAATTCCTTCTCGGTCCTGCGGGCGGAAAATACCACCCGACGGCGCTCGCCGGGATGGGCGATGACCAGCTCGCCCACTTCAGGCGTCAGGCCCTTGGATTTCAGCGCCTCGACGACGAGGTTGCGCTTGAAGGCGTGGTAGGGCGCGTCGGCCAGATGCTGCAGCGAACAGCCGCCGCACGCGTCGCTGTCAGGCCCGAAGTGGCGGCAGGGCGGCGTGACCCGGTCCGGCGACGGGTTGGAAGTCGACATGACCGTGCCGTGATCGCCGTTGCGGGCGATCGCCAGCGTTTCGCCCGGAAGAGCGTAGGGCACATAAACCGGGCCGTCTTCGCCATTGGCGATGCCGTGGCCCTGGGCGCCGAGCCGGTTGATCGTGACGGTGACCGTGCTCATGAGGGTTCACCGGGCTTCACGCCTGCGAGCAGGTATTCCTGGTTGCCGTCGCCGCCGACGATCGGGGAGGGGATCAGCCCAAGGCTCGCCCAGCCGATATCTTCGACGAGCCAGCGTTCGAGTTCCGCTGCGACCTGGGGTGCCGTCTCCGGCTCCTTCAACAGCCCGGCCTTGCTGATCGCATCGCGTCCCGCCTCGAATTGCGGCTTGACCAGCAGCACGCAATGCGCGCCGGGCTCGGCAAGATCCAGCGCCGGCGCCAGCGCCAGTTTCAGCGAAATGAACGAGACGTCGGAGACGATGAAGGTGATCTCGCGGTCGTCGTAATCCTCGGCGGTCAGATAGCGGGCGTTGAGGCCTTCGATATTGGTGACGCGCGGCTCGGCGAGCAGACGCGGATGCATCTGCCCGTGGCCGACGTCGATCGAGGTGACATGTTCTGCGCCACGCATGACCAGCACTTCGGTAAAGCCGCCGGTCGAGGCGCCGATATCGAGACAGTCATGGCCTGCCGGGTCGAGCTTGAAGTGATCGAGCGCCGCGACAAGCTTCAGCGCCGCGCGGGATACGTAATCCTGCGCCGGGTCGTTGATGGTGAGTTGCGCGTCGAGCGGGAAGGTGAGGCTCGGTTTGGTGACGACACGGCCGTTGACGGTAACGGTGCCGCGAGCGATCGCGTCGCGCGCACGGGCCCGGCTCGCGACGAGATTGAGCGAGACGAGAAGCTGGTCGAGGCGTTGGTTTTCGGGAGTTGAGGACATGGGTGCAGTCAATGCCTGCCTATCGCCTGGCTTGCAAGGGGCTTGATCCATGAAAACTCGCGGCCGCGTTCAATCAAATTTTAATCATGTTCGGATTCTCTCCAGACTGGAGGAGATATCCAATGCTGTTTCAACTGAGAGCGGAAGCCACTGATGTCGCTTAAAAACCTATCCCTGAACAAGAAGCTGATCATCACCTTTGCGGCGTTGATGTCGGTCTGTCTGCTGGCGTCCGCCGGCGTTTATTGGCAGGCCTTGAAATCGAGCCGGTCTTCCGCGCAGCAGGTCGTTTCCCAGACCATCCTGATGCATGTGGACGCGGCGCTCGAAGCCATGCTGGAACAGGCCGTCAATCAGCGCGGCTTCCTGCTCTTCAAGAGCGACAGCACCTATGCGGATGTCTTCAATAACCGCGAGAAGATGATTGCGGCGATCGACGCCGCCAAGAAGGCCGCCGCCGGCATGCCGGATATGCTCGCCTCGCTCGATGCGATGCGGGCCGCAGCCGATGTGTTCCACACCCAGCTCACCGTTCCGCAGCTCGATGCGCGCAAGAACACCAGCAAGCCGATCGACGAAGTCATCGAGATCGGCCGCAACCAGTCCAAGGGCCAGCTCGACGTCTTCCGCGAGGCTGCCGCCAAGATCAAGAAGCAGGCTTTCGACCTGTCCACCGCCATGGTCAATGCCCAGACCCGCGCCCACACCGACCTGCTGCTGACGCTTCTGATCGGCGGCGGCATTGCCGGCCTGATCGCGGTTGCCCTCGTGCTGGCCCTGTCGCGCGTCATCGTCAAGCCGATCGTCGGCATGACGGACGCCATGACCAGCCTTGCAGCCGGCAATCATGACATCCAGGTCCCGGCTCTCGAACGCGGCGACGAAGTCGGCCGGATGGCCAAGGCCGTCACGGTCTTCAAGGACGCGGCCATCGAAAAGCAGCGCCTGGCCCGCGATGCGGATATCCTGCGCGGCACCAGCGAGCGCGAGCGCCTCGACAACGACGCCCACAAGGCCCGCGAAGCCGCCAATCTCGAGTTTGCGATCGACGCGCTTGCCACCGGGCTTGCAAGCCTTGCCGATGGCGATGTCGCCTACCGCATCGGAAAGCCGTTCTCCGGCAATCTCGACCGGCTGCGCACCGACTTCAACCAGGCGCTCGGCCGGCTGCAGTCAGCCCTCCAGGCGGTCGGTGAGAACGCCTCGGCGATCAGCTCCGGCGCGGGCGAGATCCGCTCCGCTGCCGACGATCTCGGACGTCGCACCGAACAGCAGGCCGCAGCCGTCGAAGAGACAGCCGCAGCACTCGAACAGGTGACGACGACGGTGAAGGAATCGGCCCGCCGTGCAGAAGATGTCGGCCAGCGCGTCGAGCGGGCCCGCATCGGCGCCGAGAAATCGGGCGAGGTGGTCCGCCGGGCGGTCTCCGCCATGGAGCAGATCTCGAAGTCGTCCGGCGAGATCAGCAATATCATCTCGGTCATCGACGATATCGCCTTCCAGACCAACCTGCTCGCGCTCAATGCAGGCGTCGAGGCGGCTCGCGCCGGCGAGGCGGGCAAGGGTTTCGCGGTCGTCGCACAGGAAGTCCGCGAGCTCGCTCAGCGTTCCGCCAATGCGGCAAAGGAGATCAAGGCGTTGATCACCACCTCCAGCCAACAGGTGGATGCGGGCGTCGCGCTGGTCGGTGAGACCGGCCAGGCGCTGGAAGCGATCGTCGGCGAAGTGCAGCAGATCAACCAGCACCTCTCCGCCATCGTCATCTCCACCCGCGAGCAGTCGACCGGCCTCCAGGAGATCAACACCTCCGTCAACGCAATGGACCAGGGCACGCAGCAGAATGCCGCCATGGTCGAAGAGCAGAACGCGGCAAGCCACAAGCTCGCCCAGGAAGCCCAGGCGCTCGATGCCCTGCTGAGGCAGTTCAACTTCGGGGGCACACCGGCAGCTCGGACTTCGCGTCCGGTTGCGGCCCCGTCGGCAGCCCGTCCCGTGGCATCGCCGGCAAATGCCCTGCGTTCCACCGTCGCCCGCGCCTTTTCCGGCAAGGCGGCGAGCGCCGCGGCCGTGAAGGAAGAGTGGTCGGAATTCTGATCCGCCCATATGGCTCGATCTCAAAGGCAGGCCGGAAGACCCTCCGGCCTGCCTTCTCTGTTTCAGCATTTGCGTCTATCTTCCGGCGGCCGGAAAGCCGGCAACGAACCGGAGGGACGGAAATGCGGTGGACCTTGCTGATCGGCGGGCTTTTGCTTGTCTCGAACCCGGCACTCGCCAACGATACCATGGCAGAGTTGAAGACGGGCGGGCTGATCTACGTCCAGACCTCCGACGTCTCCATGGCCGAGGAGCAGCTCTACATTTCCCGTGAGGAAGTGCTGGTCGATTACGTCTTCAAGAACACCAGCGACAAGGACGTCGAAAGCGTCATCGCCTTCCCAATGCCGGATGTTACCGGCAGCATGGACAGCAATATCGCGCTCGACGAGACCGACGCCGACAATTTCCTCGGCTTCTCCGTCGTGCAGGACAGCCGGCAGATCAAGCCGGAACTGCAGCAGCGGGTGCTGGCGGCAGGCGTCGACCGCACCGACGAACTTGTTGCGCGCAACATTCCGCTTCTACCCTATAGCGACAGGACGCTTGCCGCACTCAAGGCCCTGCCCGAAGACGTGAAGGCCGCCTGGATCGCCGAGGGGCTGGTGTTCGTCAACCGTTACGATGCCGGCAAGGGCTGGCAAGAGGACCTGACGCCTGCCTGGACGTTGCGATCGGTCTATTGGTGGAAGACGAAATTCCCGGCAGGCAAGCCCATCCGCGTCAGCCATCGCTACAAGCCGAGCGTCGGCGGCACTGTCGCCATGACCTTCATCGACCAGGGCAAGCCGGCGACCAACTACAAGGACTATGCCGAGCGCTACTGCATCGACGCCGCCTTCCTGAAGACGGCCGCAAAGCTCGAAGCCGCGGCTGGGAAAAGCGGCCCGAACTATACCGAGCAATGGGTGTCGTATATCCTCACCACCGGTGCCAACTGGGGCGGCTCGATCGGCAAGTTCAAGCTGACGATCGACAAGGGCAGGGCGCAGGACTACGTCAGCTTCTGCGGCAACGGTATTAAGAAGGTCGGCCCGACGACCTTCGAGATGACTGCCGACGATTTCTCCCCGGAAAAGGATTTGAATATCCTGTTCCTGACGGCCGCCGATCAGTAACGGCGGCACAAATCCCTATTCAATAATATTGAATGAGCGTGATCGTGCCGACGCTTGCCGCTTGGGTCGGAAAGTACGATGTTTCCACCCTGTGACTTGCCGAAGAATTCCGGAAACATCCCATGCCGCGTCGCTCCGCCGATGGCTATGATCTTGTCGCGATTGCTCTGCACTGGCTGATCGCGGTGCTGATCCTCGGCCTGCTGATCCTCGGCTTTGTCATGACCCGCCGATCGATCGATCCCGCCCTGCAGTTCCAGCTCTTCCAGTGGCACAAATCCTTTGGCATGCTGGCTCTTCTTCTGGCCGCCGTGAGGCTCGTCCGTTCGCTGAGCGTCGCGCGGGTGAAGCCCGCGGAAGGTCTGGGTATCCTGGAACGTCGCTCGGCACATGGGATGCACTACCTGCTGCTGACCTTGGCGGTGGCTGTGCCGGTGGCCGGCTGGATGATCGCCTCCGTGTCGCCGCTCGAAATTCCGACCTTCGCGTTCAACCTCGTCGTCATTCCGCATCTTCCGGTGCCGAAGTCGGAAGCTGCCGAGGCGTGGTGGACGACCGTCCATGCGGTTCTCGCCTATTCCACGCTGGCGCTCGTCTTCCTGCATTCCGCCGCCGCACTCTACCACCACTATGTCAGGCACGACGACGTGCTCACCCGCATGCTCGGCAGCCGGCACCGTACCGTCAAAACGTCAATCGAGGAGCCGGGACCATGACCCGCAAGGCAACCGTCATTGCAGCAATGCTGCTCACCATGTCGCTTCCACAGGCCAGCTTCTCCGCGGTCGACGTCCCGAGCCTCACGGAGGCGGCCGGGCGCTATGCCATCACGCCCGGTTCCCGTATCGCCTTTGCTGTGGATCAGGTCGGCGGCGGCGGCATCAAGGGCAAATTCGGCAAGTTTTCGGGCACGTTCAACCTGAAAGCCGGTGATCTCGCCCATTCCATGGTGAATTTCGACCTGAAGCCGGAAAGCGTCAGCACCGGCCAGGATCGTATCGATGCTTTCCTGCGCTCTGGCGCCGTCTTCGATTCCTCCCGGTTCGAGACGATCTCGTTCCGGTCGGAGCGGATCGAGCAGACCGGCCCGGACAGTGCCCGCATCACCGGCACGCTGACCGCCAAGGGGCATAGCTCATCCGAAATCTTCGATGTGAAACTGACCTCCTGGAACGGCCGAAAGATAGGCTTCAACGTCAGCGGCAAGATCTACCGCTCGCGCTATGCCATGGATGTCGGCACGCCGATCTATTCCAATGTCGTACAGTTCGACATGGTGATCGAGGGCGAGCGGAGCTAGAGACAGCGCCCCTCGATTGGCCCCATTACTTCATTCGACGTAGAAGCATACTGCTTCGGAGCCTTGCCTTGGAAAAGGGGTGCCGGGATGCTAGGCGCCGTCAACCGAACTTATTGATTCTATATCAGGATTTCAAAAGAAGAGGCTTGATTTGGAATCCCTCTAACAACTAACGCTTTCGAAGTATGGGCTTTTGGCATGCTTGCGCCATCCAAAAAACATGACACTGTGACCGAAGTATAGTTTGGGGGAGTGTAATGGCGCAGTTAGTATATCCCATTGATCCGGATACTCTTCTGGCAGATGTTGATGCTGCTCGCTCGATGGCCAGGAATTATGCTGAGGCTTACCAATCGGCATCGCCTTATCCGCATATCTGCATCGACAATTTCCTGCCCGAGCAGGTTCTGGAAAACGTCCTGGCCGATCTCAGGAACCGCCCGGAAAAGGAGACGACTTTTGCGAGGGCGCAGGAGAACAAGAAGGTCTCCTATGTTCCGGAGCGGCTTCCGGCCTACACCAAGAACCTGTTCTACGCGCTGAATTCGCGCCCCTTCATCCTGTTCCTGGAGGAGATGACCGGCATCGAGGGGTTGATCCCCGACCCGTTCTTTTTCGGCGCCGGCGTCCATGAGACCGCCAACGGTGGGCATCTCGATATCCACGCGGATTTCAATCTTCATTCCAAGATGAAGGTCGAGCGCCGTCTCAACACGCTGATCTATCTCAACAAGGGCTGGCGGGAGGAGTGGGGTGGTTCGTTCGAAATCTGGGACAAGGAGATGAAGGGCAAGGTGCACAGTTTCACCCCGCTGTTCAACCGCATGGTCACCTTCTCGACCACATCGGACTCCTTCCACGGCAATCCCAGCGTCGTGAACCATCCGGAGGACAAGACGAGGGACTCGATCGCCCTCTATTATTACACGGCGACCTGGGACGAATCCCGCAAGTCGCATTCGACGCTCTTCAAGCCGCGTCCGAACTCGGCGGATAAGAAGGACTATGCCGAAATCCGCCGTGACGTGCTGCGGGAGTTCACGCCGCCGATGCTCTATCGCAGGATCATCGGGCCCTTGAGCAGACTCGGTTTCTAGGCCGAGAGAACCCGACGGTCAGGCTCAACCGGCAAAGCCGACACCGATCTGCGGCTGGCCGAGCGTCCTGAAGACGGTCGAAACGATGCCGGCGCGGTCGAGGCCGGCCTTGGCGTACATCGCATCCGGGCTCGCCTGCTGCATCCAGATGTCCGGCAGCACCAGCGAGCGGATTTTCAGGCCGTTGTCGAGCAGGCCCTCGGTCGCGAGGAACTGCAGCACATGGCTGCCGAAGCCGCCGACCGCACCTTCCTCGATGGTGATGAGCACTTCGTGATGGCGGGCGAGCTGGCGGATCAGATCCTGGTCCAGCGGCTTGGCGAAACGCGCATCCGCAACCGTCGTCGAAAGCCCGGCAGCATCGAGATCCTCGGCTGCAAGCACACATTCCTTGAGGCGCGTGCCGAAGGAGAGCAAGGCGACCTTGGCACCCTGCTTCACCACCCGGCCCTTGCCGATTTGCAGAATCTGACCGCGTTCCGGCAGTTCGATGCCGACGCCTTCGCCGCGCGGATAACGGAAGGAGATCGGGCCGTCGTCATAGGCAGCAGCCGTGCGCACCATGTGCTTCAGCTCCGCCTCGTCGGCGGCAGCCATCACCACCATGCCCGGCAAAGTGGCGAGGAAGGTCGTATCGAACGATCCCGCATGGGTCGGCCCGTCGGCGCCGACAAGGCCGGCGCGATCGATCGGGAAGCGGACCGGCAGTCCCTGGATCGCCACGTCGTGGACGACCTGGTCGTAACCCCGCTGCAGGAAGGTCGAGTAAAGTGCGCAGAACGGCTTGAAGCCCTCCGCCGCAAGCCCCGCCGCAAACGTCACCGCATGCTGCTCGGCAATGCCGACGTCAAAGGTCCGGGCCGGGAAGACGTCCGCCAGCTTGTCGATGCCCGTGCCGTTCGGCATTGCGGCGGTGACGCCGACAATCTTCTCGTCGAGCCCTGCTTCCTGAACCAGCGCCTCGCCGAACACGCTCGTATAGCTCGGTGCGTTCGGCTTCGATTTCGCCTGCGCGCCGGTGATGACGTCGAACTTGTTGACGCCGTGGTATTTGTCCGCGGCGGCTTCCGCCGGCGCGTAGCCCTTGCCCTTCTGCGTCACCACATGGATCAGCACCGGGCCGCGGGCGTTGTCGCGGACATTGCGCAGCACTGGCAGGAGGTGGTCGAAGGAATGACCGTCGATCGGGCCGATATGGTAGAAACCCATCTCCTCGAACATGGTGCCGCCGGTGACGTATCCGCGCGCATGTTCGACGGCACGGGTGATTGCCCGGTCGACATTCTTGCCGAGGTAGGCGGTCAGTTTCTTGCCGAGATCGCGAAAGCCCATATAGGTGCGGCCGGAGGCGAGACGCGCCAGATAGGCGCTCATCGCGCCGGTCGGCGGGGCGATCGACATGTCGTTGTCGTTCAAGATGACGATCAGCCGCGCATCCAGCGCGCCGGCATTGTTGAGCGCCTCATAGGCCATGCCGGCAGACATCGCGCCGTCGCCGATGACCGCGATCACATTGCGCTTCGAGCCGGAAAGGTCGGCCGCGACCGCCATGCCGAGGCCGGCCGAAATCGAGGTGGAGGAATGGGCAGCGCCGAACGGATCGTATTCGCTCTCGGCCCGGCGGGTGAAGCCGGAGAGCCCGTCCTCCTGGCGCAGCGTGCGAATGCGGTCGCGCCGGCCGGTCAGGATCTTGTGCGGATAACACTGGTGGCCGACGTCGAAGATCAGCCTGTCGTCCGGCGTGTTGAATACCTTGTGGATGGCGATCGTCAGTTCCACGACGCCGAGGCCGGCACCGAGGTGGCCACCGGTCCGCGACACCGCATCGATCATCTCGTCGCGCAATTCGCGGGCAAGCTGCGTCAGGTGGCGATCTTCGATCTCGCGAAGATCGGCAGGAAGCATGACCTTGTCGAGCAATGGCGTGGCGGGAGTTGATGTCACGAATAGTGCCTTTTCTGCTCTTTTCCGGAAGCGTGTTCCTCCCCAAGATGAGAAGAAAGCAGGCTTTTTCAAGTTGCATGACCCGCGGTTCTATCCGATTTCAGGCTACGGGCAAGGGGACAAACTCCTCCTCGTCCCCGGGCACGATGTCGAAACGGCCGGTGCGCCACTCATCTTTCGCCTTTTCGATGCGCTCCTTGGAGGAGGAAACGAAGTTCCACCAGATGTAGCGCCTGGAGTTCAGCGCGGCGCCACCGAACAGCATCAGGTGACAGCCCGGAGCGCCGGCTTCGAGCGTTATATTGTCGCCCGGTCGGAAGACGAGAAGCTGGTCGGCTGCGAACCGGTCACCCGAAACGACGAGTTCGCCGGAGAGAATGTAGATCGCCCGTTCCTCATGCGCCGCTGCAAACGGGAAGCGCTTGCCAGCCTCGAGGCGGAGATCGACATAGAGCGTGTCGGTGAAGGTCGAGACCGGCGAGCCCAGGCCCTCGAAAGCGCCGATGACCACCCGGCCGTTCGCGCCGTCCGCATCGATAACCGGCATTTTTTCCTTGTCCGTGTGCGAGAAGGTCGGATCGATCTCCTCCCTGTCGTCTGGCAGTGCCAGCCAAGTCTGCAGCCCGGAGACCGACATCGGATGGCCGCGCAGGTTTTCAGGCGTGCGTTCCGAATGCACGATGCCGCGGCCGGCGGTCATCAGGTTGATGTCACCCGGCCGGATGACCAGTTCCGTGCCGAGGCTGTCGCGATGTTTGATTTCGCCATCGAACAGGTAGGTGACGGTGGAAAGCCCGATATGCGGATGCGGCTTGACATCAAGCGCCTCGTCGGCCCGCAGCAGCGCCGGTCCCATCCGGTCGAAGAAGATGAAAGGCCCCACCAGTCTTTTCTGCCGGCTCGGCAAAGCGCGCCGCACGGAAAACCCGCCGATATCGCTGGTGCGCGGAATGATCAGGTTCTCGATCGCATCACAGGCAAAGGCGTCACCCGCGACCGGGTCGTTTCCGGGAAAGAAGGACATGGGGTACTCGCTACAGTGTTTCCTGTTCGGCCGGATACTGCGCCAGGAACGTTTCGAGTTCAATGAGAAGGGGAGGGAGACGTTCGACGATGGTCGTCCAAATTACCGAATCCAGAACGCCCCTGTAGTCGTGGCGCAGAACGTTGCCTAGATTTCGTATGGCGAGCCAGTCATGCACCGGGAACAGCTCCTCGGCCAATGAACTGAGTTTGACCGCTGCTTCGGAAATGCGCGCAAAACATCGCTCGACGGCGTCACGGACCAGTCGATTTCCCGCGTATGCCTGAAAATCCATGCCCAGAGTATATTCAAGGATTGCAGCGCCATTCTCGACGATATCGCGCATCCGCGTCAGAGGGCGCTTAGAAGGCAATGGCGCGATCCCGTTCTATGGAGCGCCGCACGTTCTCCTTTTGAATCGGTTCGGCAATCACATCAACGTTTTCGTAGCCCGTAATTTCAGTGATACGCTCCTGCAGGATCGCTAAAGCACTGAAGTATCCGAGACCGGATTTGACTACGGGGTCGGTCAGCCTGACAAGAATATCGAGATCGGACTCCTCCGTCGCTTCACCTCTGGCGACAGAGCCAAAGACCGACACATGCTCCGCACCCGCAGCGCGCAGCTCGTCTTCATGCTCTCTCAGCTTGGCGATAACCAGATCCTTGTCCATATGGACAATATAGTGGAGCCCTCGGATTTGGTCGAGAGCGCTAGCGACACCCGCTTAAGCTCACCTCATCCCCAGCCGTCGCCCCAAGCTCGACGCAGCCGTCCGCATGACACAGCCTCCACCCACCCGGCGTCATGCCCGACGCCGCCAGCGAGATGCGTTCCTGCGGCGGCAGCGTCGGGTGCCAAACCCACCGGCCGTCCTTCAGCACCGCATCCGTCCCGGGCTCCATGCCGGCGCCGGACCCTTTCACCTCGGCTTGGCGAAGCTCCAGCCCGGCCGGCGTCACGGCCCAGGTCTCCCGCCATTCCGTCTTCTGCACCGAATGGGTCCAGGAGAGCGTGAACATCGAGAGAGCGAGCGCCGTCACCTTGCCGCCCGCCAGGATGCAGAGGCTCATTGCCCGGCGCTCATGTCAGTGCCGGTGCGGTAGGCGCATTGCGGTTGCGCCACCAGTGTTGGGCGACAACGACGACGCCGAGTATCCAGCCGAGTTCGTCGGTCCAGGGAAGTGCCATCACGAGGCTGGCACCGGCGATGAGGGCGAGCAGGCGCTCCCACGGTGCCATACGGGCAAAGAGGAAACCGACCACCACCGTGCCCCAGAGCGCGATGCCGAAGCATGCCTTGAGGAAGACATAGGCGACCTCGACCGGATAACCCCAAGCCGCAGCAATCGCGCCCGGGTCCTGTAGCATCAGAGCCGGCGTGTAGACGGCCATGAACGGTACGACGAAACCGGCGGTCGCGAGCTTGGTCGCCTCCACGCCGATCTTCAGCCCCGAGGTCTTGGCCATCGGTGCCGCCGCGAAGGCTGCGAGTGCGACGGGCGGGGTCAGGTCGGCCATGATGCCGAAATAGAAGACGAACATGTGGCTGACGATCAGCGGCACGCCGAGTTCCAGAAGGGCAGGCCCGGCAAGTGACGAGGTGATGATGTAGTTCGGGATCGTCGGAATGCCCATTCCGAGGATCAGGCAGGTGATCATCGTCAAGACCAGCGACAGGAACAGGTTGTGCTCGCCGACCCGGATGATGGCGCCGACAAAGGTCGAGGCGATCCCGGTCAGGGTCAGCGTGCCGATGACGATGCCGACGATGGCGCAGGCGATGCCGACCGGCAATGCGTTCTTGGCACCCTCCGCCATGGCGTCACGGCAGATCGCAAGCGTCTCGCGCCCGCCCTTGACGAAGATGCAGCCGACGATCAGGGCGAGGATGACGATCGCCAGGAAGTTGACCCCGTAACGCAGGAATGAGGCGGCGGCGATGCCGAGCACGACCCAGAAGACGAGACGGAAGGCGAGCGGGCCGATGCTTGCGGCAAGCGGCATGCCGAGGATCAGCACGATGACCAGCGCCAGCCCCATCGTGCCGGCGAAGATCGGCGTATAACCGGCAAACAGCAGGTAGACGAGGGCGGCGAGCGGCAGGATCAGCGGCCAGTGCTCCCTGACGGCCGCCCATGGGTTCGGCAGATCGGCCTTGTTCATGCCCTTGAGGCCGGCCTTGCCCGCCTCGAGGAACACCATCCAGAAGCAGACGCCGAAATAGAGCACGGCGGGGATGATTGCCGCCTTGACGATCTCCGCATAGGAGACGTTGAGCGTCTCGGCCATGATGAAGGCGACGGCACCCATGACCGGCGGCATGATCTGGCCGCCCATCGAGGAGGTCGCCTCGACGCCGCCTGCGAAGGCGGAGCGGAAACCGAAGCGCTTCATCAGCGGAATGGTGAACTGGCCGGAGGCGACGACATTGGCGACGCCCGAGCCGGAAATCGTGCCCATCAGCGCCGACGACATGACGCAGACCTGTGCCGGCCCGCCGCGCCAGGTGCCGACGAGGCCGAGCGCGAAATCGTTGAACAGCGCCAGCATGCCCGCGCGTTCCAGAAACGCGGCAAAGACCACGAAGATGAAGATATAGGCCGCCGAGACGTAGATCGGCGTGCCGTAAATGCCTTCGGTGCCGTAGGCGAAATTCTCGATGATCTGTTCGAAATCATAGCCGCGATGGATGAACGGGCCGGGGGCGTATTGCCCAAAAAAGCAGTAGGCGAGGAATATGGCTGCGATGATCGTCAGCGGCAGACCCATCAGCCGCCGCGCCGCTTCGAAGACGAGCACGATGAGCACCGCCCCGATGACGAGGTCAGGCATCGTCAGGAAACCGCTGCGCTGGATGAGGTCGGTATAGAACACCCAATTATAGATGCCGGTGAGGAAGCCGACGATGCCGAGCGACCAGAACCAGATCCTGCCGGCTTTCGTCTTGGCGACGAGATTGCCGATCAGCACGAAACCGAGCAACAGCAGGAAGCCCACATGCATGGCGCGGACGATCTGGCTCGCAAGCGTGCCGTAGGCGGCGGTCCAGAGCTGGAAAAGGGTAAAGCCAAAGGCGATCCAGAAGGCAATCCGCCCGGTGATCCCTTCGCCGAAACCGGCCGGCAGGCCCTCGATCGGCTCTTCGGCCGAGTGTGAGGTGATCGAGTTTTGCGTTGGGGTTTCGGACATTGGTTCTCCGAGGTCTCCGTTGCCCCTCACCTTAATCCTCTCTTCGCTCAGGGGAAGAGGATAGGTGACCCAAACGGCGTTGGAGGGGGACGGATACAGTTGCGGCATAACTCCTTCTCCCCGTGAAGACGGGGAGAAGGTGGCGGCAGCCGGATGAGGGGCAAATCGCTCTCATCCTCGCTCGTTTACTTCATCAACCCGGCTTCCTTGTAATACCGTTCGGCGCCCGGATGCAGCGGCACCGGCATGCCTTCGAGCGCCTTTTTCGGGTCGATCGCCTTTGCGGCGGCGTGGGCTGCGGAAAGTTTCGGCAGGTTGGAGAACAAGAGCTTGGTCATCTGGTAGACGGTCTCGTCGGACACGCCCGAATGGGTGATCAGGAAGTTGCCGACGGCGGCGGTCTCGACATCCGCGGTCTGGCCCTCATAGGTGCCGGCCGGGATTTTCACTGAAATGTAAGGCGCGCCAATCTTGGCGACTTCGGCGGCAGGGATCGCCACCACGTTGATCTTCACCGAGGTCGCAAGGTCGCGAATCGAAGCGACGCCGAGACCAGCCGACTGAAGCGTCGCATCGAGCTGGCGGTTCTTGATCAGCTCCACGGATTCGGCGAACGGCAGGTACTCGGTCTTGCCGAGATCCTTGTAGGACATGCCGGCAGCGGTGAAGATGGCGCGGGCGTTGAGTTCCGTGCCGGAGGCAGGTGCGCCGACGGACAGGCTCTTGCCCTTGAGATCGGCGAGCGTCTTCACGCCGGAATCGGCGCTGGCGACCACCTGGATATAGTTCGGGTAGATGGCGGCGATGCCGCGCAGCTTGTCGAGCTTGGCGGGAAAGCCCGCTTCCTTGTTGCCCTTCCAGGCTTCCTGGACGGAATCGCCGAGCGAGAAGGCAATCTCGCCGCGTCCTGCCTGCAGCAGGTTAAGGTTTTCGACGGATGCCTTGGTGGCCTGCACCTGGGTGCGCGCGTCCTTGATCCCCTGTCCGTAGATTTCGGCAAGCGCCACGCCGAGCGGATAATACACGCCGGACGTGCCACCGGTCAGCACGTTGATGAATTCCGCAGCCTTCGCGCCGACGGCGGAAAATGCCGTCGAAACGGCAAGTGCCGCCACGAACATGAGATTGATTTTACTGGACTTCACGCCGAAATTCATAATGGTCTCCTCCCAAAGTAACCACTTAGATGGCGGCTATCATGGGGAGGCGGTCCCGGTGCGTCAATCGGTTTGTGACGCAATCCTTGCGAAGGTTGTAAGACTTTGGTTTTAGGCTGCGGCGGTCACTCGCCGTCGAGCGGTTCGACGCCCTGCAGCTTGCCGGCGCGGTCGAGGCGGATCTTTTCGATGCGGTTTTCAGCGGCCGTCAGCAGCTTTTCGCAATGTTTCTTCAGCGCTTCGCCGCGTTCGTAGATGGCGATCGATTCGTCGAGCGCCACATCGCCCCGTTCCAGCCGCGCCACGATGCTTTCGAGTTCGGCAACGGCCTTCTCGAAGGAATAGCCGCTCACATCGAGGCTCTCGGTGTTTTCGGTCATCGTCTATCCCTTCATCAGTCTGCAGATGTGCATGCCCGCCGATTCGGCGAGCCCCTCCAGATCATATCCGCCCTCGAGCAGGCTGACGATACGGTTGCCGGCATATTTGCCGGCGATCTCCATCAGCCGGCCGGTCGCCCAGTCGAAATCGTCGCCGACGAGATTGATCTGCGCCAGTGGATCGCGGTGATGCGCATCGAAGCCGGCCGAGATGATGATGAAATCCGGCCGGAAATTGTCGAGCGCCGGCAGCACGCGCGATTTGAAGGCCTCGCGAAAATATTCGCTGCCGGTATCGGGCGAAAGCGGGGCGTTGACCACGTTGTTCTTGGTGCCGGTCTCGTCCTTTGCGCCGGTGCCGGGATAAAGCGGCATCTGGTGCGTCGAGCAGAACAGCACCGACGGATCGTCCCAGAAGATGTCCTGCGTGCCGTTGCCGTGATGCACGTCCCAATCGACGATGGCGACGCGCTCGATGCCGTATTTTTGTTGCGCATGGCGGGCGGCGATCGCCGCATTGTTGAACAGGCAAAAGCCCATCGCCTTGTCTTTTTCCGCGTGATGGCCGGGGGGCCTTGCCGCGACGAAGGCGTTATCGACCTTGCCGGTCGCCACGTCGTCGACGGCCGCCATCGCACCGCCGATGCCAGTCAGCGCGGCCTGAAAGCTCTTCGGCCCCACATAGGTATCCGCCTCGATCTGGCGGATCGTATCCTCCTCGGGGATTTCGCGCATGACAGCGCGCAGGTGCTCCTCCGGATGCGCGAGCAGAACCGCGTCCTCGTTCGCCTGGGGAGCTTGCCTGCGGTCGAGCCTGGCGAAATTCGGATGTTCCAGCGCGATCGCCAGCGAGCGCAGCCGGTCCGCCCGTTCGGGATGTCCTTCGGGCGTGCTGTGTTCGAGGAAGATCTTGTGTTCGTAAAGGCGCGTGGTCATGCGGCGGCCTCGTCAGGGGTCAGTCCGGTCTGGACCTTTCCGACATGGCGCAGAAAGCTGACTTTTTCAAGCCGCAACCCCTTGCTCTTGCGCTTGTTTAGCTTGAAAGAATGGTCTTACATAGTGGGGTGCAACCCAGAGGGTATCGTGGCCAAAGAGTCAGTCAAGTCTCAGGAATTCCGGGTTCCTTTCCGCGATGTCGACATGCACGGGGAGATGTTCCGGTCGTCCTATGTCGTGCGGGCGGAAGAAGCCGTCACGGAATTCTGGCACCGCCGCAAGCCGCAGAAGGACGATCCGTTCTTCAGGATCGGCAAGATCACCTGCACGTTTCACTCGGCCTTGAAGCTGGGCGACGTCGTCCACACGCATATCGGCGTCAGCAAGATCGGCGGAAAATCGGCAGGTTTCCTCGTGCATATGCTGCGGGGCAACGAGGCCGTCGCGGAAGCAGAGATCGTCTGGATGACCTGCGACCCCGAAAGCGGTGAACCGGTGCCGCTCCCCGAAGATCTGCGCGACTGGCTCTACCAGTTCCTGGACTAATTGGACGCGGCCGATCAGGCCCGTTGCGGCAGCAACGGATAACCGACCATCACGGCGCGGCCTGCAAGTGCCGCGATCATCGCCTTCAGAACATCGCCCGGAACGAAGGACAGGTCGCCGATGAAGGCGGTCGGAAGCCCGGTGCCCGTGACATAGGCGAGATAGAAGATGCCGAGCGCATGGTCCACAACCACGCCGCCGAGCAGGGCCGCGAGGAAAAAGCCGGTGATCTGTACGAGGCCGCTCTGCGAACGATCGACGAAACGCTCGGAGCAATAACCGGTGATGACGGCCGCGAAGAACCAGCCGACGAGATAACCGGCGGTCGGAGAGGCGAAGGTGGCAAGGCCGCCGCGTCCACCCGATAGAACCGGCAGGCCGATCGCGACCAGCAGCAGGACCAGAAGCACCGCGAAACCGCCGCGCTTGGCACCGAGGATGACGCCCGCCAGCATGACGCCGAGCGACTGCGCGGTGATCGGCACGGGAATGAAGCCGAGCATGATCGGCGGCACGAGACCGAGCGCCACGATAATGGCGGCAAAAAGGGCGGCCAGAACGAGATCACGGGTGGTCATGCTATGCGAATCCCTGGTTGTCATATGAAGTTATTTCTGCGCCCGGATGCCACGTGCGTCAATGGCAGCGGCGATCTCGTCGGCGTTTTTGAGCGTCAGGATGATCAGTGGCACCGCCAGCGTCAGCGGCCGGACCTTCAGTCCGCGGGCGCGGTGCGCGTCGCGGATGGCCTGGTATCGGCTGAGTATTTCCGGCACGAAACGGATGACCAGACCGATCGCAAGCCCGATATCCGCGGCCTTGACGAGCCCTAGGCGCTCCAGCGGCATGGCAAGGCGGGTGATCTCGTCGATGAAATCGCCGGTGCTGGTGGTCGCCGTCACCGCCGCGGCGAAGAGGGCAAGCGCCGTCAGCCGCGTGACGACGACCAGCGCATCGTGGCGGCCGTTGAGGACAAGCGTGAAGATCGCGACAATGACGATGGTCAGCAGGATCGGCCGCAGCCGCAGCCAGGATTGGCGCCATCCGAGCTGCAGCGACGAATAGACGATACCGCCGAGCAAGGCCGCTACGACAAGAACAGCCGGGGAATGGATCACGAAAAGCAGGAGGCTGAGGGCGGCAAGGCCGAGAAGCTTTGCCCGCGGCGAAAGCCGGTGCAGAAACGTGTCGCCTTCCACATAGAGCGTCTTCATGCCGCAAGCTCGCGGTAGCGCGCGATGACCTCGGCGGGTGCGCCGTCGTCGGCGAGGCGGCCCTCATGGAAGCACAGAACCCGGTCGAAATCGGTGATCAGGTCGAGATCATGGCTGATGACGATGACATTTTCGTCAAGCCCGTGGATCGTCCGCTCCACGAGGCCGCGGTTGCGGAGATCCAGCTGGTTGGTCGGCTCGTCCATGATCAGGATATTCGGCCGGGTCACCAGAACCGAAGCGAGCGCCGCCAGCTGCAGTTCTCCGCCCGAAAGTTCGTGCACACGCCGGTCGGCCAGATGGGCGATGCCGAAACGGACAAGTACGGCCTCGATCGCCGCCTCCGTATCCGCCTTCGAGAGCTTTTGGCTCTTCAGCCCCAGCGCGATATCTTCTTTCAGGATCGGCAGGATGATCTGGTTCTGCGGGTTCTGGAAGATGAAGCCGGCCTGGCCGCGAACCTTGTCGCCGTCTTTCACCGTATCGAGGCCGTTGACGGTCACCTGGCCCGTGGCAGGCAGCACCAGCCCGTTGATCATCCGCGCGAAGGTGGTCTTGCCGGAACCGTTGAGACCGATCACGCCGATCCGCCGTTCGCTGAGCGACAGCGTCAGCGGATGAACGATGGTGCGTCCCTCGAAACGCGCTTCTGCCTGTTCGAAACGGATATCCAAGCCGGTCCCTCGGTGTTCAGCGGTCTATAGACCGGAAGATGGGGAAGGGGAATGCGGAACCGAACGTGAACATTGAATCCGGCGCGGCGGTATCCTAGTCTAGACGCCATGGCGATTCTCATTCCGAACGATCAGGCCCGCAAGATATTCCTCGAACGGCAGCGGCTCTGCGAACCGCCCGGCCGCGCGTTGACCAAAGCCGGCCTGCTACAGCTCATCGACGATCTCGGTTTCGTCCAGGTGGACAGTATCGCCACCGTCGAGCGCGCCCATCACATGATCCTGTTTTCGCGCAACCAGACCTACCGCCGCGAGCACCTGACCGCGCTTCTGGAAAAGGACGGCGAGCTCTTCGAACACTGGACGCATGACGCCTCGATCATCCCGACGAGCTTCTTCCGCTACTGGAAACACCGTTTTCGCCGCCGCGAGCCGATTCTCGCCGAACGCTGGAGGAAATGGCATGGCGAAGGGTTCGACGCCGCCTTCGAGGAGACCTTCCAGCATATTGCCGAGAACGGCGCGATCATGTCGCGCGACATGAAGCAGGAGGATCACAAGTCCGGCGGCTGGTGGAACTGGCATCCGAACAAGACGGCGCTCGAATATTACTGGCACACCGGCAAGCTGGCGATCGCCGGCCGCGTCAACTTCCAGAAGATCTACGACCTGATGGAACGGGTGATCCCGCGGCAACATCACGAGCCGGAAGTGAGCCACGAGGAATTCATCGACTGGGCCTGCCGCGGCGCCATGGCCCGCCTCGGCTTTGCGACTTCGGGCGAAATCGCCGCCTTTTTCGATCTGGTCACGCCGGACGAGGCAAAGGAATGGGTGAAAGCCCATCGCGACGAACTGACCGAGGTGCTGATCGAGGCCGCCGACGGCAGCAAGCCACGCCCGTCCTTCGCCTTCCTTGGCTTTCCCGAAAACCTTGGGGATATCCCCGAACCACCGGCCCGCGTGCGCGTCCTCAGCCCCTTCGATCCGCTGCTCCGCAACCGCGACCGGGCCGAGCGGCTCTTCAATTTCTTCTACCGCATCGAGGTTTTCGTGCCCGAGCCGAAGCGCCAATACGGCTACTACGTCTTCCCGCTGCTCGAAGGAGACCGCATGATCGGCCGCATCGACATGAAGGCGGACCGCAAGTCCAGCACCCTGGATGTGAAGCGGTTATGGCTGGAAAAGGGCGTGCGGACTTCGGCGGGGCGATTGGAGAAGCTGGACGCGGAACTGCTCCGCGTCGGGCGGTTTGCCGGGGTGGACAAGATTACCTACCAGGCTGGCTGGCGGGGCGAATAAGCGCGGCCGGCGAAAACCTTTGGCCGCACCGTTTGCCTCACGTCAGGTTCTACCCCCGCCACCGCAGAAACACCGTCGCAAGCGGCGGCAGCACCGCGGAGATCGAAAATTCCCTCCCATGCGCCGCCTGCCGCTCCGTCCAAGCCTCCGTCTGTCCGAGATTGGATCCGCCATAAAGCGCCGCGTCGGTATTCAGCACTATCTCCCAGCGTCCCTCCGCCGGGACTCCGATGCGATAACCGTGCCGCGGCATCGGCGTGAGGTTCGAGACGACCAGGATATGCGACGAGCGATCCGGCGACGAGCGCAGCATGCCGTAGACGGAATTCGCCGCGTCGTCGGCCACCGCCCACTCGAACCCCTCGTGGTGCAGGTCGCCGAACTGCAGCGCCGGTTCCTGCGCATAGAGCGCGTTCAGGTCACGGATCAGACGCTGGACGCCCGCGTGGTCCGGGCTGTCGAGCAGGTCCCAGACGACCGAGGCGTCGTGGTTCCATTCGCTCTCCTGAGCCAGTTCGCCGCCCATGAACAAGAGTTTCTTGCCGGGATGGCCCCACATGAAGCCGTAATAGGCGCGAAGGTTCGCAAGTTTCTGCCAGCGGTCGCCCGGCATCTTGGCCATCAGCGAGCCCTTGCCGTGCACCACTTCGTCATGGGAGAGCGGCAGGATGAAGCGCTCGGAATAGGCATAGATCATCCCGAAGCTCATCGCGCCATGATGGTATTTCCGGTAGACCGGGTCGTCCTGCATGTAATGCAGCGTGTCGTGCATCCAGCCCATGTTCCATTTGAAATCGAAGCCGAGGCCGCCTTCTTCGATCTTCCTGGTGACGCCCGGCCAGGCGGTCGATTCCTCTGCCGCGGTGAAGGCATGCGGGCAGCGGTTGTGGACGATGCTGTTCAGGTGCTTGAAGAACTCGACCGCCTCAAGGTTCTCGCGCCCGCCGTATTTGTTAGGGATCCATTCGCCTTCGTTGCGGCTGTAGTCCCGGTAGAGCATCGAGGCGACCGCATCGACGCGCAAAGCATCGACATGGTAATGCTCCAGCCATTCGAGTGCCGAGGCGATCAGGAACCCTTTCACTTCGTTGCGGCCGAGATTGTAGATCAGCGTGTTCCAGTCCCCGTGGAACCCTTCGCGCGGATCGGCATGCTCGTAGAGCGGCGTGCCGTCGAATTTGGCCAGCCCCCAGACGTCGGTCGGGAAATGCGCCGGCACCCAATCGAGGATGACGCCGATGCCGGCCTGATGGCAGCGATCGATGAAATAGGCGAAGTCCTCCGGCGTGCCGTGGCGTCCGGTCGGGGCGAACAGCCCGAGCGGCTGGTAACCCCAGGAGCCGCCGAACGGATGCTCCATGATCGGCAGCATCTCGATATGGGTGAAGCCGAGGTTCTGCACATAGGGGATCAGCCGCTGGCTGAGTTCGACCCAGTCGAGATGGCGGTTGCCTTCCTCGGCAATCCGAAGCCACGAGCCCAGATGCACCTCGTAGATCGACATCGCACCTTCACGATCCCGGTCTGCACGCTGCCTGCGCATCCAGTCCTCGTCGCTCCAGCGGAACGGTTTCGAGGAGGCAACGATCGAGGCCGTCGACGGGGCAGCCTCGCTGGCGCGGGCAACCGGGTCGGCCTTTTGCGGCAGCAGATTGCCGTTGCCGTCGAGGATCTCGAACTTGTAGCGCTCGCCATGGGTCAGGCGCGGGATGAACAGTTCCCAGATGCCCGCCTGCGGACGCAGCCGCATCGGATAACGTCGCCCATCCCAGGAATTGAAGTCGCCGACGACCGAGACGCGCCGGGCATTCGGCGCCCAGACGGCAAAGCGCACGCCCTCGACCCCTTCGACCTCCGTCGGGATGGCGCCGAGCGTGCGGCCGAGATCATAGTGGGTGCCCTGGCCGATCAGATGCAGGTCGAGATCGCCGAGCAGCAGCGGGAAGGAGTAGGGGTCTTCCATCTCCTGTATGGCGTCCGGCCAGCGGATCCGGAAGAAATATGGCGCAGTGCTGCCGGTCACCCCGGCAAACAGCCCGCCCTCGTGGATGGTCTCGAGTTCGGCTAGCACCTTGCCGGAATCGGCCTCCACCACTTCGACCGACAGCGCACCCGGCAGCAGCGCCCGGACCACGGTAAGGTTGCCGTACTGATGGCGTCCGAGGATCGAGAATGGGTCCCCGTGCCGCCCTTCGACCAGGGCCTGCAGACCCTCCTGGACGGTGCCGATCATCAAATCGGTGCGCTCGTATCTCATGAAACGTTCTCCAGAAGTCGGGATGCGATCGCCGAGAAGCCGGCAAGTGGTAGTGGAAGCCAGTGGGGGCGGCTGCGCACTTCGTAGGCGATCTCGTAGGCAGCCTTTTCGAGCAGGAAGAGATCGAGAATGCGCCCGCGGGCCTCTGGCGCGATGCGCAGCTCCTGTGAGTTCCCGACGGCTTCGAAATAGGCGTCGAGGAAGGCCGGCTCCGCCATCTCCATGAAACGCCCGACCAGCGCCCTGTGGCGCGCGTCTTCCACCTCGCTGACCATTTCACGATCGAGGTCGGCAGAGGCCGCGAGATAGCTGAGCGAGCGCAGAAGACCGGCGACGTCGCGCAAGGGATTGGTCTTGGCGCGGCGTTCGGAAAGGTCGCGGGTCGGCTCGCCTTCGAAGTCGATGATATAGGCATCGCCTTCCGCGACCAGGATTTGGCCGAGATGGAAGTCGCCGTGATTGCGGGTCATCAGCGTGCCTTCCACCTCGCTTGCCAGATGGGTGGCGAGGCCGAGGAGGTCGTCGCGGCGATCGAGCAACGCTTTTGCCTCGCGGGCGATATCCGATTCGATCCCTTCGACCGTTTTTTCGAGGATCGACAGGCTGTGGGATATCTGGCCCGTGACAGCCTCGCGCCATTTCTCGGCATCCGTTGCCGTCGCCCGGATCGGCTGGAAGTCTGGGTCCTCGGTCGCCTGGGCGAGGGCCACATGCAGCTCCCCGAGCCGTTTGCCGATCGCCGCCACGAAATTTACGAGCGGCTTGAAATGCTCGTCCACCACCTCGCCCTCAAGGCCGGTCACCACGATTTCGTCGATGGCCCGGCGCAGGTTGCTGAGCATCCAGTTCCAGGCGTCGCCCTGGTTGCGGATCGCGCTCTGCACGATGATCAGCGTGTAGCGGTTGCCGTCCGGCGCCGTGCGGGCGACCTCGCCGAGCAGTTGGGCAGTGTTCTGATAGCCGACATTGGTCAGGTATCGGGTCATTTCGACTTCGGGATGCATGCCGGGGAAGACGTGGCGGATGAGCTTCACCATCGCCATGTCGCCCAGAATAAGCGAACTGTTGGATTGCTCGGCGGACAGCCAGTGGACGACCATCTCGTCGTTGATGGTCAGGCAGTCGAGCTTGTCGGTGCCGATGAATTCCAGCGTGCCGGCGCGACCGGAGATCACCGACCGCTCGCAGAGGCCGCGGATCACCCCGCGCGCCAGTCCTTCCATCGCGAACCCGTCGGTCAGGAAGCCGACGCGGCGGCCCTGGCGGATGCGGGCGAGTGCCAGCTGCTGGGCGAGCGCCGTCGGCTGGGCGTCATCCCAGGAAACGGCGAGCGGCAGCAGGTAGGTATCCTTGCGCCCGTTCACTTCGGCTTCGAGCTCTCCGAGCAGGATGTTGTTGGCAAACGCGATCGGCATTGCGGCGACCAGCGAGGCACCGCCCAGGACTTCGCCTTTCGCGCCGAACCAGCGCCGCTTGCCGAGATAGGCGGGCAGAACTTCGTTCGACAGCGTCGCCGACAGCCTCGGCTGATCGACCAGCTCCTGAAGGTCGCGGCGTACCACCATGGTCACCATGTCCTGCATCTGCTCCGGCGGTTCCTTGCGCCAGACAGGGCCGTCGGCTTCCGCCACCAGATGAAACCAGAAGAAACCGTAGGGCTGCAGGGTGAGCAGGTAGGTCAGCTGCCCGATCGGCGGGAAGGGCGACATGCCGGAAAGCTCGATCGGCACGCGCCCGGCGAACTGGGCCAGGTCGAGTTCGACCGCCTGCGGCAGGCGCGAGAGATTGGCGACGCAGAGGATCGTGTCGCCGTTATATTCACGCAGATAAGCAAGAATCTTGCGGTTGCCCGGCGCCAGGAATCTGAGCGCGCCGCGCCCGAATGCGGAATGTTTGTTGCGCAAGGCCAGCATCCGCCGCGTCCAGTTGAGCAGCGAATGGGCGTCGGCCCCCTGCGCCTCGACATTGAGCGCTTCATATCCGTAGAGCGGATCCATTATCGGCGGCAGCACCAGCCGGGCCGGGTCGGCCTTGGAAAACCCACCATTTCGGTCCGGCGACCACTGCATCGGGGTGCGCACCCCGTCGCGGTCGCCGAGATAGATGTTGTCGCCCATGCCGATCTCGTCGCCGTAATAGAGAACCGGTGTTCCGGGCATGGAGAGCAGCAGCGCGTTCATCAGCTCGATGCGGCGGCGGTCGCGCTCCATCAGCGGCGCAAGGCGGCGGCGGATGCCGAGATTGATGCGCGCGCGGCGGTCGGCGGCATAGATGTTCCAGAGGTAGTCGCGCTCCTCGTCGGTCACCATTTCGAGCGTCAGCTCGTCGTGATTGCGAAGGAAGATCGCCCATTGGCAGTTTTCCGGAATTTCCGGTGTCTGCCGCATGATGTCTGTGATCGGGAAGCGGTCTTCCTTTGCGATCGCCATGTACATGCGCGGCATCAGCGGGAAATGAAACGCCATGTTGCATTCGTCGCCATCGCCGAAATATTCGCTCGTATCCTCGGGCCACTGGTTGGCCTCGGCGAGAAGCATCTTGCCGGGATGGGTGGAATCGAGCGACGCGCGGATCTTCTTCAGGATCTCGTGCGTCTCGGGCAGGTTTTCGTTGTTCGTGCCTTCGCGCTCGACGAGATAAGGGATCGCATCGAGCCGGAACCCGTCGATGCCGGTATCCGCCCAGAAGCGCATCACGCCGAGCAGTTCCTCCAGCACCTGCGGATTGTCGAAGTTGAGGTCCGGCTGGTGGGAATAGAAGCGGTGCCAGTAATAGGCACCGGCGACCGGATCCCAGGTCCAGTTGGATTTTTCCGTGTCGAGGAAGATGATCCGGGTTTCCGGGAATTTCTGATCCGTATCCGACCAGACGTAGAAGTCCCGTTCGGGAGAGCCGGCCGGCGCGTGGCGCGCACGCTGGAACCACGGATGCTGGTCGGACGTGTGGTTGATGACGAGCTCGATGATGACCCGGATGCCGCGCTGGTGCGCCGCCTCGACGAAAGCCTTGAATTCGTCGACCGTGCCGTAGTCGGGGCTGACGCTGCCATAGTCTGCAATATCGTAGCCATCGTCTCGGCGCGGCGAGGGAAAGAAGGGCAGCAGCCAGATCGCATTGGCGCCGAGCGAGGCGATATGGTCGAGCTTTTCGTGAAGGCCCTGAAAGTCGCCGATCCCGTCGCCATTGGCATCGAAGAACGATTTGATGTGGAGCTGATAGATGATGGCGTCCTTATACCATAGCGGATCGCCCTCATTCATCTGTGCCTGGTTCTGCCCCTGGCTCCGGTTCGCGCTCGTCATATCCATTTTGCTTCCTCCCTATCGCACGCGCCAGATCCCGAAAGGCAGGCCCCAATGGGGATCGAGACGCAGCCTCTGCACCTTGCCGGCCCAGGTGAATTTCTGGCCGGTGATCAGGTCTTCGACGTCAAGTGCGCCATGGTCCGGGAGGTTCCATGACCAGAGCGGAATTTCGACATCCGCCTCATGGGCGTTGTACGGATCGAGGTTGATTGCGATCAGCAGCACGTTCTCGCGACCGGCGCTCGCCTTCTCGAAGAACATAATGTTATCGTTCCAGGCGGTGAGAAGCTGCAGGCCGAGATGCGAATGCAGCGCCGGGTTCTCCCGGCGCAGCCGGTTGAGAAGCGTGATCTCGCCCTTGATGTTGCCCGGGCGGTCGTAATCCCATGCGCGGATCTCGTATTTCTCCGAATCCGCATATTCCTTGCGCTTGGCGTCCGGCCGTCCTTCGCAGAGTTCGAAGCCGTTATAGACGCCCCAGAGGCCGGACAGCGTCGCGGCAAGTGCGGCGCGGATCAGATAGGCGGGACGCGGCGCGTTCTGCAGGAAGTCCGGGTTGATGTCGTGGGTGTTGACGAAGAAATGCGGCCGGAAGAACTCCTTCGGCTCCTCGGTGGTGATCTCGCGCATATACTGTTCGAGCTCCCACTTGGCATTGCGCCAGGTGAAATAGGTATAAGACTGCGAGAAGCCCACCTTGGCGAGCCGGTACATCACCTTCGGCTTTGTGAAGGCCTCCGACAGGAACACGACGTCCGGATGCCGCGCGCGGATGTCGGCGATCAGCCATTCCCAGAACGGGAAAGGCTTTGTGTGCGGATTGTCGACGCGGAACAGCTTTACGCCGTTGTCGACCCATTTCTGCACGACATCGCGGAGCTCGACCCAAAGCGAGGGGATCGCGTCATGGGCGTAGAAATCGACGTTGACGATGTCCTCGTATTTCTTCGGCGGGTTTTCTGCATAACGGATCGTCCCGTCCGGCCGCCAGTCGAACCAGCCTGGATGTGATTTCAGCCACGGATGGTCGGGCGAAGCCTGGATCGCGAGGTCGAGCGCGATTTCAAGGCCCTCGTCCTTGGCGGCATCCACCAGCCGCCGGAAGTCCTCGAACGTGCCGAGTTCAGGGTGAATAGCGTCATGACCGCCTTCCTCCGAGCCGATCGCATAGGGGCTGCCCGGATCCTCCGGCGCGGGGCTCAGGGAATTGTTCTTGCCCTTGCGGTTGGTCTTGCCGATCGGGTGGATGGGCGGGAAATAGAGAACGTCGAAACCCATGTCGCGGATGGCGGGCAGCCGCTTGATGACGTCGTCGAAGGTGCCGTGCCGGTTCGGATCGCCACTCTGCGAGCGGGGAAAAATCTGGTACCAGCTGGCAAAACCGGCAGCGATACGCTCCGCATCGACCGGGATCGCCTGCGAGCGGACCTTGAATGGCCGACGGTCGGCCTCCGCCATCAGTTCGGCGGTCTCGGGCGCCAGCAGGATTTCCGTGCGCTGCGGGTCCTGCACCTCGGTCAGCTTGTCGAACAGGGTTTTGAGCCGGGTCTTGATCCTGCCCGACGAGTTATCCAGCGCATCGAGAACGAGGTTGATGCCCTCTTGGATTTCCAGCCGCAGATCAAGCCGGGCCTCGTGCTTCTTCACGAACTCATAGCGGAAGATCGCAAAGGGATTGCGCCAGGCCTCGATCAGGAACTCGTGCCGGCCCATCCGCTTCAGGGTAAATTCCGCGTTCCAGCGATCGTTCAGCACGAGCTGCATGCGCTCCTCGGTCCATTCCGTCTCGTCGGCCGCACGCCACAACAGCGCCGCCGCCAACGGATCATGGCCATCGCCGAAAATGTCCGCCTCGACCTTCACCGTCTCGCCGACCACCCGTTTGACCACGAAACGGCCGTCATCGACGGAGGGCATGATCTTCTCGATCGCCAGCCGGGGCGAAGCGGTCGCCTTGTCGACCGAGGGAACCGGTGCGGCATCGACGATCGGCACCGACGACCGGCCTTCGAATATCCTGATCTCGCCGGGTTTCAGCTTCAGCTGTGCGGCAAAGGCTTCGCCATCCGCCTCGGGCGCTTCGAGCGGCAGGAAGGGCGAGGCAGCCTCGCGGAGCGCGTTGAAGGGCGCAGCCACGGCACGGCGCAGATCGCGGTTCAGAACCACGACCCGCACCTTCTGCGCCGAACGGACGTCTTCCCGGTCGGTCTGCATCAGCGCCACGGCGGGCGTCTGGCTGGTGGAGATGAGACGGAGCGGCTGGCGGGCGAAGCCGGCAGCGGTCTTGTTGGTACCGGCATTGACGCTGCGTATATCGACCGAGAGGTCGAACGAGCCCTGTTCGCGCAGACCCCGGAGGCCCATCCCGTCACCGTGCAGCGGATCGAGCGGCGTAGACGCGCCGAATTCGAAGCCCATCGGTATCATCAGCCCGCTTGCGAAGGTCGATGCGAGCTTCAGCGACCGGACCGCCTTCCTTTGCAGCACTTCGCAACTGTCGGTGCCATGGGCGATGCGTTTGCCGAAGGGCGCTTCCGGAAACGTGACCTGATACCCGATCTGGCGCTGGATCTGGTATTCGTCGAGGATCCAGCGCTCCTCCAGGTTCCACCAGGCAAGCGACGAGAAGCTGCCGTCGAAACCCGCGCCCTCGAGCGCCCTCCGATCCTCGAAAGAGGTGCCGGGCGTCCATGCCAGAAAGGTGGTCTCGGGCGTCGCCTTGCGGGTCGAGACGATCAGGTCGTACCAGGCTTCCGGCGCCAGACGGCCGATGCCGAGGCAGCGGAAACCGGTGATCCCGAGGCCGGCAAGCCGCGCCATGCGGTTGCGCCAATCCTCGATATGGCGGGCTTCGCTCATGAAATCGATGCCGCGGCTGCAGCTGTCGCGCGGCGCGACACGCGGATCGGCAAGGATCGGCCCGGCATGTTCCGCATCCACCGCGACCCGGTCGACCACGAGGTCGAGCATCAGCTTGACCTTGCTTTCGCCCGCTGCCCGGATCAGCGCCTTGATGCCGTCCTCGACGGAGGAACCGAGCTGAAGCTCCGGGTCGAGCCGATCGAAATTCTTCGTCACGAAGACGCTGGCATTGCGGCCCCGTTCGAAAAGCGGCGCCGTCAGCACCGTATCGAAACCGAGATCCCTGGCATGCGCGAAAACTTCCCGCCAGGCGTCGAGCCCTCTCAGCATCAGGGGATGAACGTAGTAGATCTGTGGTGGGAGTTGCGCGAGGGATGTCCCGGCGATGAATTGGGGGCGCGTGTTCATCGGATTTTCCTCGCCGCAGATTAGAGCCGTCGAATTTGCGGTCTAACTGTCGGACGGCGGCGGTTGTTCCGATAAAAGTCCCGAGGCCAGCCAGTTTCCGTGCCGTTCGGACATGCATCCTCGCGGAAGTCATTGAAGCGGATGATCAATCCGCAGTTGTCCCCGAGGGCGCCTCACAGGCCTTATTTTCCGACAAGCTGAAACAGAAAAGGCCGGAGATCGCTCCGGCCTTGATGGTGCGGTCATGCTTCCGGAAGCCTACTGCTTTTCGATCTTGCCGATCTTGGCCCACCCTTCCCAGCGCTTGGTGTCCATCGTCGCATAGTCGAGGGTCGCCTGCGGGCTGTCGAGCGTCATCGGCTCGCCGCCATTGGTGCCGACGAACTTGCGGGCGTCCTCGCTGGTGGTGACCTGCGTCATCACCTTGTGCATCTTGTCGAGGATGGCCTTCGGCGTGCCCTTCGGCGCGGCGAGAACCCACCAGATGCGGACGTCGACATTCGGCACACCTTCTTCGGCGAAGGTGGGGATGTCCGGGACGGAGGAAATGCGCTTTGCCGTGCTGACTGCCAGCACGCGCAGCGTTCCGTCACGCGAGCGGGCAAGGCCGAAGACCGGGTCGCCGACCATGTAGTCGATGGCGCCGCTTGCAAAGTCGTTGAGCGAGTCCGCGCTGGTCTTGTAGCGCACCTGAAGCGTGTCCGGCACCCCGGTATTGGCCTTGTACATTTCGGCCAGGATGACAGACGGGAAGTTCGACGTGGCGTAGGAGCCCTTGGCGCCCTTTTCCTTCATCGCCTTGGTCAGGTCGGAAATCTTCTGGTAGGGCGACTTGGCGTTGACCAGCATCATGAATGCCTGGCTGAACACCGGCGCGACATAATCGAAATCCTTGAGCGGATCATAGGGCGGGGCGTTGAAGACGTAGGGCGCGGCGGTGAACTGGTCGGCCGAGCCGATCAGCATCGTGTAACCGTCCGGCTTGGCGTTCTTGAGCGCCACGACCGAAAGGCTTCCGAGACCGCCCGGCTTGTTGTCGACGATGACGGTCTGCTTCAGCTGTTCTTCGAGCTTCTTGGCGAAGAAGCGGGCATAGACGTCCGCGCCGCTGCCGGCCGGGAAGCCGGCGATCAGCGTGATCTGCCGGCTCGGGTAGTTGTCTTCGGCGGCGGTGGCCATACCTCCCGGAACGCATGCGGAAAACACCAGCGCCAGGGCGCCTGCTAGAAATTTCTTCACTGCACTCTCCTCCTAGAGTTCAGTCCGGCACCTCGCGGGCGAGGCCGGAGTGTGATGACGCGAACAGTCTCCTCCCGCTCGCGTCGTGATATAAGGAGGCCATACATTTTGAAGGCCGTCAAACGCTCTGCCGGCGTGAAAGCGCCTTCAAGCCGAAATCTAATGGCTCTAAGGGCCGCGCTTATGCTGCAACGTTGCAATGCTTGTTTTGTGGGCGATTTCCAGCACGAAACTGCAATATTCCGCCACTCGGAAAGCCGGACCAAGATAGGAGGCTCGTCATTCTTGGGGGCATGCGCCGACGTGCTGGTTACATGCGGGTAAACTGAAAGATCAGCGTCGCGACCAAGCGCGAAGAAGGGCGCCGTCGGCACCTCCCAGAGGATCGGTCTTTGGAAGCGGCAGGCTGGCGATCCGGGCAAGCTGCGCTTCGCTCGCCGGCCCTGTCTGGATATCCGCCTCCTGTCCGGGCGGGTACGCGCCGATCACCAGGAAATCCCGGCTGGCATCGATCCGCATGTGGCCGGTGCCGGCGGGCAGGATCAGGCAGTCTCCGGCATGGACGCTGAGTTCCGTGCCGTCAGGCCCGCCGATCAGCAGCCGTGCCCGGCCGCCGGCGATGCCCAGCACTTCATGGGCGCCGGTGTGATAATGCTGATAGTCGAAGACGCCATTGCGCCAGATCCCCTCCCAGCCATTTTCGCTGAACCGGCTTTCGAATTTCGGCGCCATCTCGCCTTCCGCTGCGATGGCTTGGCGACAGACCAGCACCGGCAAACCGGGATTGTTCGGCACCCAGTCGCTGGGCTCGAAGAAAATGGGTTCGAAGGTGGAGTCGGCGGTTGAGGTCATGGCCTCGAGGCTCGGCGGCGTGATCTTAACGCTTCGGTTCACGGCCGAAATCCTTGCGAAGCTCATCCTTGGCCTTCTCCAGGGTGGTGCGTCGCGATTTCGAAAGCTGTTCGCCGGCGCGGTTGATGTAGAAATTCAGCATCGACATGGCCGACTGGAACGGGCTCGACTTGCGCCTGTCGCTTGTTTCGGCGGAGTGCTTGAGGGAATCGGCGATCTTTTTCGGGCTGCGCGATTTGAACACGCCATCCTTCAGGTCCATGGCGTCGCTGTGTTCGGCCACGTCCTTCGACCATTTCTTCTTGTTCTTCTTCGGCATGGGAACCTCCCGTGGAAGATTGGATATCCTCCCAAACCGGCGGCTGCCGGCAAGGTTCCCGCGTCTATCGCGCCGGGGCCGTCGTATTGCGCACCACGAGATGCGTTTCCAGCACGTAGCGCACATCGCGGATGGCGCGCGACTGCAGCATGTCGAGGAGCAGCGAGACGGCAACCCGGCCGGCCTCCGTCGATCGGTTGGAGACGGATGTCAGCGCGGGATAGGTGACGGCCCCGAGCACGTCGTCGCAGCCGATCAGGCTGAAATCGCCGGGCACCGAGACCCGCTTTTCGGAAAGCCCGGCCAGCACGCCCTGTGCCGTCAGGTCATCGAAGGCGACGGCAGCCGTGGCGCCGGTGGCGAGGATCGCGCTGACCGCGTTGCGGCCGGAATTGTAGCTTGCGAGCACCGCCGGCACGGTTTCGACCACGATATCCAATCTTGATGCCGCGGCCTTGATGGCAGTGCGGCGCTGCTTGTTCGACCAGGAGTTCGAGGGGCCGCTGACATAGACGATCCGGCGGTGCCCAAGCTTGGCGAGATGTTCGACGGCTTCGCGAACACCCGAGCCGCTGTCGATCAGCACCCGCGGAATGCCGTCGATATCGCGGTTGATCAGCACCAGCGGCATTTGGCCGGCATGGGCGCGGATGCGCTCGTCCGAAAGGCGTGAGGAGGCGAGCACCAGGCCTTCCACCTGGCCGGCGAACCGGCCGACGAGCTTGTCCTCCTGCTTCGGATTCTCCTCGGTATTGCCGAGGAAGATGCAGAAATCGGATCTGTCCGCTTCGAGCTGGGCCGCCTGGATCAGCGGCGGAAAGAACGGGTTGGCGATATCCGGCACGATCAGCCCGACATTGCCGTGCCGACCGGTGCTCAGCGCCCGCGCCGTGTGGTTCGGCACATAACCGAGCGCTTCCGCCGCCTTCATGATCCGCGTCACGGTTTCCGGGGAGAGCATGTCTGGCCGCGTGAAGGCGCGCGAGACGCTGGAACGCGCAACGCCTGCCGCATCCGCGACCTGGCTGATGGTGACGCCTTTGGTCCGCTTGATCATCGGCCCCGCTTGATCGTGGAAATTGAGAACTCGCCCGTTTGGCCTGGCACTTAGCATGAAGTCCGAGGCGCTATCAATTCTGCCCCGTCATCCCTTGAAAGACTGACATTCATTCACTTGACATGCAACCGGTTGCATGGAAGTCTTCGGTCAATAAGAACAAGGGGAACTGCAACGGATGCGGCCATTCTATAGCGCTGCGCGCCGCCGGCTTCCCATGGCATGAACATGGAGACTGCGTTGACCATCGCCACCGCCCATCGTCCTTCGCCGGAAACGCGGCGGACCTTCGACCGCCTCTCGGTCGAAAGCTTTGCAACACGGGCCGAGATGGGTGCCGCTGCCGCCGCCGACATTGCCGCCGCCTTGGTCGAGCGCCTCGCGAGCCAGGCCGGGGTCAGAATGATCTTCGCCGCCGCCCCCAGCCAGGCCGACATGCTGAAGGCGCTCTGCGCCGCACCGGGCATCGACTGGGGCCGCGTCACCGCCTTCCACATGGACGAATATATCGGCCTGTCGCCGTCCTCGCCGGCGCGTTTCGTCAACTGGCTGGACGAACATGTGTTCGCCAAGTTGCCGTTCGCCGCCGTGCATCGCATCACCCCCGAGCCGGATGCGGGCGCCGAAGTGCGCCGTTATTCCGATCTGCTGAACGAAGGGCCGATCGATTTCGTCTGCCTCGGCATCGGCGTCAACGGCCATATTGCCTTCAACGACCCGCCGGTCGCCGATTTCAACGACCCGCTGGACGTCAAGATCGTCGAACTGGATGATATCTGCCGCCAGCAGCAGGTCGATGACGACTGCTTTTCCGATCTTGCTTCAGTGCCGAACGAAGCGATCACGCTGACCGTGCCGCGCCTGCTCAGGGCCGACCGGATGTTTTGCGTCGTGCCGGGCGCCGTCAAACGCGATGCCGTTTCGAAAACGCTCTACGGCCCGCTGACCACCGAATGCCCGGCAAGCGTTCTGCGTTTCCACGCCGCCTGCACCCTTTATATCGACAAGGACTCCGACCCCGATGCCTGATCATCCCGTCATCGATGCGGACGCGCTCTGCGAAGGTTATCTTGCCTCGACCCATGCCCTGATGCGCCGGGTTCTGGAGGAGGAAAAGGCCCCTCTCGACCAGGCGGCGGCAAAACTCGCCGATCAGATCGCCGCCGATCGGCTGGTGCATATCTACGGCCCCGGCGGCCATTCCAATCTCGCCTCGCAGGAGGTCTTTTTCCGCGCCGGCGGGCTGATGCATATCAGCGCCATCCTCGACGAGGGCACGCTGCTCTCGAACGGTGCGCTCCGCTCCATGGCGATCGAGCGCACGCCCGGCTACGGCAAGGTGGTGATATCAAACCAGCGGCTGGGAGATGCCGACCTGCTGATCCTCGTCAACGCCTACGGCATCAATGCCGCGCTGATCGATGCGGCTTTGGAGGCCAAACGCCGCGGCGCCTTCCTGATCGGCGTCAGTTCCCGCGAGCACGCGTCGAAAACCTCGCCGGACCATCCGGCCCGCCATCCGACCAAACAAAACCTCCACGACATCGTTGATATCGCCATCGACTGCAAGGTGCCGATCGGCGATGCGGTGGTGAAGGTCCCCGGCATGGGCGAAAATATCGCGGCAATCTCCACCTTCGCCAACGCATTCACCCTGAACTGCCTGGTGATCCGCACGGTGGCGAAGCTTGTCGAACGGGGGATAGAGCCGCCGGTCTGGCGCAGCGGCAATGCGCCGGGAGGCGACGAGGCGAACGGCCGCTTCATCGCCAATTTCCAAGGCCGGGTGAGGGCGCTCTGACCATGGTCGTCGACGGTATCGATCCCCGCACCGGCAAAGGTTTTGCGATCGAAGTCGCCGACGGCAGGATTGCCGCCATCCGCCCGGCGGAAAATACCAGCCCGCGTTACCTCTCCGCCGGGCTGATCGACCTGCAGGTCAACGGTTATTGCGGCTTCGATCTGAACAGTGGCGAAGTCACTCCCAACATCCTCCTCTCGCTTTGCGAGGAATTGCTAAGCGTCGGCGTCACAACCTGGCTGCCGACCCTTATCACGGCGCCCGAGACGTCCCTCCTTCAGGCCCTCGCCGATATCGCAAAAATCCGCGCCGGCCACCGGCTGATCGCCGAAATGGTCCCGGGCATACATGTCGAAGGTCCCTCGATCTCCGACAACGATGGCCCGCGCGGCGCGCATCCGCTGGCGCATGTCCGTCCGCCGTCGATCGAAGAGTTCGACCGCTGGCAGCAGGCATCCGGCAACCTGGTCTCGATGGTGACGATCGCGCCGGAACATGACGGCAGCGTCGATTATATCCGCGCTCTTACGACCAGAGGTGCCTATGTGGCGCTCGGTCATACAGCCGCGACGCCGGAGCAGATCCATGCTGCGGTGGAGGCGGGTGCTGTCCTCTCCACCCATCTCGGCAACGGCGCCGCCGCCATGTTGCCGCGCCATCCGAATTTCATCTGGGCGCAACTTGCCGACGACCGACTGACGGCGAGCTTCATCGCCGACGGCTGGCACCTGCCGGCCGACACGTTCAAGGCGATGCTGCGCGCCAAGGGCCTGGATCGGGCGATCCTCGTGTCCGACATGGTGGCGCTCGCCGGCATGCCCCCGGGCATCTACGACCAGCCGGTCGGCGGCCGCGTCGAAGTGTCTGCGGAAGGCCGCATCAGCGTCGCCGGCACGCCCTATCTCGCCGGCGCCAGCCTGCCGCTATCGGCCAATGTCGCGATCGCGTCGCAGATGGCAGGCCTTCCACTTGCCGATACGCTTCTCCTCGCGACCGTAAATCCTGGCCGTTTCGTCGGTGGACGCGGACGGCTGGAAGTCGGCACGCGGGCCGACCTCATCCGCTTCGAATGGTCGGAAGGCGAGCGGGAATTGTCTATCCGCGAAACCTGGGTCCACGGCGAAAAGGCATCCTGCACATGATCAGGGCCGGCGTTGCCATCGTCGATATCACCCCGCCGCCCGGCCTTGCCATGTCCGGCTTTGCGGCCCGCACGCTGCCGGCCAGGGGCGCCCATGACGCCCTGACGGCGCGTGCCGTGGTGGTCGGCGATACGGCCGTCGTCGTCGCCGATGTCATCGGCATCGATGCCGCGACGAGTGCCCGGATCCGGCAGCGTTGCGTCCTGCCGGCAGAAAACGTCGTGGTCGCAGCGCTCCACAATCACGGGGGTCCGGTTTCCATGGGCGGACGGCTCAGCATCGCCGCTGATCCGGCCTATCTGGAGCGGCTGGAAGATGGCTGTATCGCCGCCATCGACAAGGCCGCCACGGCGCGCCGGCCGGCAACCATCACTGTGGGGCAGGGAAGTGATCCGGGGATTGCGCGTAATCGGCGCCATCCCGGCGGACCCGTGGACACTTCCCTGCCACATCTTCGCATCCGCGCTGCGGATGGTAGCATGATCGCCGTCGTCACCGCCTATGCCTGCCATCCGGTGGTGCTGGCGGCCGACAATCTCCTCTGGACGGCCGATTATCCCCATTTCGTCCGGCAGGCGCTGGAAGAAGCGCATCCCGGCGCCGTTGCCTTGTTCATGACCGGCTGCGTCGGCGACGCCAATACCGGCCACTCCGCGCATGCCTCGATCTCGCTTGCCGAAAACCCGGATCGCAGCTTTGCCGCCGCCGAACGGATCGGCCGCAAGATCGCCGAGGCGGCGCTTGCCGCTGTGGAACAGCCGGTTTCGAACGCCGTGTCCGCCCGAAATGACACCGTCAGCCTCACCTTCGAGCGCCGCGAGACCGAACCGCCGGAAACCCTCGAAAAACGCTGGCGGGACGAGGCCCTGAACGCCGAACCCGCCCGCAAAAGCCTGCTCGGCTATTGGGCGGATTGGGCGCGCGACATAGCGCCCACCCAACCCGAGCCGCTTGCCGCGCGGGTGACCGTGCTCGATTGGGGCGGCGTGCCGATCGTCGCGCTGCCGGGTGAGATCTTTGCGGAGACGGCGCTGTCGATCCGCGCGGCACTCGGCCTGGACAAGCCAGCCTTCGTCATCGGCTTTGCCGACGATAATCCCGGTTACATTCCGCCGGCCGGCGAATTCCGGTTCGGCGGCTACGAGGTGGACGAGGCGCATCGCTATTACGGCCTGGCGGCGACCTTCGCGCCGGGCTCGGCGGAAACGCTTGCGGCCTGCGCCATCCGGCTCGCCAACGAGACCTCCAGCGGAAGCGGGGCCGCATGAGCCAAGGGACCGCCGGAAACGATCCGATGCTTGACACGCAACCGGTTGCATGAGAGCTTTTTGTTAACAACAACAAGGGAACAGGGACATGAAAAACAGATCAGCAAAGACGAGGATTTCGACCCGCGCGCTGCTTATGAGCGCGGCATTCGGCGCAGCCCTTCTCTCGGGCGCGTCCGCCGTTTCGGCCGAAACACTGACGGTCTGGAGCGGTTATCCGGAAATGGCGCCGTTCTATGAACATGTCGCGCAGGGCATGAAGGCCGCCTATCCGAAACTCGAGGTGAAGGTCGAAGCGATCGCCCTTCGCGAGCATGAAAAGCGCGTCGCGCTCGGCCTCACCGGCGGCCAGGACGGCACGACGGTCATCGAGCTTTCCGGTTCGACCGCTACCCGCTACCTTGAAAACGATCTTCTGCCGGAAGCCCCGGCCGATATCTCGACCTTCGTCAAGGATCCGAAGAACTTCGACAAGTTCTTCAGCGATACGGCAGGCAAGGGCGGCAAGATCTACGGGGTGCCGCTCTTCCGCGGCCAGGGCGCCCTCTACTACAACACCGACATGTTCAAGGCGGCCGGCCTGACCTCCCCGCCGAAGACGATGGAGGACTATTCCGCCTATGCCGAGAAGCTGACCAAGCGCGACGCATCCGGCAAGGCCACCGTCTCCGGCTGGAGCATGCGCCTCTCGGGCGGCGGCCAGGGCATTGCCGAGAAATTCTGGATCAACATGCATCAGTATGGCGGCGCGATCCTGGTCCCCGCCGGCGACGGCAAGTGGAAGCCCAATTTCGCCAATGAAGCGGGCCGCAAGGCGCTGAAACAGTATCTCACCAACATCTTCACCACCAAGACGGTCTCCCCGGAGATGCCGGCTGACGCCGATGCCTTCGAGCGCGGCCAGACTGCGATGTTCATCCGCGAATCCTGGGTGATCGGCGATATCGCCAAGAAGGCGCCGGATCTGAAATACGCCACCGCGCCGTTGCCGAAGGGTTCGATCGCGCTGCCCACCAACCTCTACGTCGCCGGCAAGGGTGCCGATGCCAAGGCCGGCTGGGAATTCGCCAAGGCGGCCAATTCGCCGGAAAACCTCGTCTGGCTGCTGCAGAACGTCGGCTGGCTGCCGAACCGTTCGGGCGTCGATTATTCGGCCGTCACCTCCAAGCAGCCGGCCTTTGCCGCCTTCGTCGATTATCCGAAGGGCTACGAGTTCTTCACGCTGCCGTCGATCGGCCCGATCGAGGAGATCCTGACCCGCGTTGCCGCCCAGCTCGTCGTCGCCTTCGGTGATGCCTCGCTTGCCAGCGACGATGCCAAGATCGATGCCTTCCTCAAGAAGACCAGCGACGAAGTGAACACCATCCTCACCCGCGAAGGCTTGGGCGCGAAATAATCGCCGGCACCACTCGCCAATCGCATGGGCCCGGGGCATCATTGCTCCGGGCACTTAAACGGGGATCCTGGGTCCGACCCGCGCCGCGGCCGAACCCTGCTGTCTACAGGCCAAAACTCTATGCTGAAGCGCAAAAGATGGATTTTTGCGATCCTTGCGATTTTGCCGACCCTGGCGATCTTTGCCTATGTCCGGCTTTATCCGATCGCCGACACGCTGAGGCTCAGCCTTTTCAAGTGGGACATCCTGTCGAAGAACAAGCCCTTCGTCGGCCTCGCGAATTTCCGCGAGCTGATGGGCGACCACCTGTTCATCGATGCGCTGGTCAACACCACGATAATCGCCTTCGGCGTGCTGATCCTCACCATTCCGATGGCGCTGATCATTGCCGCGCTGATCTTCCACCGCACCCGCTCGCGGATGGCCGGTTTTTACGAGACCGCGATCTTCATTCCGCATGTCGTCTCGCTGGTTCCCGCCGCCATGGCCTGGAAATGGATTTTTGACGCTCGGCTGGGGCCGCTCAATGCGCTTTTGACCTTCTTCGGCATCCCGGCGCAATCCTGGCTGTTCGATCCGGTCCTGTCGGTCATCTGCATCATCGTGCTCTGCTCGTGGCAGGCGCTGGGGTACGCGGTGCTGATCTATATCGTCGGCTTCAAGAACCTGCCGGTCTCGCTTTATGAAGCCGCCAAGCTCGACGGCGCCTCCGGCCCGCAGAGCTTCTGGTACCTGTCGATCCCGATGTTGAAACCGATCACCCTCTACGTCTCGGTCGTGACGCTGGTTTCCGGTTTCAACGTCTACGCCCAGGCCTTCGTGCTCGCGTCCGATGCGCAAGGGGCGCCCGGACGGCAGGTGCGGGTGCTGGTTCTCGATATGCTGGAAAACAGCTTTCGCAATTACCGCGTCGGTTACGCGGCGTCCGAAGCCGTCGTGCTTCTGGTCATCGTGCTGGGGCTGACGCTCATCCAGTTCTCGACGCTGCGGGAAAGGGGCAAGGCATGACTACCGGTTCCGTCAATTATATCGAGCCCACTACAGAAGAGCTTTCCGAGGGCGTGCGCCTGCGCCGCAAGAAGCGGGTGATGAACTTCGCGATCGACGTCTTCCTGATTGTCGTCTCGATCTTGATGCTGCTGCCGCTGGTCTTCCTGGTCGCCAACGCCTTCAAGACGCCGGCCGAAATGCTCAGCTGGCCGCCGACCATCATCCCGCGCGACCCGACCATCGCCAATTTCTCCGCCGTGCTCGGCGAAACGCCACTCCTGCGCTGGATCGCCAACAGCATCGCCTTTGCGGTGATGTCGACGATCGCCATCGTCGCGACGTCGGCGATCGCCGGCTACATCTTCGGCAAGTTCCGCTTCCGGACGCTGAACATCCTGTTTGCGCTCTTCCTCGCGACTGCCATCGTGCCGTTCGAGGTCTACATGATCCCGCTCTATTTCCAGGCAAAAAGCCTCGGCATCCTCAATTCCGTCTGGGGCCTGCTGCTCGGTTATCTGGTGATGAGTTTCGGCATCTTCCTGATCCGCCAGAACGTCATCCACTCGATCCCCGACGAACTGCTGGAAGCGGCCCGCATCGACGGCGCCGGCGAGTTCTGGATTTTCCTGCACATCGTCCTGCCGCTTTTGCGCGGCGCGCTCGGCGCACTCGCGGTGCTCGCCTTCTTCCAGGCCTGGACCGCCTTCGCCTGGCCGATGATCGTCACCACGACCCGCACCAGCTACACGATCGAGGTGGGACTCGCACTGTTCCAGACCGGGTTCACGGTCGATCTCGGCCGCCTCAGCGCCGCCTCCGCCACGGTCCTCATTCCGTCCATCCTGCTCTTCGTCATCCTGCGCCGCAACTTCGTGCAGGGCGTTGCCAGCACCGGGCTCAAGGAGTGACGATGGCGATGGATTTCTTGGCAGAAGCCCGTACCACTTATGCCGCCGCCAATGCCGGCACTCTCTACTGGATGCTGCAGCGTCCGATGCTCGGCGGCGGGTTTTTGAACACCAAGCAGAACAGCCTGACGCTGAAGGACTACAGTTCGGAGGATGGCATCCGTGGCCCGGATTACACCTATGGCTGGATCCAGGGGCGGGGACTGGAAGCCTTGGTCGGACATGCGGAGTTCTTCGAAGACGAGCTGCCGCCCCTCGCCAAAAAGCTCGATACCGCCGGTCGCCGCCTTTACGACCTTCTGGCTGCACTTCAGAAGCCGGATGGTCACGCCTATTTCTGCTACGACCGCGACATGCAGGCCGTCTATGCGGATCAGTCCAACGTGCTCCACGCTCAGGAAAAACCGGCGCTGATCTACACCTATTCCGACGCCTTCGTGGCGAAGGGGCTGGTGGCAGCCGCGAGCCGTTATGGCCTGCCGGATATCGCCGGTCACCTTGCCTATTTCGACCGTGTGATTACTGCCATCGAAACCGGCCGTTTCCAGATGGACGAACGCCGGCCGCTCTCGCTCCACAGCCTTGCCGTCCAGCCCGATGATTTCGGCCCGCGGATGATCCTGCTCGGTGCCGCAGGCCCGCTGAAACGCGCCGGCCACACGGCGCATCTCGCCTTTGCCGACCGTTTCATCGCCCATGTCATCGACAGGCATTACGATGCCGCGACCGGCTTGTTGCGCAACGTGCCGGGCGAGGATCTATGCAATGTCGGCCACGGAATCGAGTTCGTCGGTTTCGCGCTCGACTATCTCGACGACACCGCCGATCCGGCGCTGATCGAGACGCTGGAACGCATCCTCGTCTCGTCCTTCCGCAAGGGCTTCGTGGGGCCGGGCATCACGCTCGCCGTCTCCATCAAGAACGGTGAACCGCAAAGCCCCTATTGCCCCTGGTGGTCGCTGCCGGAAACCATCCGTTCGGCCGCCCTCGTTCATGAACGCACCGGCAGTGCCGAGAGCCTCGATGTCTGGAAGGTCGCCCACGCCGCGTTCTTCGAGCGCTACTGGCGCGGCACGCCACCGATCGCCTACCAGACGATGACCAGGGACGGCCCCGTCGATTTCGTGCCCGCCACGCCGGATCTCGATCCGGGCTACCACACCGGCCTCAGCCTGCTCGCAGCCATCCGCGCCGCAGATCGGCTGAAGCCCCGAACCCGAACAGTTTCAGGATAAGTACATGGCTTCCGTTGAAATCCAGAACGTCCGCAAGGCCTATGGCGACTTCGAGACCATCAAGGGCGTGTCCGTCGATGTGCCGGATGGCGCCTTCGTCGTCCTCGTCGGCCCCTCCGGCTGCGGCAAGTCCACGCTGTTGCGGATGATCGCCGGGCTCGAAGACATCTCCGGCGGCACGATCCGTATCGACGGTCGCGTCATCAACGAGGTCGAGCCGAAGAACCGCGACATCGCCATGGTTTTTCAGAATTATGCGCTCTACCCGCATATGACGATTGCCGAGAACATGGGCTTTTCGCTGCGGCTAGCCAAGAAATCCAAGGAGGAGATCGCCGAGCGGGTCAACGATGCCGCGCGTATCCTCGGACTTACCGATTACCTCAAGCGTTACCCGAAACAGCTCTCCGGCGGCCAGCGCCAGCGCGTCGCCATGGGCCGGGCCATCGTCCGCAATCCCAAGGTCTTCCTGTTCGACGAACCTCTGTCCAACCTCGATGCCAAGCTGCGCGTGCAGATGCGCGCGGAGCTCAAGGATATCCATGCCCGCATCAAGACCACCACCGTCTACGTGACCCACGACCAGATCGAGGCGATGACCATGGCCGACCGGATCGTGGTCATGAGGGACGGCATCGTCGAGCAGGTCGGCGCGCCGCTGGAGCTTTACGACAAGCCGGTCAACATGTTCGTCGCGAGCTTCATCGGCTCGCCCTCGATGAATTTCCTCTCCGGCACGGTGGCCGATGACGGTAAGTCCGTGCTGACCGAAAACGGCGTTCGCCTGCCGCTTGGACCGGAGACTTCCGCGTCCCCCGGCACCGCTGTCACCTACGGCATCCGCCCCGAACATCTCGCCATCGCCGCCGGAAACGAGGGCATTCCGATGACCGTCACCAACATCGAGCCGACCGGTTCGGAAACCTTCGTGCAGGGCACCGTCGACGGCCAGAAATTCTCGGCGCAGCTGCGCGAGCGGCTTTTCATCAAGACCGGCGAAGTGCTCAATCTGGCGCTCGCGCCCACCAACAGCCACATCTTCGACGCCGCCACCGGCATGCGGCTCGGCTGACAAGCATAAGGCAGGACGACAATGGAACAGACTTGGCGCTGGTTCGGACCGGACGACACGGTCAAGCTTTCGCATGTGAAACAGGCCGGCGCCGCGATTAAGTCACCGTCGAACGGCATCACGCTCTGCACAGGTTCCTACGGCGCCAATCCGGGGAACGATCTCGTCGCGATGCGACCCGACCACGGCCAGGTGATCGTCGACGACATAGGCAGACGCGTCAATCCCGGCTATTCCGGCATTGGTCGACTGAAAGGCCTGGCGGAACTGCGCGGCATCATGCGCACGCTTGAGGTTTTGCGTTAAGGCTTGCTTGGCGGACGCCGGAACAAGCGGCCCCCTCACCCGGCCTCCGCTTTGCTCGGCCACCCTCTCCCCGTTGGGGAGAGGAGGAGGAGTGACGGCTCGGCATGTCTCTTCTCCCCAGCGGGAGAAGGTGCCGGCAGGCGGATGAGGGGGCGGCTCGCCGCAAACGATATTTTATGTGTACCGGGAGGTTAATATGACGAAGTTGAAAGTAGCAATCATCGGGCTCGGCATGGCGGCGGGGCACCATGCCCGCGCCCTGATCGATTTGTCCGACAGGATCGAATGCGTCGCGGCTTTCAGCCAGACGGCAGCCCGGCGTGAAGCGTTTGCTGGCCAATACCCGATCCCTACGACCGGCGATCTCGATGCGATCTTTACGGACAAAACGATCGAGGCGGTGCTGATCCTCACCCCGCCAAGCAGCCATCTGGAACTCGTAGAGCGTTGCGCGGCGGCGAAAAAGCATATCCTGCTGGAAAAGCCGCTCGATATCTCGTTCGAGCGCTCCGAGGCGATCGTCGGCGCCGCGAGGCAAGCGGGCGTGTTGCTGTCCATGGTGCTGCAGAACCGTTTTCGCGCGGCGGCGCTGAAACTCGACGAGATCGTCAAGTCCGAGCGGTTGGGGCAGTTGATCGAGGCGTCTGTCGCGATCCGCAACTGGCGACCCCAAAGCTATTACGACGTCGAAGGCCGCGGGACGATGGCACGCGATGGCGGTGGCGTGCTGCTGACCCAGGGCATCCACACGATCGACCTGCTGCTGAGCTTTGCCGGTACCCCGAAAGATGTCTCGTCCTTCGTCCGCACCAGCCCTATCCATGCGATGGAAACCGAAGATCTGGTGACGGCGACCTTCGCATTCGAAAACGGTGCGATCGGGACGCTGAACGCCACCACCTGCGCCTATCCTGGCCTGCCGGAACGCATCGAGCTGCTCGGCACCCACGGTACGGCAGTCCTGACCGGCGATACGCTGAAGGCCGCCTTCATGGACGGCATCAGCGTCACCGAGGGCGGCCAGAATTCCGGTAGCGGGGCCGGCGCCAATCCTATGGCCTTCGGCCACGAGATGCACCGGGCCCTGATCGGGAATTTCATCGATGCGGTTCGAACCGGTGCACCGCTGCGCGTCACCGGCGAGGATGCGCTCAAGGCGCACCGCTTCATCGAGCAGATTCTGGCTGCTGGCCGATAGACCGTCTCAGAGGCCGGCTGCCTTGCGCAATTCCTCGGCCATTTTGGCGCGCCAGTCCTTGCCGGACGCCTTGAATTTTTCGAGCACGTCCGGATCGAGCCTGAGTGTCACGGCCACCTTCGGCGCCTCGACCTTCGGTCGGCCGCGAGCGGCGATCGCCTGTTCCATTTTTGCGGCGATCTCGGGAAACACCTCCCTGAAGGGCCGGGCGCTCTTCAATTCCTCCTCCGTCCAGGGAGGATTGTCGGAGACTTCATCCCAGTCTTCCTTGGTGTAACCACGGCCGGGTTGGAATTCTTTCTGTTTCTGGGCCTTGATGTTCATTCGATCAGGCTCCTTTCATCCTTTCGGGCGGGACGCATCGAAATGACCGACAGCGCTTCCGAACCGAGTTTCACGAAGATCGCTGCGACTACGCCGTCTTTCAGGCGACCAATGGCTTTCATCCGGCCATTTCGTGCTGGCACGATGGCTGAGGTCAGAAAGAAATCGAAATAAAGATCGGCGAAATCGAGATTGTGCTTCTCGACATTCGCCAGCCGCTTCGTCTCGTCCCAAATGATCTTCAACTATTATCCGTACACGAAAAATCGCCGCCCGACAACGAGCGACGATGGAACGGTACGAAACCTTTTACAACCCTAAGGATTGAGGGCGGTCAACAGATCACCGTCTCGGCGATCTTGATGCCGAAACCTTCGAGGCCGACATAGTGGCGCTCGCTGCGGGTGAGAAGCTTGATCGAAGTGACGCCGAGATCCTTGAGGATCTGTGCGCCGAGGCCGATCTCCAGCCATTCGCTCTCGCGGGCCTGGGCTTCGGCATGGCCCTCCTGGTCCTGGCGCAGCTTGCGGCCATGATCCTTCTGGCCGACGCCGACCGAACCTTCGCGCAGGTAGATGATCACGCCACGACCCTCTTCCTCGATTTTCGCCATGTAACGATCGACCGAGCGCTGCGTGCCGAACACGTCGCGGGTGACGTTTTCGAGATGCAGGCGGACTGGAATGTCGACGCCGTCGCGGATGTCGCCGAAGACCACCGCCACATGCTGCATCGGGTCCCAGGGCAGCGAATAGGCATGCGCCTTCGCCTTGCCGTGCGGCGTCTCGACGTCGAACGACGTCTGCAGCTCGATCAGCGTTTCCTTGCGCTGGCGATAGGCGATCAGGTCGGCGACGGAAACCTGCTTCAATCCGTGTTTGGCGGCAAAGTCGGTAACCTGCTGGCCGCGCGTCACGGTGCCGTCGTCATTGACGAGTTCGCAGATGACACCGATCGGCGGAAGGCCGGCGAGCCTGCAGAGGTCGACGGCCGCTTCCGTATGGCCGGAGCGCATCAGCACGCCGCCTTCGCGGGCGATCAGCGGGAAAATGTGGCCGGGCCGCACGAAATCGCTCGCGCCGACATTCGGATTGGCGAGATTGCGGACGGTGAGCGTCCGGTCCTCGGCGGAAATGCCGGTCGTCGTGCCGTGCTTGAAGTCCACGGTGACGGTGAAGGCGGTCGTATGGGCGCTGTCGTTTTCCGCTACCATGGCATTGAGGTTGAGCCGCTTGGCCTCCTCGCGCGGCATCGGCGCGCAGACGATGCCGGACGTGTGGCGCACGATGAAGGCCATCTTGTCGGGCGTGCAGTGGACCGCGGCGACGATCAGATCGCCTTCGTTCTCGCGGTCGTCGTCATCGGTGACGACGACGATTTCGCCGGCTTCGAATGCGCGGAGGGCGTCGACGACGCGCTTTTGATCATAGGCCATGGGTGTTGTTCCTAGAGATTTCGCCCCGTCTGGGCCCGGTCGCGGAGATAGTGATCGGCAATCGCGCATGCAACCATCGCCTCGCCGATCGGCACGGCGCGGATGCCGACGCAGGGGTCGTGGCGGCCCTTGGTGCGCACCTCGACATTGTTGCCGTCGACGTCGATCGAGCGCTGCTCGGTGAGAATGGAGGAGGTCGGCTTGATCGCGAAGCGGGCGACCACCGCCTCGCCGGTCGAGATGCCGCCGAGAATGCCGCCGGCATGGTTGGAGAGGAAGATCGGCTTGCCGTCATTGCCCATGCGCATCTCGTCGGCGTCTTCCTCGCCGGAAAGTTCTGCGACGCCGAAACCGTCGCCGATCTCGACGCCCTTGACGGCGTTGATCGACATCAGAAGGCTGGCGATATCCTGATCGAGCTTGCCATAGACCGGAGCGCCGAGACCGGCGGGCACGCCTTCGGCGATCACCTCCACCACGGCGCCGATCGAGGAACCGGCTTTGCGGATGCCGTCGAGATAGTCTTCCCAGACAGGCACCATCGCCGCGTCCGGGCAGAAGAACGGGTTCTGGCCGACCTGATCCCAGTCCCAGTTGGCGCGATCTATTCTGTGCTTGCCGATCTGGATCAGCGCAGCGCGGACTTGCACGCCCGGCACGATCCTGCGGGCGAGCGCCCCGGCGGCAACGCGGGCTGCCGTCTCGCGGGCCGAAGAACGGCCGCCGCCGCGATAGTCGCGGATGCCGTATTTGACGTCATAGGTATAATCCGCATGGCCGGGACGGTAGCGGCGGGCGATCTCGCCGTAATCTTTGGAGCGCTGGTCGGTATTCTCGATCAGCATCGAGATCGGCGTGCCAGTCGAGATCATCGTCTCGCCATCGGCGTCCATCATCACGCCGGAGAGCACCTTGACGATGTCGTCCTCGCGCCGCTGCGTTACGAACCGCGACTGGCCGGGCTTGCGCTTGTCCATCCAGGCCTGGATTTCCGCAAGCGTGAAGCGGATGCCGGGCGGGCAGCCGTCGACCACGCAGCCGAGTGCCGGACCATGACTTTCACCCCAGGTGGTGACGCGGAAAAGGTGACCGAAAGTGTTGTGCGACATGGCGTTACAGGACCAGCTGTGGCGGAGCTGGCCTTCCGCCAACTTCTGACGCGGTTGTCATATGGAAAAGGTTGCCGGGCGACAAGTCTTTCTTGGCAGAACAGTCGCAGCGGGATTGGTGAACAATGGTGGCTCTAGGCTGCTGCCTTGCGCCAGCCCGCATGCGCGGCTGCGGTGAAATCGTCGAAGGAAAGCGGCCGGGCGAAGGCATAACCTTGGAGCAGGTCACAGCCGAGTTCGCGCAGAAGGCTCGCGTGCTGCATGGTCTCGACCCCCTCCGCCACCGTTTCGACGCCGAGCGAACGGGCGATGTCGATGATCGAGCGCACCAGCGCCCGTTCCTGCGGCGAGGTCAGGATCGGCATGACCAGCTGGCGGTCGATCTTCAGCCGCTTCGGCTTCAGCTTCAGAAGGCTGACGATCGAGGTATGGCCGGTGCCGAAATCGTCGATCTCGATATCGATGCCAAGTTCCTTGATCCGCTGGAGATTGCCGGCGGCCGATGCTTCGCTCTCGTCGAGGAAGATCGATTCCACCAGTTCGAATGAGATCTCGCCGGGCACGATCGCCAGCGTCTGCAGCGTGTCGATCAGCGCTTCGTCATGCAGCCGCTTCGAAGAGACGTTGACGGAAACCTTCGGTATCCGGATGCCGAGCGCCGCCCAGCGCATCTTGTCCTTCAAGACCGTCTGGAGCACGATATGGTCGAGCGCGGCAGACACATTGAGGTCTTCGGCGATCTTCAGGAACCGGTCGGGCGCAAGAATCCCGTGATGCGGATGATTCCAGCGGATCAGTGCCTCGACACCGGTGAGCTGGTTGGTACGGGCATCGAACTGCGGCTGGTAGAAGGCGATGAATTCGTCGTTGTCGATGCCGGCCAGCACCTCGTCGGCAGTGCGTTTGTGGCTGACGATCTCGGCCTGCAGGTTCTGCGTGAAGAATTCGTATCGGTTGCGGCCCATGCCCTTCGCCCGGTAGAGCGCGATATCGGCATTGACGAGAGTACGGCGCGCATCGACGTTCATGCCGCTTGCCTGGGCGATACCGATGGATACGCCGCAGCGGCAGGCGAAACCTTCGAAATCGATCGGCTGGTGAAATTCCGAGATGATGCGCTGGGCGAGCTGGCCTATCTCTTCGGCGCCGGAATTGCCGGAGGCGAGGATCACGAATTCGTCGCCGCCGATACGTGCGACGATATCGCTGCCGCGGACGTTGCGCGACAGGATGCGCGAAGCGTGCACCAGCATGGCGTCGCCCGCCGCATGACCGAGCGTGTCGTTGATCTGCTTGAAGCGGTCGAGATCGAGATGCAGGATCGAGAATTTCTGGCGCTCGGTATGGCTGGAGCGCGACAGCCGGTCGAGTTCGATGTCGAGCTTGCGACGGTTGGCCAGCAGTGTCAGCGGGTCATGCAGGGAATTGTGCTCTATCCGGCTTTTGGCGAGTTCGAGTTCTGCGTTTTTCGCGTCGGCCTCGTCCTTGGCAGCCTTGAGTTCCCTGGTCAGGATGGCATCCTGGGTGACGTCGAAGGCGATGCCCACCACCTTTTTGGATCCGTCGCGCGTCTTGTGCATCTTGCCGATGGAGCGGATGTAGCGGATCGAGCCGTCCGGCTGGGGCACCCGCACGACCAGCGGATCCGGCCGGAAGTTCTCCGTGAAATGATAGGAGCTGAGTTTGGCAAGCTTCCGGTCGTCGGGATGGATAAGCTCGATCCAGTCATCGACCCGGACGAAGCCGTTGGTGAAGGGGATGCCGTGCAGCTGGCACATGCGGGCATCCCAGGTATCGACCCGGGTTGCCGGGTTTGATTCCCATATGCCGCAGTTATAGGAGTCGAGCGCGAGGTCCAGCTTGGTCGACAGCTCTTCCAGGTCCTGCTCGCGGTTTGACAGCTCATCGAGCGCCAGCTCCAGTTCGGCGTTCTTGATGTCGGTATTTTCCTTGGCGTTGCGCAGCGTCTGGGTCAATACCACGTCGCCGGTGACGTCCCAGACAATCCCGGTGGTGCGTAGCGTACCGTCGGCATTGCGATAGTTTGCACCCGCCGACCTCAGGTATCGCAGAGTGCCGTCCGGCAACTGCACGCGGTAGGTCTCGCTGCAAGGCATGTTGCCGGAGGCGCAGTCGAGGAAATGTGTCTCCGCCGCCGTCCGATCGGGCGGATAGATCGATCCGAGCCAGTCGTAGAGACGATTGCCTTCGCTTGCAGCCGGCTTGTCGTGCAGCCCGGCGGCTCGGCTGTCCCAGAAGAGACTGTTGCTGTTGCCGGTCACCTCCCAGATCCCGATATTGGAAGCTTCCATGGCAAGGTTGAAGCGCTGCGATAGCTCTATCAGATTGAGTTCACGCGCCTTCAGCGCCTCGATATTGCGGTTGCGCTCCGAGATCAGCGAGGTGGCGATGAAGATCGGCACGATCACCGCGAGTGCGGCAATCACGAGGGCGAGGCGGATCACGAGCTGATTGGGCGGCACGATGTCCCAGCCGGAACGAGGGGCGGCGAGGAGCGTCCAGTTGGCACCACCGATCGGCACCGTCCATTTCATCGGAGACTGGTCCTCGATGGAATCATTGCCGAAGAAGGCGAAATATTCCGGCCGGTCCACGTCCCGCAGGACGACATTCAGCCACTCGAGATTAATCAGGTTCGGTTTCATCGCCGTGGCGGGGGAGAAGGTGACGCCGGAAGCTTCCATCAGGCCCTGCTTGTCGATCAGCACGGCGATGGCGCCCCACAGGTCGGTGCCGTCCTCTTCCTTCGGCACCGGCACGACCAGGGTCAGGTGTCCCTCCTGGCTGCCGCTCAGCAGCGATACACGGTTCCGGCCGTTGACGGATTTCAGGTCGTCTGCAAGGCGTGGCACATCGATCCTGTCGATCTTGCGTGGCGTGCCGCCGGCAACGCCGTCGCGCGTGATGACCTGGGGAAACTCGAAATTGGGCGCGACCGCGACGCCGGAAAAATGCGTCGCCTCGCCAAGTTCCTTGTCGACGTAATGTTTGAACTCATCAACCGAGCCTTCGGCGTCCTCCCTCAGGGCGTGAGCCAGATGGCCAGCGGCGGCGGTGTCGGTCTCCACGCGCGCAATGAGGCGCCGTGCCAACAGGCCGGCAACGTTTTCCGTCGTCGCCCGAAGGTCGCTGCGAAAGCCCTCGGTATAACGCTGGTCGACGATCACGCCGGTCGAGATCACCGTAAGGGCGATAACGAACGCGATTGCCGTCGGCGTCTTGGTGCTGCGCGCCAGGCGCAGTGACTTGGAACCGGACGACGGCCAGAATTTCACGCGCGCGAACCTTCTCATTAACCCCTGTGGCATGACGGAACAGCCTATGGGGAGGGGGTTAATTTACGCTTTCATCCCACCCTACAAACTTTGGCGCGATTTATTGTACGAATACTTTGAATAATTTCGCCGGCGTGACTGGCTCGGCCGCAAGGCGGCATTCGGTTCTCGAAAAGCGTTAACTATCAGCTCATTACTTATACGGAAAATGTCATGGTGCCGGGCGATTTTCGCCACAATCAGCAGGCTATCTGTGCGTCGAAACGAGACATCATCGACCTCATCAAGGCTTTCGACCATGCGCATCCTGATTGCTGCTCTGCTTGCCACGGCCAGCGTCTTTTCGCCCCTCAACAGCTGGGCGCAAAGTGCCGATGTCGAAGCCACGATCAAGGCCGTGGACGCAAAGGCGCTCAACTTCACGCTGGACGACGGAAAGACCTATAAGGTGCCCGAGGAGTTCAATTTCGAAGGCCTGAAGGCGGGCGTCAAAGTGCTGGTCTTCTACACGGTTGTCGATGGCAACCGCGTCGTCGACGACCTTCAGATCGTCCAGTAAGACTGAAGATTTAGCGAAGTATAATTTAGAATATCCGATGCGCAGGGTTGGCGCAGTTCAGAGCCATTGTATCCGGTTGTTGCGGGTATCGACCTCGAGGATGCGATCCTGCGGGGTCGGAACGGTGGCGGCCTCGTCCTCGTCGAGGTTGCCGATCAGCCGGAAGAGCGAGCGGATCACCCCGCCATGGCTGACGCAGACGGTCGGACCGTCGAGGGATTGCAGCCAGGCGCCGATCCGCCAGCAGAGGATCTCATAGCTCTCCGCAGACGCCCCCGGCGGGATGAAACTCCACTTCTGTTCGGCGCGCGCGCTCAATCGCTCCGGAGAAACATGGCTGATTTCCTCGAGCGTGTGGCCCTCCCAGTCGCCGAAGGAGACTTCGATCAGCCGCTCGTCGGTCCCGTAGGCGAGGGGATCGAGGCCCATGGCGGTGCGCAGCCGTTCCATGGTTTCGCGGGTCCGCGACAGGGGGCTGGCGATGAAGCGAAACCCGTCCGCCGCGCCGATCATCTCGCGCAGCCGCTCGCCGTTCCGCGTTGCCTGAGAACGGCCGAGCGTATTGAGCGGAATATCCTGCTGGCCCTGGAGCCGGCCTTCGGCATTCCAGTCCGTCTGCCCGTGGCGGATCATGTAGATGAGCACGGCAGACGTCCCTGGAACAGCATCAGTCCTTGATGACCGAAATGTCCGGCGCATCGACGGCCTTCATGCCGACGACATGGTAACCGCTATCGGCATGATGGGTTTCGCCGGTGACGGAACGCGACAGGTCGGACAGCATATAAAGGCCGACATCGCCCACTTCCTCGATGGTGACGGTACGGCGCAGCGGCGCATTGTATTCGTTCCATTTGAGGATGTAGCGGAAGTCGCCGATGCCGGAAGCGGCAAGCGTCTTGATCGGCCCGGCCGAGATCGCGTTGACACGGATGTTCTTCGGACCCAGATCGACGGCGAGATATTTGACGCTGGCTTCGAGTGCCGCCTTGGCAACGCCCATGACGTTGTAGTTCGGCATGACCTTTTCGGCACCGTAATAGGTGAGGGTCAGCATCGAGCCGCCGTCGGTCATCAGCTTTTCCGCCCGCCTTGCGACGGACGTGAAGGAATAGACCGAAATCTGCATCGTCTTGGCGAAATTGTCCGCCGAGGTGTCGACATAGCGGCCGGTCAGCTCGTCCTTGTCGGAAAAGCCGATCGCATGCACCAGGAAGTCGATCTTGCCCCAGTGTTTTTCGAGGTTGTCGAAAACCTCGTCGATGGTCGATTCGTCGCCGACGTCGCAATGGCCGGCCATGTAGGCGCCCAACTCGGCGGCGAGCGGCTCAACGCGCTTCTTGAGTGCATCGCCCTGGTAGGTGAACGCGACTTCCCCCCCATGCTGGTGGATGGCCTTGGCAATGCCCCACGCGATCGAACGATTGTTGGCAACGCCCATGATGAGACCGCGTTTGCCTGCCATGAGGCCGGAAGCCTGAACCATTCATAGTCCCCTGATACCTTAGATGAACGCTGCCTATGACATAGGCGGCTCAAGGGTTCAAGCAGACTTGGATCATCTCGTGTTAGTAGCCGTAACAAAGGGTGCTTAGCGGTGAATACCGACGCAAAACTGTCATACTAGACGATGCCGTCAGACATACAGCCCGTGACGCATGTGCCGCATCAGGTCGGTGACCTTTTCGTTCGGTTTTTCCCACAGGACGACGCGCAGTTCGACGACGAGATCGCCGCGGCCGCCGGCATCGTCATGAAGGCCCAGGCCGTTCAGCCGGACCGTCTGGTCGGAACCGGACCATGCCGGAATGCTGATGCTGCGGTTGCCTTCCGGCGTCTCGACCGACGCGTCCCCGCCAAGCACCGCGTCTTCGAGCGAAATCGACAAGGTCGTGTGAAGATCGAAACCCTCGACGCGGAAACGGCTGTCGCGGGAAACTTTGATCGAGGCGAGAAGATCGCCGGATTTCATGCCGGCGAGCTTGAGGCCCTGGCCCTTGAGCCGCGCCACATGGCCTTCCGTCATGCCTTTTTCCAGCACAAGGCGGACTTCGCGGTCGTCGGCCATCTTCAGCGTGACCGCGTTGAGCTTCAGGAGGTCCTCCAAGGTCACCGTTGCCTCGACGGAAATATCCGGAGCCTTTTCGGGAGCAGGCGTCGTGCCGCGGAAGCGGCGCACGATGGAGGCGATCAGGTCGATGGCAAGCGCCGGCAGGGGCGGTCTTTCGCTCCCAGATGCATCTGCCTTGGCCGTTTCCGTCGAATCGCCGTTCGCCGGTGCCGAGCCGCCCGTGTGAGATTTTGCCTGGTCGGCCGCCGCGGCGCCGAAGATACGCTCGATCATGTCCTCGGGCGTTTCTCCTGCCGGGCCGGATTGGTTCTGAGGATGAGCCTGAGATTGGGCCTGGGACTGGGACTGCGATTGGCCGCGCGCCTGCGCCTGTCCCTGTGCCTGGGGTTTGGCGTTTTGCGCATTGGTCTTGGCGAGTTCTTCCATGACCTTTTCGGCGTTGGCCTTTGCGGCCTTGGCGCGCTCGGCGGCTTCGCGGGCGGCATTGCGCTGCTGCATGATGGTCTGGTGCATCTCGGCGGCCCTGTCGTATCGCTTGCGGCGCTCGGGATCCTTCAGGACCTCGTAGGCCTGGCCGATCTCTGCGAAACGGCTCGTCGCAGACGGATCGTCCTGATTCTGGTCGGGATGAACGGTCTTGGCCTTGGCGCGCCAGGCTGCCTTGATTTCGTCGGGCTCGGCATTGCGCTTCACGCCGAGAAGAGAATAGGGATCACGCATTGTGGGACCACCGGTTACTTGAAACGGCAGGCCCCCGCTTGATCCTTGGACCCCCGATACTCGTCACAACTCCGACAGCCATCGGCCGGTTCCTCATGTTCCGGACAGATTACTGCTTACATCAGGCGAGCCTATGTTAGGACTTGTGAATCAGTGGTTACGCGGTAGCCAGTCGTACTCATTAAGGTAAACGAATGGTTTCCGCGGGCTTTCACGGAAATGCCTGAAACGGATTTTGCAACGCGTCGGTTTTTGGGGGAGGGGCGGCCGCGACTACTGGCGGTCGAAGGCCGTCAGCATCCAGTCGCCGCTGCCGGTCAGGCAGGTCTGGCCGGAGAACATGGCGATACCCTCGTAGGAATGCCGCGTGGTGGTGAAGGCGCGGCAGATCTGCTCGCCGTTGCGGGCCTCGCGGATTTGCGAGACGACGCCGGCGCTGCCGGTCGTGGTATTCGCCCACGGAACTGAGGCCGCTCCGACCTTGGCAAGATCGGCCGAGGAGACGGCGTTACGCACCGTCGCCTCGTCGGAAAGCGTCGCACCGGTAGGCTGAGACGCGCTAGGCACGGTGCCGGTCGCGATCGAGCGGTCGACTTTGGGCGCGCTTCCGAAGAGATCGAGGCTGCTGGTACAACCGGCAAGCGAAAGCCCTGCAAGGCAGAGGGCGGCTGCCCGTCTGCCGAGGAGAAACGACCTCTTTGTCCGGCTCTTCGACTTTGCTATCACTACCACCGTGCGTCCTGTCCGACTGAAAAACTCGGGCATTTTTCATGAGATTGGGAGTATTTTATTCAATATGTCTGAGAGCGGGTTAACAACTGGTGACTTCACCGCCGAGAACGAACCTTTCGCGCTTTTCGGTTCCTGGCTGAAGGATGCCGAGAGCTCAGAACCCAACGATCCGAATGCCGTTGCGGTTGCGACCGTCGACGAAAACGGCATGCCGAACGTTCGCATGGTCTTGTTGAAGGGGTATGACGAAAACGGTTTCGTCTTCTATACCAATTTCGAAAGCCAGAAGGGCCGCGAGATCCTCGGCCAGAAAAAGGCGGCGATGTGCTTCCACTGGAAATCGCTGCGTCGCCAGGTTCGCCTGCGCGGCGAGGTGGAGGTGGTGAGCGACGCCGAGGCGGACGCCTATTACGCCTCGCGCCCCCGCGGCAGCCGAATCGGCGCCTGGGCGTCGAAGCAGTCCCGCCCGCTCGAAACCCGCTTCGCGCTCGAAAAATCGGTAGCCGAGTACACCGCGCGCTACGCGATCGGCGACATTCCGCGCCCGCCCTACTGGTCCGGTTTCCGCATCAAGCCGCTGTCGATCGAGTTCTGGCACGACCGCCCGTTCCGCCTGCACGACCGCATCGAATTCCGCCGCGCCGTCGCCGACGGTCCGTGGGAAAAGGTGCGGATGTATCCGTAAAGGGGAGGGTGGCTCTCACCGCCCGATCGCGAACGGGATGCCTGAGGCGAGGGCCGAGACGTAGCGCGGCTGCTGGTAGTAGCCGTTGAGCGAGATGCGGGGCAGGCCGGTAAGCCGGTTCATGGATCTGGCGCAGAGCGTGCCGGGCTGGGTCGTCACCGCGACCGAAAAGCCGAGTTCCTTGGCAATCGCGCAGTCGCGCTCGGAGACCGCGGCGCGGCTGCCATAGGGATAGGCGATCGTGTCCGGCCGTTCGCCGGTCAAAGCCTCGATCCAGTCGGCGGACTGCTTCATTTCCGCCCGGGCGTCTTCCGCCGAAAGCCGGGCGACGGCGCGGTGGCTTATTGTATGGGCACCGAGCGAAGCCAGCGGATGGGCGGCGACCGAGCGGAGCTCCTCGGCATTCATGGTGAGGTCGGCGGTGATCTTCAGCGGATCGACGCCGTGTTTTCTCGCCAGCGCGTCGATCCGCGAGACGGCGGTGGACTCCTCGACTTCGAGGACATAGCTGGAAAACCGGTCGAAGGCGTCGAACTTGCGGGCTTCGGAGGTGAGGTCGAGGACTTCGGAACCGCCGCCGAAATCGAAGGTCACTTCCCGCTCGCGGCCGAGCAGTTCGGCGACCGTTTCCCACCACAGCGAATGGCTGCGCTCGGCAAATCCGCGGGTGACGAAAATGGTGAAGGGCACGCCGTGGCGGGCAAACACGGGCAGCGCGTATTCGGCATTGTTGCGATAGCCGTCATCGAGCGTGAAGGCGGCGAACGGCTGCTTGGTCGGCGCGGCAAGCCGTGCCGGCACGTCGCTCAAGGGGATGAATTCGTATCCTTCGGCCGAAAGCCGCTCGATCGCTTCGCCGAGGAAATCCGGCGTCACTTCCAGATGCCCGCTCGGCTGCAGCGACCGGCTCTGTTTCGGCCGCACATGGTGGAGCGTGAATATGGCGCCGTGGCCCCGGGCGTTGGGCATCATTCCGGCACGCGCAAGTGCGGCAGCCATGTCGAGGCCACCGGCGACAAGCCGGCGTTTGATATCCCGGCGCCAAAGCGCCTGAAACCTCTCCCTGGTATTCCCCACCGCGATCACGCCCACGTTACTTCGTAGTGGGCGACCCTACTGCCGGACGGGTTAAGCCTTGCTGAATAATGCTGTGCTGAATCCTGCTCAGGGCCGCAGCGCGTCGAAAAGCGGCAGGCTGACGATCGCCGCCATGGCGATCAGCAGGAAACAGATGCGCCGAAAGGTGCCCTCGGAGGCAAAACCGAACAGTTTCGAACCGGCGATCACACCGAGGCCATAACCCGGCCCGGCGATCAGTGCGAGCGCAAGAACGTCGAGGGTCAAAAGGTGGCCGACGATATAGGCGGTGGCGGAGATCACCGTCGAAAGCGCGAAATAGAGGATGAGATTGGCGCGCACGGTGAGCGGCGGGATGGCGCCGCCGAGCCAGTAGGCGACGACTGGCGGCCCGGAGAGTTGCGCGGCACCGCCGAACAGGCCGGCAAGCGCTCCGACGCCGATCGTCAGCGGCGTTCTTGGTTTGCCGTGGTAACGCCAGCCGGAAATCAGGAAGATCAGCAGAAAGAGCACAACGACCGAGATCAGCCAGCGCAGCGCCGTCGGATCGATCACCGCCAGCAGCGTCGTTCCGGCCGGCACGCCGATCAGCGTCCCGATCAGCATCGTGCCCACCTCGCGGCGGTTGGCGCGCTTCCAGCCGTCCGGCACCATGCCGAGCGTCGTCACACCGTCGATGACCAGCAGCAGGGCAGGGGCGATCTTCGGCCCGACGGCAGCACCGGCGAGCGGAACGAAGATCAACGCGCCGCCGAAACCGGAAAACCCGCGCGCCAGCCCGGCGATCAGCGCCGAGAGGAAAAGAAAGACGAGCTGTGCCGTCCCATGGCCCGGTATCCATGCGTCCAGCAAAGCGGAAATCGGGTTGGCGGAATCCATGAAAAATGCCGTATGCAGATGGGATCGAGTGGCCCGCACCTGCCGGGATTTGGATGAGGGTGTCAAGCAAACCCTATGGACACGGCGCGGGAATCGGCATTCTCCTGTGGATACAAAAGGAGAACGCCATGCTGGGCAAACTTACCGAACAGTTCGAGGCCGCATCCGCGGATTACGCCGAAACCCATGGGATGGTCCGCGATTCCGACTGGTTTCTCCTGAAGCTGCAGGAGGAGATGGGCGAACTGACCCAGGCCTGGAACCGCGCCACCGGCCGCGGACGGAAGAAGGGCAGGAGCGACGAGGATCTCGCCCGCGACCTCGGCGATGAAACGGCCGATCTTCTCGGCCACGTCCTGCTGTTTGCCCGCAACAACCGGATCGACCTGGCAGCGGCGATCGAGCGGAAATGGCTGTTCAGGCCGGATGAGGGGTGAGGTTTACTGCCCGCCGTCTCGCATCGGGAATTTCAGGATGAGAGTTTTACCGACGTGGTCGTTCCCATGGCGGCTCGGATGAATTCGCTTTTGGCCGACGTATATCCGTCCCCATCTAGCGGGAATTCCAAGGCAAGGTCCCGTTTCAATCTCTCGTAGGCGGCGGCCAGATCGGCATCGGCTCTTAACCGATCGCGAAAGAGCATTCGTTTCCGATGGGTCTCGTTGTCCGGCGGGCAGAGATAGACGCGCTGTCCCGGCTCTCCGCGGAGCAGAAACGCCCAGACGCCGTCGCCATGCCTTGAGCCGCGCGGCTCGTATCCTAGAGAATGAAGAAGGGTGGAAGAGGCCGGAATGTCGGTGGTCGAGCGGAGTGTCACGTCGATGTCGATCAGCGGCTTGGCGGCGAGGCCCGGTACGGAGGTACTGCCGACATGGTCGATCGAAACGACCATGTCGCCGAGAAGCGCCGCAAGCCCATGCGCCGCCTCCGCAAAACATGCCGGCCAGGAAGGGTCGTAATCGACGATCTCGACCGGCGTCGGCATGAGGCCTTACGCCTTCGTCCCGCCCACCGTCACCTGGTCCATCCGCAGATGCGGCTGGCCGACGCCGACGGGGACCCATTGGCCGCCCTTGCCGCAATTGCCGATGCCGGTGTCGAGCTTCATGTCGTTGCCGACCATCGAGACGCGGCGCATCGCATCTGGGCCGTTGCCGATCAGCATGGCGCCCTTGATGGCGGGGCCGATTTTGCCGTTTTCGATCATGTAGGCCTCGGTGCAGCCGAACACGAACTTGCCCGAGGTGATGTCCACCTGGCCGCCGCCGAAGGAGACGGCGTAAATGCCCTTTTTCACCGAGGCGATGATTTCTTCGGGCGATTTGTCGCCGCCGAGCATGTAGGTATTGGTCATCCGCGGCATTGGCGTATAGGCATAACCCTGGCGGCGGCCGTTGCCGGTCGGTTGAACGCCCATCAGCCGGGCGTTCTGGCGATCCTGCATGTAACCGACGAGCTTGCCGTTCTCGATCAGCACGTTGTAGGCGGATGGCGTGCCTTCGTCGTCTATGGTGAGAGAGCCGCGGCGGTTGTCGATCGTGCCGTCGTCGACGACGGTGACGCCGGGGGCCGCGACCATCTCGCCGAGCAGGCCCGCAAAGGCCGAGGTCTTCTTGCGGTTGAAATCGCCTTCCAGCCCGTGGCCGACCGCCTCGTGGAGCATCACGCCCGGCCAGCCGGAGCCGAGCACGACGTCCATCGTGCCCGCCGGAGCGTCGATGGCGGTCAGGTTAACGAGCGCCTGGCGCAGCGCCTCGTCGGCGCCGGTCTGCCAGTTGCCTTCCGTCACGAAATCGCCGAAGCCGATACGGCCGCCGGTGCCGAACGAACCGCTCTCTTGCCGGTCGCCGTCACCGACGACGACGGAAATGTTGATGCGCGTCATCGGGCGGATGTCCTGCACGCGGTGGCCATCAGCGCGCAGGATGTCGACCACCTGCCAGCTTGCGGACACCGTTGCCGTCACCTGCCGCACCTTGTCGTCCTTGGAGCGCAGATAGGCGTCGATGTCGGTGAGCAGCTTGACCTTCTCCTCGAAGCTGGGGCTGCCGATCGGGTTCTCGTCGCCGTAATATTTCTTGTTGGTGCGCTGGGGAGCCGCCGCGTAGGAGCCGGAATAACCGGCGGTGACGGCCCGCACCGCATCCGAGGCGCGGGACAGCGCTGCCGCCGAGAGCTCGCCTGCATGGGCATAACCGACCGCTTCCCCGGCGACCGAGCGCAGCCCGAACCCCTGGTCGGTGTTGAACGAACCGCCCTTCAGGCGGCCGTTGTCGAAGGTCAGCGATTCCGCCTGGGCATGTTCCACGAAAAGCTCGCCGTCATCGGCGCCGGTAAGCGCCTCGGAGAGGATCGAGCGCAGCTTGGTCTCGTCGCAGTCGAAAAGGTTGAGAAGGTCGGTGTTCATGGGTGCTCCTTCGGCGCTGCCCTATGAAGACGCGCGCTCTGCTCCAACCGATGTAGGTCCGGGGAGGGACCGAAGCAAGCCTATCCTGCGGGCTCAGGCGTGTTTGCGGCGGAAGATCATGCCGATGACGACGGCAACGAGGGCCGCGGCAAGGCCGTACCAGGTCACGGCATATTGCAGGTGGCTGTTCGGCAGGTCGAACTGGGTGACGCCGCCTTTGGGCCAGCCGCCCGGATTGACGATCGACCCATCGGCATCCACGAAGAACGGCACGACCTTCGACGCATCGATACCCGTGGTGGAGGCCATGGCGTCGAGATCCTTCCAATAGAAGATGTTCTTGGCGAGATCGTTGTCCGGGACGATCGAGGACGGCTTTTCGCCAAGCCGTACCCGCGCATAACCGGTGACGGTCTGCTGGTCGGCAACCTCCCCGGCGGTACGGGTTTTCGGGTCCTTCATCTCATAGGGCACGAAACCGCGGTTGACGAACAGGATGCGGCCGTCGGCAAGCATCATCGGGGTATAGACGTAGAAGCCGGTTTGGCCGCCGAAGGTCGCGAAGAAATGCCGCTCCCCGGCATGGTCGAACGTGCCGGTGACCGATACCCGGCGGTATTCGATATCGCCGCCGGATTTTTTGATCGCCTCGATATCGGAAAGCGCGACGGGCGCCGCCGCCCGCCGCTGAGCGATATCGGCGAGCAGGCCTTCCTTCCAATGCAGCCGCTCCACCTGCCAGGTGCCGAGCGACAGCAGGATGGCGAGCGCCGCCAGCACCACGACGGCGGTCGCGATCACCCGGCCACGGCCGCGGGCGGGCTTCTTATCCGATGCGGTTGGCGAGGGAGCCTTGGTTGCCATTCGTTCCAGTCCTCAAAAAGCAGAAGGGCGGCTTGTCGCCGCCCTCCCGGAATTCATGTCCCCTGGCTCAATGGGCGAGCGGTGCGCCCCAGCCACCCCAGATGTAGATGGCGAAGAAGAGGAACAGCCACACCACGTCGACGAAGTGCCAGTACCAGGCGGCGGCCTCGAAGCCGAAATGCTGGGTGGGCGTAAAACCTCCGTTGATCGCGCGCAGCAGGCAGACAGCCAGGAAGATCGTGCCGACCAGGACGTGGAAGCCGTGGAAGCCGGTCGCCATGAAGAAGGTCGCGCCGTAGATCGAGTTCGAGAACGCGAACGGAGCGTGGATATACTCGTAAGCCTGGACGCAGGAGAACAGGATGCCGAGTGCGACGGTCAGCGCCAGACCGCTGATCAGGCCTTTGCGGTCGCCGTGCAGCAGCGCATGGTGAGCCCAGGTGACGCAGGTGCCGGACAGAAGCAGGATGACCGTGTTGTAGATCGGCAGGTGCCAGGGGTCGAGCACCTCGACGCCCTTCGGCGGCCACTGACCGCCGAGGAACTCGACGCGGGTCGCCTGGATCGCCTCGTTGGCGTAGAGGCTGGCATCGAAAAAGGCCCAGAACCAGGCGACGAAGAACATCACTTCCGAAGCGATGAACATGATCATGCCGTAGCGCAGATGCAGCGAAACCACGCGGGTATGAGCGCCCGAATTGCCTTCCTTGACCGTGTCCGTCCACCAGCCGATCATCGTGTAGATGATGATCGCCAGGCCGCCGTAGAACCACCATGGGCTCGCCCAGTTAAGGCCGAAAAGATGGAACTCGCCGCCCTTCAGATAGCGCATGTAGGCGACGCCGCCGAAGGTCATGACGAAGGCGCCGAGCGAAGCCAGGATCGGCCACGGGCTCGGATCGATGATGTGGTAGTCGTGATTTTTCTGATGCGCGTCGGCCATGTCAGAATCCCCGGATGAATGCCTGCTCCGCCGGAAAACCGGCGAACCCTCTTAAAGTTTCCCCACGCCTGTGTTCTGGGCGCCCGTCTTCGGGGCGCCTGCCTTCGAGCCTTCCGGCAGAGCCGCAACCGGTTTGCCCGGTTCGCTCGGATAGAAGGTGTAGGACAGGGTGATCGTCTTGATGTTCTTGGTCTCTTGGGCCGTGGCGAGCTCCGGGTCAACGAAGAACACCACCGGCATCTGAACCGACTGGCCGGGCTGCAGCGTCTGCTCGGTGAAGCAGAAGCACTCGACCTTGTTGAAATAGGCGCCCGCTTCCATCGGCGTCACGTTGAACACGGCACTGCCCGTCGTCGGCTTGGACGACCGGTTGGTCGCCGTGTATTCGATCTGCACGGTCTCCCCGATCTTCGGGTTGACGGCCTTGGCGGGCTTGAACTCCCAGTTCAGGCCCGGCGAGATGTTGGCGTCGAACGTCACCTGGATAGGCTTGTTCAGGATCTTGTCGGAATACTGCTCGACGCGCTGGGTTGTGCCGTTATAGCCGGTGACCTGGCAGAACAGCCGGTAGAGCGGGACCGAAGCATAGGCGGCGCCGACCATGCCGGCCACGAAAACGGCGCAGCCGGCGAAGATCGCGCTGTTGCTGACCCGCTTTGCCTGACCGTTCTGATTGACGTCCGTCATCGCTCCACCCTAGTTCCCGACTCCGCCGATTTTCACCAGCGTCATGATGTAGAAGAGGACCACGAGCCCGGCGAGAACGATGCCAAGCGCGATATTGCGGTTGCGGCGGGATTTCCTCTGAGCTTCGCTGAGCTTGATTTTTTCCATCACAGCAGACCTCCCACGAGGTGCGGCAGTCCCGCGAGCAGCCGGTCGGCCAGCAGGCCTGAGAAGATCGCAAAGAGATAGAAGATCGAATAGGCGAACATCTTCTTCGCCGGCATCATCTTCTCATCGCCGTCGGGCATGCGCCGGACGGCGATGGAACAGATGACGAAGATCGCGCCGAGCAAGGCGGCGAAGATGCCGTAACCGAGGCCGGCAAGGCCGGTGAGGGTGGGGGCGACCGCGATCACCGCGGTCAGCACCGCATAAACGATGATCTGGTTCTTGGTCGAGGCCTCGCCTGCGACATTGGGCATCATCGGCACGCCGACCGAGCCGTAGTCGCGCATCTTGAAGAGCGCGAGTGCCCAGAAATGCGCCGGCGTCCACAGGAAGATGATCAGGAACAGGAGAATGCTGTCGAGCGACACGCCGCCCGTGACGCAGGCCCAACCGATCATCGGGGGAAATGCACCGGAGGCGCCGCCGATGACGATGTTCTGCGGCGTCGAGCGCTTCAGCCACATCGTGTAGACGACGGCATAAAAGAAGATCGTGAAGGCGAGCAGGCCGGCCGAGAACCAGTTGACTGCAAGGCCGAGGATGACGACCGAGAAGACCGAGAGCGTCAGGCCGAAGGCAAGCGCTTCCTGAGGCAGGATGCGGCCGGCCGGGATCGGGCGCTTGGCGGTGCGGGTCATGATCGCGTCGATATCGGCGTCGTACCACATGTTGAGCGCCCCGGAGGCGCCGGCGCCGACCGCGATGCAGAGAATGGAAATCACGCCGAGGACCGGATTGATCTGACCTGGCGCGAGAATGAGACCGGCGAATGCGGTGAAGACCACGAGCGACATCACCCGCGGCTTCAGGAGCTCGAAGAAATCGCGCGCACTCGCTTCCGAGAGGCGTGAGCCTCCATCGGTGCCGAGAGCGTCGTGATTGTCCATAACCGTCATTGAACCGTCCTGCTTGGTATTTCAAGGCATCGCGTTGCCGCGATGCCCTTTTTCAAGGATTGAGCGCTTACTTGATGCGCGGCAGCTGTTCCCACTGGTGGTACGGCGGCGGCGAAGAAAGCTGCCATTCCAGCGTGGTCGCACCTTCGCCCCACGGATTGTCGCCGGCGATGCGCTTCTTTGCAAAGGCTTCCCAGACGCCATAGAGGAAGATCAGAACGCCGACGAAGGAGATGTAGGAGCCGATGGAGGAAACATAGTTCCAGCCGGCAAACGCATCCGGATAGTCGATGTAACGGCGCGGCATGCCGGCGAGACCCAGGAAATGCTGGGGGAAGAACACCAGGTTGACGCCGATGAACATGACCCAGAAATGCAGGTTGCCGATCCGCTGGCTGTACATGTAGCCGAACATTTTCGGGAACCAATAGTACCAGGCCGCGAAGATGGCGAAGACCGCGCCGAGCGACAGAACGTAGTGGAAGTGGGCCACGACGTAATAGGTGTCATGCAGCGAGCGATCGAGGCCGGCATTGGCGAGCTGGACGCCCGTGACGCCGCCGACGGTGAACAGGAAGATGAAGCCGATCGCCCAGATCATCGGCGTCGAGAAGGTCAGCGAGCCGCCCCACATCGTCGCGATCCAGGAGAAGATCTTGATGCCGGTCGGGACCGCGATGACCATCGTCGCGAAGACGAAGTAACGCTGTGCATCGAGCGACATGCCGACCGTGTACATGTGATGGGCCCAGACGATGAAGCCGACGGCGCCGATCGCGACCATGGCATAGGCCATGCCAAGATAACCGAAGACCGGCTTCTTGGAGAAGGTCGAGACGATGTGGCTGACGATGCCGAAACCGGGCAGGATCAGGATGTACACTTCCGGGTGGCCGAAGAACCAGAACAGGTGCTGGTAGAGGATCGGGTCACCGCCGCCTTCCGGCGAGAAGAAGGTCGTGCCGAAGTTGCGGTCGGTCAGAAGCATGGTGATAGCGCCCGCCAGAACCGGCAGCGAGAGCAGCAGCAGGAAGGCAGTGACCAGCACGGCCCAGGCAAACAGCGGCATCTTGTGCAGCGTCATGCCCGGAGCGCGCATGTTGAGGATCGTGGTGATGAAGTTGATCGCACCGAGGATCGAGGATGCGCCGGCGACGTGCAGCGAGAAGATCGCCAGGTCGACGGCCGGACCCGGATGACCCATGGTCGCGAGCGGCGGATACATGGTCCAGCCACCGCCGACGCCGTAAGCACCCGCCGGACCTTCGACGAACATCGAAAGCAGCAGAAGCAGGAAGGCCGGCACGATCAGCCAGAAGGAGATGTTGTTCAGGCGCGGGAAGGCCATGTCCGGCGCGCCGATCATGATCGGCACCATCCAGTTGGCGAAACCGCCGATCATCGCCGGCATGACCATGAAGAAGATCATGATCAGCGCGTGGCCGGTGGTGAACACGTTGAACATGTGCTTGCCGCCGTCGATCGCGGCGTCGCCCTGGAAGCCGTAGACCATCGAGGCCAGACCATGGAAGATCTGGATGCCCGGTTCCTGCAGTTCCATACGCATGGCGACCGACAGAAGTCCGCCGACGATGCCCGCGAAGATCGCGAAGATCAGGTAGAGCGTGCCGATGTCCTTGTGGTTGGTCGAAAACAGCCAACGCTGAGCAAAGGTCGGCGTGTGCGAATGATCATGATGATCGTCGTGGGCATGCGCATCATCGTGAGAGGTGCGAGCATGAGCGTGATCGTCGTGAGCGGAATGTCCAGCCATTGTCCTCACTCCTCCGTATTACTTGGATTCATTTGCCGCGACGGCAAAATTGCCGGCAGGCTTGTCGACCGCAGCCACGAGAGCCTTGTAGGCGCCCGGCAGGTCGGTCGCAGCAGCTGCGAGCCAGGTCTTGTACTTGTCTTCCGAGACGACGCGGATGGCGATCGGCATGTACGCGTGGTCCTTGCCGCACAGTTCGGAGCACTGGCCGTAATAGAGGCCTTCCTTCTCGGCCTTGAACCAGGTCTCGTTCAGACGGCCCGGAACGGCATCGATCTTGAGCCCGAAAGCCGGCATTGCGAAGGCGTGGATGACGTCGGACGGAGCGGCGGTCACCAGCACGCGCACGGTCTTGTTGACCGGGATGATCATTTCGTTGTCGACGGCGAGAAGACGCGGATAGACGGCAGGATCGGTCTTGCCGGCGGCGGCGCGGTCCTGGTCCTTCAGCATGAAGCTGTCGAAGGCCACCGGCGCCGGCGTGCCTTCATATTCATAATTCCACTGCCACTGGGTGGCGGTGGCCTTGACCGTCATGTCCGATTCCGGAATTTCGAGCTGGGCATTCAGGAGATTGAAGGAGGGAATGGCGAGGAAGAAGAGGATGAGAACCGGGCCAAGCGTCCAGATGATCTCGATCGCCGTATTGTGGCTGGTCCGCGATGGTACCGGATTGGCGCTGGCGCGGAACTTGACGACGACGACGACCAGCAGGGCCAGAACCAAAAGCGTGGTCGGCACGATGAACCACAGCGTATAGTGGTTGAACCAGCGGATCTGGTGCATGATCGGCGTTGCTGCCGCCTGGAAGTCAATCTGCCACGGATGCGGCTGGTCCGCAAAACCTGCGGAAGCAAAGAGCAGACAGATGAGCGCCGTCATCACTGCAAAAGCCCTGTTCATCACTACATATCTCCCCATGCGTCTGATCTCGATCAAACCGAACGCAGAATCCAAGCTATATGGTCTGCTTCAATCACAGTTTGCCTGCCGCCGCAATATCTGGCGGGAAAAGCCCGTGCGGCATTTTTGCGCCTATGGGATAAGCCCGGAATCCCGCGATAATCAGGGGCTGTAGCTCGCTTTTTCGACCCGGCCGACATCGTATTTCAACGGCCTTCCACATCTCCGGCCGCGTCATTATAGACCGTACGAGGGCCAAAATCCGGCTTTTTCCCGATAAAAGTGACGGCTGGGCCACGTGGCCCGGCGGGTCCCACTTTCGCCGTACTCCACTGGAAAGAGGTCAGGGCTTTTCATTTCGTCTAGTGAACGACAAGAATAGCCGCACTGATTCGTCTTCCAGAGGTTTCCATGGGTCGTCCCTCCCTGATCTGCGCCGGTCTAGCCGTGATGCTTGCAGCCGCCGTTTCGCTTCCCGCGTTCGCGCAGCAGCCGCAACCCGGCCCGCGGCCCGCTGCACCCCAGCCGGCCCCCGTTCCGGCACCGGGCGCCAAGCCGGGACCGCAGGCACCCCGGCCGGCGCCGAACGGCGGGCAGGCCCAGCAGCCTCCGGGGCAGCAGGCGCAGCCCCCGGGCAACGTGCGCGAGAACCATGGCGCATGGTCGATCATCTGCGACCGGCCGGCCGGCGCTTCCGCGGACCAGTGCGCGCTGATGCAGAACGTCATCGCCGAGGACCGGCCGGAAGTCGGCCTGTCGGTGGTGGTGCTGAAGACCGCCGACCGCAAGGCGCGCATTCTGCGCATCCTCGCGCCGCTCGGCGTGCTCCTGAAGGACGGCATGGAACTCTATGTCGACAACAACAATATCGGCCGCGCCTATTTCACCCGCTGCTTCTCCGAGGGCTGTTATGTGGAAGTGGAGATCGACGAGGAACTGATGCGCATCCTGCGCGCCGGCAAGGCTGCCGTCTTTGCCCTGCGCGAATCCGCAGATCAGGACCGGGTCGGCATTCCGATCGAGCTCACCGGCTTCGGCCCGGGCTACGACGCGCTTCCGTGACGTCATAAGCGTGACGTCATAAGAAGGCGATCGGAGCTTTATGGGCCTTGAGGGCAGGCGTGATTTCCCGTGCGTTTCGACGACATGGTGCGCGACGCGATCCTGCCTTCGCTTTCCAATTGAAGCTCTTCTTTCTTGTGTGCGCGATCATTGCCGCTATATATGGCGCGTGGTCGGTCAAGCCGCGTATCCTGCTCATCCAGCGCGGTCCGGCCATTTTCGCTCTCGTGCTGACAGTCCTGGCGTCCTGATTTGATGGCATCATCCATACCTGAAAAAAGCCCGCTCAAGATCCGCCTCTGCGGCCCCCGCGGTTTCTGCGCCGGTGTCGACAGGGCGATCCAGATCGTCGTGCTGGCGCTGAAAGCCTATGGCGCGCCGGTCTATGTCCGCCACGAGATCGTCCACAACCGTTATGTGGTCGAGGGTCTCGAAGCGAAGGGCGCCGTTTTCGTCGAGGAACTGGACGAGATCCCGGCCGAACATCGCGAGCAGCCGGTTGTCTTCTCCGCCCATGGCGTACCGAAATCCGTGCCCGAGGATGCCGAGGCCCGCAATCTCTTCTATCTCGACGCGACCTGCCCGCTGGTTTCGAAAGTCCACAAGCAGGCGATGCGCCACCAGCGCCTCGGCCGCCATGTGGTGCTGATCGGCCATGCCGGCCATCCGGAAGTGATCGGCACGATGGGCCAGCTGCCGCCGGGCACGGTGTCGCTCATCGACACGATCGCCGACGCGGAAGCCTATGTCCCTGAAGATCCGGACAACCTCGGTTACGTCACCCAGACGACGCTCTCGGTGGACGATACCGCAGGCGTCATCGCCAAGCTGCAGGAGCGTTTCCCGAACCTCACGGCGCCTTCCGCCGACAGCATCTGCTACGCCACCACCAACCGCCAGGAAGCGGTCAAGGAAGCTGCCCCCGGCTGCGACCTCTTTATCGTCGTCGGTGCTCCCAATTCGTCGAATTCCAAGCGGCTGGTCGAAGTGGCGCTGAGGGCAGGGGCCAAGCGCTCCCTCCTGGTGCAGCGCGCCTCCGAATTGAATTGGGACGAGATCGGCCAAATCGGCACGCTCGGCCTTTCCGCCGGCGCCTCCGCCCCGGAAGTCATCGTCGACGAGATCATCGCCGCCTTCAAGGAGCGTTTCGAGGCCGAGATCGAGCTCGCGATCACCGCGGAGGAAACCGAAAACTTCCTCGTCAACCGCGAGCTGCGCGGCGTGCCTCTGACGGTTGATGACATGGCCTGGGTGAATGGGTGAGGAGCAGCCCGGCGAAGCCTGAAAAAACGATAGAGTGGTCCGATTTCAGCTTCGGACGCCCCGGCCTCTAGCGAAGGGCCGGGCGAGCCGCTAGGAAAGCCCCATCACCTATCTGCGCGGCAGAATCAAGCGGGATGACACCTTGGCCGTTTACACCGATATCACCGAAGACGACCTGAAGCAGTTCCTGACCGAGTACGATGTCGGCGAATTGACCTCCTACAAGGGAATTGCCGAGGGCGTCGAGAATTCGAACTTCCTGCTGCACACGACCCGCGATCCGCTGATCCTGACGCTTTACGAAAAGCGGACGGATGAGCGTGACCTGCCGTTTTTCCTCGGCCTGATGCAGCATCTGGCGGCTGGCGGCCTGTCCTGCCCGCTGCCCCTGCCGCGCAACGACGGAAATCTCTACGGCACCCTGTCCGGCCGGCCCGCCGCCCTCATCTCCTTCCTCGAAGGTATGTGGCTGAGGAAGCCGGAGGCGAAACATTGCCGCGAGGTCGGCAAGGCGCTCGCCCGGATGCACCTCTCCGGCCAGGATTTCGAGCTGACGCGCCCAAACTCGCTTTCCGTCGAAGGCTGGAAGACGCTTTGGGAAAAGTCCGCCGCGCGCGCCGACGAGGTCGAAACCGGCCTGCAGGACGAAATCTCCTCGGAACTCGATCACCTGGACCGGAACTGGCCAAAGGACCTGGCCGCCGGCGTCATCCATGCGGATCTCTTCCAGGACAATGTCTTCTTTCTCGGCGACGAACTGTCCGGCCTGATCGACTTCTATTTCGCCTGCAACGACCTGCTCGCCTATGACGTCTCGATCTGCCTGAATGCCTGGTGTTTCGAAAAGGACGGCGCCTACAACCTCACCAAGGGCCAGGCGCTGCTCGAAGGCTACCAGAGCGTCCGTCCACTCGACGCAGGCGAGATCGAGGCCCTGCCGATCCTCGCCCGCGGTTCGGCGCTGCGGTTCTTCCTGACGCGGCTCTACGACTGGCTGACGACGCCGGCCGGCGCGCTGGTCGTCAAGAAGGACCCGCTCGAATATCTACGCAAGCTGCGCTTCCACCGCCAAATTACATCGGCCACCGAATACGGGCTGACTGAAGAAAGACTGTCCGCATCATGAAGCAGGTAGATATTTTCACCGACGGCGCCTGTTCCGGCAATCCCGGCCCGGGCGGCTGGGGCGCCATCCTGCGTTATGGCGACACGGAAAAGGAAATGTTCGGCGGCGAGGCCGAGACGACCAATAACCGCATGGAGCTGATGGCGGCGATCTCCGCGCTGAACGCGCTGAAAACGCCGTGCGAAGTCAACCTTCATACCGACAGCAAATATGTGATGGACGGCATATCCAAGTGGATCTTCGGCTGGAAGAAGAACGGCTGGAAGACCGCCGACAAGAAGCCGGTGAAGAATGCCGAGCTCTGGCAGCAGCTTGAGGAAGCGCGCAACAAGCACAAGGTGACGCTGCACTGGGTGAAAGGCCATGCCGGCCATCCGGAAAATGAGCGCGCCGACGAGCTTGCCCGCCTCGGCATGGCGCCGTTCAAGAAGAGATAATCGGCCAAGCCTGGGAGAAGATCGATGGCCCAGAACGTTTACGACACGCCGGAATTCTTCGAGGGCTACAGCCAGCTCGGCCGCTCGGTGCATGGGCTGGCTGGCGCCGCCGAATGGCCGATGATCCGCACATTGCTTCCCGCGCTGAACGGCCTGCGTATCCTCGATCTCGGCTGCGGTTTCGGCTGGTTTTCCCGTTTTGCGGCGGAGGAGGGCGCTGCCTCGGTGCTCGGCCTCGATCTTTCGGAAAACATGATCGCCAAGGCCCGGACGGAAAACGCCCACCCGGCTATCGTTTATGACATCGCTGATCTGGAGCGGGTCGAATTGGCCGCGGCAGCCTTCGATCTCGCCTACAGCTCGCTCGCCTTCCACTACCTTGAGGATTTCCGCCGGCTGGTGGAAGAGGTTCATTCTGCCCTCGCGCCGGGTGGAAAGTTCGTTTTCACCATCGAACACCCGATCTACATGGCCTCCCGAAATTCCGGCTGGCGGACGGATGACGCGGGCCAGAGATTCTGGCCGGTGGATGGTTATTCGATCGAGGGTCGGCGCACGACCGACTGGCTCGCCAGGGGCGTCGTCAAATATCACCGCACCATCGGCACGACGCTGAACACGCTGATCGATGGCGGTTTTGCCATCCGCCGTGTCATCGAATGGCATCCCTCGCCGGATCAGCTTGCTGCCAATCCGGCACTTGCCGAGGAAATGGATCGTCCGATGATCCTCATGGTTTCCGCGGAGCGCTGAGCGATGACCCTGCGCCTGATCTCCCTCAACGCCTGGGGCGGCCGCGTCCATGCGCCGCTGATGCAATATCTCAAGGACACCGATCCGGATGTGCTCTGCCTGCAGGAAGTCACCCGCACGCCGGATGCAGCCGCCGACTGGCTGGCCTACCGCGACGGCGCCTTCGAACTGCCGCAGCGGGCCAGCCTCTACGAGGATGTGAAGGCGGTTCTGCCCGGCCATGAGGCGATGTACGCTCCGGTCGCCCGCGGTACGCTGTTCGAGGGTGAGCGGGAGGTCGGCTCCGAATTCGGCCTCGCCACGTTCGTGCGCGGTTCTTTGCCCATCATCGGCCAGCAGCTTGGTTTCGTGCATGGAGAGTTTTCGGCCGGCGGCTGGGGCGAACATCCGCGCTCGCGCAACGCCCACGCCGTCCGCATCCACCGCTACGGGATAGGCTCGGCGGTGACCATCGTGCAGATGCACGGGCTGCGGGATCTTGCCGGAAAGGGCGACACGCCGGCCCGGCTGGCCCAGGCGCATGCTCTCGTCGCGCTGATCCAAAAGGTCTGGCAGCCGGGTGAACAATTGATCGTCTGCGGCGATCTCAATCTGCTGCCCGGCAGCGAGACCTTCGCCATTCTCGGAAAACTCGGCCTCACCGATCTTGTCACCACCCGCGGCTTCACCGACACCCGCACCTCCTGGTACCCGAAGGACGGCCGTTATGCGGATTACCTGCTGGTGACGCCGGATGTGAAGGTCGAGAGTTTTGATGTGGTCGCCGAGCCGGAAGTTTCCGACCACCGCGCGCTTCTTCTGGAAATCGCCTGAGCCGCTGTTGCGCTCGCAGCATCAGTCACTATTCTGCCGCCAATAACCCGGGGAGGTCCGCTCATGATCCTGCATTGCGTATTCGTTCGGTTCAAGGCGGCCATCCAGCAGGCCGACAAGCAGTCGATCTACGATGCGGTCGCCGCGCTTAAAGATGTCACGCCCGGCATCCTCGACGTGAAATTCGGCCAGAACGTTTCGCCGGAAGGCCTGAACGGCGGCTTTCTCGACGGTTTCATCGTGACCTTCGAGAAACCCGAGGCGCGCGACGCCTATCTCGTCCATCCGGACCACATAGCTGTCGGCGACCGGATCATCGGCTCTGCGGACGGCGGGCTGTCGGGGCTTCTGGTTTTCGATATGGCGGTTTGAGCAAAGGCCGCGGGCGTTTGCCCGCAGCCTACTCTTGCGGGGTCAGCTCGACTTCGCCATCGCCGTGGCGATCTGGTCGACATTATAGCGGAACATCTTTTCATAGGTCGGCGCCGGCCCCTTGGCATCCGAGAGCGATTCGACATAAAGCTCGCCGCCCGGCTGGGCAGCGGTCGCCTTGGCGATCTGCTTCACAAGCCGCGGATCGTTGGAGTTTTCGAGGAAGTAGGTTTTTACGCCCTCGGCCTTGATCTGCTCGATCAGCTTGGCGACGTCGGCGGCCGAGGCTTCGGTCTCGGTCGATAGGCCGAGCGGCGCCAGGAAGCTGACATTGTATTCGCGGCCGAAATAACCGAAGGCATCGTGGCTGGTCAGCACCTTGCGGCGGTCGGCCGGCACCGCGTCGAACTTGGAATGGGCGTATGCATTCATCGCATCGAGCTTCTGGCGATAGGCTTCGGCATTCGCCTTGAAGGCGGCGGCATCGCCCGGATCTGCCTCCGACAGCGCCTTCTCGATATTGGCGACCCAGACCTTGACGTTGACCGGGCTGTTCCAGACATGCGGATCGGTCACCGTCTTGCCGTCTTCGTCCATGGTGCGGGTGTTCACCCCTTCAGACACCACGACCGGCTTGCCCTTGTAGCCCGAGGCGGTGATCAGCCGGTCCATCCAGCCTTCAAGGCCTTCGCCGCTGACGAAGGCCACCTGCGCCGTCTTGAGGTTCCGGGCGTCCGTCGGCGATGGCTCGAATTCGTGGGGATCGCCGTTCGGGCCGACAAGGTTCGTCACCTTCACGTGTTTACCGCCCACCTGGGAGACGACATCGCCGAGCACCGTGAAGGAGGCGACGACCTTGAGCGTGTCGGCGAAGGCCGGCACGGCGGAAAAGGCCATGAGGGCGGGAATGGCGGCGGAGAGAAGCAGTCTGCGGGATATCATCGAGGTCTCCTTGAGATTGACCGGTGGTATCAGCCCTTCAGATGTGGGCTGGGAAACAGCCGCCGGGCAAAACCTGACGGCGAGAAGAGAATGGAAAGGCCGTAGATCACTGCCGCCGTCATGATGATCGTCGGGCCGGAGGCGAGTTCGAGGTGATAGGAGGCGACCAGTCCGACATAGCCGGAGACGGCCGCCGTGCCGGCGGCAAGAACCATCATCGCGGTCAGGCTGCGGCCCCAGAGCTGCGCTACCGCGGCCGGCAGCATCATCAGCCCGACCGCCATCAGCGTGCCGAGCGCCTGGAAGCTTGCCACCATGTTCAACACCACGAGCAGCAGGAACAGCGCGTGATAGACCGGCCCGCGGCCACCGACGGTGCGCAGGAAGCCCGGATCGAAACACTCCGCCACCAGCGGCCGGTAGACCAGCGCGAGGGCGATGAGCGTTACCGATGTGATCGAGCCGATGAGGGCGAGTGCGGGGCCGTCGATCGCGAGAATGGTGCCGAACAGCACGTGCAGCAGGTCGATATTGGATCCGCGCAGCGAGACGATCAGCACGCCCAAGGCCAGCGAGGTCAGGTAGAAGCTTGCAAAGCTCGCATCTTCCTGCAGCACGGTGGCCCGGCTGACGATGCCGGAGAGCAGAGCCACAGAAAGACCCGCCACGAGCCCGCCGATCCCCATCGCCGTCAGCGACAGGGAGCCGGCGACGAGATAACCGATCGCCGCACCCGGCAGCACCGCATGGCTCATCGCATCGCCCATCAGGCTCATGCGCCGCAACATCAGGAAGACGCCGATCGGTCCGGAGCCGAGCGCCAGGCACAGGCAGGCGACCAGCGCCCGGCGCATGAAGCCGTAATCGGCAAACGGCGCGATCAGCAGATCGTAGGCGCTCATGCGACAACCCCGTTGGTCGAGGCCTTTCCGCTTGGGCTCTCGCAAATCCCTGCGCCGTCGTCCCATCGCTCCGCCATCATCCGCGCCTTGAGCAGATTGCCGGCCGACATCACCTCCGCCGTCGGCCCCCAGGCGATGCATTCGCGGGCCAGAAGCAGGGTCTCGGGAAAATGCGCCCGCACCTGCTCGAGGTCGTGAAGCACGGCGATCACGGTGCGGCCTTCGCCATGCCAGTGCGCGACGATGTCGAGCAGATCCTGTGTCGTGCGCGCGTCGATTGCGGTAAATGGCTCGTCGAGCAGGATGACTTTCGCATCCTGAAGCAGGAGGCGTGCAAACAGCACCCGTTGGAACTGGCCGGCCGAAAGCGAGCCGATCGGCCGCCGTTCGAACCCGCCGAGGCCCACGGCGGCGAGCGTTCCGGCCGCCCGGGCATGTTCCTTCGCTCCGTTCGCCCTGAAGGCTCCCGTATGCCGCCACGCACCGAGCAGCACCGTATCGAGGACCGAGATCGGGAAACGCCGGTTGATGTCCGCCGCCTGCGGCAGATAGCCGAAATCGCTGCGGGCGAGCTGATGCTGCAGCCGCCCTTCCGCCGGCCGCAATTCGCCCATGATCGCCTTCATCAGCGTCGATTTACCGGCACCGTTCGGCCCGGCAATCGCAGTCAGGCTGCCGGCCCGGAAGAAACCCGAGACGTGATGGACGGCGGGATGACGGTCGTAGGTGACCGTGAGGTTATCGAGCGTGAGGAGGGCGTTCACGGAAGCATCGCCGCCCAGGCGATCGCCAACCAGAGAAGGCCAAGGAGCAGCGCGACGTGGACGAGGCGGCCAAGGGCCGAACTGCCGATCAGGCTGGAGGAGTGAGGAAGTCGTGCCATCGCAATCGCCATTTATGTAATAACATTACAGGTATGTTATAACAAATACGGCAGAAAGAGGGCGGGTGTCTATATTCAGTGATCGCCGGAGGGGCCCGGCAAAGCGTTCCGTCGCCGTGCAGGCCCCCACACCGCCGGATAGACGCGGTGTCGTCGGTTGCGATTGAGAATGTCAGCGGTTCTGCTGGTTCAACCCCGGTAGCGCGTTCTGATCGGAAGGTCTTGCGGGAGCTTCATATTGGCTGCCTTGCGCATCCGATGGTTTGGACGGTGCGGTCTCGGTCTGGCTGGAAACCAGATATCCCAGTCCCACGGCCCCGATCGCGACGATGAATGCGCCGGCGATCGCGCCGATCCCCCTGGCCGGGTTCTGCTTGATGATCCCGAAGGCGAGGGCCAGTCCCAGAATTGCCGCGCCGCCCGCAACGACGAATAACCACATGGCGTTTTCCATTGCGATATCCTCTCGATGTTACTCGACTGCGTAACCTGAAGACCTGCTCGAAGTTCCGAACTTTGCCGCAAACAAAAAGGACGCCCGCAGGCGTCCTTTGGAAGCAAAATCAATGGCGCTCAGAGCTGTTCCAGCATCGCGGCGGCGCCGGAGACGGTGGCCTGGCCGGGGCTTTCCTCGACGTTGAGCGATTTCACGACGCCGTTTTCGACCAGCATCGAATAACGCTTCGAGCGCACGCCCAGGCCGCCGGCCGAAAGGTCGGCGTCGAGGCCGAGCGCCTTGGTGAAGGCGCCGTCCCAGTCGGCCAGGAAGTGGATCTTGCCAAGACCGCCGGTCTGGGTCGCCCAGGCGCCCATCACGTGCCAGTCGTTGACGGCGAGGACGGCAATGTCGTCGACCCCCTTGGAGAGGATCGCGTCGCGGTTTTCGAGATAGCCGGGCAGGTGGTTCAGCGTGCAGGTGGGCGTAAAGGCGCCGGGCACGGCGAAGACAACCACCTTCTTGCCGTCGAACAGCTGTTCGGTGGTGATCTCCACCGGACCGTCCGCGGTCTTTTCCTTGAACTTGGCTGGGGGAAGTTTGTCGCCGATGGCAATCGTCATGGGGCTCTCCTCGGTTGGGCGAGCGCCTGTTTCAGGCCCGCCATTCGCGGCGCACTATAGAGCGCACTTGGCGCAAGACAAGGGAAGGGCCGCAATGCAACACGCCGCCGGAGGCAGGTCCGATCAACAGGACGTGACGTCATTCGAAGGCGAGCGAGGTTTCCATGGCGCGGTTGCCGGCGATCACCAGAATGCCCCAGCGCTTGCCCTTGATATCGTAATTCTTCGGCAATTTGCCGACCGGCATGTCGAGCGCGTAGGCGTCGCCGTCGCGTCGGCCGTTGACGCCGTCGAAGAGCACGTGGCCCTGCGGACCGGTGACGATCACCTGCGGCGATGCCGAGGCCTCGGGCGGCAGTTTCAGCTTCAGGGCCAGCTTGTCGCGCCCCTGCGTCATCGCGTAGTAGGTGACGGCGAAATCGTCCGAGGGCGGTTCCGGGAGTTTCGAGGCCGCGGCGTTGAGGATCATCGCCTCTTCGACGGGCGTGCCCTTGGTGGCTCCAAGCTGCAGCGAGAATTCCGCCTGGAACGGAATGCAGATGTTGCGGCAAAGGCCGACGAAGGCGGAAGCGCCGAGGTTCAGCGGCTTGCCGGGATCCTCCATCTTGAGCTCGAAGGGCAGGGTGACCGCATGGTCGTAGCCGATATCGCGCAGCTTGCCGTTGTCGATCCGCTTCGGCACGGGATAACTCATGCTGTTCAGCGTCACGCCGCTTGCCTTGGAAAACATCATCTGCGGCGGAATGCCGGCATCGCCCGGCTCCTTCCAGTAGGTGATCCAGCCGGCCTTCGGTTCGATCTGCAGCGCGCCACGCACCGTGCCGTCCGGCTCGGGCGGCATCGCCACCACCCGCATCCGGCCGCCCTCGTTGCTCGCCCAAGGCGTGGTCTCGGCGCAGCTCATCGTGGCAATGCCCAGGACTGCGCCTGCAGTGATGCAGGCGGCGAGCGCTGCTGGCGCGCGTGACGGAATGCTGCTCGGCAAAATTCTCTTCATCGACCAAGCGTTTAACCGATTGGCCTTGCCCGAACCAGTCACGAGCCCACGCAAACTGATCATTTTCGGTTGATTGATCGGGGCGACTGCCCCATCTTGATGGAATTGCAATTGACGCTCTCCTGCCCGTTTGGCCGGGCCGGAAGGCAGGCTGGAGGCATCATGTCTTTCTCGACCCTCGAGGACAAGAGCGAACGGGGCTTCCTGGACGGACAGTTCCTGATTGCCATGCCGGGCATGCAGGACAGCAATTTCACGCGCGCCGTCGTTTATGTCTGTGCCCATTCGCCGGCTGGCGCGATGGGCTTCATCATCAACCGCGCGCAGCAGATTTCGTTCACGGACGTTCTCCTTCACCTGAAGATCATGGATCAGGCCGATGCGATCATGCTGCCGGTGCAGACCCGTGATCTGCCGATCCTTTCCGGCGGTCCGGTAGAGACCGGCCGCGGTTTCGTGCTGCATTCGGACGATTTCGTCAGCGAGTCCTCCATTCCGGTGAGTGACGACATCTCGCTGACCGCCACGCTCGATATCATCCGCGCCATCTGCGACGGGCGGGGGCCGGCGCGCGCAACGATGTTGCTCGGTTATGCCGGCTGGGGTGCCGGCCAGCTGGAAATCGAGATCGCCAACAACGGCTGGCTGAACTGTCCTGCCAGCGACGCGCTGATTTTCGACCGCGCGCTGGAAGGCAAATACGAACGCGCCCTGGCGCTCCTCGGCGTCAGTCCGGAAATGCTCTCCAGCGAAGCTGGCCACGCCTGATCGCTCAATTTCGAAAGATTTCCGGAACGAAGCCTGCAGCCCGGAGTTCTTTTCCCAGCAGGACGATGGGCGTCCTCACCGAGGAGAAGCACGATGGGCAGCACCAGTGACAAGATGGCCGGCAAGGCCAACGAAATGACCGGCAAGGTCAAGCAGGCAGCCGGCGACATGACCGACAATCCGAAGCTCAAGGCAAAGGGTGCGGGCCAGGAAGCCAAGGGCCATGCGCAGCAGGCCAAGGGCAAGGTCAAGGATGCGGCGAAGGGTGTTGTCGACCGCATGTAACGGTTACTCTACAAGCTTAGAATGCGAACCTGTTCCGGCTCCGGCCGGAGCAGGTTTTCTGTATCCGCCCATTTGAAACCGACGGACGTTCCATGCGCCTCTACGACTGCGATCATTGCGGCCAGACCATCCACTTCGACAATCGCTCCTGTGTGAACTGCGGCCACCGGCTGGCCTTCGTCCCGGAGCATCTGGCCATGCATGCGCTTGCGCAGGATGAAGAGGAGGGGGCATGGCATCTCGTCGCCCGGCCGGACTACAAGGTGCGCCACTGCCCCAATGCCGCGATGGATATCTGCAACTGGACCGTCAGCGCTGACGATCCGCATCCCTTCTGCCCTGCCTGCCGGCATAATCGCCTGGTTCCGGATGCCTCGACCGAGGTCGGCCTCAGCCAGTGGCGGCGCATCAGCCAGGCGCAGCGGCATCTCTTCTACTCGTTGATGCGCTGGAACCTGCCGCACACCAATCGCGACGAGGATCCGCAGGGCGGTCTCGTTTTCGATTTCCTGATTGATGAGGTTCAGCCGGACGGCACCATCGTACCGGCCATGACCGGCCACGAGGACGGCCTGATCGCGATCCGCGCCGCCGAGGCCGACGATGCGACCCGCGAGCAGGTGCGCGTCTCGATGAACGAGCCCTACCGCACCATGCTCGGGCATTTTCGCCATGAGACCGGTCACTATATCTGGGACAAGCTGGTACGCGACGGCGGCAGGCTGGACGAGTTCCGAGCCATCTTCGGCGACGAGACGATCGATTACAGCGCGGCGCTGCAGAGAAATTACGAGCTGGGCCCGCCGCCCGGCTGGCAGGATTTCTACATCAGCACCTATGCCAGCACCCATCCTTGGGAAGATTTTGCCGAGTGCTTCGCCCACTACCTGCATATCGTCGATACGTTGGAGACAGCCCGTGCCTATGGCATGGTGATCGAGCCGCGTGGCCATGCGGAAATGGCGGCGGAAGTGGCTTTTAATCCTTATGCGGCACGTGATGCGGAACAGCTCGTCTCAGCCTGGGTGCCGTTCAGCATGGCCCTCAACAGCATCCATCGCTCGATGGGCCAGCCGGATCTTTATCCCTTCGTTCTCTCGCAGGCCGTCATGGTCAAGCTGGAATATATTCACCGGCTTATCCAGGCGCAGAGGGGATAGCCCCGCCCCAAAAAGAAAACCCGCCTTTCGGTGGATCGAAAGGCGGGAAGTAGTTTATGGGGCGCATTCAGAGACCCCTGGGAATTAGGGGGCAAGATCACGATTTCGTCAACTCCAAAACATGCATTATCATGTTTTAACAGGCGCTACTTTAAGTTGAAGTTGCCTTTTTGATCGTGCATTCCGGAGTAAAAATGCAGCCTATGCTGGTTTTTGGACGTCGCCACCTCAAGCTTTTGTTTCTCAAAAGGTCCTGAGCGTATCGAGACCCAGCGCCATGCGGCCGGAAAATTCCTGCTGCGGTCCGGTTCTCATGGGGTGATAACGGGCGCCCTGAATGTCGCGGAACCGGCGTTCGAGGCCCTTGTCCCGGTAGAAGGCTGCGCCGCCTGCTGTCTCCATGGCGAGTTCCGTCGCGGCGATCGCGTGGCGGGCGACCAGCGAGCGGCCGATCATGATCTCGTTGGTCGTGGCCGGCGAAGGTTCGCCGCGCTCGGCCGCGGCAATCATGCCGGCATGGGCGTATTGCGCGGCCCTGAGTTCGGTCTCCATCCGCCCGGCAAGCTCGATCACATGGGCGTCCGGCTCCTTCCGCTTCGCCATCTCGACCGCAATATCGCGTGCGCTTTCCGCAACGCCGAGATAGGCCGAGTAGATCAGCGGGAAGGCGATCATCGAGATGATGTGGAACAGCATGTGCCATTCGCCTTGGTTGCGCTTCAGCGCGACCGCTTCTTCCGGCACCACATGGCCCTCGATCATCACGTCGTTCGAGCCCGTGCCGCGCATCCCCATCACCTTCCAGGTGTCGAGAACTTTGACATGCGGCGATTTCATCGGCAGGCCGAAATGCAGGACCTTCGGTCCATCCGGTTCGTCGAGCACCGCGCCGGTCATCAGGATGTCGCCGATCGGCGAGCCGGAGGTGAAGATCTTGCGCGCGGTGATCCGGTAACCGCCATCGACCTTCTGGGCCTTGCCCGATCCTTCGATCCAGTCCGAGCCGCCGCTCGAGAGCAGGACGACCCGCTCCGCTGCCACGCGTTTGAGAAGCGGCATAACCGGTGCCGCCTTCTGACGTGTCCAGCGCCAGGCGGGGATCGCCACCTGATGCGTGTGCATCGAAAAGGCGAGCGCCGTCGAGCCGCAATGGTGCGCGAGCTCCCGGATCATCTCGCAGAGTTCGCGAACCTCAGCGCCGCCGCCGCCGAGATCGGCGGGGACGCCGGCCTCGATCAGGCCGGAATGGCGCAGGTCGCGATAATTGTCGGCGACGAAGGCATCGCCGTCATCGGACTCCGCGGCGCGTGCGGCAAAGACCGGCCCGAGCGACCTGGCAATGCCGACCGCATTCGAATGGACCGTGTGGGCGGGTTTGAGTTCGGTTGCCGTTGTCATTTTTTCTCCTCCCATTTGTCGAGAATGGGCGGAGTGTTGGCCGCTCGGCGAGCCGCCGCAAGTACAGGAAATGGACTAGACCCTGCCGGACACGGATAGCCGCCGCCGCGGCACCGAGGATGACCGGGGCAAATCCGGTAACCCGGAGCCCTTGATCATGGCATCGGAAAGCGGATCGATCCGCACCGTTTAGCCGGTACTTTTAGGCGCTCTTCGGCTTCTTCTGCGAGCGGGCGGGGCGGGCGGTATTCAGCGCCACGGCGGCCCGAATGAGTGCCTTCAGCGCCTCCTCATGGATCTTGTCGCCCTCGTGAAAATCGATCGCACGCCTGGTATTTCCGTCGAGGCTGGCGTTGAAGAGGCCGGAAGGATCCTCCAGCGAAGCCCCTTTGGCGAAGGTCAGTTTCACGGCTGCCTTATAGGTCTCGCCGGTGCAGATGATCCCGTCGCGCTCCCAGACCGGGACCCCTCGCCACTTCCATTCCTCGATCACGTCGGGCTCGGCCTGCTTGATCAGGAGCCGGACGCGGGCGAGCGTCTCCCCCCGCCAGTCGCCAAGCTCGCGGATCCTCGCATCGATCAACTGCGCCGGAGAGGGGTCTTTGTCCGCCGAAATGCTGTTTATGGTTTTCATTGTTGCCGTCGCTTTCTTCATGCTGTCGCCGTTCGCCCGTCGCTACATCCGTTCGCCGGGCAATTGGCTGGCCTGCTTCACCCAGTCGGCGAGTTGTGTTTCGTCGAGTTCCTCTCCCTCATGGATATGGAAGTAGCGCGTCTGCGGCGTTTTGGACGTGCCGGGAGGGACGGGATTGAGCGAGGTGCCGCGGAAGAAGGCCAGCTTGATGTAGTTCGTGAAGCAATGGACGCTGAGGAACCAGCCGTCGCCTTCGATGCCGTAGAGCGGCGAGTTCCATTTGACCGCCTTGTAGACGTTGGGGACGGTGCTGGTGACGAGTGCGTCGAGGCGGCGCCCGACATCGCTTTTCCAGCCCGGCATGGCGGCGATATAGGCCTGCACGGGTGCGTCGCCGTAACCCTTGGCGATCTGCGGGTTGCCGCCCGAAAGGAGAGCCGGCTCCGCAGCGACGCGGCTGGCGGGTGCCGGCTTGGCAGCCCCGGATTTCCTGGACGTCTTTTCAACCATTCTTTTCACTCCTATCCGCTGGCGCGTTGCCCGCTACGACGGGCGTATGGCAACGCGAACAGATAAAGACCGCTCAACATTAGCAGGAACAGGGGGATGAGGGGAGAGTAGACGACCCACAAGGGCGGCTCTCCGATGCCCATGGCGACGAAGTTCGCAATGACCGTCGCCGTAAAGACGATCGACAGCCAGCGGTGGGCCTGCCGCGTTAACGTGTTCCAGTTCAACGATAATACCTCCTCGAAAAACGGACGGCACTGCCGCCCTGTAAAAAAGTTCGGGCACCGGCCTCTGCAAGGCGTCAGTCGATCCTCGCCAGAACCGTCTCCAGCGCACTGGCGAACCCCTGCCATCCGTGGCGGGCGCCGTTATAGGCGAGCGTCTGATCCGGCCGGAAGCCCGACTGCTCCATGCGCAGATGGGTTCCTGTGCTGGTCGGGGTAAGCGTCAGGGTCACAACGCTTCTCAGATCGTAGGCCGCATCCTCATGCGCATGGTCCCAGGTGTAGGAGAGCTTTCTGTGAAGCTCCACGGCCAGCACTTCGCAGTCCAGGACGCCGCCCCACTCGCCGCGAAGCTTGAAACGGTGACCCACGACCGGCTGGAAATCGTTCTTCATCAGCCATTCCTCGATCAGGTGCTGTTGCGTGAGCGCCCGCCAGACCTTTTCCGCCGGGTGAGCAATCTCTCGCTCGACGACGACGGTGCGTGTTTGGGTCGAAGTATCGTTCATTGGTCCATCCTTTTGAGCAGGTCTTCGAGGCGGTCGAAGCGGTTTTGCCAGAACCCGGCCATCTGGCTCGTCCAGTCGACCAGCGGCGCGAGCGCGCCGAGCTGGGCGCTATAATGGGTCTGGCGGCCCTCATGGCGGTCGCGCACCAGCCCGGCCCGCTTCAGCACCCCGAGATGTTTCGAGACAACCGGCTGAGAAACCCCGGCCTGCGCCGTCAGGACCCCGACCGTCCTCTCGCCTTCGCGGCACAGCCGCTCGAATATGGCTCGCCGCGTCGGGTCGGCAAGCGTTCGAAAGAGCACATCGTGGGCGTTCGACACTGAATTCATACCTCATTGGCTATGGATTGACGTATAGCTCTAGAGCTATGAATGAGTCAAGAGGGGATGAGGCGGCAATGCTATATCGATTGCTCTGTGATGATAGCGTTTAGATTCGTCATGCCTTGGCAGCTATGTATCGTGTCCGAGCGTTCGGCACGCGCCGGGACGGACGAGGTGTTTGATATCCGTCATCCGGAGCCGCCCCGTTGTCAGGCCAATAGTCCATAAAGCGGACTTGGTCGGTTTCCGGAACGGGATTATTCTGCCCCGGGGCATGCGAGGAGATGGCGATGTTGGAGGTGACGGCGAGCTACGGCCAGTTCTGTCCGGTGGCGATGGCGGCGGAGGTATTCTGCACCCGCTGGACGCCGCTCGTGCTCCGCGAACTTCTGTGCGGCAGCTGCCGTTTCAACGACCTCCGGCGCGGCGTGCCGCGCATGTCGCCGACCCTGCTTTCGAAACGGTTGAAGGAACTGGTCCAGGCGGGCATCGTCGAAAACCGCAAGGCGGCCGATGGGGTGATGGAATATCATCTGACGCCGGCCGGCGAGGATTTGCGCGAGGTGGTGATGACCCTCGGCTTCTGGGGCCAACATTGGGTCGAGACCCAGCATTCGCTTCAGAAACTCGATCCGTCGCTGCTGATGTGGGACATGCGCCGCCACCTCGATCCGACGCCGATGCCTTCGCGGCGTTGCACGGTCCTCTTTCTCTTTCCGGAGCGGCCGGCGGCCCAGCAGCGCTACTGGCTGGTCGTCGACGGCCGCGATGTCGATGTCTGCTCCACCGATCCCGGCTTCGAGATCGACCTCTACGTGACCAGTTCGCTCCGGACGATGACCGCCATCTGGATGGGTATCGCGACGGTGCGGACCGAAATGGCGCAGGGAAGGCTGGAGCTGGACGGCGATCCGGAAATGGCGAGCTCGATGCAGCAATGGCTGGGCCTCAGCCCCTTCGCCCGCGAGCGTCCGAGAGCGGGCAAGGCCGCTTGAGAAAGCCTACGCCCGCTTGGTCAGCGGGAAGCGCTCTTTCAGAAGACGGAGCACGGCATCTGCCGGGGCAGGCGGGCCGAACAGATAACTCTGGCCGAAATGGCAGCCCATCTTGGCAAGTTCCGCCGCATCCTCGTCGGTCTCGACGCCCTCCGCCACCACGGTCATTTCCAGCGCACGGGCCATGGCGATCACGGAACGCAAAAGGACTGCCCGCTTTTCCGTTGCGTTGCGAACCAGCGCCTTGTCGAGCTTGATCGTGTCGAACGGGAACTGCGTAAGGTAGGCGAGCGACGAATAGCCGGTGCCGAAATCGTCGAGCGCGAGGCTGAGGCCCGTCTCCTTGAGTTTGCCAAGCACCAGCCGCGCCTGTTCCGGGTTCTCCATCATCAGCGACTCGGTGAGTTCGAGCTTCAGCTGGCCCGGATTGACCTGGGTCTTCTGCAATAGCGCGCGCACGTCGTTGTAGAGATCGGCGTTGAGAAGCTGGGCGCTCGACAGGTTGACCGACACGAACACCGGCAGGTCGCCGGTCTGGCCCTGCCAGACCATCAGGTCCGAGGCGGCCCGGTCGAGGGCGAACAGGCCGAGCGGGCCGATCAGGTCCGACATTTCCGCAATCGGAATAAACTCCGAAGGCGGTATGCTGCCGCGCTTGGGATGATCCCAGCGCATCAGCGCCTCGAAACCCGCTATCTCGCCATCCTTCAGGCTGATGATCGGCTGATAGGCGAGGAACAGTTCCTTGCGCTCGATGGCGCGGCGAAGATCGGTCTCGATCTGCAGCTTGTCGGCGCCGGCGGCCCGGAAGGCGGGGCGGAAAGGCTCGACGCGGTTGCCGCCGGAGCGTTTCGCCCGGTACATGGCAAGTTCCGCGTCGGCCAGCATGCCGGAGGCGCTTTCCTGCTGGTCGACCCACGAGGAGAGGCCGATCGAGGCTGTCAGGATGATTTCGCGGTTGGCGAAGTTGATCGGCACCATGATCGCCTTGGAGACCGCATCGGCAAAATCCGCCACCTTGGCCGGATCACGCTCGGAGACGAGGATCAATCCGAACTGGTCGCCGGCAAGCCGCGCCAGCGTGTCCTGCGGTTTCAGAAGCCGCCGCAGGCGGCGAGTCAGCGCGATCAGGATATTGTCGCCGGCCGCGATGCCGAGACTATCGTTGACCTGCTTGTAGCGGTCGATGTCGATCGCCATGACGGTCGGCCGCACGGTGTCGCCGGCCGGCGCCAGCGTCAGCACCGATTGCAGCCGGTCGAGGAAGACCTGGCGGTTCGGCAGGCCGGTCAGGTTGTCGTGCAATGCGTCCTGCAGCAGCCGTTCGACGGAATTCTTCTGCTCGGTCACATCGATGATCGTGCCGACGCAGCGGATGATTTCGCCGTTCGAGCCGAGCACCGGCCGGGCGCGGATCTGCAGCCAGTGGAAATGCCCGTCCTCGGCGCGGATGCGGAATTCGTGGTTCAGGCGGCCGCGGCGGTGTTCGAGCAGCACGTCCAGTGTCGCACGAAAACGGTCGCGGTCGTCGGGATGCAGCCGCGGCACCCAGTTGCGTACCGGCCCATGCATGGCCCCGGCGTCGAGCCCCAGGCGGGCCGAGATGTCGGGCGTGGTGACGACGCGGTCGCGGGCCACGTCCCAGTCCCAGACGGTGTCGCCGCTGCCGGTGAGCGCCAGCGATTGCCGTTCGAGATCGGAGAACAGGCCCTGCTGATAGGCGCCGCCGGCAAAGGCGTGCTGCATGACCGTGAAGCCGATGAGAAGCACGATCAGAACGAGACCGCCGCCAAGCGCCGGCTGAATGATGTCGTTGTCGAGCTTGCCGGTCACCGTCAGCCAGCCGGCGAACAGCCAGACCAGGATCAGCGCCCAGGTCGGCACCAGCAGGATCGCCCGATCGTAGCGGTTGAAGCCGAGATAGATGATCAACAGGATGCCGACGGTACCGGTCAGTGCGAACGAGAGGCGGGCGATGCCCGACGCGACCGAGGGATCGTAGATCGCCACGCCGCCGAGCAGCACCAGGCCGACCACCCAGGCAAGCGTCGCGTAACCGAGATGCACGTGCCAGCGGTTGAGGTTGAGGTAAGTGAACAGGAAGATGACGAGCGAAGACGCGAGCGCCACCTCCGCCGCCGCGCGCCATATGCGCTGGTCGCCCGACGTGACGGTGATCAGCTTGTCCAGGAAACCGAAATCGACGCAGATATAGGCGAGTACCGCCCAGGCAAGCGCTGCCGCCGCCGGCAGCATCGAGGTGCCCTTGACGACGAAGAGAATGGTCAGGAACACCGCCAGCAGGCCCGCGATTCCAAGCACGATGCCGCGATAGAGCGTGAACGAGTTGACCGTGTCCTTGTAGGAGTCCGGCTGCCAAAGATAGATTTGCGGCAGCGACGGCGTCGCGAGCTCGGCGACGAAGGTGATGGTCGAACCGGGGTTCAGCGTGATCCGGAAAACGTCGGCATCCGGGCTCGGTATCCGGTCGAGCGCAAAACCTTCCGAAGGCGTGATCGAGATGATGCGCTGCGAACCGAGGTCCGGCCAGAACATTTTCGAGTTGGCGAGCCGGAAATGCGGCGCGACGATCACCCGTTCGAGCTGTTCTTCCGAAACGTTGGAAAGTGCGAAGACCGCCCAGTCGCCCTGGTGGCCGGGAGAGCTTGCACGCACCTCGATGCGCCGGCGGATGCCATCCGCAGCAGCGGCCGTCGACACCTGGAAGGCCTCGCCCTGGTTGACGTAGATGTCGGTGGTTCTCGTGAGGTCGAGCGCCGTGTCGTCTCGCGAAATCTTGACCGGCTCCGCGGCGCGCGCACCCGGCGCAGCCGTCAGGACCATGGCGGCAGCGAGGAGAGCGATGATTGCCGGAAAAAAGCGGATCAATGACGCAAGACGCAAGACTGAGGCGTTCATGGCTTCAGCATCTTCCCGAACTCGCCGTCTTCCGGCAGGCGGGAAAACATCAGGTGGTCGCGCCATTCGCCATTGATTTTGAGATACTTGCGCAAAAGACCTTCCTGCTCGAAACCGGCCTTTTCCAAAAGCCGGACACTTTTCCAGTTCTCCGGAATACAGGCTGCCTCGATCCGGTGCAACTGAAGTCCGCCGTAGATATACGGGATAGCCACCTTCAATGCGGCCAACATGTGGCCTTGGCCGGAATGTTTCTCGCCCATCCAGTAGCCGACCATGCAGCTCTGCGCCGCACCCCGCCGGATATAGCCGATGGTCAGGCCGCCGAGCAGCACCTGGTCGTCGCGGCGGAAGAGCAGCAGCGGCACGGCAAGGCCCGAGGCATATTCCTGGCCGCTTCTGACGACGCGCAGGCGGAACGCCCCTTCGGTCAGCTCGTCCGGCCGCCAGATCGGCTCCCAGGGCTGCAGGAACGGCCGGCTTTCCGAGCGCAGCCGCTGCCACTGTTTGTAGTCGGAATAACGGGGAAGCCGGAGCAGGTGGTTTTCGCCATAAAGCTCTGGTGTGTCCGGCTGTCGCGACAGGAACCGAAACACCGATTTGGTCATGCTAACGCTGCTCCGGGCAGGGCGGCCGGTTTAACCGGCAGCCTTCTTCGTCTGGATCCCCGGCGTGGAAAGCGCCGTGGAGATGTCGGTCAATGGCGCGAGCTGTTCGATCGGGCCGACCGCCGACAAGGTGGGAACTGTATCGAAAAACAGCCGTCCGGCAAGGTCGGTAAGCCGCTCCGTGGTGATGCCTTCCAGCCGTTCCATCATTTCCGGGTTGGGGATGGGGCGACCATAGAGCATCATCTGGCGGGCGATCTGGCCGGCGCGGGCGGCCGGGCTTTCCTGGCCCATCAGAAGCTGGGCGCGGATCTGGGCGCGGGCACGGTCGATTTCCTGCTGGTGGATCGTCTCCGAGGACTTGCGCAGCTCATCGATGATCACAGGCACCAGTGTCGGCAACTCGTTGCCGCCGGTTGCCGCATGGATACCGAAGATGCCGGTATCGGAAAAGCCCCAGTGGAAGGCATAGACCGAATAACACAGGCCGCGACGTTCGCGCACTTCCTGGAACAGGCGCGAGGACATGCCGCCGCCGAGGATGTTGGCGAGGATCTGCGAGCAGTAGAAGTCGCGCATGTGATAGGCCTTGCCCTCGAAACCGAGCAGCACCTGCGCGTCCATCAGGTCGCGGGTTTCGCGCACGTCGCCGCCGATGTAACGGGCGACTTCCAACACAGGCGGCGAACTCGGGGTCATGGGCAGGCGGGCAAAACGCTCTTCCACCTGCTTGACGAACGTCGTGTGATCCACGGCGCCCGCAGCGACCACGAACATCCGGTCGGTCGTGTAATTGCGCGAAAGGTAGTTGCGGATCTGCCCTGGCGTGAAACCCTTGACCGTATCCGGCGTGCCGAGGATCGGTCGGCCGATCGTCTGACCGCGATAGGCGACCTCGGAAAACTTGTCGAACACCACATCGTCGGGCGTGTCGTTGGCAGCGCCGATCTCCTGGAGGATGACGTGCTTTTCGCGACGCAGTTCTTCCTCGTCGAAGGCTGATTCCGTCAGGATGTCGGCAAGGATGTCGACCGCGAGCGGTACGTTGTCCCTGAGCACCCGGGCGTAATAGGAGGTGGTTTCGGTGGATGTTGCGGCATTGAGTTCGCCGCCGACATTCTCGATTTCTTCGGCGATGTCACGGGCGCTGCGGCGGGCGGTGCCCTTGAAGGCCATGTGCTCGAGGAGGTGGGCGATCCCATGTTCGTCCTCGGTCTCGTTACGCGATCCGGACTTGATCCAGACACCCAGCGCGACGCTCTCCAGATGCGGCATGGTTTCGGTGACGACCGTCAACCCGGAGGCGAGCCGGGTGATTTCTACATTCATGTTTACGTCTTTCCGGCGCCGCCGATACCTCTGTTACTTAGCGCGGGCATGCTGGCCGATGAATGTTTCGACGGCCTTAAGCTCAGGCTCCAAGATATCGAAGCGCTCCTCCCTTTGCATAAGATCAGCAAGCCATGATGGAAGCGCCGGATCAATTCCGCAAGCGGATTTTACCGAGGCCGGAAATTTGGCCGGGTGCGCAGTGGCCAGAGTGACCATCGGGCTTGCCGGTTTTGCGTTCTTGCCTGCGACGAAAACACCGGTCGCAGTATGGGGATCGAGGAGGTATCCGGTCTCGGAAAGCGTTTCGCGGATGGTTGCGGCAACCTGTCGCTCCGTCGCCCGCCCGGCACGGAACTCGCGGCGGACGGCTTTCAGCGCCTCCGGCTTGATCTCGAAGCTGCCCGACTGCTTCAGCCCGGCCATCGCGGCGCGCACCGAAGCGGCGTCGCGGCCATAGGCTTCGAACAGCAGCCGCTCGAAATTGGACGAGATCTGGATGTCCATCGACGGCGAGGTGGTCGCCTTGACGTCGCGCATCTCGTAGCGGCCGGTCTTCAGCGTCCGGGCGAGGATGTCGTTGTCGTTGGTGGCGATCACCAGCCGGTCGATCGGCAGGCCCATCTTCTTGGCCACATAACCCGCGAAGATATCGCCGAAATTGCCGGTCGGCACCGTGAAGGAGATTTTCCGGTCCGGCCCGCCGAGCGAAACGGCGGCCGTGAAATAATAGACCACCTGCGCCATGATGCGCGCCCAGTTGATCGAGTTGACGCCCGAGAGCTTCACCCGGTCGCGGAAGGCGACGTCGTTGAACATCTCCTTGACGATGTTCTGGCAGTCGTCGAAATTGCCCTTCAGCGCCATCGCATGCACGTTGGCGGCACTGGAGGTCGTCATCTGTCGCTGCTGTACGGACGAGACCTTGCCATGCGGGAAAAGGATGAAGATGTCGGTGCGCTCGCGGCCCGCGAACGCGTCGATGGCCGCTCCGCCGGTATCCCCCGACGTCGCGCCGACGATCGTGGCGCGCTCGCCGCGCTCGGCCAGCACATAGTCCATCAGCCGGGCAAGCAACTGCATCGCCACGTCCTTGAAGGCGAGCGTCGTGCCGTGGAAGAGTTCGAGCACGAAATCGTTCGGCCCGGTCTGCACCAGCGGCACTACGGCCGGATGCCGGAACGTGGCATAGGCCTCGCCAATCATGCCCTTCAGCTTGTCGGCGGGGATTTCGTCGCCGACAAAGTGCTTGAGGATCTCGAAGGCGACCTCCTGATAGGTCCTGCCGCGCAGGGCGCGGATCTCCTTTTTGGAGAGCGAAGGCCATTGGCGTGGCACGTAAAGGCCGCCGTCGCGGGCAAGGCCCGCCATCAGCGCATCCCGGAATCCGAGCGGAGCGGCTTCGCCCCGGGTAGAAATATAGTCCACGACCATCAACCCCAATCGATTTTTATTCGCGCCGCTGATATAGACCAGGAAAATGGGCGGTGAAAGACCGGAAAGTGATGCTCCGGTTCGCCAGGTAAATGGCCCAGATATTGGGATGGAAGAGGGTTGAGTACGGTGTTTGCAAAGATTTCGCGTGGTCTTCTGGCGGTGTCGCTCGTGGCGGTTCTCGCAAGCTGCAATTCCTCGGCGCCGACAGAGGGGCTGACCCCGACCGCAACCGCCGCCCCCGCCGCTGAGGCAGCAACTCCCGTGGTGCAGGCATTCTGCCCGCCGGTCGTCATGCTGGAACAGACCGCCATTCACCGCGCCTATGCGCGCGGCGGCGAGAACACGCCGGAAAAACTGCTCTACCAGGCCTCGCTCGCCGATGCGACGCGCCAGTGCACCGCCAATGAGACGACGCTGACCATCAACGTCGTCGCGCAAGGACGTCTCGTCCAGGGCCCGGTCGGCGTCCCCGGCACGGTCACTCTGCCGATCCTCATCGAAGTGGTCGACGGCGACAGCGTCATCTATTCGCAGAAGGTGTCCTTCCCGGTCGACATGCCGGCCGGCGGCACCCAGTTCATCTTCAACAAGGCGGATGTGCAGATCCCGAACGCGCAAGGCGGCGCCTCGCGCTTCACCCGCGTCCGCCTCGGCTACGACACCGGCCCGGCCAAGAAGCCGGCCCGCCGGAGCTGATAGAGAACCAACCGATCGGGGCGCTCAGAGCGCCCCGGCCCATTCGCCGAGCGCAGCGATGACCGCCGGCAGGTCCATCATCCGCGAAATCACGGTTTCGGCACCGGCGTCCGTCAATCGGTCGGCATGGCTCGGATAGGTGTGCGATGCGCCGGTAAAACCGACGACGCGCATGCCGGCCGCCTTGGCGCCATGGACGCCATGGGTGGAATCCTCGATCACCAGGCACTTCTCCGGCGAAACTTTGAACTGCTCGGCGGCATGCAGGAAGATATCCGGCTTCGGCTTGACCCGATCCGGCCCAAGATCCTTGGCCGAATAGATATGCGGCGCGAAATAAGGTTTCAGGCCGACCTTTTCGAGCATCACGTCGAGCCGGTGTGTGCTCGAATTGGAGCAGATGCAGCGCTGCGTCGTCAGCCTTGCCAGCGCGAATTTCACGCCGTCGATGATCTTCACGTCGCGGGCAAGCCGTGCGTCAAGGATTGTCTCGGATTTGTCGAGCAGCGAGGCCGACAGCGGAATATCGGCTTCCTTTTCCACGGCCAGCAGGATGTTCTTCCAGGTCATGCCGGCGAAGCGCTCGCCCATTTCCTCGACGCTGATCGGATAACCCGCTTCGGTGAGCAGCCTGGATTCCACCTGCGCCGCGATGATTTCTGAATCGACGAGAACGCCGTCGCAATCGAAGATGATGAGGTCGAAGCTGCTCATGAGGAAATGCCTTCCATGGGCCTGATATAAGGTGAGGCGGCCTTTTATACGATGGCAGGACAAACCTCAACCAACCGCCGCGCATGGCTGGGACAAGCGTAGCGGGCGGCTCTCGACAAGCGGAAAACGGCGCACTAAGGAACGCTGATGGGCAAGGAACCGGAAGACACCATCGCCAGCCGCATCAGCCGCGTGCTTGCCGACCGCATCGTGCGTGGCGAGCTCGCCCCCGGCGCCCGTCTTCGCCAGGATCATATCGCTGAGGAATTCGAGACCAGCCACGTACCGGTGCGCGAGGCATTCCGCCGGCTGGAAGCGCAAGGGCTGGCGATCAGCGAGCCGCGGCGTGGCGTGCGGGTCGCCTCCTTCGATCTCGCCGAAGTCCGCGAAGTGGCGGAAATGCGTGCCGTGCTGGAAGTGCTGGCGCTCCGTCATGCCGCCCGCCACCTGACCCCGGCCATCCTCGACGCGGCGGAGGACGCGGCCCGTGAGGGCGATGCCGCTGCCGACGTGCATGCCTGGGAGGCGGCGAACCGCCGTTTCCACCGGCTGATCCTCGCCCCCTGCGGCATGAAGCGCCTGCTCGCCTCGATCGACGATCTGCATGCGGCAAGCGCCAGGTTCCTGTTCTCCGCCTGGCAGTCCGGCTGGGAAAAGCGTACCGACCACGACCATCGCGCCATCCTCGCCGCTCTCAGGCAGGGCAAGGCCGACGAAGCCGCCGCCATCCTGCAGAAACATGTGCAATGGATCGGCCGTGGCCCGCAGCCGGCCAAGACTGGTGCCGCGCGCGAGACTTTCGCCATCGTCGGTTAGTCACTCCTCGAAATTATAGATAATTTATTTCCGCGAAAACTGGCTTCCATCGGCCTGTTCGGGTGGATTTGTGCCGTCGTTTCGGTTCCCTCCATCGTGTACCCGACGCCATAGCTCTTGCGTCCGTCGAAAATTCATCTCATAAAATAGATGGGAATAAAAATTATCTATAATTTGAGAAGGAGAGCTCGATGTCCCTGATTAATTCCCCCCAGACGCTTGTTTTCGATCCCTTTCGGCTCGTGGAGCGGTCCTTGCCCGCCAAAGCCCTGTTCGTGGTTGCAGGTACGCTGGTGCTGGCGATCGCATCCCGGATCGCCGTGCCGATGGTTCCGGTCCCGATCACCATGCAGACCTTCGCGGTGACCATGATCGGCGCGCTTTACGGCTGGCGGCTTGGCGCCCTGACGGTGCTTGCGTGGCTTGGGGAGGCTGCGCTTGGAGCGCCGGTGCTCGCCGGTGGGGCGGGCGGCATTGCCGTGTTCGCCGGGCCGACCGCGGGTTATCTCTTTTCCTTTCCGGTGATTGGAGCCGTTGCCGGCTGGCTTGCCGAACGCGGCTGGACCGGGCGGCGCATACTCGCCAGCTTCTCGGCACATCTGATCGCAAACCTTCTATGCCTTGCGCTCGGCTGGGCCTGGCTCGCGGCACTGATCGGCGCTGAAAAGGCGTTCTGGGCCGGCGTTGCCCCGTTCATCCTCGGTGCTGCACTGAAATCGGGCCTGGCTGCGGCCGTCCTTGCCGTCGTCGCCTCCCGCAATCGCGCTGCGACAGAATGACGGTGAGGCTGCGGCCGCATCATCTTCTCTGCATGCTGACCTTTGTCGGCGAAGGCTATAGCCCGGCCTTCGTCGCCAACTATCGTCGTCTCGCCGGCCGGCTTTCCGCCGGCGAGACGATCGAGATCGTCTCCGGTCCCGACGATATCTGCGCTCCGCTCCTGTCGGATGAAGATGTACATTGTTTCGGTGCTTCGGTTGCCGGTCGCGATGCAGCGGCGCTGGCGGATATCGCCTGCCTGCTTGGGCGGGAGCTAGAGACCGGCGCGGTGATCGCCCCCGATCAGGCGCTGTACGAGAAACTGCGCCGCGCCTTCTCTGCCGGTGTGACCCGCGACGCCTGCACGGGCTGCGAATGGAGCAGCCTCTGCGATCGCATCGCGGGAGAACATTACAAAGGCGCGCTGGTGATGAAGTTCAGCCCGCCGGAAACAGCGACAGAAATTTCCGCTCGCCGTCCGGCGTAAACAGCACCGCGCGGCTCTCTTCACTGCGCCGTGCCCAGCCGTTTTCAAGGAAATGGGCAAGCAGCGCCTTGCCGAGCGTTCCGGCCAGATGCGAACGCCGCTCGCTCCAGTCGAGGCAGGATTTGCAGAGCGGCCGGCGATTGGATGTGAGCGATGCCACATCGATGCCGAGCGTGCCGAGTTCCGCGCGGCCGTCCTCGGTCATCGTCAGGTTCTCGCCGTCGCTCTCGATCGCGCCGCGGGCGACGAAACTGTCGAGCATCCTGACCCCGTAGTCGCCGGCGAGATGATCGTAGCAGACGCGCGCCTTGCGCAGTGCCGGATCCTTCGGCCCCGGCCGGTGGCGCAGATGGCCTCTGCTTGCCGCAAACCCCATGATATTTTCGAGCAGCGTGCCGGCCGCCGCGTCTGCAAGCGTGAAATAGCGATGCCGGCCCTGCTTGCGCTGGGCGAGAATGCCACCATCCTCGAGCTTGGAGAGATGCGAACTCGCCGTCTGCACCGTCACGCCGGCGGCTTGCGCAAGCTCGGTCGCCGTCAGCGCCTGGCCGCCCATCAGGGCAGTCAGCATGTTGGCGCGGGCGGGATCACCGAACAGCATCCCGATGCGGGCAATGTCTGGACCTTCTTTCATACTTCGACCGTAACCGAAGCATCTTCGTCCGGCAATATGGCAAAACACCTCGCAACAGAAGGAGACGAAGTCATGATCACCTGTTTCATCCGCTACGAGATCGACCCGTTCAAGAAGGCTGAATTCACGGAGTATGCTCGCAACTGGGGCCAGGCGATCCCGCGCTGCGGCGCCGATCTGATCGGTTATTTCGGCCCCCACGAGGGTTCGGCGACGACGGCCTACGGCGTCTACAATATCGGCAGCCTCGCCGCCTACGAAGCCTATCGCGCCCGGCTGATGGCCGATCCGCTGGGCAAGGAAAACTACGCGTTCTCGAAACGCGAGCGCTTCATCCTGAAGGAAGACCGGATCTTCCTCAAGAACGTCTCCATGCCGCACGGAGCTTTGGTAAAGCCATGATCGCCGTCATCTTCGAAGTCATCCCCTATATGGGCGAGCGCCACAAATATCTCGACCTTGCCGGCGAACTGAGGTCCGAACTGGAAACCATCGACGGCTTCATCTCGATCGAGCGTTTCGAAAGCCTCACCCTGCGCGGAAAAATCCTCTCCCTGTCGTTCTGGCGGGACGAGGAGGCGGTCAAGGCGTGGCGCAACCTCGAAAGCCATCGCGCCGCCCAGAAAGCCGGCCGCGGCGGCGTCTTCGCCGATTACCGCCTGCGCATCGGCCATGTCGTCAGGGACTACGGCATGTTCGAGCGGAACGAGGCGCCGAAGGATAGCCGCGAGGTACATGCGGTTTAGACGTTATTCGCTACGTTTGATGGCGGCGAGTTTCCCGAGCTGCCGGCTTTCGTCAAGATGCATCTTGAGCAACTCGAACCAGTCGCTCGGCAAATGGCCAATCACACAGCTGTCGTCGGTGTGCGGTCGGCTCGACAACCATGAAGCGGGCCGTAAATCAGGGCCCGGCCAGATGAAGACATTCAACTGGTCGGTATAAGCCCAGGACGGCTCCTCCGAGAGGCCGAGATACCTCAGCAGCTTTGTTGGCAGAGGTAATGCGCGTTGGTGAGACTTCGGTTCGCTATGCGAGATGCCGAGGCAATAGACGATCTCTTTGCTTCCATCGCGGACGGCGGATAAGACGACAACCGCAGGGCGCGTTTTCTCACCGTCGTCCCTTGTTCCGGATTGGGAATGCCAGAGATATTCGTAGGCGACAATGCTACCGACTGGCGCCGAAAGAGGGATTTTCAACGCGCCCGATCCGAGGGTTTCCGGGAGACAAGATTGCCCTCGTCGTCGAGATCGTCGAGATTATAGGGCACGTCCGCCTTGACCTGCGCGGCGCGGATCGCTGCCATTTCCGCATCGCTGAGCTCTCGAGCAAGAAGCACTCTTCTTGTCGGCTGCTCGCCTCGCTTTGCGGATGCCTTTGTGGTGGGCATGATTGCGCTCCATCATTGTTCTCCAAAGATACGGCATGTGTGGGAATGATCAAGCCGGCACCATCTTTCCACGCCTCAAAATTTTTCCCGAAATCGTGCACCGCTTCAGGCTTTGGTAACCAAAATAGGTAACCATAACAGGCAGTAAAATTCGTATCGAGTAGAGCGTAGCGAGTAGCACATGGCAGCAGTTCTTCCGCTGGCCGACCTGAAGCGTCAGGTCCGTCCGGACACTTGGCTAAACTCCATCATCAAGGGCGATTGCGTCGCTGCTCTGGAAGCCTTGCCGGATCATTCCGTCGACGCGATCTTCGCCGATCCACCCTATAATCTCCAGCTCGGCGGCACGCTGCACCGTCCCGACCAGTCGCTGGTCGATGCCGTCGACGATGAATGGGACCAGTTCGCCTCCTTCGAAATCTATGACGCCTTCACCCGCGCCTGGCTGCTTGCCTGCCGCCGCGTCTTGAAGCCGAATGGCACGATCTGGGTCATCGGTTCCTACCACAACATCTTCCGCGTCGGCGCGATCATGCAGGACCTGAACTTCTGGCTGCTGAACGACATCGTCTGGCGCAAGGTGAACCCGATGCCGAACTTCAAGGGCCGCCGGTTCCAGAACGCCCATGAGACGATGATCTGGGCGAGCCGCGACGCCAAGTCGAAGGGCTATACCTTCAACTACGATGCGCTGAAGGCCTCCAACGACGACGTGCAGATGCGCTCCGACTGGCTGTTCCCGATCTGCTCCGGCGGCGAACGCCTGAAGGGCGACGACGGCAAGAAGGTCCATCCGACCCAGAAGCCGGAGTCGCTGCTTGCCCGTGTGATCATGGCCTCGACCAAGCCGGGCGACGTCATTCTCGATCCCTTCTTCGGCACCGGCACGACCGGCGCCGTCGCAAAACGTCTCGGCCGCAATTTCGTCGGCATCGAGCGCGAGCAGGATTATATCGATGCGGCTTCTGCCCGCATCGCCTCCGTCGAGCCGCTCGGCAAGGCGGAACTGACGGTCATGACCGGCAAGAAGGCCGAACCTCGTGTCGCCTTCAACACGCTGGTCGAAAGCGGTCTCGTCAAGCCCGGCCAGGTCCTGACCGATGCGAAGCGCCGCCACAGCGCGATCATCCGCGCCGACGGCACGCTCTCGGCAAATGGCGACGCCGGTTCCATTCATCGCCTCGGCGCGAAAGTGCAGGGCCTTGATGCATGCAACGGATGGACTTTCTGGCATTTCGACGACGGGCAATCGCTCAAGCCCATCGATGAACTGCGATCCGTGATCCGAAACGGTATGGCGAAACTGGACTGATCCACCGGTCCCCGCCATATCGACCGAATGCCTTGTCCGGTTTGTACCTCTAGTCCCGGACGAGGATAATTGGCGCCCGGGAAGGCTGATCCCGGGCGCCATTTCTTTTTTCGGCGTGGCGTTGGCAGCCTCTGCCGCCCCGGCCAAACTCGACTTTGCGAAATTTCAGGTATTCCCGCCGTCACCTGCGCTTGATATCGTAGGTTGTACGGGGTTGAACGAATTTCCAATTTAGCGTTTTTTAGAATGTCCATGCCTGTCAATGGCGAGTTGCGCCACCGGATCGAGCGTGCGCTGGCGCGGTTCTCTCCAAGCTGGGAGGGCAGGGATGCCGCGCGCCGTGCCGTGGCGCTGAAGATGCTGATCCTCTGCGAACTGGCCGGCGGCCGCCTGCGCGTCGTTGATGCGCTGGGCCTCAACGACAACACGCTCGACAACTACCGTCACGGCAAGACCGAGCCGCGCCACAGCACGCTTAACATGATGGCGGAACTCGCCGAGGTGCCGATCGAATATCTCGGCAACGACTGGTCGGTCGAGGATGGACTCATCCATTTTTCACCTCCGGAAATCCCGCCGGCCGGGTTTTTCGAGCCGAGCCCGGTCTGGAATCTCGCCGATCGGATAGTCATCCCGGCTTATGAAGACGTCGTGCCCGGGCAGTCTTCCCTCGATACCACGTGGACGGCCATCCCCGGAGGTTTCTGGGCGAAGCTCTTGGTCGATCCGGAAAACATGCGGGTCGTATCTGCGAGCGGCGACAGCATGTCGCCGACGATCGTCGGCGGTACGCCTATTTTCGTCGACATCAGCGACCGCAAGTTGGAGGACGGGAGCGTCTATCTGTTCGATGCCGGCGCGGAACTGATCGCCCGGCGGGTGCAGCGGTTTGCCGATGGCAGTATCGAACTCCTGCCGGACAACCTGGAACGGTATCGCTCGCAGCATGTCCTGAAGGACGCTTTGGCGGAGCTGAAGGTCGTCGGGCGCGTCTGCGCCGCGAGCCGGATCCTCTAGGAACCGGCCCCCCGACCCGAAAACATTATACCTCGATGCCGTGGGCGATCAGGTCCTGCCGCAGCGTCTCGGCATCCTTGAAATGCACCGCCTGCCAGCCGGCCGCGCGCGCACCTTCGACATTCGCATGGCTGTCGTCGATGAAGATCGAGGCTTCCGGGGTCAGGCCGAAGTCGCGGGCGTGCTTTTCGTAGATCCCCACGTCCGGCTTGATCAGGCCGATCTCGCCCGACACGGTCACGCCCCGCGGCTTGTTGAGAAAGGGGAAGATTTTTCTGGCCTCGGCGAACGTGTCGGCGGCGAAATTGGTCAGCATCGTCACGTCGTGGCCCTTGTCGATCAGGCTTTCCATGATCTTGACCGAGCCGTCATAGGCATGTGGCACCATTTCGTGCCAGCATTTGCGGAAGGCGCGGATCTGTTCCTCGCGCTCCGGATATTGCGCGACCAGCAGCGCCTCGGCATCTTCCCACTTTCGGCCGCGATCCTGCTCCAGGTTCCATTCATGGGTGCAGACGTTCTCAAAGAACCATCTGCGCTCCTCCTCGTCCGGAATGACGCGGGCATAGGGAAGGTTCGGATCGTAGTGGATCAGCACCTTGCCGATGTCGAAGACGATGTGGTCGATCTTGGCTGCCATGAACAGGTCCCGGGAATATTAGTTCGAGGATTTTTCGAAGGCCAGTGGAATAGCCTGGGTGATCGCTTTCTTCATCACCGTAGGCAAGGCCTGGGCCTCGAGATTTGTGACCGGCTCCCACCATCCGTCCGCGCTAGCAACCCTCGCGGTCTTCGCCCGGAAGATCGAGAGCCTCAGTTCGAAATGGGTGAAGACGTGGGTGACGGAGCCCGATGCCTCCCATGCGGCGGGGAAGGGGGCATGGTCGGTCGTGGTCCCGCCGTCAATGCGTGACGTCCAGGCGGTGGTCGGTACTTCGGTCATGCCGCCGAGCAGCCCGCTGTCGACCCGCCGCCGCAATAGCACTTCGCCCTCCGGCGTCACGGCCACGAAGACGGCGCCGAACCGCACGGGCTTTTCCTTCTTCGCCGCCTTGACCGGAAACCGTTCCGGGTCGTGTTCTGCAAGGGCCAGACAGTCGTCGCGGAAGGGACAGAGCGCGCAGGCCGGCCGTTTCGGGGTACAGATGGTCGCGCCGAGATCCATCATCGCCTGCGCGAAATCGCCGGGCCGCTCAGTCGGTGTCAGTTCGGCAACCCTCGCCTTCATCGCCGGTTTGGAGCCCGGAAGCGGCGCGTCGATGGCGTAGAGCCGCGAAATCACCCGCTCGACATTGCCGTCCATGACCGCGGACTGGCGGTTGAAGGCGATGGCGGAGACGGCGGCAGACGTATAGTCGCCGATGCCGGGAAGCGCTCGCAGGCCTTCCTCGGTGTCGGGAAACACACCGCGATGCTCGGCCGCAACCGCTTCGGCGCATTTTTTCAGGTTGCGGGCGCGGGCGTAATAACCAAGCCCCGCCCAGGCCGCCATCACGTCCTCGACCGGTGCCGCGGCAAGGTCGGTCACCTTGGGCCAGAGCGTCAGGAACTTGGCGAAATAGGGTTTCACCGCCTGCACGGTGGTCTGTTGCAGCATCACTTCCGAAAGCCAGACGTGGTAGGGATCGGCCCGTTTACCGGCCTTTGCCGCAGCCGGGCTTACCCGCCATGGAAGCTCCCGATGGTGCCGGTCGTACCAGGTCAGCAGCTTCTGCGCATGGGTGATGTGGATCGTCTGGAGCATTGTTTGCCGTAATGGGAAGAGATGGCGTATAGTTGTGGGAATAGTGCGCCGGCATCAAGGCCTGCCGGGGCCGCAATGGCGGGCGTCATGAGTTATCCCAAGAAACGCGAGCTGCAGATATCGGAGATCGCGAACGGCATCATCGATCCGGTGCTCGCCCGCCGCGCCGGCATCTCGACGGCGCTGCTCGGCTCGTGGGACGAGATCGCCGGCGAGGACTTTGCCGATTGCACGCGGCCGGAAAAGATCGCCTGGCCGCGACGCGACGAGGGCACCGGTTCGGGCGGCGGTCATCAGGCGGGCGTGTTGACGATCGCCTGCGAAGGGGCGCGGGCGCTTTTCCTCACCCATGCCCAGGGTGAGCTGATCGCCCGCATCAACGGCTTTTTCGGTTTTCCGGCGGTGCGCCAGATCCGCATCGTCCAGAAGCCGGTCTCCCAGACCTTCAAGCATCCCCGCAAGCCGCCGCCCTTGAAGGGCGAGGCCGCCAAGCGGCTGGAAACCATGATGGAAGGCATCGAAAGCGAGGCGCTCAGGAAGGCCGTGGCAAGGCTCGGCACCGCCGTGCTGCAGCAGAAACGCAAGGTCTGAGAGAGAAACCCGCCGATCCTCTTGATAGATCTCCGATTTGTCACAATTCTTTGAAGAGATTTGCCTATCGACAGCTTGTTCGCGCTGGGGCGCCGCGATACGGAATGTCACCTCTATTGAAGATCTCTCGCACACGGGTGTTCCATGCAGATGAACGAAATGACCATGACCAGGCGCGCGCTTCTCGGCGGAGTGGCAGTCACCGCTGTTTGCCTAGCCTTGCCGCTGGGCGCTTCCGAAGCTTTCGCGCAGGAATTGCCGGAGTCCCAGGGCACCGTGGACATGGCCGCTGCAGTGAAGCCGGGTCCGCTGCCGGAAATGGCGCTGGGCGACGAAAAGGCGAAGGTCACGATCATCGAATACATGTCGATGACCTGCCCGCACTGCGCCAATTTCCACAACAAGACCTTCGAGACGATCAAGACCAAGTATATCGACACCGGCAAGGTGCGCTTCATCCTCCGCGAGTTCCCGTTCGATCCGGTCGCGACAGCCGCTTTCATGCTTGCCCGCTGCAGCCCGCAGAACGCCGCCGAGCTTTCGACGCCCGCCCAGTATTTCCCGATGGTGTCGATGCTCTTCAAGCAGCAGCGCGGCTGGGCGGCGCCCGCGGACGGAAATGTGCGCAATGCGCTGCTCCAGGCGGTCAAACTCGCAGGTTACTCACAGCAGACTTTCGAGGCCTGCTTGACGAACCAGAAGCTTCTCGATGAAGTGAACGCCGTCGTTAAGAGGGGCGCGGACGAGTTTGGCGTCAATTCCACGCCGACCTTCCTGATTGGCGGCAAGAAGTATTCGGGAGATATGTCTGTTGAATCCATGTCCAAGCTCATCGACAGCCTGTTGTGAGCACGCCTTCCCTGACGGGAAGGTGAGGGGCGCGGCATGAAGTTCAACAAGCTGCGCGTTCTCGGATTCAAGTCTTTCGTCGAACCGACGGAATTTATCATCGAGCGCGGGCTGACCGGCGTGGTCGGCCCGAACGGCTGCGGCAAGTCGAACCTCGTCGAGGCGCTGCGCTGGGTGATGGGAGAAAACTCCTACAAGAACATGCGCGCGTCCGGCATGGACGACGTGATCTTTTCAGGCTCCGGCAACCGGCCGGCCCGCAACACTGCCGAAGTCGGCCTCTATCTCGACAATTCCGACCGCACGGCACCTGCCGCCTTCAACGATTCCGACGAAATCCAGGTGACCCGTCGCATCGAACGGGAGTCGGGCTCCGTCTACCGCATCAACGGCAAGGAAGCGCGCGCCAAGGACGTGCAGCTTCTGTTTGCCGATGCCTCGACCGGCGCCCGCTCGCCTTCCATGGTCGGGCAGGGCCGCATCGGCGAACTGATCCAGGCAAAACCCCAGGCGCGCCGCCAGCTGCTCGAAGAGGCAGCCGGCATTTCCGGCCTGCATTCGCGCCGCCACGAGGCGGAACTGCGGCTGCGCGCCGCCGAAGGCAATCTCGAACGCCTGGACGACGTGCTATCGCAGCTCGAAAGCCAGATCGAGAGCCTGAAACGCCAGGCCCGCCAGGCGAGCCGCTTCAAGACCCTGTCGGCCGATATCCGGGCCCGCGAGGCGATGCTGCTGCATATCCGCTGGGTGCAGGCCAGGGAGGCGGAAGGCGAGGCGGAAAGCGCGCTCAACCAGGTGACCAGCGTCGTTGCCGAAAAGGCCCAGGCGCAGATGGAGGCCGCCAAGCAACAGGCGATCGCCAGCCTCAAGCTGCCGGAACTGCGCGAGGAGGAGGCGAAGGCCGGTGCAGCGCTACAGCGCCTGCAGATCGCCCGCGGCCAGCTGGAGGAAGAGGCAAACCGCCTTTTGAAGCGCCGCGACGAACTGACCCGCCGGCTCGTCCAGCTCGGCGAGGATATCAGCCGTGAAGAACGGCTCGCCGCCGACAATACCGCCTTCCTCGAAAAGCTCGGCGAGGAAGAGGCCGAACTCAACGACATGCTTGCCGATTCCGGCGCCGAAGCCGAGGAGATGCGCGAGACTTTCGAGACTGCCGCGGCGTCGCTTGCCGCCAGCGAGGCGCTGTTTTCGGCAATCACCGCCGAGCGCGCCGAGGCCGCCGCCGGCCGTCACCAGCTCGAACGGCTGATCCGCGATCTCGCCGAGCGCCGCCAGCGCCTCGACCGGCAGCTTGGCGATGCCACGGGCGAGCTTGACGCGATCAACGAGCGGCTATCCGCCCTCGACGATCCGGCCGAAAGGCGTGAAGCGGTCGAGGCGGCGGAAATCGCCGTCGAGGACGCAACGATCGCGGTCGAAGACGTGGAGGCGGCACTTTCCTCCGCCCGCTCGGCCGAATTGATGGCCCGCGGCCCGGTGGAGGCTGCACGCTCTGCGCTCAATGCGCTGGAGACCGAGGCCCGCACCATTTCGAAAATGCTCGCAGCCGGCGCCACATCGGGGGACTTCGTCGCGGTCGCCGACATGATCCGAGTCGATCGCGGTTTCGAGGCAGCTCTCGGTGCAGCGCTTGGCGACGACCTCGAAAGCCCCGTCGATGCCTCGGCTCCGACCTACTGGTCGGTGAATGGCGACGGTTCCGGTGATCCCGGCCTGCCCCAGGGCGCTCAGCCGCTGATCGCGCATGTCACTGCGCCGCCGGAACTGTCCCGCAGCCTTGCCCAGATCGGCGTCGTGGCTTCGGCGGAGGCCCAGCGGATGATGCGCCTGCTGCGGCCCGGCCAGCGCCTGGTGACCCGCGAAGGCGCGGTCTATCGCTGGGACGGCCATGTGACCGGCTCCGAGGCGCCGGGTGCGGCTGCCTTGCGCCTATCCCAGAAGAACCGGCTCTCGGAACTGGAAGCCGAGATCGACGAAGCCCGCATCGTGCTGTCCGAAACCGAGGTGGCGCTCGCCGCCGCCGCATCCGAAATCACCTCCGCCGAACGGCGCCTCACCGACGCCCGCGATCGCGCCCGCATCGGCGCGCGCCAGCTATCCGAAGCCCGCGATGCGCTGGCCGCTGCCGAACGTGCAGCCGGCGACCTGATGCGCCGCCGCGATGTGGCCGGCGAGGCGGTGAACCAGGTGACCGCGCAGATCGAGGATCTCGGCGTCCAGGAGGAAAACGCCCGCGTCGAACTCGAGGATGCGCCCGATATTTCCCATCTCGATAACCGGCTGCGCGACCAGCAGGCGGTTGTCGCGATCGATCGCGGCCTGCTCGCCGAAGCGCGCGCCCGTTACGAGGGCCTGAGCCGCGAGACCGAGGCCCGCAAGCGGCGCCTTGCCGCGATCGCCCAGGAGCGCGCCTCCTGGACGGCCCGGGCGGCGAGTGCCGCCGATCATATCGCCAGCCTCCGAGAACGCGAGGAAGAGGCCCGCGAGGAGATCGTCGACCTCGAAGCTGCGCCCGAGGAGTTCGACGACAAGCGCCGCGCGCTGCTGACCGAGTTGCAGAAGGCGGAAGAGGCTCGCCGCGCCGCCGCCGACCGATTGGCCGAGGCGGAAACCCATCAGCGCGAGGCTGACCGGATTGCCACCGTCGCGCTGTCGGAACTGGCCGAAGTGCGCGAAAAGCGCGGCCGCGCCGAGGAGCGTCTGGTTTCGGCTGCCGAGAAGCGCCATGAGAGCGAGAACCGCATCCGCGAGGCGCTCAATGTCGCGCCCCACGAGGTCCTGCGGCTGGCGGGCCTGAAGCCCGAATCCGCCCTGCCGGATGTCCGCGAGATCGAGCGCGAAGTCGACCGCCTGCGCATGGAGCGCGAAAGGCTCGGTGCCGTCAACCTGCGCGCGGACGAAGAACAGAAGGAGCTTTCCGACAAGCTCGACAACCTGATGCGCGAGCGCGCCGACGTGATCGATGCGATCCGCAAACTGCGTGGTGCGATCCAGAGCCTCAACCGCGAAGGCCGCGAGCGGCTGCTGGCCGCCTTCGACGTGGTCAATGAGCAGTTCCAGCGGCTCTTCACTCATCTCTTCGGCGGCGGCACGGCGGAATTGCAGCTGATCGAATCGGACGATCCGCTCGAAGCCGGCCTTGAAATCCTCGCTCGCCCGCCGGGCAAGAAGCCGCAGACCATGACGCTTCTGTCAGGCGGCGAGCAGGCGCTGACGGCGATGGCGCTGATCTTCGCCGTCTTCCTCACCAATCCGGCGCCGATCTGCGTGCTGGACGAGGTCGATGCGCCGCTCGACGATCACAATGTGGAACGCTATTGCAATCTGATGGACGAGATGGCGGCATCGACCGAGACCCGTTTCATCATCATCACCCATAATCCCATCACCATGGCCCGCATGAACCGCCTTTTCGGCGTGACGATGGGCGAACAGGGCGTTTCCCAGCTCGTTTCCGTCGATCTCCAGACCGCGGAACTTCTGCGCGAGGCGAGCTGAATGGGTGCCGTTGTTGCGAGTTGCATTCTCTCGCGACGTAATTTACGTCAATTCATTGACTAGCATCAATTTTTAAAGCTGCATCCGGGGGTAAAGTACCTGCGACCTACGTAGAATCACCCATATGGGGGATGTAATTTTCTGACTATTGTTATTTTGTGGACTGTGGAATTGGAACGCGCCTGAGCGTCCATACGCTTCGCAGTCCAACTCAAAGTTTCCTACCCCCCGTCCGGGTTTCCTGTCCCGGGCGGAAAGCTTTGCGGGGCCGCCTGTGATCCGGCCCCGCAAAGCTTTGTTTTCCAGCGCTGCCAGGTCGATTTGACGCCTGTATCCGGCCGCTCTTGTTGCGACGCAACATATTCCTGCCTAGATCCGTTTCCAAACCGTCATAAAACTTGTAGTTATTGCGCAAAAGACTGCGACGGGTGGAGAGCAGCAATGTCGAAATGGGTCTATCGCTTCGGCGGTGGCGAGGCGGAGGGCCGCGCCACGGATGTCGAGCGGCTGGGTGGCAAGGGCGCCAATCTCGCCGAGATGGCAAGCCTTGGCCTGCCGGTTCCTCCAGGGCTGACCATCGTTGCCGATGCCTGCGTTTTCTATTTCGAGAATGGCAGGACGCTTCCGGACGACCTGAAGGCGCAGGTCCTCGAAGGCATTACCGCGATCGAAGGGCTGACCGGCCGCGTCTTCGGCGGCAGGACGAAGCCTCTGCTGCTTTCCGTGCGCTCCGGCGCCCGCGCATCCATGCCCGGCATGATGGATACCGTCCTCAACCTCGGCCTCAATGACGAAACGGTGCAGTCGCTCGGGCACGACGCCGGCGATGCCCGCTTTGCCTGGGACAGCTACCGCCGCTTCATCCAGATGTATGCCGATGTGGTGATGGGCCTCGACCACGAGATTTTCGAGGAGATACTCGAGGACGAGAAGGCCCGGCTCGGCCACGACTACGATACCGATCTTTCCGCCGTCGAATGGCAGCACGTCGTCAGCCTCTATAAAAGGATGATCGAGGACGAACTGGGCAGCAGCTTTCCACAGGATCCGCATGTGCAGCTTTGGGGCGCCATCCGCGCCGTCTTTTCGAGCTGGATGAACCCGCGCGCCATGACCTACCGCATGCTCCACCGCATTCCGGAGGAGTGGGGCACGGCCGTCAACGTCCAGACCATGGTGTTCGGCAATCTCGGTTCGTCCTCGGCGACTGGCGTCGCCTTCACCCGCAATCCCTCGACCGGCGAAAAGGCGCTCTACGGCGAGTTTCTGGTCAATGCGCAAGGGGAGGATGTCGTCGCCGGCATCCGTACGCCGCAATCGATCACCGAGGAAGGGCGTATCGCTTCCGGCTCCGACAAACCGTCGATGGAAAAGCTGATGCCGGAAACGTTCGCCGAGTTCAAGGCGATCTGCGACCGGCTGGAAGCCCATTACCGCGAAATGCAGGACCTCGAATTCACCGTCGAGCGCGGCAAGCTATGGATGCTGCAGACCCGCTCCGGCAAGCGCACCACCCGCGCGGCGATGAAGATCGCCGTCGACATGGTGGAGGAGGGCGTCATCACCGAGGAAGAGGCCGTCTGCCGCATCGAGCCGCCCTCGCTCGACCAGCTTCTCCACCCGACGATCGATCCGCGCGTCGAGCGCCACGTGGTCGGGTCCGGCCTGCCGGCCTCCCCGGGTGCCGCCACCGGCGAGATCGTCTTCACCGCCGAAGAGGCGGTCGAGGCGGAACACGAAGGCCGCAAGGTTATCCTGGTGCGCATCGAGACCAGTCCCGAGGACATCCACGGCATGCACGCCGCCGAAGGTATTTTGACCACCCGCGGCGGCATGACCAGTCATGCCGCCGTCGTCGCCCGCGGCATGGGCATCCCCTGCGTCGTCGGTGCCGGCTCGATGCGGGTCGACCTGCGCAACGAACTCCTGATCGGCGCCGGCGTGACGCTGAAGCGCGGCGACACGGTCACCATAGACGGCTCGTCCGGGCAGGTGCTGAAGGGCGCGGTGCCAATGATCCAGCCCGCGCTGTCAGGCGATTTCGGCAAGCTGATGGCCTGGGCCGACAAGACCCGCCGCATGACGGTGCGCACCAACGCCGATACGCCGCAGGATGCCCGCGCTGCCCGTTCCTTCGGGGCCGAAGGCATAGGCCTGTGCCGCACCGAGCACATGTTCTTCGAGGGCGACCGCATCCACGTCATGCGCGAGATGATCCTCGCTGAGGATGAGAAGGGCCGCCGCGACGCGCTCGGAAAACTCCTGCCGATGCAGCGCTCGGATTTCATCGAGCTGTTCTCGATCATGCACGGCCTGCCGGTGACGATCCGCCTGCTCGATCCGCCGCTGCACGAATTCCTGCCGAAGACGGAAGCCGAGATCGCCGAGGTCGCCAAGGCGATGGCGATGCCGCCGGCCTTCCTCGCCCGCCGCATCGACGCCATCCACGAGTTCAACCCGATGCTCGGCCATCGCGGCTGCCGGCTGGCGATTTCCTATCCGGAGATCGCCGAAATGCAGGCGCGCGCCATTTTCGAGGCGGCGGTGGAGGCCGGAAAGCTCACAGGCGAGCCGGTCGAGCTGGAAATCATGGTGCCGCTCGTCAGCCTGCGCAAGGAACTGGACTATGTGAAGGGCGTCATCGACCGTGTCGCCGAGGATGTCGCAAATGAAACCGGCGTTCCGATCGCCTATCTCGCCGGCACGATGATCGAGCTGCCGCGCGCAGCCATCCGCGCCCATGTCATCGCCGAGACGGCTGAGTTCTTCTCCTTCGGCACCAACGACCTGACCCAGACGACCTTCGGCATGTCGCGCGACGATGCGGCGGCCTTCATCCCCACCTATCAGAGGAAGGGCATCATCGAGCATGACCCGTTCATCTCGCTCGATTTCGACGGTGTCGGCGAACTCATCCAGATGGCCGCCGAGCGTGGCCGCCGGACCCGCAATGACCTCAAGCTTGGGATCTGCGGCGAACATGGCGGCGACCCCGCCTCGATCCGCTTCTGCGAGAATGCCGACCTCGACTACGTCTCCTGCTCGCCCTTCCGCGTGCCGATCGCCCGCCTTGCCGCAGCCCAGGCGGCGATCGAAAGGAGGAAGGGATGAACCGGAGAGCCACTCCCTATTTCAGATGGTCCGGCCATTTTCGGGACGTGTGAAATATGGCCAATATCTCCGCTCGTTCGCGGAGGCGATAAAAGGCGATGTAGGGGGTGCCGGCGATGGTGAGGCGCCGTGTATCTCCATCCGATGTCAGTCGTCCGACTTTCGGGTGCCACGCGAGCATTGAAACAGCTTCCACTATGCGACGGACCACGTTTTCGGCAGCGTGCGGATTGTCGAGTGCGATATAGGAGCCGATCTCATCGAGATCTTGCAGTGCCTCGTCCAGCCAGACGAGTTCATCCATTGGGGACGAATTTGCGGATCACTGCCTTCACTGTCTCCGCGGAAGCAAATCGTCCGGCATCAGCCGACTTTTTTCGCTCTGCCAGTTTTTTGACCTGCCACGCGTGCAGATCGTCGGCTGCCTCCGTCGGCGCCGGCGAAATAGCATCCTCAATCGAAATTGGCTTTTGCGTTTCGCTCATGGAAGGATCATGGCAGATCGAAGCCGCTTTTAAAAGCTGATTGGGGATGTTTATGTCATGCCGGCCGTCACCGGCAAAACAAAATCGTATTCGGAAATGAAGGTCGAGGAGGCCATCATGAACCAAGTCACCGTTCTCGCCGTCCCCGTTTTCAGCACGCTCTGCAACGAGGGTTTCCGCCTTCGCCGCGAGGTCTTTATCGTCGAGCAGAACGTGCCCGCCGACATGGAATTCGATGCCGACGACCTGACCGCCTTCCACTTCGTCGCCGTCGTCTCCGGCGAGGTCTGCGGCACGTTGCGGGTCATTTACGCGGAAGATTGCGTCAAGATCGGGCGGGTCGCCGTCACCAGCCCGTGGCGCGGCAAGGGCGTCGCCAGCGCCATGATCCGCGCCGCCATGGAGGCGCACGGCCAAGCGCGGGACAACCGCTTTCATCTGGCGGCCCAGAGCGACAAGATTTCCATGTACGAACGTTTCGATTTCAAGACTTATGGGGAAGAGTTCTTCGACGTCGGAATTCCGCATTACAACATGAAGAACTTCTGACTCTCGATCTTTTGCTCACACGTCTGTGTTGCCGTGTTATGCTCGGCACAGACGTGCGACAAAGGGGAGGGGCATATGCCGCGTTTGGACCACGTGACGATCCGCACCCGCGATGCGGCCCCGATGATGGCGTTCCTTGAGAAGGTGCTGGGAGCAAAGGAAGGGTTTCGGCCGCCATTCCCTTTCCCGGGCCACTGGCTCTATATCGACGGCCATTCCTGCATTCACCTGCTGATTGTCGAGCGGGAAGGCGATCCTCCGGTCGGCATCTACGACCACGTAGCCTTCTCCTTTTACGACCACGATGTTGCCGTCAGGGAGATTGAAGCGACAGGTTACCGCTTCGAACACGACGCCATACCCGATACCGATATCGGCCAGATCTTCGTCTACGGCCCGGAAGGCGTGAAGATCGAGCTGCAATACCGCCGGTAATCGAATGGGCTGCGTTCGGCGGGAAAGCTGGTTTGGAGGAGTGCGCCGTTCTACAGCACCGCCCTTATGCCGGCGGTTCAGCGCCGCTCGACGATCACCCGGCGCTCGACCACCATCGGCCGCCACATCATCGCATCGGCGCGGGACTGCATCGAACGGCCTTCGGCGCGGCGGTCGAGTTCGATGTCGAGCATGCAGCGTGCCATCGCATCCGTGCCGCGCCTGAAGCCGTAGCTGGCGCAGGTGGTCTCGTCCGCCGCGCGGCGTTCCTCCGGCGTCATCGTCTGGCAGCCGGCCAGCAGGGCGCCTAGCGGGGCAATAAGCGAGGCGACGAGGAGAAGGCGGTGAGGGCGCATGAGATGAACTCCTTTTCATTCGGCCGGGCTGCAACCTTGGGATTCCATTCCGGGCGAAGCTGTTTTACACAGGAGCAAGCGCTTTTGCCATGGAGCCTTTGCCGATCCCATGCCCGTCCGTTTTGTCCGGCCCTTTTCCCATTCGGCCTATACGGCCCGCAGGCTGGCTTTGTCGGCGTTGGCATTGTTCGTCATCGCCGCGCTGGCCCATCGTTTTGGCCCGCTGGCGACCCCGGATTTCCTGGCGCTGCTGTTCCTCTCGGCAGCGATTGCCGCCGTTTCGGTGCCTCTGTCGCTGATTGGCCTGATCCGGCTCTGGCAGGTCGGCGCAACCGGCGGCGTCGCGGCGACGAAAGGGCTGATCTATGCCGGTGTCCCGCTTGCCGTGGTGGCGACCGGAGCCTTCTATTATTACACCCTGCCGCCGCTCTTTGACATTTCCACCGATATTGCCGACCCGCCGCCATGGGTTGCCGAGCCGAAGGCCGGCCAGAAATGGCTGCCGCGCTCGACGATCATTACGCCTGCCGATCGGCGGGTGCAGTTCGCCGCCTATCCCGGCCTCACCGGCAGGCGTTACGAGGGCGCCCTCGACCGCGTCTATCAGGGTGTGCAGAAAGCGGTGCTTTCCGCCCGGATCGCGATCACCAAGAAGGAAGGCGTCGAACTGATCGCGCCGGATATCGCCCAGCGCCCCGCGCCGCAGGACGAACAGGCGCCGGTGCCCGACGTGGCGCCGATCCCGCTGCCACGCCCGGAACCCTCGCTCGCACCGGTTTTTGTCAATGCCGGCGATGTCCTGCTGCAGGGCGAGACCCGCACCTTGGTTCTCGGCCTGCGTTTCGACCTGGTGATCCGGCTGCGCGAAGATGCCGAGACGACATCCGTCGATATCCGTGTCGCCTCGCGTTACGGGCCGCATGACCTCGGGATGAGCGAAGCCATTGCCGAGGATTTCCTCGACCGGCTCGATACCGAACTTCTGGGAATCGCCGGGAACTAAAGCATGTCGCGCAAAAGTGTGCGGCGGTTTTGCGATAACGGCATGCGGAGAAACTAAAGACTTGAAGCGTGCCGCGAATCCGAAGGATCGCGGCACGCTTCAAGCCGGCCAGTAGACGCCCGCAAGCGACGGCGGGCCTTCGGTCAGCACGCGGCCTTTCTCGACCAGGTCTTCCAGATGCGCAAGCACGGAAAGGGCAGCTGCCCCATGCAGGCGCGGATCGGTGCTGGCATAGATCACCTTGACCATGTCGGGGATCAGCCGGTCGCCGGCCTTGATGCGCTCCAGCACCGCCCGTTCGCGCATGCGCCGATGGGTGCGAAGCCCCCGCAGAAACGAGCCCGGCTCCTTCACCGGCCCGCCGTGGCCCGGAAAGAAGATGCGGTCCTCGCGCGGCAGCAGCTTTTCGATCGAAGCCATGAAATCCGCCATCGACCCATCCGGCGGCGCGACGATCGTGGTTGCCCAAGCCATCACGTGATCGGCGGAAAACAGTACGCCGGTTCCTTCCAGCCCGAAGGCGGAATGGTTGGCCGTGTGACCGGGCGTATGCACGGCCGTCAGCGCCCAGCCGTCCCCTTCGATCAACTGCCCGTCGGCGACGGCGATGTCGGGCACGAAATCGCCGTCGGCGCTTTCGGCAAACGGGTTGACCTCGCCCGCATGCAGCGGCCGCGACGCCCGGTGCGGTCCTTCGGCGACGGTGACCGCGCCGGTTTCTTCGTGCAGCCGGCGGGCGAGCGGAGAATGGTCGCGGTGCGTATGGCTGACGAAGATATGAGTGACCTCGCGGCCCTTCAGCGCCGCCATCAGCGCTTCGAAATGTGCCTCGTTCTCGGGGCCGGGATCGATGACCGCGACTGAGGAGCCGCCGACGATGTAGCTATTGGTGCCGTGAAAGGTGAACGGCGAGGGATTGTTGACGGTCAGCCGCTGCACGCCTTCGGCAACGGTAACCGGCACGCCATAGGAAGGGGTGAATTCCATGTCGAAGGTAATGTCTTCCGCCATGCCGGGCCTCCGCGCCTGATGCGATCTCGATAACGGCCGTCGCGGCATTGCCGTTCTGCGCCGGGCCTCTGATCGCGTCGTTTAAGCTGTTCAAGGCGCTCGTGAGATCTAGCATCGCTTTCGCTGCGGTGCATTCGGAAATCGCCGCCGGCTGTCACCTTGTCGGGCGACGGCTGGCGACTTTCATGACTCATGTCGTCCGCTTGCGCGGGCTCACGCGCCTCAGCTGGCGGTCAGCAGTTCCGTGCAATAGCTCGGGCCGTTGGCGCCCGGACGATCGGAGATGATGGTGATGTCGCGGATCACGTAGCTGGAGGAGACGGTGATCTTGGCTGTGCAGCTGACGCTGGCGGTGCGGCCGCCCTGCTGCTTGATGCGGTTATAGCCGCCACGCCAAGTATAGACGGTCGTGGAGCCCTCATCGATATCGCTGATCGGCGGGCTGAATTTCGCGAAGAACTCGCCGGCCGAATGACCCACCCAGCGGGTCTCGATCGGATTGCTGGCAACGCTGACGGTGGTGCAGGCCGAAAGGGCGAGCGCGAAAAGGGCAGTCGATGCGATGACGCGGCGGCTCATGATCCTGAAAAATCCTTCATGTCTTCTGTTGTGCCTGGGAGGCAGGGTTTTCGAGACTGCACGTAACAGATTTTTGTCAGGCTTCGCGAGGCGATGCGCGTCCGCCGACATCAAATTTGTCCTGCGCCGCTTTTTTGCAACGCCCTGGTTTTCCGCCTTTCCGGAGCCGGGTTGCCGGCGATCGCGATGCCGTCGCATATTTTTCATGGGCGGCGCTTGTGCAATGAAAAATGCTGGTCTATAGAGGCGCCGCTGGTCACGGAGTGTAGCGCAGTCTGGTAGCGCACCACGTTCGGGACGTGGGGGTCGGAGGTTCGAATCCTCTCACTCCGACCAGATAGAACTCTGGCTTTCCAGGGGTTCCTTTCTCCCGAAGTTTTTCCGATCAAATTGCAGTCCCAGTGGACCGCTATCCGGCTGACTATGCCGAGCTTGGCGCAGCGTATTGCTCTTATCCACAACCCGCACCTTCACGGGGCAAAAATATACTAGGTCTCGACATGACATTGCTGCATCATGGCGGCGGGAACCTGTAACTTGTCGAAAGACTTCCAGGCTCAGGAACTGCTTCGGGTGGTCGCCTGCACCCGGGCGTGGAGAGGGCCGCAGAGCGCATGCCGCCTAGACGCGCCAGATCGGAACGGGTGACCCTGCTCGACGTTGCAAACGTTCTCGGGATCAGTTCGATCACCGTGTCCCGTGCCCTGCGAGAACCCGAAAAGGTGTCCGAGCCGCTTCGGCAGAAGATCCTCCGCCAAGTGGAGCAGATGGGCTACGTGCCCGATCTTGCAGCCCGGGCGCTCGCAAGCCGCCACAACGGCATTATCGGGGTTCTGGCGCCGGCGCTGACCAATCATGCCTATCTCGGCATCATGAGCGGCATCGAGGAACGGGTGCGCGATACGGATTTCCGTATTCAATATGCCAATACTAACCACGATGCGGAGCAGGAGTACCGTCAGGTCAAGCTTTTCCTGTCACAGCATCCGGCCGGCATCCTGCTGACGGGATTGCAGGACCAGCGGGTCAGCGATCTGCTTGAGCTTGCGCCGTGCCCGGTGGTTCAGATCGTCGATCTCAACCTGCTGCCCTCGGGTATCGCGGTCGGCATCAATCACCGCGAGGCGGCGGAGACTGCGACGCGCCATCTGCTCGCCTGCGGATACCGCCGCATCGGCCTGATCGGCGGCAGCCGCGATCTTCGCGCCCAACGGCGTCATGACGGCTATGCGCTGGCGATGCAGGAGGCGGGGCTCTACGATCCGGGCCTCGTCATGACCGAGCACAAGCAAACCAGCATGCAGCTCGGCTGCGACCTCTTCAAGCGGCTGCTGGAAACGGCGCCCGATGTCGACGCGGTATTCTGCCAGAACGACGATCTTGCGCTCGGCGCGCTGTTCGAGGCGCAACGGGCGGGCCTGCGCGTGCCGGATGAGTTTGGGATCTGCGGTTATAACGACCTCGATTTCGCGCTCTGCGCCGAGCCGAGGCTGACGACCGTCCGCGTGCCGCGTTTCCAGATGGGCTATCAGGCCGCGGATCTCATCGTCCGGGCGATCAACGACGAATGCCTGCCGAGCCGCGTCATCCAGCTGCCGTTCGATCTCATCCAGCGCGGTTCGACGCGGCCGCTCGCCTGACGGGGGCTGGGCAACGAAAAAAGGGACCTTCCGGCCCCTTTTCCATTTCCCGCCGATCGAAGGGATCAGATGTCTCCGCCGGCGTTGGAGAAAAGCTCTGCCGCCTGTTTGGCGGTCATCCGCTTGACCTCGGTCTCGTCGCGGCGGTTGGCGAAGAGTTCGCTTGCCATCAGCTGCTCGGCAAGATCGGCCGGCAGCGACAGTACGACGCGCTGGCCTTCGCCCCCTTGGCCACGATGTATGCCGCCGATTTCGGCGCGCTTGGCGGTGATCATGCCGCCCGCCACCGTGTTCAGCGTATCCGGATCGATCAGGATGAAGGCGCCGGTCGAGCGGTTCTGCTCGTAAGCGTCGAAGACCGCCAGTTCCTCGAAGGAGAGGCGCACCTTGCCGATCGCATTCATGGCGAGCGTCGAGGCATGCGGCTGCCACTTGCCGGTCGCAAGCTCGAGCTGGCTGATCGGTTCGACCGCGACGCGCTGGCGGCGCGAGCCGCTCTTCAGCCAGTAGCGTTTCCCGGGCTCGATGCCGCCCGGCTGCAGCGAGACGAGCTGGGCGTCGAAATGGTGGCCGGTCATCGGCTGGCCGTCGAGCGAAACGATTACGTCGCCGCGCGCCACGTCCACCTGCCGGTCGAGGACCAGCGTGATGGCATCGCCTGCGACCGCCGCATTGCGCACCAGGTCGAAGGTGACGATCCGGCTGACATTGGCGACCGTGCCGGAAGGCAGGATGACGACGGAGTCGCCCGGCTTCACCGAGCCGCCCGCGACAGTCCCCTGATATCCGCGAAAACTCTCGCCGGGACGCACGACGCGCTGCACCGGCAGGCGGAAACCGCCGGCCTGGGTGGAGCGCACCGTCGCCAGCTCCAGCGTCTCGACCAGGGTCGGGCCGTCATACCAGGGCATCGAGGCATCGGCCGGATAAACGACGTTTTCGCCCTTGAGCGCCGACATCGGGATGGCGGTGATCTGGCGTACGCCGAGCGACAGGGCGAATTCGCGGAATTCGTGCGAAATCCTGTCGAAGATTGCCTTGTCATAGTGGACGAGGTCGATCTTGTTGACGGCCAGGACGAACTGGCGGATGCCCATCAGGGCGGCGATCGTCGCGTGCCGGCGGGTCTGTTCGAGAAGCCCGGCGCGGGCGTCGGCAAGCAGGATGGCGAGATCGGCGGTCGAAGCGCCGGTCGCCATGTTGCGGGTATATTGCTCGTGGCCGGGCGTGTCGGCAACGATGAACGAGCGCCTGTCGGTCGAGAAATAACGATAGGCGACGTCGATCGTGATGCCCTGTTCGCGTTCGGCCTGCAGGCCGTCGAGCAGCAGGGCGAAGTCCGGCAGGCCAAGGTCGTTCTGGCCGCCCGAGTCGCGGGCGAGCGTCGCGGCCTGGTCTTCCTTGACCGCCTTGGTGTCCCAGAGCAGCCGGCCGATCAGCGTCGATTTGCCGTCATCGACGGAGCCGCAGGTGATGAGGCGCAGCGGGCGCGTGTCGCGCACCGCCTTCAGGGGTTCTGCGAAGGGCAGGATGGTCGCCGAGGCGTTTTGGGCGGGAGCGGTCATCTCAGAAATATCCTTCGCGCTTCTTCTTTTCCATCGAGCCGGACTGGTCGCGGTCGATCGCGCGGCCCTGGCGTTCGGAAACGGTAGCGATTTCGAGCTCGGCGATCACCTCTTCGAGGTTGGACGCGGTCGAGCGGATGGCGCCGGTCAGCGGAAAGCAGCCGAGCGTGCGGAAACGGATCATGCCCTGCTGCACGGTTTCGCCGGGCAGCAGTTCAAGCCGCGGATCCTCGGCAAGGATCATCATCCCGTCGCGCTCCACATAGGGACGTTCGGCGGCGTAATAGAGCGGCACGAGCGGAATGTCTTCCGCCTGGATGTAGCGCCAGATGTCGACCTCGGTCCAGTTGGAGAGCGGGAAGGCGCGCACGCTTTCCCCTTTCCGGACCATGCCGTTATAGACGTTCCACAGTTCCGGACGCTGGTTGCGCGGATCCCATTTGTGGTCCGGGGTGCGGAACGAATAGATGCGTTCCTTGGCCCGGGAGGCTTCCTCGTCGCGCCGAGCGCCGCCGAAGGCCGCGTCGTAGCCGCCGGCATCGAGCGCCTGGCGGAGCGCCTCGGTCTTCATGATGTCGGTATAGAGCGCCGAACCGTGGCTGAACGGCGTAATGCCTTCCTCGGCGCCGCGCGGATTGGTGTGGACCACGAGGTCGAGATCGTATTTCTCGGCGATCTGGTCGCGGAACTCGATCATCTCCTTGAACTTCCACGTCGTATCCACGTGCAGCAGCGGGAAGGGGACGCGGCCGGGATAAAAGGCCTTGCGCGCGAGATGCAGCAGGACGGACGAGTCCTTGCCGATCGAATAGAGCATGACGGGTTTTTCGAATTCCGCCGCCACTTCGCGAAAGATGTGGATCGCTTCGTTTTCGAGGGCCTTCAGATGCGGATCGAGCGGCGGTCTGGAAACGGGCGGGTTCTTCACTTCCGTTTCCTGTACTGACAAAGGCATTTCGGTCTCCGGGTAGTCTCTAGAAACAAACAAGAAAGAGCTTCAGTTCGCTTGGGGGCCAGGCTCTGCGATCGGTTGAGCGGCGTTTTCCGGCACATGCAGGCCGCATTCGCGCTTTTCGTCGTTTTCCCACCACCAGCGGCCGGCGCGCTCGGGCTCGCCGGGCTTGATGGCGCGGGTACAGGGCTCGCAGCCAATCGACGGATAACCGCGCTTGTGCAGCGGGTTGACCGGGATGGCTTCGGAAGCCACATGGGCATTGATCGTCTCGATGTCCCAGTCGGCCAAGGGGTTGATCTTGATCAGGTTGCGCTCGGCGTCGTATTCGGCAAACGGGGTCGTGGCGCGATTGCCGGACTGGCCGCGGCGAAGGCCGGTGACCCAGACGTCGGCGCCAGCCAACGCCTTGGCGAGAGGCTTCAGCTTGCGCACATGACAGCAGGCGTGGCGGGCTTCGACGCTGTCGTAGAAGCCGTTGAGCCCGTATTTCGCGGCATATTCGTCGACGTCGTCCTGCTCCGGCCGAAAGCGGCGGATCTCGATGCCGTAGCGCTCCTCGGTCTCGCCGATCAGGTCGACGGTTTCCTTGAACAGCCGCCCGGTTTCGAGCGTCGAGACCTCGACCGGCAGGCGGTGCGTGCCGATCGCCGCGGTGATCACCTGGTCCTCGATACCGAGCGATGTGGTGAACACGGCGTGGCCGAGTTCGGCGGCAAGCGCCAGGCGCCCGGCAAGGTCCAGGCTTTCGAGCTTTGCGTCGAGGGTAGCGGCCAGTCCCGAACGGTCCTGGCCGGCGGCATCGTGCAGTGTCATGGGTCTTCTTCCGTGAGCAATTGCTGGATTATCCGGATTCCGCGCCGTCAAGGACAGGAAAACCCGTTTCTTCCCATGGTGATGCGGAGCAAATATCTCTCCAAAGCAGCGCTCACACAGAAAACCTGCCGCCTTAACCAAAAGTGACCAATTTTATCCCGGAAACCCCTGCATTGGTTTGTATTTTCTCGTGATTTGAGATATTGCGGGAACATGTCTCCGGGGCGCTGTTTCCCCTGGCGGATATGCAGCCCCTGAGCGCCCTTCCGGCGCCCCCGTGGATGCCCCGAACGAAGCTGAAGTGAGCGGCGCCGTGAGGACTATTTCCTTGCGGCGGCGCTATTGTCGATGGTTGCGTGATGATATCCCAGAAAGCGAAATATGCTCTGCGGGCGCTGGCCGCCCTGGCCCAGGCCGATCCCTCAGAGCCGATGCTGATTTCCGAGATTGCCCTCCAGCAGAGCATTCCGAAGAAATTTCTGGAACAGATCCTGCTCGACCTCAAACGCTCCGGTATCGTCGTTTCCCGCCGCGGCAAGCAGGGCGGCTATCTTCTCCTCAAGCCGGCCGACGCCATCACCTTCGGCGAAGTTCTGCGCCTGGTCGACGGCCCGATCGCGCCGCTGCCTTGCCTCTCGCAGACCGCCTACCGCAAATGCGAGGATTGCGACGGCGAACATCTCTGCGAAATTCGCCATGTCTTCGCCCGCGTCGCCGACGCGACCCGCGACGTGCTCTTCAACACCACGATCGCCGATGCCGTCGAAGGCGCCGGCGACGCCAAGCCGCCGGTCAGGGAACTGCTGACGGCCTGAGGCCTCTTACCTCAGGAAGGTATTCGGCAGTGCCGCTTGCGCCCTTCTTCTCCCCAGCGGGGAGAAGTGCCGAGCAAAGCGAGGCGATGAGGGGGCCACGCCCGCAAAGCTCCCTGGTGTTGGCTACCCCCTCATCCGACCCTTCGGGCCACCTTCTCCCCGCTGGGGAGAAGAGGGTGCCAGCCTCGATGGCCAACCCTTATCCGCCAGCACCTCAGCAGATTTCTCGCAAATCGCCCGCAAAATTCTCCTCCCGCACCCCCAAAGCCCCGATTATGGCGGGATTGTGATTTTGCAAACCGCCCGTTTGCCAACGCGGGCGTTCTGTCCATGTAGTGAGGGTTAATGGTTTCTTTGTCGTCGCGGGCCGCCAAAGGGAAACAGTTTTGCCTTCTTCCCAGCCTCGATTGACTAAGACGACCTAACCGATAGAGTTTTGGCAGAACCACAGGAGGGAACCTCATGTTCAATTTTGCCCCGGGATTGGGCCGGCGACTAGGTGCCCGTTTGGGCGCCGTCGCACTTGGTCTGTCCCTGACGACCGGCATTTCGGTCGGGATCGTCGCGCCGGCTTTTGCCCAAAGTCAGCTTCTCAACGTCTCCTACGATCCCACCCGCGAGCTCTACAAGGATTTCAACGTCGCCTTCGCGAAATACTGGAAGGCGCAAGGCGGCGACGACGTGACGATCCGCCAGTCGCATGGCGGTTCCGGCGCGCAGGCCCGCTCCGTCATCGACGGTCTGGAGGCCGATGTCGTGACGCTGGCACTCGAAAGCGACATCAACGCGATCGAGAAGTCCGGCAAGATCAAGGCCGGCTGGCGTGATCGGCTGCCGAACCACGCATCGCCCTACACGTCGACGATCGTCTTCCTCGTCCGCAAGGGCAATCCGAAGGGGATCAAGAACTGGGGCGACCTGGTGAAGGGCGACGTTGCGATCGTCACGCCGAACCCCAAGACCTCGGGCGGTGCCCGCTGGAACTACCTTGCCGCCTGGGCCTGGGCGAACGAGGAGTACAAGGGCGATCAGGCCAAGATCAAGGCCTATGTCGGCGAGCTCTACAAGCGCGCTCCGGTCCTCGATACCGGCGCCCGCGGCTCGACGGTCACCTTCGCCCAGCGCCAGATCGGCGACGTGCTGCTCGCCTGGGAAAACGAGGCCTATCTCGCCGGCGCCGAGTTCGGCAAGGATGCCTTCGAGATCGTCGTTCCGCCGATTTCGATCCTCGCCGAGCCGCCGGTCGCGGTCGTCGACGCCACCGTCGATTCCAAGGGTACCCGCAAGCAGGCGGAGGCCTATCTGCAGTATCTCTACTCCGATGAAGGCCAGAATATCGCGGCGAAGCACTTCTATCGTCCTTCGAAGCCCGATGTGGTAAAGCCGGATTTGTTGAAGGCCCTGCCGAACATCAAGCTCGTCACAATCGACGATCCGATCTTCGGCGGTTGGAAGAAGGCGCAGCCCGAACATTTCGGTGACGGCGGCATTTTCGACCAGATCTACAAGCCCGGTAAGTAAGTCGGAATATTAAATGATCCATAACGCCACTGCCTCACCGGCAAAGTGGCGACTGAAACGGCCGAGCATCATCCCAGGTTTTGGGTTGACGCTCGGCTTTTCGCTCGCCTACCTGTCGATAATTATCCTGATCCCCGTTGCCGGCCTGCTTTGGCGTACCGCCGGGCTTGGCTGGAGCGGGTTTTTCGCCGTTCTGACCGACCAGCGCACGCAGGACGCACTTTATATATCCTTCGGCACGGCCTTTGTGGCCGCGCTGGTCAATGTAGTCTTCGGCACCGTCGTCGCCTGGGTGCTGACCCGTTACAATTTCCCCGGTCGCCGGCTGATCGATGCGATCGTCGACCTGCCGTTCGCGTTGCCGACGGCGGTCGCCGGTATCGCGCTTGCAGCGCTCTATGCGCCGAACGGCTGGGTCGGCTCGCTGTTCATGCCGTTCCGCATCGCGTTCACGCCGCTCGGCATCGTCGTCGCGCTGGTCTTCATCGGCCTTCCCTTCGTGGTACGCACCGTGCAGCCGGTCATGGAGGAACTGGATCGTGAGGTGGAGGAAGCCGCAGCCACGCTCGGCGCCAATCGCTTCCAGACGATTTCGAGGGTGATCCTGCCGGGGCTGACGCCGGCGACCCTGACCGGTTTTGCGCTCGCCTTCGCCAGAGGCGTCGGCGAATACGGCTCGGTCATCTTCATTGCCGGCAATATTCCCTACGTCTCGGAGATCGCGCCGCTCCTCATCGTCATCCGGCTGGAGGAGTTCAACTATGCGGGCGCGACGGCGATCGCCACCATCATGCTGATCATCTCCTTCGTGATGCTCTTCATCATCAACCTCATCCAGGCCTGGAACCGAAGGAGATACGGCAATGTCTGAAGTCTCCCGCTCCGCGCTCGGCAAACCGCCGGCCTTCCGCAATCCGGCCGACGAGCGCCCGCTCGCAAAGATCCTGCTGATCGGGTTGGCGCTGGTTTTCCTCGCCTTCTTCCTGCTCCTGCCGCTGGTTTCCGTCTTTGTGGAAGCTTTTCGCAAGGGCTGGTCGGAATATTACGAGGCGCTGATCGAACCCGACGCGGCGGCAGCGATCCGCCTGACGCTTCTGGTGGCGGCGATTTCCGTTCCGCTCAACCTCGTCTTCGGGCTCTGCGCCTCCTGGGCGATCGCCAAGTTCGAGTTCAAGGGTAAGTCCTTCCTGATCACCCTGATCGACCTGCCGTTCTCGATCTCGCCGGTCATCTCCGGCCTGGTCTACGTGCTGCTCTTCGGCTCCAACAGCCTGCTTGGCCCGATCCTCAAAAGCCAAGGCATCACCATCCTGTTTGCCGTGCCGGGCATCGTGCTCGCCACGGTCTTCGTCACCTTTCCCTTCGTCGCGCGCGAGCTGATCCCGCTGATGGAGGACCAGGGCACCGGCGACGAGGAAGCGGCGCTGTCGCTCGGCGCATCCGGCTGGCAGACCTTCTGGTATGTGACGCTGCCGAACATCAAGTGGGGCCTGCTTTACGGCGTGCTCCTCTGCAACGCCCGCGCCATGGGGGAGTTCGGCGCCGTCTCGGTCGTCTCGGGCCATATCCGCGGCCTCACCAACACCATGCCGCTGCATGTGGAGATACTCTATAATGAGTATAACTTCGTCGCGGCCTTCGCGGTGGCCTCGCTGCTGGCCTTGCTGGCGCTCGTCACCCTTGCATTGAAAACTCTTCTCGAACTTCGGTTCGGAGCCGGCGCTGCCGGCGGCAGGCATTGAAAGGTCAAAGACCAGATGGAAGTCACCATCAACAATATCCGCAAGGAATTCGAGCGTTTCCCGGCGCTGAACGACGTGTCGCTGAAGATCGCGTCCGGCGAGCTGATCGCGCTGCTCGGTCCCTCGGGCTCCGGCAAGACGACGCTCTTGCGCCTCATCGCCGGCCTCGATTTCCCGACATCGGGAAAGATCTTCTTCGGTGATCAGGACGCCTCGCATCATTCGGTGCAGGAGCGCAATGTCGGGTTCGTCTTCCAGCACTATGCGCTGTTCCGGCATATGACGGTCGCCGAGAATATCGGCTTCGGCCTCAAGGTCCGGCCGACCGCCAGCCGCCCACCGAAGACGGAAATCCGTCGCCGCGTCTCCGAACTCCTGGAGATGGTCCAGCTCGGCGGGCTTGAGAAGCGTTATCCGAACCAGCTTTCCGGCGGCCAGCGCCAGCGCGTCGCACTTGCCCGCGCCATGGCGATCGAGCCGCGCATCCTGCTGCTCGACGAGCCGTTTGGCGCGCTCGACGCCAAGGTGCGCAAGGAATTGCGCCGCTGGCTGCGGGAATTCCACGACCGCACCGGCCACACCACCGTCTTCGTCACCCATGACCAGGAAGAGGCGCTGGAACTCGCCGACCGCGTCGTCGTCATGAGCCAGGGCAAGATCGAGCAGGTCGGCTCGGCCGACGACGTCTACGACCGGCCGGGTTCACCCTTCGTCTTCTCCTTCATCGGCGAGTCGTCGCAGCTCCCGGTCGACGTAAGAGACGGCACCATGCTCTTCCAGGGCCAGCCGATTGGCATTGCTGAGGCGGGCGACGGGGCAGGGGAATTGTTCTTCCGGCCGGAAGACGTGACGCTCGTCGACGCGCCGGATGCGTTGTTCGGCAAGGTCACCGCCTGCCGTCGCCTCGCCGGCACCCGCATCGCCGAGATCGACATCGCCAATGACGGCCACGCCCCGTATCACGTCGAGGTGGAGGTGCCGCTGCATGCGCCGATCGAGCTCGGCAGCGAAACTCGCTTCCGTCCGACACGCTGGAAGGTTTTCCGCAAATAGCGGTTCCGCAGCCTCAAGATGACGTTAGCCGCCCGTTACACGCTGCGGCATATACGGTGCCACTGAAATCGCAGTGCACGCGCCGTTGTTGCGTGGCGTTTTTACCTTAATCACGGAAAGTTTTTCAAAATTGATATGTGTCAATTGTTGATTAGCACAGAACAGGTAAGAACCTTTTGGGCGCAAGCTCTGACGAAATGCAGGCCTAACGCTTATTTCCGCGACGGATAACCTATGGCAGACATTGCCCACCTCGAAGAACCCTCCGAGCCGGTCACCGGCTCGCCCGCAAAACAGTCGGCACAATCGGCCATCTCCATGGGGAGGGTGCTGATCGATCGCCTGACTCCCGATACGAGCATTCTCCTGTCTTTCGGTTTCGTTCTGTTCGTGATCGCACTTGGCGTGAGTGTTTTCCTCGAGGAAAATCTGGTGAGGCTCGGCTGGAGCCTGCTTCTGTCGAACACCAATATCCAAGCGCCGACCGGTCTGGCGCTGACGCTTCTGATCGGCACGCTTGCCACGAACCGGCTGCGGCGCCCGCGGCGCTGCCGCAAGCCGCCGGCGAGCGACGAAATGAACCGCGCCGTCGAAATTCTTGCCACCCAGCCGAATGCGAGCGCCGGTCTCGTACGCCTCGGCGACAAGAAGCTGCTATTTTCTGATTGCGGCAACGCGTTCATCATGTACGCCCAGCAGGGCCGTTCCTGGGTGGCGCTGTTCGATCCTATCGGCCCCGGCAGCGCCTGGTCCGGCCTGACGCTGAAATTCATGGAACATGCCCGCAAGTCGGGCTGCCGCGCTGTATTCTATCAGGTCTCCCCGGACTTCCTGCCGCTCACCGTCGAATCCGGGTTGAAGCCTTACAAGCTCGGCGAACAGGCGGTGGTTGACCTGACGAACTTCGACCTCAAGGGTGGCACTCGGATCAGGCTTCGGCGCGCCGTCAACCGCGCGGTTCGCGATGGTCTCGAGTTTTCGATGATCGAGGCAGATGACGTGCCTGCCGTTCTCGATGAACTCCGGTCCGTCTCCCGTGCCTGGCTGACGGCCCAGAATGCCACGGAAAAAGGCTTTTCGCTCGGAACCTTCCAGCCTCAATACGTGGCGACCGGCCCGGTTGGCGTCATCCGCATCGAGGGCAAGATTGTTGCATTCGCCAACGTCCTTTCGACCGGCTCCGCCGGGGACGCCTGCATCGACCTGATGCGCCACCTGCCAAATGCCCATCAGGGCATGATGGTCTTGCTGTTCGTGCGGATCATGGAGCATTTGAGGGCTGCAGGCTTTCGCACCCTCAACCTCGGCATGGCGCCGCTCGCGGGCCTTTCGACCCATAGCAAGGCGCCGCTCTGGAACCATGTGGGCGAGCGCATCTTCCAGAATGGCGAGCGTTTCTACAATTTCCGCGGCGTGAGGTTGTTCAAGGACAAGTTCGATCCGGAATGGCAGCCGCGTTACATCGCTGTCTCCGGCCGTGGCCTGCCAATCGTTTCGCTGGTCGACGTTACCATGCTGATCGGCGGCGGGCTGAAGGGCATCCTTCGCAGATGAAGGTTCTGCCGATCATTGTTGCAGGCATCACCTTCGTCGCTGCCATCGTCAATATCGTCTCCGACCCGGCCCTGAAGGCCAAAAGCCTGCCGATCGACCGGATTTCTTTTCCCGAAGCCAAGGCGACTGGCGTCGTGGTGCTGCTTTCGGGCGGCGAGGGGTGGTCGGACCGCGAGGAGCGGACGTCCGAGGCGCTGGTCAGGGACGGTGCCCTGGTGGTCGGCGTGGATATTCGCGATTATTACGCGGCGCTCGAGGAAGAGCGGAGCGACTGCCTTTATCTGGTTTCCGACATCGAAGACGTAACGCGCCAGCTGCACCGCTCGGCCGATATCGCCACCTATCATCCGCCGGTCGTGGCAGGCATTGGCGACGGCGCTACGCTGGCGCTAGCCATCGCCGCCCAGACGCCGGATTCGACGATCGCCGAGACACTCGCCATCGACCCGCAGACCGCCATCCCGCTATCGACCATCCTCTGCACCCCGGCGCCGAAGACGCCGGTCACCGGCGGCACGGTCTACGGCCTGACCGAAGGCGACCTCCCCAATCCCGTCCGGATCGTCTTCACCCCCGAGGCCGACGCGGCGGGCCGCATCCACACGGAAAATCTGAAAAACACCCATCCCGCGATCGAGTACCGGGAAGCGGCTGGCGGCGCGGATGTGGCCCTGCTGGAGAATACATCGGCCACCGTCCGGCGGCTCGCCCAGTCCGCGTCGCCGCTCAATCTGCCGATCGTGCCGATCCATGCGACGCCAAAGCACAACACCATGGCGATCATCTATTCCGGCGACGGCGGCTGGCGCGATATCGACCAGCAGCTCGGCGCCTATCTGAAGGAAGAGGGCATCCCGGTCGTCGGCGTCGATGCATTGCGCTATTTCTGGAGCGAGCGAACCCCGGAACAGACCGCCGCCGACCTTTCCCGTATCATCAGTTCCTACCGCAAACGCTGGAACGTCGATAACGTCCTGCTGATCGGATATTCCTTCGGTGCGGATATCCTGCCGGCCACCTACCGGCTGCTGCCGGATGCCGACAAGCAGGCGATCTCGCTCATCTCGCTTCTGGCGCTGTCGCACCAGGCGGATTTCGAGATCAACGTGAGCGGCTGGTTGGGGTTTGCAGGCCATGGCAAATACGGCGATCCGGTCGACGATCTTCGCGAGGTCGAGCCGTCCAAGATCCAGTGCATCTACGGCCTCAAAGAAGATGACAGCGCCTGCCCGGCAGTCCGGGAGATCCGCGGCACCCAGGTTCTCGCCCGCGAAGGCGGCCACCATTTCGACGGCGATTACCGCGCCCTCAACCGCCTGATCGTCGACAGGGCCGTGGCGCTGATGGCGACCAACTGAGCGTCGATAGCGGGCTGACGTTCAAGAAACGGTGAAACCTCTGGTTATTCGGTAAGGCATCCTACATCTCCGGCATATGATCCGGAACAGAGGAGAGCCGTCATGCCCCGCCTTTCGATCGCCCGCATTCTAGCCGGTACCATGATTGCCGCATCGCTCGCCGGCACTGCCGTTGCCCATCACGGCTGGTCCTGGGCGGAAGCCGACCAGATAGACCTCAAGGGTACGATCCAGTCGATTTCGTTCTCGCCGCCCCATCCGACACTCGAGATCAGAGCCGAAGACGGCGTCTGGCGCGTCGAACTCGGTAATCCCAATCAGACCCAGCGCTCCGGCTTCGTCGAAGGACAGGCCAAAATCGGCGACCAGATCACCGCCACCGGCAACCGCTCCGAAGACCGCACCGAAAAACGCATTAAGGCGGTCCGGATCGTCGTCTCCGGCAAAACCTTCGACATCTATCCGGAACGCATCAAGACCAACTGAGGCGGGCATGGAATTCCTCGCGTCGCTTGTCGAAACGCCGCTGGCGCGGGCGCTGATCACGTCTTCGACGCTCTATCTTCTGGTCAACGCCGCGCATATCCTCGGCATCGGCATGCTGTTCGGCGCCATCCTGGCGCTGGACCTCCGGCTGTTGGGCCTGGCCCCGGTCGTCCCGCTTGCCGCCATCGCGCCCTACCTGTCACGCCTCGCCGGCGCCGGCGTCCTGATTGCCATAGTCACCGGCCTCTGCCTTTTCTCGGTGCGGCCGCTGGAATATGTCCGCAACCCGGCTTTCCTCGTGAAGCTCTGCTTGGTGGCGCTGGGTCTTTTGAACATTGCCGTTGTTCATTTCAATTCCGGATGGCGGACGGTGCTCGCCGGCAACGCGCCGACGACGGCACTTCGGTTTTCCGCTGTCCTCTCGATCGTGATCTGGATCAGCGCGGTGATTGCCGGCAGATGGATCGGGTTTTTGTAGACGTCTTGATCCGATTTAAAAGTTGCTACAATATCTCAGTATCAATCGGGGATTGTTGATGGACCGTAATCCTCCCGAACGTGCTCGGGAACAACGTGAGTTCATTTTGCGAGGGCTTGCCTCTTATGAGGACGCGCTATGCACCGGTATCTACTACAGCACGGATGAAGTCCTTGCCGAATTGAGATCCAAACTAGATGCCAGAACCGCGGAAAGAGCTGCGACACAAAAGCGGTTGGAGGAGGCATTCGGTTCATGGAATGAAGTCGACGGTTTGACTACCGATCGCTCACCATCGCCCGCGGATTGACCCAGGGCTCCTGATTGCTGCGGGGCAGGGGCGTCTTGCCGAGGATATGATCGGCTGCCTTCTCTCCGGTCATGATCGAGGGGCCGTTGAGGTTGCCGTACGTCACATGCGGGAAGATCGACGAATCCGCGACCCTTAAGGCCTCGACCCCGATCACCCGGCATTCCGGGTCGACCACGGCCAAAGGATCGTCGGCGCGGCCCATCCGGCAGGTGCCGCAGGGGTGATAGGCGCTTTCCAGATGCTCGCGCAGGAATGCGTCGATCTGGTCATCCGTCTCGACCTGTTCGCCCGGCTGGATTTCCGGCCCGCGATACTGGTCGAATGCCTTCTGGGAAAAGATCTCGCGGGTCAGCCGCACGCAATGGCGGAACTTCTCCCAGTCTTCGGGATGGCTCATGTAGTTGAAGCGGATCACCGGATCCACCTTCGGATCGGGCGAACGCAGCGTCACGCTCCCGCGTGATTTTGACAGGTTGTAGCCGACATGCACCTGGAAGCCGTGGCTTTTCGCCGCCGCGCGGCCGTCATAGGAAATCGCCACCGGCAGGAAATGATATTGAATATCCGGCTGCGTGAGACCGGCGCTCGAGCGCAGGAAGGCGCAGGCCTCGAACTGGTTGGAGGCGCCGAGGCCACCCTTCGACAGCAGCCATTGCGCGCCGACCACGCCCTGCCAGAACCAGGGCAGCCAGGAATAGAGCGATACCGGCTTGGTCGAAACCTGCTGGAAATAGAATTCCATATGGTCCTGCAGGTTGGCGCCGACACCCGGCCGGTCGGCCGTGACTTCGATGCCCATCTCCTTGAGATGGTCCGCCTGCCCGATGCCGGAGAGCATCAGCAGTTTCGGGGAGTTGAAGGAGGAGGCCGAGACGATCACCTCGCGGTTGGCCCTGATCGTCTCGTTGACGCCGCGGCGAAAAATTTCAACGCCGACGGCGCGGCCGTTCTCGATGACGATTTTCTGCGCCAGCCCATAGATCAGTTCGACATTCTTGCGCTTCAGCGCCGGCCGCAGATAGGCGTTGGCGGCCGACCAGCGCCGGCCGTTATGGATCGTCTGCTCCATCAGCCCGAAACCTTCCTGTTTCGAGCCGTTATAGTCCTGCGTCATCTCGAAACCGGCCTGGGAACCCGCCTGGATGAAGGCGTGGAAGAGCGGATTGGTCACCGGCCCACGTTTTACATGCAATGGCCCATCCGTGCCGCGCCAGCCTTCTTCGCCGCCATGGCTATGCTCCATGCGCTTGAAATAGGGCAGCACGTCCGCATAGGCCCAGCCGGTCGCTCCCAGCTCCTCCCAGCGGTTATAGTCTTCCGCGTGCCCCCGGACATAGACAAGCCCGTTGATCGACGACGACCCGCCGATCACCTTCCCGCGCGGCGCGGTGATGCGGCGATTGTTGAGGTTCGGCTCCGGTTCGGACAGATAACCCCAGTTGTAGCGCTTCATGCTCATTGGCCAGGCAAGCGCGCCAGGCATCTGGATGAACGGCCCGAAATCGGATCCTCCCGCCTCGATGACGATCACCGAATTCTTGCCATCCTCCGACAGGCGATAGGCCATGGCGGAGCCTGCGGACCCGGAACCGATGATGACGAAATCTGCCTGCATCATTTGCAACTCTCGATTGATGTACGTATAGCTATGAGCTATATTGATCTAATAAAGGCTGTACTCTATTCTAAGGTCGCGCAGAAAAGCCTGAGCCGGATGCAGCCCAAACGTCAGGCTGCCATCAGGGCGAAGGTCGATGCATTCGCCCGTGGTGAAAGGGTCGATTTCAAAAGGCTGGAGGGCAGCGCGCTCGTTCGCATCCGCGTCGGCAATGACAGGATCATCATCGATGAGGAGACGAACCTCGTCGTTGTTATTGATGTCGGGCCTAGAGGTGGCATCTACAAGGAGTGAACAATGGGTGTTTTTGACAAGACCGTCATTGACGGCAAGTCTTATGTCTTGGTTCCCGAAGACGACTTCGAGGATATGATGGACACCATCAAGGCCAATGAAATCCTGGCGCGCATCGCCGCCGGTGAGGAAACCTGGCCGGCCGAGTTGGTGTACGAACTGCTTGAAACCGAAAGCCGCATCCGTACTTTCCGCAACTACCGCAAGATGACGGTCTCGGAGCTCGCGGAAGCAGTCGGGATCTCTCAGCCCTACCTGTCCGAGATCGAGACCGGTAAGAAGACAGGCTCGGTCGATGTGCTGAAGCGCATCGCCGCCATCCTGAAAGTCGATCTCGACGATCTCGTGCTGGACTGACGCCATCCTCAATACGGCGCCTCGACCTTGCCCATGCCCACATAAACCGTCTTCAGCTCGGAATAATGCTCCAGCGCCGCCAGCGAGTTCTCCCGCCCGAAGCCGGATTGTTTCGAACCGCCGAAGGGGATTTCCACCGGGCAGAGATTATAGGTATTGATCCACAGCGTCCCGGCCTCCAACTGATCCGCCACCCGATGGCCGCGCGTGAGATCGGACGTGAACACCCCGCCCGAAAGGCCGAATTCCGTGCCGTTGGCGCGGGCGATCACCTCGGCCTCGTCGTCGAAATCGAGCACGCACATGACGGGGCCGAAAATCTCCTCGCGGGCGATCGCCATCTCGTCGGTGACGTCGGCGAAAACGGTCGGCTGCACGTAATAACCTTCGCCGGTGACGTGGTTCGGGATGCCGCCGCCGGTGACGAGCGTGGCACCCTCGGCCTTGCCCTTTTCGATATAGCTCATCACCTTCTGGCGCTGATCGAAGGAGACCATCGGTCCGATCTGGGTCGCCTCGTCCATCGGATCGCCGATCACCATGTTTTCCGTGCGTGCTTTGAGGCGGGAGAGGAAGGTCTCTTTGATGCTCCTTTGCACGAAGACGCGGGTGCCGTTGGAGCAGACCTGGCCGGTCGAATAGAAATTGCCGAGCATCGCCCCGCCGACCGCGCTGTCGATATCGGCATCGTCGAAGACGATCAGCGGCGACTTGCCGCCGAGCTCCATCGTCACATGCTTCAGGCTGCCGGCAGCCGCTGCCGCCACCTTGCGGCCGGTCGGCACCGAGCCGGTCAGCGACACCTTGGCGACATCCGGATGGTTGACCAGCAGCGGCCCGGTCGTCCGGTCGCCCTGGATGACGTTGTAGAGACCCTTCGGCAGCCCGGCCTCAATGAGAATTTCGGCAATCTTCAGCGCCCCGAGCGGCGTGTTTTCGGATGGCTTGAACACCATGGCATTGCCGCAGATCAGCGCCGGCGCACCCTTCCAGCAGGCGATCTGCTGCGGGTAGTTCCAGGCGCCGATGCCGACGCAGACGCCGAGCGGCACACGTTTCGTATAGGCAAAGTCCTGCCCCAGCGGGATGTAGCTGCCGTTGAGTCCTGCCGCTGCGATACCCCCGAAGAATTCGAAGCTGTCGGCGCCCGATGTCGGGTCGGCGACGATGGTTTCCTGGATCGGCTTGCCCGTATCGAGCGTCTCCAGTTCGGAAAGCTCGCGGTTGCGCTCCCGCATGATGTCGGCGGCGCGCTTGAGGATGCGGCCGCGGGCGGTCGGGCTCATGGCCGCCCATTCAGGCTGAGCGCGCTTGGCGGCTGCAATCGCCCTCTCGACGATCGCGGGCGTGGCCGCATGCAGCCGCGCGATCACCTCTCCGGTCGCCGGATAGAGGCTTTCGATGACGGTGCCGTCGGTGTCCTCGACATATTCGCCGTCGATGAAATGGCTGGCGATCGGCTGGGCTTTCATCTCATTCTCCGCGCGGGTAGCGTTTGGACTCTTCGAGATTGTCGAGGTTCATGTGATTGCGCATGTAGCGCTCCGATGCTTTCTGCAAGGGCTGGTGGTCCCAGGGGTAATAGGCGCCGTTGCGCAACGCTTCGTAGACCACCCAGCGCCGCGCCTGGCTTTCACGCACCGCCGCGTCGAAGGCACCCATGTCCCACCGCTCTTCGCGCTGGCGCTGGAACTGAGCAACCACTTCGGCAAATTCCGGATCGTCGGCAAGGTTGTTGAGCTCCTGGGGATCGTTTTCTAGGTCGAACAGCTGGTCCGGATCGAGCAGGCAATGGACATATTTCCACTTGCCCTCGCGGATGGCGACGAGCGGCGCATAGGAACCTTCCGCGGCATATTCCATCAGCACCGGGCTCGTGCGCGGAACACCCTCCATCATCGGCTTCAGGCTCTCGCCATCCGTCCAGGGCTTGATCTCGTCCATCGAAATGCCGGCGAGGTCGCAGAGCGTCGGCGTTACGTCGAGGTTGGAAACCGGCGCCAGATGCAGGGCAGCGGGCACGCCGGGACCGGCGATCATCAGCGGCACGCGGGCCGAGCCCTCGAAGAAGTTCATCTTGAACCACAGCCCGCGCTCGCCCAGCATGTCGCCATGGTCGGAGCAGAACAGGATCAGCGTGTCGTCGAGCATCCGTGTCCGCGTCAGCGTATCGACCAGCTCGCCGACCTTCTCGTCGATATAGGAGATGTTGGCGAAATAGGCTCTTCGCGACCGGCGGACATTTTCTTCCGTTACGTCGAAATTCTTGTAGTCGCAGGAAAAGATGATCCGCTTCGAATGCGGGTCCTGGTCTTCGAGCGGGATCGGCCCGACTTCCGGCAGCAGGTGCTCGCAATCCTCGTAAAGATCCCAGAACTTCTTCCGCGCCACATAGGGGTCATGCGGATGGGTGAAGGAGACGGTAAGCGCCCAGGGGCGCCGCTCGGCATCGTCCCGCTCGCGGGCGAGGTGATAGAGCTTCTGGTTCGCGAGAAAGGCGACCTCGTCGTCATATTCCATCTGGTTGGTGATCTCGGCCACGCCCGCGCCGGTCACCGAACCGAGATTGTGGTACCACCAGTCGATACGCTCGCCCGGCTTGCGGTAATCCGGCGTCCAGCCGAAATCGGCGGGATAGATATCGGTCGTCAGCCGGTCCTCGAACCCATGCAACTGGTCCGGCCCGACGAAATGCATCTTTCCCGAAAGCGCCGTGTAATACCCGGCGCGGCGCAGGTGATGGGCGAAGGTCGGGATCGACGAAACATATTCGGCGGCATTGTCGTAGACCTGCGTCCGGCTCGGCAGCTGGCCCGCCATGAACGAGGCACGCGCCGGCGCGCAGAGCGGCGATGACGTGTAGTTGTTGACAAACCGGGCACCCCGCGCGGCAAGCGCCTTGAGGTTCGGCGCATGCAGGAACGAAGCCGGCCCATCGGGAAACAGCGTCCCGTTCAACTGGTCGACCATGACGATGAGGATATTGGGTTTGGTCATGGCAGGCATCTTCCTCGCGGGCGGCATAGTCTCCACAGTGAGTTATTTTTGATCGTCTTGGCAATCAAGAAGCGATTGCGAACCTTCCTGTTCCAAAAGCGCGCCGTTGACCCGGATCACGCCTGCTCCACATCCTATTCCATAGGTTCGGGTGAGGTTCTGGCAAAAGGGATCGGTCATGACGTTCGGTCGGAGGCATCGCCTATCTCGTCCACGCCTTCCAGGTGAAGGGCTGGGACCACGTCGTGTTCTGGCCTCGCGATCGACCTCACGATGCAGGGCTGGGCCCTGATCGCCGTCGCGCTTGCGGTCAAGTCTTGAGGCACGCAGAGGTTGCCGCTAAGTCTCTAAAATCTTGTATAAAAATGCTTTTCATCGTCACAAAACTTTCATCCAACCTTCATGTTCGGGAAAGGTATTTTTGACCAATTGCTGGGAACCTGACGTTCGTGTTGAGGCATGTTTTAGGCCATTGCGCAGTGGAGTAATGAGTAATGTCGTCTGCGGCCATCTTGGAACCGGGCGTTTTCCGTCGGTATGCGAGCGATCAGCTTGTCACTCTGGCCAAATTGGTTTTGGAAAATGCCTTTCAGCCGATTGTCGAGGTCGGCACCGGTTCGGTCTTCGGTTATGAATCGCTGCTGCGCGGCCAGGAACGGATAGGGTTCTCGTCACCGCTCGAACTGCTCGATGAGGCCCAGGAGACCAACCAGCTTCTGGCGCTCGAACAGATGATGGCAACCCGGGCATTGGCGAAATTCGCCAGCCTGCCGGATTTCTCGTCCCAGACCCTGTTTCTCAATCTCGATGTCCGGCTGATCCGTCACGGCAAACATTTCCTCGAAAAGGTCGTGCAGCATCTGCGCAAGGCGAATATTGCTCCGTCTTCCGTCTGCTTCGAATTCTCCGAGCGTTTCGACAATACCAGTGTGCCGGAATTTGCAGATCTGGTCACCCAGATGCGGAAGGAAGGCTTCAAGCTGGCGATCGACGATTTCGGCGTCGGCCATGGCGAAATGAAACTGCTCTGCGACTATCCGGTCGATTATCTGAAGATCGACCGCCATTTCGTCGCCGGCATCGATAAGAACCCGCGCAAGCGCCACCTCGTCAAGAACATCGTCAGCATCGCCCACGTGCTCGGCATCCGCGTCATCGCCGAGGGCATCGAGACGGAGGCGGAATTCCTCGTCTGCCGCGAATATGGCGTCGATCTCGTCCAGGGCTGGTTCATTGCCCGACCGACCACATTCGTGTCCGAACTGCAGCCCTCCTTCCCCTATCTCGCCGATATCGGCCGTTCCCGTCGCTCCAGCCAGTCGCTCGACGAAATCCTCATCCGCAAGCAGATCGAACACCTGCCGACCGTCTATGAGAACCAGAGCATCGACAGCGTCTTCGACCTGTTTCGTCGCAATCCGCGCCAGGCATTCTTCCCGGTGCTGAATGCAAACGGCGAGCCGCGCGGCGTCATCAACGAATACCATCTCAAGGAATATATCTATCAGCCCTTCGGCCGCGATCTCCTGAAGAACAAGGTCTATGAGCGCTCGATCTCGCATTTCGTCGACCGTGCCCCGATCGTCGGGCTGGATGCGGAAGCCGAGGAGCTGATGACCCTGTTTGCCAACATGGAAAACAGCGCCTGCGTCATCCTCACCGAAAACATGCGCTATGCGGGTGTCGTCTCGGCCGCCTCGCTGATCAAGGTCATTAACGAAAAGCAGCTCAAGATCGCCCAGGACCAGAACCCGCTGACCGGCCTGCCGGGCAACCGCGCCATCCGCGACTTCATGCAGGAAACCGGCCGCGACGACGACGAGACCCGCTTCTTCTGTTATTGCGACTTCGACAACTTCAAGCCGTTCAACGATCATTACGGCTTCCAGATGGGCGACCATGCGATCTCGCTGTTCGCCGCCCTGGTGAAGCGTTATTTCTTCTCCGACGGCGATTTCCTCGGCCATGTCGGTGGCGACGATTTCTTCATTGGCGTGCGCGGCTGGACCCGCGACGAACTCAATGAAATCCTCGAACGCCTGCTCTCCGATTTCCATGACGATGTCGTCGAACTCTATTCCCCGGAAGAACGCGCCGCCGGCAAGATCCGCGGCCACGACCGCTCCGGCACTGAGCGGGATTTCCCGCTGCTGCGCTGCTCGATCGGCGTGCTCGAACTGCCCCAGGGCCTGCTGCTCGACGATGTCGGCCGCATCGGTTCGGAGATCGCCGCCGTCAAGGCGGAAGCCAAGGAAAGCGATGGTGGTCTCGTTTTCGCAAGTTTCGGCGAGACAAAATGACCTAGGCGGCGGAACGCCGCCTTCCTATCGCAATGCGACTATCCTAAGTCAGAGGCTATCACCGATCCCGTCGGTGGCCGCACTGAGAGGAGTCCCGCCATGCCGCTTCCCACCGAAATGCGTTTCGTCGATCTGCCGTCCTTCGGAGAGCCGGAGGTGATGACCATTGCCAGGGGGCCGCTGCCGGCGGTGCGGTCGGGCGAAATCCTGGTCAAGGTGGAGGCGGCCGGCATCAATCGTCCGGACGTGCAGCAGCGCAAGGGTGCCTATCCGCCGCCGAAGGACGCAAGCCCGATCCTCGGTCTGGAAATATCCGGCGAAGTCGTAGCGCTGGGCGAGGGCGTCAGTGAATTCAAGCTCGGCGACAAGGTCTGCGGGCTCGCAAACGGCGGCGGTTACGCGGAATATTGTGCCGTGCCGGCCGGACAGGCTCTGCCATGGCCGAAGGGTTTTGACGCAGTGAAGGCCGCGGCGCTGCCGGAGACCTTCTTCACGGTCTGGGCCAATCTGTTCCAGATGGCGGGCCTGACCGAAGGCGAGAGCGTGCTGATCCACGGCGGCACCAGCGGCATCGGCACGACCGCCATTCAGCTCGCCAAGGCGTTCGGCGCGACGGTCTACGCGACCGCCGGCTCCAGGGAAAAATGCGAGGCCTGCGAAAAGCTCGGTGCCGTGAGAGGCATCGACTACAAGACCGAGGACTTTGCCGGGGTCATCAAGGACATCACCGGCGGCAAGGGCGTCGACGTCGTGCTCGACATGATCGGTGCTGCCTATCTCGAAAAGAACCTCTCGGTTCTCGCCAAGGACGGCTGCCTGTCGATCATCGCCTTCCTCGGCGGCAACATCGCCGAAAAGGTCAACTTGTCACCGATCATGGTCAAGCGCCTGACGGTCACCGGCTCGACCATGCGCCCGCGCACCGCGGACGAAAAACGCGCCATCCGCGACGATCTTCTGGCCCAGGTCTGGCCGCTCCTGGAGGACGGAACGGTCGCTCCGGTCATCCACTCCGTCCTGCCGTTCGCAGACGTCGTCGAGGCCCACAAGCTGATGGAAACCAGCAGCCATATCGGCAAGATCGTGGTGAGGCTTGCATAGTCGCCTTGCAGAGATATACTTGTTTTGATATAAATCGTGGACCGATATGAAGCGACTGGAATTTCTTGGAGATGCGTTGGATCGCCTGCGGGACTTTCCGGAGGTCGCCCGTAAGGAGGCGGGCGTCCAGTTGCATAAAATTCAACTCGGCCTTGAGCCGAGCGACTGGAAGCCCATGACGACGATCGGAGCGGGTGTGCGGGAAATCCGCATCCGCGACGAGGCGGGCGCTTTTCGCATCATCTACGTGACCAAAATAGAGGACGCCGTCTACGTCCTGCATGCATTTCAGAAGAAGACGCAGCAGACGGCAAAGCGGAATCTGGATATCGCCACCGCGCGTCTGCGGCAGATCTGATTGGATTGGACCTATGGAACGTCAGAGCTTTTCAAATGTCTGGGACGCGCTGGAAGACACCCCGGCGGAAGCGGCCAATTTGTCCATGCGTTCGACCCTGCTGATTGCGATCGAGCAGAAGGTCCGGAACTGGAATGTGACCCAGAAGGATGCCGCGGCTCGCCTGGGCATCACCCAGCCGCGCCTGAACGACTTGCTGCGGGGCAGGATCGCAAATTTCAGTCTGGACGCACTGGTTGAATTGGCTGGGAAAGTTGGGCTTTCCGTGCGGCTGGATATCGCGGACGCAGCCTGATCTCCGATCCTACAAGCTGGCGGAAATCGGCAGGATCGTGGTGACGTTGAGCCGAAGGGGAGAATCTGCCTCGATCGAAGCTGGCGAATTCTAGGGGCGGATGGTCGCTTCCGCAACTCAATTAAATTCGCGATCGTTTATATAACGTGGCTTGCAGACTCAGGCTTTGGCCCCTACCTTTTAATCATCATCAACGTAGTGAAAGGAAGGTGGTCCAATGTCTAGTGAGATTTCGGTCTGTGTAACGGGCAATGGAAAGGTGGCGGTCTTGACGGGGCAACCCTCGGCCTGAACATCATCTTCCTTCGGGGAGCTCACGAAGCGCCCCGGGTTCGTTGAACCGGACCAAACTCATGGAAGGGTCGCCTCGAGCGGCCCTTTTCCATTTTAGGGCCCTTCATTCAAAGCCGCTTTAATGACGGCCGGCGGTTCTTCATTTTTCATTATTTCTAATTTGCGAATACCTATGCGCCCATCGCATAGGTGGCCTGCCAAGTGGGCGCTTTCAGTGCACGTTTGATGAGCTTATATAAGCGTCATCGAAGCAAACGAGAGCGCCAAGGACTGGCGCTCAAGCTTCGAAAATCCCAGGAAAGGGGAACCATCATGAACGTCGCACGCACTCTCAACAATTGGCGCAAGTATCGTCAGACGGTTGCCGAACTGGGCCGTATGACACCGCGCGAACTCAACGATCTCGGCATCGCCCAGGGCGACATCCGCCGGGTTGCGCGTCAGGCCGTCGGCTTCTGATCGCCATTTGACATGAAGTTATGTCGAACGCCCGCATCCGCGGGCGTTTTGCATTTCATGCATAGCTGCCATCTTAAATCCCGATCCGTCCGAGCGCCGGCACCTTGATGCCGGGGCTGGCGATATCGAGGCCTGCGACCAGGCCGAGGAAGTGTATCTCGAACCCGCTGCGCAGACCGGCAGACAGGCCGATGAGGCCGCGCACGGTCAGGTGTATGTCGCGCCAGTCATCGTCCACATGAATGAATTCGCCGTCCGGCAGATAGTCGCGCCCGACTGCGTGGGGCGGCAGCACGGCGTCGAGTTCCGGCACGCTGCGCAGCACATGGGCGACGAAGGTGTTGGAGTTCGGTCCCGGCCAGATCGTGTAGCCGCCCGGCTCGGCATAGGGGTAGGCGGCGATCGCGCCCTCGATCTTGGGGATCAGCAGTTCCGCCCTGGAGCCGGTCACCGAGGTCACCAACTGCGGCGTGTTGGAATACCAGTAGGCGTCAGGCGAATAGCCGTTGCGGCGGATCGGATTACCCCAGCCCACCTTGTCGAAGCGCGTGTAGGTTTTCGCGCCCTTTTCCTTGAAGACGATCCACGCATGGCTGGCCACAGCACCCTTCATGCCTCCCGTCATCGCCGAGAAGACGTAGATCGCTGCTTCGTTGCTTGTCTCGGGCTTCGGCAGGATGCCCGCCGAGGACCACCGGGCCTCGCGCCAACCCGGCGGTCGCTCCTTCATCGCCCATAACCCGGCCGATGCGAAGGTCGGAACCAGGTAGACGATGAAGATGACCAGAAACAACCGCTTAACCGATTTCATACGGTCCCCCATGAAAATCCCCTCGGACTCGTTTAAGAGCCTGTGATATCGCCAGACGATAGGCACATTGAAACCGGCATTTTCAGGACAGACCATGCAAAACCCCGTTACCGTCGAAGTTACTAGAGGCAACCTGGTCGAAAGCCGTCACCGCGGCCTCGGCGCCGTGGTGGATGGCGACGGCAAGGTGCTGTTCTCGTTCGGCGAGGCGGACGCGCATGTTTTCCCCCGTTCCGCCAGCAAGGCGATGCAGGCGCTGCCGCTCATCGAAAGCGGTGCGGCGGACGCCTATGGCTTCGGTAACAAAGAACTCGCCTTTGCCTGCGCCTCCCATTCCGGCGAGGACGCGCATGTGGCGATGGCCGCCTCGATGCTGGGCAAGGCCGGCCGCGACGAGAGTGCGCTTGAATGCGGCGCCCACTGGTCCTCGGAACAGGCGGTGCTGATCCATCAGGCCCGCACCATCGAGGCGCCGACGGCACTTCACAACAACTGCTCCGGCAAACATTCCGGCTTCGTCTGCACCTGCGTCCACACGGGGATGAATCTGAAAGGCTATGTCGATTACGACCATCCGCTGCAGGCCGAAATCCGCGGCACGATGGAAACCCTGACCGGCGCCATCATCGGCCACCAGAATTGCGGCACCGACGGCTGCTCGATCCCCACCTATGCGGTGCCGTTGAAGGGCCTCGCCCACGGGTTTGCAAAGATGGCGACGGGCAACACGCTGTCGGCCGAACGTGCCAAAGCCTCGCGCCGGCTGATGGATGCCTGCATGGCCGAGCCCTTTTACGTCGCCGGCACCAACCGCGCCTGCACCAGGCTGATGGAAGTCGCCCCCGGCAAGATCTTTGCCAAGACCGGCGCCGAAGGCGTCTTCGTCGCCGCGCTGCCTGACCAGGGCATCGCCATGGCGGTGAAATGCGAGGACGGCACCACCCGCGCCGCCGAAGCCATGATCTTCGCCCTCATCGCCCGTTATTTCGAAAAGGGCGGCGAGGTGCACGCCAAGCTGATGGCGATGGCCAACAGGCCGATGAAGAACTGGAACGGCATCCATGTCGGTGATGTCAGGGTGACGGACGCGCTGTTTGCGTGAGATCGACACTGGCAGGGTAGGACCTACAGCGCCCTCTCGCATCGGGCGGAAGGATGGATCTTCTCTGCCGCGCTCGGGCTTTTCCACTTGTGCATGATCCGCCGGTGTTTATAAAACATGGGCATGAACCTTCAGGATATCGAGGCCTTCGTGGCAGTGGCGGAAACGGGCTCCGTGAGTCGCGCGGCAGCACGCCTCAATCTCACCCAGCCTGCCATGACGCGGCGCATCCAAAGCTTCGAAATTGCCGTGGGAGAAGGCCTTCTTTTCAATCGCACGGTCAAGCCCGCCATACTGACGGCGCTTGGCAGCCATGTGCTCGAACATTGCAGGCGCGTGCTTGCTGCCGTGACGGAACTGGAAGCCTGCACGACGAGCGCCGCCGATCCAACTGGCGAACTGAAGATCGGGGTGGCCCACGGCTTGGGAGAGATAGTTCTCAGCACGCCGCTGGAAACGCTTCGGCAGGATTTTCCCCGCCTCCGGCTCCAGATCAGTTCGAATTGGAGCATCGGCCTCATCGAGGAAGTGCGGAGTGGCGCCATCGATTGCGCCGTCGGATTGTTGACCGACGCCCACACGGTCCCGGCCGGGCTGCAGCGTGTTGCGCTCGGAGCGGAACAGGTCGTCGTGGTTTCTGCGTCGCGGCTCCCCACAAAACGGGACGGCAGTCCGTGGCGCTTGCGGGATTTGGCCGAAGAAGACTGGTTTCTCAATCCGTCGGGATGTGGATGTCGCGCAGCGTTGGAACGATCTTTCGATCGCCAGCAGCTTTCTATGCGAATCGCTGCCGAGATTTTCGGAGAGGATCTTCAGCTGTCGCTTCTGTCCAAGGCGGGAGGTCTTGCGCTCGTCCCGCGCCGTCTGTTCGAGCACAGCCCGCATCGCGAAGGCCGGCAGATCCTGTCCGTGGTGGATTTCGTCATCCCCGCAACCGTCACCCTGGTCCGCAGCGCTATGCCGAGACGCTTCGACCCGGCGGTCGATCGACTGGCGAGCGCCTTGACCAAGAGGCTCGAGGGCTCCTCGTCCGAGGCATAATCATTATAGAAACAATGCATTTGATTTATAGTTGAGCGGCGCTCATCCTCTTCCGGAACGGACCGGGTAGCCCACGACGCGACCCCGCGTGTCGGTTCCCGGTGTTTAGAGGAGCCCGCCCTATGATCGTCACTGTCTTCCACTCGCGATTGCTCTCCGGCGTCAAATATCTCGTTCATGACGGCGCCCGGCAAAGGAAGGCGGACGCGAAATGATATACGCACGCCTGTTTCCGAAGCGGCAGGAGGCCCCCCAGCCTATCGTGACATCCGATGTGATAAGGCATCACGGACGGCTCGCCCGGCAATTGCGGAACGCCGCAATCCGCCGTGTTTTTGTCGATTGTTTTCGCGTGGTCTGCCGCCCCTTGTTGAGAAATCCGCCTGGGCCGCCTCTCGACGACAGGCCTCAGGCTTCCAGCAAGGCGATCCCCAAAGCCCTGTAGGACGCCAGCCGCTCCTCGTCGATCCCCTCCTGCACGATCATGCCCGACAATGCCGAAACCGGCATGATCACATGCGGCGAGACCGCATCCAGCTTCTCCTCCGTAACGAGCGTAATCGTCTCCGCCGAGCATGCCGCGATATGGCGTTTGATCGCTGCCTCCTCGAAATCGCCGGTGGAGAGCCCGCGCACTGGATGGGCGGCGGTGACGCCGAGGAAAAAGATGTCCGGCCGCATCAGCGCGATCTGCGCCATTGCCGCTGCACCCGTCGCGACCATCGAATGTTTGTAGAGCCGCCCGCCGATCAGTATCACCTCCACCATCGGATGGTGTTCGAGTTCCGCCGCGATCGTCGGGCTGTGAGTGACGACCGTGAAGGCAAAGTCGCGGGGCAGGGCGCGGGCGATCTCGGCCGTCGATGTGCCGCCATCCAGAAAGATCGTCTGGCCCGGCTTCACCATGTCGGCCGCCGCCCTGCCGAGCCGCTGTTTCACATCTGACGATACCGCCCGCCGGGCGGACAAATCCGGCAGGTCGGGAGAGATCGGCATCGCCCCGCCATGCACCCGCCGCAGCAGCCCTTCCGCCGCCATCTCCCGAAGGTCCCGCCGAATCGTGTCCTCCGAAAGCGAGAACTCTTCCGCCGCCCGTTTGGCGACGACCTGCCCCTCTCGGCGCAGCATGTCGAGGATGAGGCTCTTGCGTTGGGTTGTCAGCATGGCTCTTGACTCTGCACGAAATTGCATGAATAAGCGCAAATATGCCTGAAATAGCGGACATTGTAAAGCATTTCCGGCGTGTTCGTGCAATTCCGCGATGAATGCGGACAAGTTTGGAGAAACGAAGATGTTGATTTTGATCGCTGGCCCCTACCGCTCCGGCACCGGAGACGACCCTGAGAAGATGGCCGAGAACCTGAAACGGCTCGAAGCGCCGTCGCATGCGCTGTTCAAGGCCGGTCATGTGCCGATGATCGGCGAATGGGTGGCGCTGCCGGTCTGGCATGCGGCCGGCGGAAAACATGTGGGCGACAACCTGTACGAAGAGATCTTTCACCCGGTGGCGGGACGTCTGCTGCAGCTCTGCGAAGGCGTCCTGCGCCTGCCGGGTGCCTCCAAGGGCGCCGATAACGACGTCCGGATCGCCAACGAACGCGGCATTCCGGTCTGGCATCGGCTGGAAGATGTGCCCGGTGTCAGTTGACCGGCGGTTTGAGACTTCTGGCCTGAAAAAACCGTGCTAGAACACACGCGGTCCAAAGGAGGATTTTCATGTATACGCTGTTCTTTTCGCCCAATGCCTGTTCGCTGACCAGTCATATCGCGCTTGCCGAATCCGGTCTTCCCTACGAGATCAAATGGGTGAAATTCGCCGACAAGGAACAGCAGTCGGAAACCTACCTGAAGATCAATCCGAAGGGCCGCGTCCCGGCACTCGCAACGGACCGGGGGATCATCACCGAGTCCGTCGCGATCCTCGCCTTCATCGCCCAGACCGCACCCGAGGCGAAGCTGGCGCCGCTCGACGACCCGTTCCTGTTCGGCAAGATGCAGGCGTTCAACGCCTATATCGCCTCGACGGTGCATGTCGCCTACGCCCATTGGCGCCGCGGTTACCGCTGGGCGGACAACCAGTCCTCCTTCGACGACATGGCCGCCAAGGCGCCAAAAGTCTTTCACGATTGTTTTCAGGTGATCGAGGACTCGTTGCTCGAAGGCCCCTACGTGCTCGGCGAAACCTATTCGGTCGCCGACGCCTATCTCTACCTGATGGCCGACTGGCTCGCCAACATGAAGCTTGATCGTGCGGATTTTCCGAAGGTCAACGCGCACTACGAGCGGATGAAACAGCGTCCCGCCGTTCAGCGCGCCCTGGCCGAACAGGCTGCCGCGACCGCGGTCTGACGCCGGAAGACGGCATCAAGATTTTCCGCTCGAATACGGGTTCACCTCAGCCTCATGATCCGCCCCTTGCCCGGGAAGCGGATCATCGGAGCGTCAGGCGCATTTCGCCAGCGGCGCCTTATTGCAGTTCGTATCGGCTTGAAGTGGGCGCGGGAAGGGCAGGTCGGCGAGTTGCCGCAGGTCCATCGCGCGGATATCGGGATGACGGAACGGGTCGTTCGACTGCAGGTCCGTTAATGTTTCGGTCGTTTCCAACCAGGCTTTCAAGTTCAAGAAAATCTTCAGCGGTGCCATGACCGTTACCTCGCAAATATGTGACCATTTTGCAGACGTAACATCGGCTTTACCGCTCGGTTTTTCAATTGAGTTCTTGAGAGCGTGGCTATAGAAAAGCTATATGAGCAATCTCAACCTCGTGCATCTCAACGGCTTGCGGGCGCTGGAGGCAGTCGGGCGCCTGGGGTCGCTGCAGGCGGCTGCCGACGAACTCGGCGTCTCGGTCGGCGCCGTCAGCCAGCACGTCATCAAGGCCGAAGCCCAGCTCGGCCAGCCGGTCTTTCAGCGCCTGCCGAAGGGCATGATGCCGGTCGATTCGGCGCGGCCCATGCTGGCGCGATTGAGCGAAGGTTTCCATGCTCTTTCCGAAGCGGTGGCGATCGGCAGGCGGCAGGACGATGCGCTGCTGACCATCTCCGTCGCGCCCGTGTTTGCAGCCCGGTTCCTCGTTCACCGGCTCGATCGGTTCTCGAGCCTGCACCCGGAAATCCGCCTGCGCATCGACGCGACCACCAGGCTCGCCGATCTTGGTGTCGACGATATCGATCTCGGCATCCGCGTCGGGCCGGGCATCTGGCCGGGCGTCGATGCCGAGCTGCTGATCGAGCAGACGGTGTTTCCGGTCTGCTCGCCGGCGCTTGCCGAAAAGCTGAAGGAGCCGAAGGATATCCTGAAATTGCCGGCGATCATCGACGGCCCCTCGATGTTTTCCTGGGAGATCTGGCTGAACGAAGCGGGCCTGTCCGGCGCCGGCATGGCGACGCGGCATGTGTTCAACGACGCCTCGCTCTGCCTCGATGCGACGATTGCGGGCCAGGGCGTGATGCTCGCATGGCATACGCTGGCGACCTATGCGCTGGAACAGGGGCGGTTGGTCGAACCGTTTTCGATCCGGGCACGCACCGGGATGGGGCATTATCTCGTGACCCGCGCCGGCGCTCGAGCGCCGGCGAAGGTGAGGGCTTTCCGGAACTGGCTTAAGACGGAGCTGCCGCCGCTCACGGAAAGCCGGAAGTAAAGCGTTACGCCGGTTCGGCGGTCCGCTTGTCCCACATTGCCTTGAAGCCGGGGCGGGCCTGGGCCGCCTCGATCCAGGCCTTCAAGGCCGGGCGGCTGTCGAACAGCGGCGCATATCCTTGCGCATAACGCACGACTTCTCCGACATTGATATCCGCCACGGTGAAACGGCCGCCGACCATGTGGCTGTTCCTGGAAAGGTGCTTTTCGAGCACGTCGAAGGGCCGCTTCAGGGTGCGGGCCGCAACCTCGATATCGGCCTTGCCTTCTTCCGTCTCCGCCCTTCCGCCGGCGATCGTGGCGGAGATCTTCAGGGCCGGCGTCTCGACGCTGGTCGCGCCGAACAGCGACCACTGGACCATCTGGCCCTCCTCGGCAATATCCTTCGGACCGAGTTCGCCGCCGTATTTGCGGGCGAGATAGAGCGTGATCGCCAGCGACTCGTGCAGCACGAAACCGTCATCGTCCATCGACGGGATCGAGCCCATCGGGTTGATGCTCAGGAATTCCGGCGACAGCGTGTTGACCGGTGCGCCCGGTGCCATCGGTTCGGGCAGGCGGTAGCCCTGGATGATCGGAATGAGTTCGAAAGGAATACCCAGTTCCTCGATGAGCCACAGCGGCCGCGTGGCGCGCGAACGGTAAACACCATATATTTTCAGCATTAAAGTCCCTCCAGGAAATGCGAGCGCAAGCTACGGGCAGGCCGCCCAAAACGGAAGACCAATCCGCGTTGGACGACCATGAAAGTTTTCGATAGGATTTAATCGTGTCCAATTTCTTGGAAAGGAGCCGATCATGCGCACCACTCAGTCACTCAGCATCACGCTGCCGCTCGAAATGGCGCAGATGGTCAAGGCCAAGGTCGCTTCCGGCGAATATGCCACCGAAAGCGAAGTCATCCGCGACGGCTTGCGCACGCTGCTCGCCCGCGATGCGGCAATCGAGAAGTGGCTGGTGGAGGAGGTGGTTCCGACGCTGGATGAGATCGAAGCGGATCCCTCCAAGGTCATGCCGCTTGAGGAAGCACGTAGAAGGCTGCATGCCCGCGTCGACAAACTGGTCGATCCAGAGGCATGAAGTATACGGTCTTGTTCTCGGATGGTGCCGAAGAGGACGTCGCGGAGCTCTTGGAGTATCTGGTACCGGCCGCGGGGGAGAAAGTTGCCAAGCGATACGTCGATCGGTTAATCGACTACTGTTACTCCTTTGAAACCTTTCCCGAACGCGGCGTTTTCTCCGACAAAAGGCCGGGCCTGCGCCTCGTCGGATACCGGCGCAAAGCGACCATCGCGTTTCAGGTTAAAGGCGATGTCGTCGTTATCGCCCGCATCTTCCATCGCGGCCGCAATATCGACTTCGGCGACGCTTCCAGCGATCTCGACTAAACAATCCGGTTGTTCGCGATCGTCAGATGCTTGAACCCCTGGGCCTGACCGTCCCCGCGAGCCAGTTCGGTCGTGGAAGGCGTCTTCCACCGGTGGCCGATCACCGCGCCGTCCTTCACCGCCTCGAACAGGTTGCCGGAAATCAGCGCTCCGCCGGCGCCTTCGACCACCGTCACCGCGCAGCCGACCTTTGCCTGCCGGACGATGTTGTTGCTGGCGAGCACGTTGCGCAGGTACGGTCCGAAACCGAGCGCCATGCCCCAGAGCGGCACGTTCTCGATGACATTGCCGGTCACCGCGGTATCCGCCTCGACGCTGATGCCGACGCCGAAGATCGCTCCGTCGAGCACATAGGGACCGGTGGGGGTAAGGTTGCGGACGATATTGTTGGCGACGGTCGCAAGCCGGCCACCCTCGTTGAAATTGACGACCGAAATGCCGTTCGCTGCGCCGTCGACGATATTGCCCGAGACCAGCGCGCCCTCGAAGGCGAATTCCGCATAGATCGCCGTTTCGCCGGAGGCCAGGCACGTATTGTTGGCGATCTGCGCGTTTGAGGCGCTGTTGGCGCGGATCGCCGAAAAGGCCGAATGCGAAATCTGGTTGCCGGTCACCATCACGTTGCCGGCCCGGAACAGGTTGATGGCGTTTCCGTACTGGCCGGTGCCGCCGTTTGTGGCGCCGATCCGGAAGATGCGGTTGCCGGAAACGATCGTGCCGTCGGCGCCCTTGGTCCAGCGATGGATGAGGATGCCGCCATTGCCGCAATCGGAGACCGTATTGCCGGTGACCGAAAGCCCGGTGCTCTCGACCGCATAGAGACCGTATTCGGCGGCTCCGGAAATGCGGCTCCGCTCGATCCGCCCGCCACAGCGTTCGAGTTGCACTGCGGTCCTGCGCGCGCCGATGATTTCGCAGTTGTCGATGACGATCTCACTGATGCCGCGCATGGTGACGAGCGCCGGGCTCTGGTCGTCGAGCCCGTGGTTCGCCCCGTCGATGGCGATGTTGGAAAGCTCGATGCGGCGCCCCCCGTCGGCCGTCAGCATCCGCCCGCCACCGGAATAGACGAGCCGGGAAGCCCCGGCCACGCCGGTCATGCGGGTGCCCTCGGGCAGATCGAGATTGGACACCGGGTAGTTTCCGGGTGGCAGGAAGACCGGCATGTTCTGACGCGCCGCCTTGGCGATGATCTCCGCGAGTTTGCGGTTCTGCTTGTCGCCTCCGTCCGGGGTAACACCGTGTGCGCCGGCATCGATCGAGCCGCGCAGGTCGATCGCCGAAAAGCCCCGGGGGGCGGCGAGGAGGGGGCGAGGCACGGCTCCCGCCGCCGCACCCGCGATCATCGTCAATGCCGTGCGTCTCGAAATCATCCAGCGCGTCTCCCCTGCGTCAATAAAGCATTTTCCATGCCGGTCCTTTATATTGTTACTATGCTCAAAGGTTCCGATCGATTGAGTAAAAAGGCTTCTTTTGAAGCTTCAATCATGGCAATTTCACAATGATCTTAAGCAACGATAAGGAATTCTCCGCCATGCTATACGGCACTTGGCGCGAGTTCCCGCGTATTTTCTTTGGAAAATGAAAAGGAGGCACTCGGATGGCGGGACCCATGTCGCATAGCATGCCCTTGACTTTTGTCGATCCGCTGGACGAACTCTGCAGCCGCCTCCTGCGCGTTTCCGCTGACAGCGAGATAGACCTCGACATCGCACTGGCCACCCGCGAACTTGAAACCCGCACCCTTCTCGATCAGCTCCCGGACTTCATCTACGTAAAGGACCGTCGCGGCCGCTTCGTCTTTGCCAATGCTGCAGCCGGGCGCAGCAGCAAGCTGCATAAAGGCAACGACCTGATCGGCAAGACGGATTTCGATATTCTCGATCATGAAACCGCACGCGAACTGTTTCTCGTCGAACAGGAGATCATGTCGACCGGCGTGGCGATCGACGGCCGCGAGGAACGCGTCAAGCTCGGCGACGGCCGCATGCTCTGGCTCACCACCTCGAAAATGCCGCTGCGCGATGTTCACGGCCAGATCGTCGGCCTGGTCGGGATTTCACGCGACATTACCGAGCGCAAACGCCAGGACGACCGCCGGCATGGCCATGCGCGCCTTCTCGAAATGGTCGCCCGGGGCCAGCCTTTGTCGGCGGTTCTGGATGCGATCGTCAAAACGGTCGAAGAGGAACTGGACGACGTCATCGCCTCGGTCCTGCTTCTCGAAGAGGGTACGGACCGGCTGCGCCACGGCGCGGCGACCCGCCTTCCGCCCGATTATGTGAAGCTGATCGATGGCATCGAGATCGGCCCGAAGGTCGGCTCCTGCGGCACGGCCGCCTGGCGGCGCGAACCGGTCTTCGTCAAGGATGTGCTGGCCGATCCGCTCTGGGACAATTATCGCGAACTGGCGCTGAGGTTCGGTTTCCGCTCCTGTTGGTCGACGCCGATCATGAGCGCTGACGGGCTGGTGCTGGGCACGTTCGCTCTGTATTCGGATGCGCCGCGCGAACCGACCGAGCTCGAACTCGAGCTGACGGCGATGGCGACCGACATCGCCGGCATCGCCATCGAACGCGCCCGCGCGGAAGAGCGCATCCAGCACATGGCCCATCACGATCCGCTGACCAGCCTTCCGAACCGCACGCTGTTCTGGGCGCAATTCAGCCGTGCCCTGCATGAGGCCCGCCGCGAGAAACGCAAGGTAACGGTCGCCTATCTCGACCTCGACAATTTCAAGCAGATCAACGATACGCTGGGGCACGCGGCCGGCGACGAGGTGTTGAAAACGCTGTCGTGGCGCATGGTCAACTGCGTCCGCGTCACCGATCTTCTGGTTCGTCTGGGCGGCGACGAGTTCGCGATCGTCTTCAGCAATGTCAGTCAGGACGAGCTCGGCCTGGTCCGCCGGCTTCAGGAATTGCGGACGGCGATCTCGAAACCGATCGTCATCGACGGCAAGAGCGTCACCGCCACCTGCAGCATGGGCGTCGCCTTCTTCCCGCAGGACGGCGATACGCCGGAAGAACTGCTCGCCCGCGCCGACCGCGCCATGTACGAAGCCAAGGATCTGGGCCGCGACCGTCTGCGTGTGTCGGGAGGCGAGGGGATCTAGTCCTCGTCCTCCGAGGCTATGTCCGCGCCGAAATGCCGCGCCGCGTCCCGATGGCCTTCGAGGATGTTGCCAACCTCAAGCGTTCCAGTTTGATAGCGGAAATAGATGATGTATCCGCGGTAGACGGAGCTACGTAGGTTTGGACCAAGTTCCGATCGAGTACGCCCCATCTCTCCCGGAAGACTTGCCAGATGCCGGCATCTCTGGCGCAATGACTTCACAAAGCGTTCTGCGGTTGAGATGCTGCCGCTCTCGCGGGCGATGTGTTTGAAGATATTGATTAAGTCGTCTTGGGCGCTGTCGAGATATCGCAACCGGGCCTAATCAATAGCCCTCTTTGCGCAATTCTTCGGCGGCCGCTTCCAGCGAAGCGTCGAGCTCTTCCTCGCTGACATCTCCTCCTCTTTCGAAAGACCGCTGCAGCGTCTCCCTCAGCGCCGAAAGCTTCGGCTCGCGCTCCTGCACCAGTCGCAGGCCTTCGCGCACCACATCGCTGGCCGAGCTGTAGCGCCCGTCCTGTACGGCTTCCTCGATGAATTTTTCCCAGCGGGGATCGATCGAAACGTTCACGCGCCTGTCTCCAGTTTCTAGTTAAAATTATACTGGAGTAAAATTTTATGCGCAATCTACGGCCTCGCCTGAGGCGCCTCTGAAAGCTCGCCCTCCGGCGGCTTTTCCGGTGCCACGTAGATCTCCTCAAAACCCGACACGAACTTTTCGAACAGCACCGAAAAGACGTTGAGTTCGTCTTCCGGCCAGTCCTCCAGGACGCGTGCCAGCAGGGTGCGTTTGACGGCGCGGATCTCGGCCAGCAGGCTGTCGCCGAACTCGGTGCGCACCACCAGCGAACGGCGGCCGTCGGCCTGAGAGGCATCGCGGCGCAGGATGCCGCGGGTGACGAGATCGGCGACCAGCCGGCTACCGCGCGAAGGGTCGATGCGCATCGCCTCGGCGATAGCACCGACCGTCACCTCGCCCTCGATCCGGCGCATCACGTCGAGCACGTCGAGATGCGAGATTTCCAGCCCCGGCGCGATATTGGCGATCGCCGTGCGGCCGATGATCCGCCGGCCGATCAGGATCCGCATCCGCCCGAGCGTCTCGCTCACGCGGGCCACATCCTCGGGGGAAGGCGAGGCGGCAGCGGGTTTCTCTTTTAAAAGGCTCTTCGTCGTCATGGCGTGAAACATATCAAAGCCCATGAGGCTTTCCAACTGTTCTTTGCGGTGCGCATCAAAGTGCCGTTGACAATTATATGCTGAAGGCACATAAATTTAGGACACTTTGGATTGACCCATGGATATGACCCGCCCGGCCCATGTGCCGCTTGTCGCCAACCACCGCCAGCGGTTGGTGATCTTCTGCTTTTTGCTGACGGCGCTGTTCATGGCGACGCTGGACAACCAGATCGTCTCGACGGCGCTGCCGACGATTATCGGCGAGTTCGGCGAACTGGAGCGCTTCGGCTGGGTCGGCTCGGCCTATCTTCTCGCCAGCAGCACCTCAATGCCGATCTACGGCAAGCTCGGCGACCTGTTCGGCCGCAAATACGTGATGCTGGCGGCGATCGTCATCTTCACCGTCGGTTCGCTGACCTGCGGGCTTGCCTGGTCGATGGATTCTCTGATCGCCTCGCGCGTGCTGCAGGGCTTTGGCGGCGGCGGCATCATGGTATCGATCTTCTCCATCAATGCCGACCTGTTCGAGCCGCGCGAGCGGGCGAAATACCAGAGCTATTCGAGCCTGGTGATCATGGCCTCCGGCAGCCTCGGCCCGCTGCTCGGCGGCACGATGAGCGAACTGTTCGGCTGGCGGTCCATCTTCCTGATCAACCTCCCAGTCGGCATCGTCGCGGTCACCGGCATTTCGCTTCTGCTTCCCTATCGCCGCCCGATCCGCAAACCGAAGATCGATTATCTCGGCGCCGTCCTCCTGGCGGGAACCGTTGCGAGCATCGTCGTCTGGGCTGACAGCGTCACGCTGTTCGGTTCACTGGTCGCCTGGCAGTCGATGGTCGTCGTGGCGGTCGGCACCCTCTGCGCCATCCTCTGGGTCATCGTCGAGGGGAAGGTGCCCGAGCCGATCGTGCCGCTGAAACTCTTCCGCGATTCGACCTTTTCGTTGTTCCTGATCGTCTCCTTCTGCACCGGTGCGGTGGCGATCGGCATGGCGAACTATTTTGCGCTCTTCCTGCAGACGACCACCGGCCTGTCGCCGACGACTGCGAGCTTCTGCTTTGTCGCCACGACCCTCGGCATCGTCATCGGCTCGATCTCGACCGGCCGGCTGATCTCGATCACCGGCCGCTACAAGCCGTTCACGCTGATCGGTCTGTCGCTGAATATCGTTGCCCTGTTCATCTTCTCGCAGCTACCGGTCGGAACCCCGATCTACGTCATCCTCGGCTTCATGCTGATGCAGGGCCTGGCGATCGGCTTCGGCCAGCAGGCGCCGATCATCGGCGTACAGAATTCAGCCCCCCGCGAGGACGTCGGCGCGGCAACCGGTGCTGTGACGCTGATGCGCATGGCCGGCGCCTCGATCGCCATCTCGGTCTATGGCGCGATCGTCGCCGCCGGCATCCGAGGCGTCGGCACCAGCATTCCGGGCGTCGAGGATATCGGCTCGCTGACGCCGCTGATGATGCTTGCCTTGCCCGAGCCGTCGCGGATCGCGGTCCACACGCTCTACACCGAGGCCTTCACGCCCGTGTTCCTGGCCGGCAGCGCCATGGCCTTCATCGGCCTCATCGCCGCCCTGATGCTGAAACCGGTCCGTTTGCCATCAGCGCTCGTGGCTGAAAACAAGCCGGCCGCCGCCTCGGAGTGATCTGGCGCGGCGGCGTTTTTGCCCTATCTTCAAGGGCATGAAACCAGAGGCGCTGCTTCATCCCACCCCGGCCGGGCTGTTCTGCCCCATCGGCCGTTTCCATGTCGATCCGGTCCGTCCCGTCGAGCGGGCGCTGATCACCCACGGCCATTCCGACCATGCCCGCGCCGGCCATGCCAAGGTTCTGGCGACCCGCCAGACGCTCGACATCATGCGGCTGCGCTACGGTGAGGATTTTTGTGGCGAGGAACAGGCAGCCGCCTTCGGCGAGGAGATCGACGTCGATGGTGTGCGGGTGAGTTTTCATCCCGCCGGCCACGTGCTCGGTTCTGCCCAGATCGCCATCGAAAAGGACGGTCTGCGGATCGTGGTTTCGGGCGACTACAAACGGGGCGACGATCCCACCTGCGCCTCCTTCGTGCCGGTCGCCTGCGACGTCTTCATCACCGAGGCGACTTTTGGCCTGCCGGTCTTCCACCACCCGGACCCGAAAGACGAAATCGACAAGCTGCTGACCTCGCTGAAACAGTTCCCCGAACGCAGTCATCTCGTCGGCGCCTATGCGCTCGGCAAGGCGCAGCGGGTGATCCGGCTGATCCGCGATTGCGGGTATCATGAGCCGATCTTCATCCATGGCGCCTTGGCGAAACTCTGCGATTATTATGTCGGCCAGGGCATCGATCTCGGCGACATAAGACCCGCGACCATCGAGAAGAGCAGCCCCGACGCCTTCAAGGGCGCCGTCATCGTCGGCCCGCCCTCGGCTTTCCAGGATCGCTGGGCGCGCCGCTTCAACGAACCGCTGATCGCCTTTGCTTCGGGCTGGATGATGGTGCGCCAGCGCGCCAAACAAGGGGGCGTCGAACTGCCGCTGGTCATCTCCGATCACTGCGACTGGCCGGAACTGCTGTCGACCATCGAGGAGATCGGCCCATCCGAAGTCTGGGTGACGCATGGCCGCGAGGAGGCGCTGGTGCGCTGGTGCGAGCTGAAGAACATCCCCGCCCGGCCGCTGCATCTGGTGGGTTACGAGGATGAGGGGGATTGATGGGGACGGTCTTTTCCGCTCGCCGAATCGGCGTCACCCCCCTCTGGCCTGCCGGCCATCTCCCCCTCAAGGGGGGAGATCGGCAAGACGCGCCTGCGTCGCCTGGTCTTCGACGTTTGCTGGTGGCTAAACATTGCCGCGATTCGATCTCTCCCCTTGTGGGGGAGATGCCTGGCAAGGCAGAGGGGGGTAAGCCACACGGCACGCCCTTGACGAGGTGGCAAAAGTGAAACCCTTCGCCACCCTCCTGGACCGCCTCGTCCTCACCCCATCCCGAAACGGCAAGCTCACCCTTCTCGCCGACTACTTTCGCGATACGCCCGATCCCGACCGCGGTTACGGCCTGGCCGCTCTCGCCGGCGGGCTCGATCTGAAAAGCGTCAAGCCGGCCATGCTGCGCGACCTCGTGCTGGAACGCATGGATTCCGTCTTGTTCCAGTATTCCTACGATTATGTCGGCGATCTCGCCGAGACCATTTCGCTGGTGTGGGACGGCACCCGCAAGGACGAAATCGATGACGAGCACCAGCCACGGCTCGGCGAGGTCGTCACCAGAATGAATTCGCTCGGCCGCACCGAGGTGCGCTCCGCCGTGCGCGATCTGCTCGACAAGCTCGATACGTCGAGCCGTTTCGCCTTCCTGAAGCTCGTCACCGGCGCGCTCCGCATCGGCGTCTCCGCCCGTCTCGCCAAGCAGGCGCTGTCGGACATGAGTGGAAAGGACGTCACCGAAATCGAGACGCTCTGGCATGGATTGACGCCGCCCTATGAACCGCTCTTCGCCTGGCTGGAGGGCAGGGCGGAAAAGCCGGTCCTCGCCACGCCGGCAATCTTCCACTCGGTCATGCTGGCCAATCCGGTGGAGACCGGCGATCTCGAAAAGCTGGACCCCGCCGATTACGCCGCCGAGTGGAAATGGGATGGCATCCGCGTGCAGATGTCGAGCTACGGCGGCACCAAGAAGCTCTATTCCCGCTCTGGCGACGACATCACCGGCGCCTTTCCGGATGTCGTCGGATCGATCAATTTCGAAGGCGTCATCGACGGCGAACTTCTGGTCGGCGGCACCGCCCGCTCCAACAATCCGACCCGCACCTTCTCCGACCTGCAGCAGCGGCTGAACCGAAAGACGGTGACGGCCAAGATGCTCGACGACTACCCCGCCTTCGTGCGCGCCTACGACCTGCTGTTCGAAAGAGACCTCGATATCCGCGCCGAGAGTTTTCGCGAACGCCGCAAACGCCTCGGCGACATCATCCAGCGGGCGCCGCTTGACCGTTTCGACCTCTCCGATCTCGTGCCCTTCACCACCTGGGACGAGCTCGACCGCATCCGCGTCGCACCACCCGATCCGGTCATCGAAGGGGTGATGATCAAGCGCAAGGACAGCCCATACCAGGCCGGCCGCCTCAAGGGGCCGTGGTTCAAGTGGAAACGGGACCCCTACAATATCGACGCGGTGATGCTTTATGCCCAGCGCGGCCACGGCAAGCGGTCGAGCTATTATTCCGACTTCACCTTCGGCGTCTGGGCCGAAACGCCTGATGGCGAGGAACTGGTGCCAGTCGGAAAAGCCTATTTCGGCTTTACCGATGCGGAGCTCGAAGTGCTCGACAAGTTCGTGCGCGACAACACGGTCGACCGTTTCGGGCCGGTCCGGGCGGTGCGTGCGGAACCGGATTTCGGTTTCGTGCTGGAAGTCGCCTTCGAGGGCATCAACCGCTCGACCCGCCACAAGTCGGGCGTCGCCATGCGCTTTCCGCGGATCGCCCGCCTGCGCCAGGACAAGCTGCCGCGCGACGCCGACCGGCTGGCGACCCTGACGGCAATGGTGGAGGCACGCGAGGGTTGAATGTAGCGAAATTCGCCTATCTAAACCGCGATATTGCAGATCTTGGTTCCTGGGGGATAACGACATGACGAAATCGAGCTTTATCATCAAGGGTATTGTCGCGCTCATTGGCTGCGTCGCGGCCGCTTATGTCGGCCAGGGACTTCTGGGCGGCGCCGCTCTCGGATGGGTGGTCGGCGGCGCTGTTCTTGGCGTGACTGCCGGACCGTTTCTTCAGGCGGTCGTTCAGTGGCGCAAGGAGAAGGATGCGATGCGCGCGAAGAAGCTGTAGGCAATCCAAGCCTCGGGTTTTCCTATGAAGTTCGCGAATGAGTGAATGGACAGCGTTTCCTGCAAATGCTGATATCGGCCCGGCGAAACGCTCTTCAGGCTCATCACATATGACAGATCACCGCATTCTTCCTTCCCGAAATCTCATGGAAGACGGCGGTCTGACCCGCCGTGCCCTGCTGGCCGGTGCCGCCGGCCTCTCGGTTGCAGCCATGCTGCCGACCGCGGCCCGCGCGGAGTTTCCTGTTCCCCAAGTCCCTCCGCTCGAAAAGGAGGATTACGGCGATGCCCGCCGGCATTTCCACACCAACCTCATCCGCAAGGGCCCGTCCCCCGAACAGTCGCCCCCGCTCGGCACGCCCGCCGGTTCGAAAAAGGTAATGTATCGCGGCGGACCGGACGGCTCGATCGAGCTGATCGCCTGGATCTCGACCTACGAGCCTTCCGCGAAACTGAAACCCGCGGTCCTTTTCCTGCATGGCGGCAACGCCACCGGCGACGGCCATTGGGAACTGATGAAGGCCTATTGGGAAGCGGGTTACGTCGTCATGCTGCCCTCGTTCCGCGGCGAAAACGGCCAGGCCGGCAATTATTCGGGCTTCTACGACGAGACTTCGGACGCGCTGGCGGCAGCCGCCTATCTGGAGCAACTGCCGGGAATCGACAAGAACCGCTTCTTCCTCGCCGGCCATTCGAATGGCGGCACGCTGGCGCTGCTCGCCTCGATGACGCGAAAGTTCCGCGCCTCAGCGCCGATCTCGGCGGGCGTCAATTCCTGGCGTTATTTCGGCCGGTTCGAGCGGGAAGTGCGTTTCGACGAGAGCGACCAGAAGGAATTCATCATGCGCTCTTCGGTCTGCTTCGGACACAGCCTCAAATGCCCGACGCTCCTGCTGCGCGGCACCGAGGAGCGGCCCTTCGACGCCGATCACCGGCTGCTGGTGGACCGGGCGAAATCAGCCGGCGTTGAGATCGAGGCCAAGCTCCTGCCCGGCAACCACAACGGCGTTGTGCCGGGCGCGGTCGCCGAAAGCATCCGCTTCTTCAACCAGGTCACGGGTTAAGGCCGAGCCTTCGCCGGAGCGCATGTATGAGCGGTAGCAACGGAATGGATTTGGGCGGGCCGATCATCGTCTTCGATGCGATGTGCGTCCTGTGTTCGGCCAACACCAGTTCGTGCTTCGGCATGATCGCGCCGCAAGGTTCCGCCTGGCGTCGATGCAGGGCGAGGTCGGCGCAGCGCTGTACCGTCGGTGCGGGATCGATCCCGAAAACCCCGAAACCATGATCGTCGTGGATGGGCAGAGCGTCCTGCGCGACAGCGACGCGGTCCTGGCAATCTATGACGGGCTCGGATGGCCTTGGAAGGCGCTGTCGGTCATCAGGCTGGTGCCGCGGTTCATTCGCGATCCGCTTTATCGCCTAATCGCCAGAAATCGCTATCGCATCTTCGGACGGCGAGAGGCCTGCTGGCTTCCGTCACCGGAACAGGCCCGCCGCATCCTGTGAAGCCGCATCCCGTGAAGAGGATGTCATAGGAATTACCCGAACATCAGCGACCGGTGTGTCCCCGCGCCCGCCATGGCGCCGTCACCGACGGAGATCGCCACCGAGCCCGCCGCGCGGGCTGCATCGCCGCAGGCGAAAACGCCGGGAATGCTGGTCTGCTGGGTCATGTCGGTGCGGATGAATTTGCCCACCGGGCCGTCCTCCAGGGCGCAGCCGAGCTGTTCGGCGATGGGACTTGCCAGTTCCGTTCGCGACAGCACGAAAAGTCCGGCGAAACTCAAGGCCCGGCCATCCTGCAGCAGGATTTCGGCATGGCCGCCGATCGATGAGATCGGGGTTTCCTCGATGGTGACGCCGCGCGCCGCCAGCTGGCCGGCTTGTTCCTCGTCAGGCCGGAACGCATCGTTGAGCAACAGGGTGGTCGGTCCCCAGTCGGGCAGCATCAGCGCGTGATGCATCGACATGGCGGAGACGCCGATCACGCCGACCTGTCCGCGGTTCAATTCGTAACCGTGGCAATAGGGGCAATGAAAGACGCTTTTGCCCCACCGGTCGATCAGCCCGGGGATCTCGGGCAGGTGATCCTTGACGCCCACGGCGAGCACCAGCCGTTTCGCCGCAAGCTCTCTGCCCCCTGATGTCACCGAGAAACCGGCGTCGCTTTTCCGGGCATCGTCGGCCCGTGCGTCGAGCCATTCGACGGTCGGATAGGCCATCAGCTGGGAGCGGGCCTCGCCGGCGATGATCTCGGGCCGTTCCCCGTCGCGGGTGAGGAACCCATGAGAAGTCTCGGCAAAACGGTTTCTGCGGCGGCCGTCGTCGATGACGAGGACGCGCCGCCGGGCGCGGGCGAGCTGCAGGGCGGCGGAGAGGCCGGCATAGCTGCCGCCGATGACGATCGCTTCGTAATCCATGCGAAATCCTCCTCATGAGTCTTGAAACAACATAAGTTACATGATGGCGCGCGGTCAATAGGTTCGTAACTTATGTTGTTGCGAATGAATGCGCGTGTTAGGAATGCACGTGTTAGGAATGCACGGCCGAAAACGCGTAGGGAGCGCCGCGATGAGACATGACAGCCGCCTGTCCCGCATGCTGCATGTGCTGATCCATATGGATCGCCACGAAGGCGCGGCCACGTCGGAAACCATTGCCGCGATGCTCAACACCAATCCGGTCGTGGTCCGCCGCACCATGGCGGGGCTTCGGGAGAAGGGCTATGTGAGCTCGGAGAAGGGCCACGGCGGCGGCTGGAGACTGGGTCGCCCGCTGTCGGAAATGACGTTGCTCGATATCTACGAAGCGGTCGGCGAACCTGCGGTCTTTGCGGTCGGCCCTGCCTGCGACCAGCCGGCATGCCTGGTGGAGCAGGCGGTCAATGCAGCCCTTTCCGAAGCTTTCGAGGAGGCAGAAAAGCTGCTTCTCAGCCGCTTCGGCAAGGTGACGCTGGCAGATATCGCCCGCGATTTCGATGCCCGCATGGCACGCCGTCCTGCATTGGTGGCCCATGCCGGTGCTGGCTGGCACGCGTGAACGGTTCCACCAGCTTCGCGCCAGCCGCATCTGCCATTGTCGGCGGGACTTCATCTGCTGGAAGCGGGTTCCCATGCCATTCTCCTTTCGACCTTTCCTCCGACCCCTTGGCCTTTCCGTCATGCTTGCCGCGTCCGTGGCGCTCAGTGGCTGCCAGATTCCCTTGGTCACCGATACCAGTCGCATGAACCCGGACGTCTTCGTGCAGCAGACGGCGCCGGTCTTCAACGTCGCGCCCTATGCCGATCCGCCGTCGAACCAGCCGCCTCCGATGCCGGGCGCCATTCCGCACAAGCGCCAGCTCTATCCGTCGACTTTCCACCAGACCTATGGACTGCCGGTTTCCAATCCGGTCCACCGGGCCATGTACGGGGTCATCCGCGACGACGGCCACACGCTTCCGGCCATCCCCTATTCGCGCATCGATGCCCGATATCTGCGCCAGGACGTCGATTACCGCACCAACGAAGCGCCGGGCACGATCGTCGTCGATACCAGGGAACGTTACCTCTATCTCGTGCAGCCGGGCGGCAAGGCGATCCGCTACGGCGTCGGCCTCGGCAAGGCCGGTTTCTCGTGGCAGGGCCGCGGCGTGATCCAGCGCAAGGCGGAATGGCCGCGCTGGACGCCGCCGGACGAGATGGTCGCCCGCCAGCCGGACCTGCGTAAATTTTCGGCCGCCGAGGGAGGTGCCAATCCGGGCCTCAACAATCCGCTCGGGGCCCGCGCGCTCTATATCTTCAAGGATGGCCAGGACACGCTCTACCGCGTGCACGGCACGCCGGACTGGCAGTCCGTCGGCAAGCAGACCTCGTCCGGCTGCGTGCGCATGCTCAACCAGGATGTCATCGACCTCTTCGACCGCGTTCCTTCGGGCACGGCGATCGTGGTCATCTGACCACGGAAACATTCTCTTCAACGAACGGAAAGAGCGGCGTTGCCGCTCTTTTTTATTCGTCATCTCAGGGGATTGAACTGCCGTGTAGGTCTCGTGAATAGTTGATTAAGGACCGCAGACCTATCCTCCAGCTCAAGGAGCGAGTCGGAACCTTTCGACCGCCCTGCCGTTAAAGAGCGATTTTGCTGTTCCCTGCGTTTTACTATCGAGCGGTCCTGCCTCAGATGATCCTGAACCCTTCCTTTTCCCGCCGGAGTTTTTTGTCTCTCCTCGGCGCGGGCGCCGCCTCCACGCTTGCCGGCTGCGCCTCGTCCGTGCCGCGCCCGCTGGCGACGACGGTTGCCTTTCGTCCGGAGCCTATTGAAGGCCCCTCGTCGGAACTGGATGTCATGTACGGCACCGTGGTCGACGGCGGTTTCGTCATCCCGGCAATCCCCTATCGCCAGGTCAACCCGCGCTATTATCGCCAGCAGGTCGTCGATCCGACCGGCGAACGCCCGGGCACGGTGGTGGTCGACACGGCCTCCCGCTTCCTCTACCTCATCGAGCCGGGCGGCACTGCCATGCGCTACGGCGTCGGCATCGGCCGCGAGGGTTTTGCCTGGCAGGGCGAGGGCGTCATCCAGTGGCGGCAGAGATGGCCGAAATGGACACCGCCGGACGAGATGGTCGCGCGCCAGCCGGAACTGACCAAGTATTCGGCAAAGAACGGCGGCATGCCGCCCGGCCTTCTGAACCCCCTCGGCGCCCGTGCGCTCTACATCTTCCAGAACGGCAAGGACACGCTCTACCGCCTGCACGGTTCGCCGGAATGGAATTCGATCGGCACCGCCGCGTCGTCGGGCTGCGTGCGGCTGATGAACCAGGATATCATCGACCTCTACGACCGCGTGCCGGAAAAAGCGCGCATCGTGGTGTGGCAGTAGGCCTTTCTGTCACAGAGGGCTGCTATCAACCCGGCCTGATCCGCCGTGCCGGGAGATTTACATGGTTGAAATCGATGTCCCTCTCGTCAGGGGGCTGATCGCCGAACAATTCCCGGAATGGGCGGGCTTGGACGTGCGGCCGGTCGCGAACGGCGGCTGGGACAACCGCACCTTCCACCTCGGCGACAGCATGCTGGTGCGCCTGCCCAGCGCCGAGCGTTACGTCGCGCAGGTGGAGAAGGAGCATCGCTACCTGCCGGCGCTTGGCCCCCGATTGCCACTTCCCATTCCCGTGCCCCTCGGGCTCGGAAAACCGGGCGGAGGTTATCCCTGGCCCTGGTCGGTCTATGCCTGGATAGCGGGTGACCGATCCAGCCTCCAGACGATCGCCGACCTCACCGTTTTTGCAGAGGACGTCGCGGTTTTCCTCTTGGCGCTCTGGAAGATCGACGCATCCGACGGCCCGCCGGCCGGCACCCATAACTTTTTCCGCGGCGGATCGTTGGAAGTCTATGACGCGGAGACGCGCCGCTCGATCGACATTCTCTCGGGCGAAATCGATGTGCCGCTGATCACCGAAATATGGGAACGGGCGCTCGCCTCGACCTGGAAGAACAGGCCGGTCTGGGTGCATGGCGACGTCGCCGAGGGCAATCTCCTGGTGCGCGGCGGACGGCTTGCCGCGGTGATCGATTTCGGCAGTTCCGGCACCGGCGACCCGGCCTGCGACCTCGTCATCGCCTGGACTCTGTTCGACGAACCGGCTGCCCGCGCTTTCCGCAACCGGGTGGGGCTCGACGCGGAGACCTGGGAAAGGGCGCGCGGCTGGTGTCTTTGGAAAGCGCTGATCACGGTTGCCGGCGAACCCGGAACGAACCCGCTGGTCAAGGAACAGCACCGCCGCTGGATCGACCGGATCGTCTCAGATCACCTAAGTCGAACCTGATCTCTGCGGGAACCACCTCGGAACTTTGTCGTTACTTTGCGCGGGGCGTTCTGGAGGAAGCCATGCAGCAGCATTCACTATGGCGGGCGTATAGCTACGCCTGGATAACCTTGGCATTTTTCGTTTTCAGTCTTGTCGGGCATTGGCTGTTCGGCTGGTTTGCCTTCGTGCAGGAACAGGCCGAACACGGACAGCCGGTCGAATTTTCCCCCTATCTGACGGAAATGTTGCGCGACACTTTTGAAAACTGGCAGTCGGAATTCCTGCAGCTGCTCTGGCAGGTCGGGGGCCTGGCCTTCTTCCTGTTTTTGGGCTCGCCGCAATCGAAGGAAGGGTCCGACCGGCTGGAGGCGAAGATCGACGTCATCCTCCGCAAGGTGGATCCGGTCGATGGCGACGGCGTGATCCGGGACCTGGACGAGCAATATTCGGGCCGCCATACGGACGAACCCGAAGCCCACAAGCCGTGAGCCCGACGGCTTCGTTGCGATCTGCTGAAGACCGGCCTCGGCCGGTCGTGGAAGGTCTGTCAAACAGAGGGCAGTGGGTCTTTCTCGCTTCCCGTATTGGTCAGCCTCTGCTTCAGCGCGATCAGTTCGTCGCGCAGCGCCACCGCCTCTTCGAAGCTGCAGCCGACGGCCTTGCCGATCGCACCGGCGACGCCCGCCGCCTGGGTTTTCAGCTCCGCTCCCTTTTTCGTCAGCGAGATCCTCACCTGCCGCTCGTCATCGCGGTCGCGCTTGCGGGCGACGAGGCCGGATTGCTCCAGCCGCTTGAGGAGAGGGGAGAGCGTGCCGGAATCGAGCCCCAGCCGGTCGCCGATCGCCTTCACCGGCTGGTCGTCCTCCTCCCACAGCGCGATCATCACCAGGTATTGCGGATAGGTGAGGCCGAGCGGCTCGAGCAGCGGCTTGTAGGTGCGCGTGAAGGCATGCGCCGCGCCGTAGATCGCAAAGCACAGCTGCGCGTCGAGCTCGATCCCGAAATTATCCGGGTCGCGCGGTTTTTTCTGCATGGACGGTCCTGTCTTCACGTGCCTGTGCTCTATCTTTTTCGAGCAAACGCATTTTCGCAGGCTTGACGGGAAAATGCAATGCGCGTAATTAGATTGTGCGCAATTGAATTGCGGACAATATTTATCACCCAGGACTAGAACCAAGGGAGTTAGACCCATGCCCATTCTCTACACCACCAAGGCTTCCGCCACCGGCGGCCGCGCCGGCCATGGCGCCTCGGAAGACGGCGTCCTCGACGTCACGCTGACGGTTCCGAAGGAGCTCGGCGGCGACGGTGCCCGCGGCACCAATCCGGAACAGCTCTTTGCCACCGGTTATTCCGCCTGCTTCCTCGGTGCGCTGAAATTCGTAGCCGGCAAGGAAAAGGTAAAGATCCCGGACGACGCCAAGGTGACGGCGACTGTCGGCATCGGCCCGCGCGAAGACGGCGGCGGTTTCGGCATCGAAGTATCGCTTCTGGTCAGCATCCCGGGCGTCGAACGGTCGGTGGCCGAAGACCTCGCCGCCAAGGCCCACATCGTCTGCCCCTATAGCCACGCGATGCGCACCTCGACCGAAGTGCCGGTCACGGTCGCCTGAGGCAGGCCTCTTTCAGGAAGCGGCTCCGGCCGCTTTCTTTTGTTTGCTGTCCGGCGACGACCGTGCCGCGCGATAGGCGGCCGTTGCCCAATCGTTGAGCCGGTCGTCATCGTCGAGCACATCGGCAGGCACCTCGTAGTAGCTCGCGACAAGGACATTCCGGGCGGATGTCTTGTAGGAAAAGGGGCGCGAGTCCAGCGCTTCGAACTGCGGCCTGCTTTCATCGTCCACGCGAAAATACAGCGAATTCTTCATCACGAAGCCGATCTGTGCGCCGCCGACGCGTATCGCGGCGCCGGCAAAATAGCGGGTCACCGTGGCAGGCTCGACCGACGTCAGCCGATCCGCAATGTCTAGAGCCATCTGGCGTGAGGTCGAAAGGGACATGGGTTCTCGGAATTCGAGGTCGGCGGTTTTTCGTTATCTCTCCGGCACCCATCTCCGGTCAAGCCGCCGCCTTACCTGATCACGCCCAGCGTCGCCCGCAGTTCTTCCGGGCCGCCCTCACCAAGCTCGGCATCGACCTCCGCATGCACCCTTATCCAGATCGGCAGAGCGGCGGAAAGCATCGTCATTCCGTCGTCCGTCAGGCGCAGGAGCCGGCCGCGCCGGTCCTTCGGATCGACGGTGGTTTCGACCAGACCGCGCCGTTCCAGCACTTTCAGTGCCGCCGTCAGCGTCGTGCGGTCCATCGCGAGCAGGCTGGCGACCTGGCCCATCGGCGCCGGCTGCGGCCGGTTCAGCGACATCATCAGCGAAAACTGCCCGTTGGTGAGCCCGATCGGCTTCATCGCATTGTCGAAACGTCGGGCCAGCGCCCGCGCCGCCCGCTGTACATGCAGGCAGAGGCACGTGTCGCGTACCAGCAGCGTCGTCGAAAAGGGAATCACTTCTATGGTCGGGGTGTTTGACAGCATGCAAAGAGTATGTTGATATCAACTTATTCTGTCAAGTGTAGGAGGAGACCTGTCATGGATGTCACCATGTCCCCGAAAAATCCTGTCGTCAGCCGCGAGGAATGGCTGGAAGCCAGCCGCAGACTTCTGGCGCTCGAGAAGGAAGAGACGAAGCTGCGCGACAAGGTGCGCGCCGAGCGCCTGGCCATGCCCTGGGTCAAGGTCGACAAAGATTATGTGTTCGACACGCCGAAGGGCAGAAAGTCTCTCGCCGATCTTTTCGAGGGCCGCAGCCAGTTGATCGTCTACCACTTCATGCTCGGTCCGGAATGGGATGCCGGCTGCCCCGGCTGCTCTTTCCTGTCGGACCATATCGACGGCACGCTGCCGCATCTCAACAACCACGACGTCACCTTCATCGCAGTCGCCCGCGCGCCGCTCGACAAGATCGAGGCCTACAAGAAGCGCATGGGCTGGAAGTTTCCCTGGGTCTCGTCCTTCGGCAGCGATTTCAATTTCGACTATCACGTCTCCTTTTCCAAGGAAGACCTTGCCAAGGAGAAGGTGTATTATAACTTCCGTGAAGTGCCGCCGTCCGAGGCGCATGATGAACTGCCGGGCCTTTCAGCCTTCTACAGGAACGAGGCGGGCGAGGTCTTTCATACCTATTCCAGCTATGCCCGAGGCGGCGAAGAGCTGATCGGCACGCTGATGATCCTCGACCGGGCGCCGCTTGGTCGCAACGAGGACTCGACGATGAACTTCGTCAAGCGTCACGACGAATACGAACAGAAACCACAAGAGACGGCTTCATCCTGCTGCCATTGAACGGGTTCATTCTGGAGCTTCGAAAAGAGGAGGAGGAAAAGATGAGCGCGATGGAAATGCCCAAACCCCAGGCCGAACACGGCTTTCTGGAAAGGATGGTCGGCCTCTGGGAGGTGACGTCCACCAGCATGGGCCATGACGAAAAATGGGTCGAGGTCTGCCGGTCGCTGAACGGCATCTGGTTCGTTGCCGAAGGCAGCGGCGAGATGCCGGGAGGCGGTGGGCCCGCCACCACCATGCTCACCCTCGGCTACGATCCGGCCAAGGGCAAATATGTCGGCACCTGGCTCGGCACGATGATGAACCATCTTTGGGTCTACGAGGGGGAGGTGTCGGACGACGGATCGACGCTTAATCTCTACACGACCGGCCCGGATTTCGCCAATCCCGGCAAGACCGGCGATTACCGCGAGCAGATCATCTTCACCGACGACGATCACCGGACATTCAATTCCAGCGCCAAACAGCCGGACGGCACCTGGCAGCAGTTCATGGAAGCACATTACGCCCGCAAGCGCTGAGCCTTACGGGTGCTCAATCAACGCGTCGAACGGCCAACGCGTCGAACGGCGCAGTCATTCGGAGAGGAGACGACCATGTTGCAGACTGTTACTGGGACCAGATCGGAGACCCATGGCAAATTCATCTGGGTCGAGCTGATGACGCCCGATACCGATGCCGGTGGAAAATTCTATTCGTCGGTGGTCGGCTGGAAAGTCAAGGAAATGAGCATGCCCGACATGCCCGCCTATTACCTGTTCGAGATGGGCGAGGGCGACAATTGCCCCGGCATCGGCGGTATGATGAACTTTCCGCCGGAACTCGAAGGCAAGATCCCGCCGAACTGGACGGGTTATGTCGCAGTCGACGACGTCGACCAGATGGCCAAGGACTATGTCGCCAATGGCGGACGCGTGCAGCGCGAGCCGGAGGACATTCCGGGCATCGGCCGCTTCGCGGTGGTTGCCGATCCGCATGGTGCTGTCATCTGCATCATGACGCCGTTGCCGATGGAGAATCCGCCGCAGGAACTCGCCGCGGACGCCGTCGGCAATGTCGGCTGGCGGGAACTTTATGCCGGCAACGGCAAGGAAGCCATGGACTTCTACGGCAAGATGTTCGGCTGGACGCTCGACCAGGACTTCGACATGGGGCCGATGGGCGTCTACCACATCTTCTCCCATAACGGCCGTCAGATCGGCGGCATGATGACCAAGCCGGCGGAAGTGCCGATGGCCTGCTGGTTCTACTATTTCATCGTCGACTCGATCGACGCCGCCATCGCCCGGTTGACGGCAGGCGGCGGCAAGGTCGTCCACGGCCCGATGGAAGTCCCCGGCGGCTCCTGGATCGTCCAGGCGCTCGATCCGCAGGGAGCATTCTTCGCGCTGACTTCCGCGAAGAAGTAAGCGGCACAGTCTGTTTTGGCGGGTGTTGGCCCTCATCCTGAAGGGCATGCGAGGCGTTGAAAGAGATGCCCGCATGTCGCCAAAGGGTGAGGGCCTTCCCTTTTTATGTCTCGATAAAAACCAGTTGCAAAATGAAATTGGATTGGTAAGCTTCAGCCAATTGCAAATCGCAACTGGTTTGAGAGGAAGACCCATGGCGGATCGAAAACTGACATTCCTGATCGTTCACGGAGCCTGGACCGGCGGCTGGTCCTGGGAGAGGGTGCTGAACCGCCTGCATGCCGGAGGCCACCGCGCTTATGCGCCGACGCTGACCGGGCTTTGCGAACGCAAGCACCTGGCAGGCCCGTCCGTCGACCTCGATACCCATATCGACGACATCGTCAACGAGGCGGTCTACAAGGACCTGACGGATCTCGTGCTGGTCGGCCATTCCTATGGCGGCATCGTTGCCACCGGCGTTGTCGAGCGCATACCCGAGCGCATCCGCTCGATCGTTTATGTCGAGGCCTTCATTCCCGAGGACGGCATGAGTTTCACGGACTACGATCCGGAGGGAGACTATTCCGCGCCGATGATCCCTGTGCCGGAAGGACCAGGCGGTCATATGCGCGAAGAGGACGAGCTATGGGCCGCACCCAAGGCGACGCCTCAGCCTTCCGGCACGTTGCGGCAGAAGCTGAAAGTCACCGGCGCCTACGAGCGCGTCCCGAAAAAGACCTTCATCGTCGCGACCGGCTGGGACGGGCCGTTCGGCCAGATGTCGGAGAAATACCGCGGCGCCCCCGGCTGGACCGTGCGGGAGCTTGCCTGCGGCCATGACATCCCGATCGACATGCCGGACGAACTGACGGCACTGCTGATCGAGGCGGCCTGAATACCCTGCAGTGGAGATTTTGCGACATGGCGAAGCTCATCTTTGGAATGAACCTGTCCCTCGACGGTTATGTCGACCACGAAAAAATGGAGACAGGCCCCGTGCTCTTTCGTCACTGGATAGAGCACGTACGTGATCTGACGGGCAGTGTGTATGGTCGCCGCATGTACGAGACCATGCGCTATTGGGACGAAGACCGCTCCGAGTGGGATGCCGAGCGCCACGAGTTCGCCGCGGCCTGGCGGCGCCTGCCGAAGTGGGTCGTGTCGCGCTCGTTGAAGTCCGTCGGCCCCAACACCACCCTCGTCGAAGGTGACGTCGAGGCGGCGATCCGTGACCTGAAGGCTCGGCTCGCTGGGGAGATTTCGGTGTCCGGACCGGACCTCGCGGGAAGCCTGACCGACCTTGGTCTTATCGACGAGTACCGGCTCTACCTCCACCCCGTCGTACTTGGCCGCGGCAAGCCGTTCTTCGCCGGCCCGCGGCCACCGCTCCGCCTTGTTGCCACCGATCGCGTTGGCGAGGAGGTGATCAGGCTGACATACGTGCCTGCTTAAATCCATTCCTCGCCAGACCGAGCGTTGACGCGTCGATATCAGTGGCTCATCGAATTGATGCCGTTGAACATCGCGTCGAAATTGCCGTTCTCGACCGCATGACGCAGCGGCTTGCAGCGTTCGACGACCACTTCCCTGACGTCCGGCTGCCGCGTCAGGATATCCATGACCTCCGAGATGAAATCGGCAAGCGGCATGGCGTTCGGGTCGCTCGCCTGGCGTTCGCCCATCAGCGATGTCTGCACATAGGGCGGCACGATTTCGATCACTTGCGGCCCCGCGTCCTTGAGCTGCTCGCGGATTGCCATCGAATAAGAATGCATGGCGGCCTTGGTGGCGGAATAGGTCGGCGTCAGCGCCATCGGCACGAAGGCAAGGCCCGAGGATACGGTCAGGATCGCAGCATCTTTCCGGGTGCTCAACTGCGGCAGCAGCGCCGCGATCAGCCGGATCGGGCCGAGCAGGTTGGCGGTGATCGTCTCTTCGGCGGTCGCGAGGTAATCCGAGCCGGCGCCGATATGTTCCGGCACCATGATGCCGGCATTGTTGATGACGGCGTTCAGCGACGGATAGGCGGCCGCGAGCTCGGCCGAGGATGACTTGATTGCGTCGGCATCGGCAAGATCGAGCACCATGCCTTTCATGCCGGGATTGGCGGCGGTCACCGCGTCGAGTGTTGCCTGGCGCCGGCCGGTGATGATCACCTGGTTGCCGAGCGCATGGAACGCCTCGGCGAGAGCCCGGCCGATGCCCGAATTGCCGCCGGTGATGAGGATCGTATTGCCGTTCATTTTCATGGTCGTCGCCTTTCCGTTTTGCGTGGCCGGAAAATACGGCTATCAATCTCTTATCGGAAGAAGGCACCCAAAAGATTTATACGCACCAAAAGGAGAGTGACTGTGGATCAAGGAATTCGCCCGTCGATGCGGTCTCCCTCAGGTCGTAAAATCCCCGACGAGATCGACCCGGTATTGGAAGAACTGGTGCGCGGCATCATCGGCCAGGTGGCCGACAAGTGGACCATGCTGATCCTCGAGGTACTGGAAGAACACGGCACGCTGCGCTTCACCCAGATCGGCAAGCTGACCGGCGGCATCAGCCAGAAAATGCTGACCCAGACGCTGCGGCAGATGGAACGCGACGGTTTCGTGTCGCGCAAGGTCTATCCGGTCATCCCCCCGAAAGTCGAATACAACCTCACCGAACTCGGCCGAAGCCTCAGCGCCGCCTTCTGCGCGGTCTGGGAATGGGCAGCGACCCACCACGCTGATATCGACGCGGCGCGAAAAGCCTTCGAGGAGCGCAACGGGAAAGCGTGAGTTTTTCTCCTTATGGAGGGGAGGGAAGGGATCTCCTTATCCGGCTGCCACCACCGCTTCCCCGTTTTGACGGCCGGACGATCGCATGTGGGACGTGAGACGGTGCGGCGTCCCTAACCCTCCCCCTTGTGGGGAGGGTTAGGGA